>NZ_JAMYED010000009.1:0-233328 GCF_033843685.1 Stenotrophomonas sp. RG-453
CCGCGAGGGCGGATGTGTTCGAATACATCGAGCGGTTCCACAACCCGAGGATGCGACGAAGGGTCGCCAGGCAAGACCAGAAGTTCTCAGCCCTTTTACAACCGTCCGTGATTTCGGGGTAGAACCCTTGAGCTCAACCAGCAACCGGATGCCGGCGGTGTCTTGGCGCAGCGAGTTGTTGGTGCCGCGCAACGAGGCCAGTGCGGCGTCGCCGCCCAGATAGGCTTCGAGGGAGATCCGCGGCGGCGATGCCGGCGTCCCTGCAGCAAGCGTCGCCAAGTACTCCCGCACTGTGGGCTGGTGAAACAGGTGAGGCGTTAGCTCGTAGGCAAGATTGCGCCCATGCAACTGCCCGGTGACCACCGCGTGGATGGCCTCCAGCAGGGTGGACTTGCCGACCTCGTTGTCGCCCACCACCAGGTTCATGTGGGCGTTGAGCGGCAGGTCCAGATGCCGAAACGACTTGAAGTTTTCGATGACGATACGTTCGATCGGCATGCACAGTCCTTTGATGACCAACGGGCTCGGTGGCGGAGCCTGGCCGCACCCTGGCTGGCCTCCTTTCCGCTCTGGGCCAGACTACCCAGCGATCGCCGGCCTTGGGCGGTTTCGTACTATTTGGGGCGCTGGGAAGGGCATGAATCGGCCTTACGCGGGATAATTCCATATTATCCCGCCTTAAATTAACGCCCCAGCCTGATCCATGTGCATGTTGAATGGCGCGTAATTACATGGTATGTAATATATTACGAAATAGCAGGAGAGGACGAATGGCTCGGTCTGGCTTGTACAAAAGCGATGTGCAACGCGCCCGGGACAGTCTCCGGGCCGAAGGCAGGAATCCGTCAGTGGACGCCGTACGCGTGGCACTGGGCAATACTGGGTCTAAAACCACCATCCATCGCTACCTGAAGGAGCTGGAAGAGGAGGACGGGCAAGGCCTAGGCGCCAAGATCTCGGTCAGCGACGCCCTGCAGGACCTGGTGGCTCGCCTTGCCGAGCGGCTGCATGTCGAGGCGGAAACCGTGGTCGCCCAAGCGCAAGAGAGGTTCCAGGCCGAGCTGCACGAGCGCACCCAAGCCCTGGAACAGGCCCGACAAGAGACCGGCAACCTCAGCGCGCAGCTTCAGCGCACCGAAACGCTGCTACTGACAGAGCGCGAGGCATGCGAAGCCGCCAGGGGCGAGCTGGCCAGCCGCACCACCGAACGGGCTCAGCTGGAGGAGCGCATTGCAGGCCTCACGGCGCGGCTGGCAGAGCACGAAAGCCACGCACGCTCCCTGGAGCAGAAGCACGAGCATGCCAGGGAAGCCCTTGAGCACTACCGCACCTCGGCCAAAGACCAGCGTGAGCAGGAGCAACGCCGGCACGAGCACCAGGTGCAGGAACTGCAGGTTGCCCTGCGCCAGGCCAACGAAGCACTGACCGCCAAGAACCACGACCTGGTGCAGCTCAACCGGGAAAACGGCCAGTGGCTGGAACGCCACACCCGGCTGGAAAGGGAGGTGGCGCAGCTGCGCCAGACCATCCAGACGCAACAGGACGAGCTCGATGCGCTGCGCCTGACGGCGGCCGAATACCAGGCGCTGCAGGTGCGCTGGGGCCAAGACGCTCAGGCCTTGGAAGATGCTCGACAAGAGCTCACGAAAGCCCGGTCCGAACTGGTCCAGGAGCGCGAACGACGCGAGCACGCCGAGGCGGAGACCCTGCGCGCCACCGTGCGCCTGAGCACCTTGGAGCCGCTGCTGGCCCAGCTGCAGCCAGCCAGTGCTGGCGGCAAAGGCGCCAAGCGGATCTCATCGGAAGAGACGCCGGGGTCATAGCCTAGGAGCGAAACATCCGCCACGATCGCAAGGAGCTTTGTCATGAGCGTAGTCACAACCACACCCCCGGAAATCAGCCGTGCGGTGCGGCGCTTGACCGATTCGGTCGTGCGCGGTGCAGAACCGGTGTACCTCGATGTGCAGCCGGAAGCCGATGCGATCGTGCACGAATGCTTTCCCAACGTGCAGGCCAAGGTCGCGCGCGACGGTGGTCAGATGCTATGCGGGTGGCAGCTGTGGGAATGGCCGCACGTGCTGGTGGAAGCGGAATTCCACGCGGTGTGGGTCAGCCCCGAAGGAGAAATGATCGACATCACGCCAAAGCCTGAAGGCGAGAAGCGCATTCTCTTCGTGCCGGATCCGCGAAGACGTTACGAGGGCCTTGCCATCGACAACGTCCGCATGCCATTACGCGACGACCTGCTGATCAAACACTTCATCCAGATGTCCGAAGCGATTGTCCAGGTGATGAACCGCGGCGAGCGAGCGTCCCAGTATGGCGAGGTCAGCGTTCCGGCCAATGAAATCCAGCCCCTGCTGCAGGCGAGGGATTTCTTGGGCCAGTCACTCGGTGCGGGATTGCGCGAGCATGCACCGTGCTTGTGCGGCAGCGGCAGCAAGTACAAGCGCTGTCATGGCGCGCAAGTAGAAGCATTCTTCCGTCGTTGACGGTGGTGCCCCTGGTCGGAATCGAACCGACGTGTACGCGCTTATCTGGCGCGTGCTCTCACCGGGGTATAAGGCCGGCGCTCTGACCAACATGAGCAACAGGGGCGTGATCGATTGATGCGATCACGCCGGTATTCGAGGGTCGAGCGGGCTCAGGCGGTTCATGAGGCAAGCATACCGGGAATGGACGCCATGCCGCTATCGCCGGGCACGATGATAGGAGTGGGCCCACGCCGGAGCCGGGACGCGGTCGGTCGCCACCAGCCAAGCCATCCGCAAGGCCTGCGCGTCCACCAGCGCGTGGTGGCGCCTCGCCCGATGTTCCGGATGGGCCGCGAACCAATCTTCCACCAGCAATCCCGGCAGGCCTTCCTTGGACATGCGCGTCATCACCGGGGCCGGCCGGGGTCCGCATGCAGCAACCTGGTCATCGGGGAGCTCGAACCCATCCAAGGCATACCGCAGCAGATGCAGATCGTTCGGGAAATCCGCCATCACCGCCGGAGCATCGGCCTCGCTGAGGAAGGCGCGCAGTTCGGTAGTCAGGGCGGCATCCGGCAGGGCCGCGCCGCCGCGGTCGAGCAGTGGGTAGACGCTTTGACGAACGAAGTCGGTGGGAGCCTCGGGCAGGCTGGCTCGCTCAGCGTAGAAAAGGCGGTCTCCACCTTCGTTCACCAGCGCCAAACTCACCAGCTCGCTGCCCGTTACATCGGCCCACTCGGTGTCCAGGAAGTAGTACGTGGTGGCCATGGTTGAATGGTGCCACAGCTCCTTGGGGAGGTCCGACCCTGCAAGGGCGGCGGAGGGTAGAATTCACCGATCCATCAATCGGTTAGCGAAGATCTGGCCGTGTTCGTAACGATTCCCTGCCAACCCTCTACGTAGAGGGGAGGTCCGTAGAGGGTCGCCGCCGTGCAGTTCCTCCGCTGTGAATTCTTCAACGGAATGCATCACTGGAGGTTCACCGGATCTCATTGCTAGAGTGTGGATTCGGCCTGCTTTGACGAACTCCCTGCATGCGCTCCTGGTTGCGAACGATCTCAATCAACCTCACTGCTGCATTGGCGACGGCCGCTGTTGCCAGCCTGCTCCAGACCCAGATCAATCTGCATGCTCTTACCCAGCTGGGCCTGGACGTCAGCTGGCCGGCAAGGGCCGCAGTCAACGTGGAGGATCTGGCTCGGTTCGGACCTGTAATGTTCAGCTTTTCGCTGGCCGGCGGCGTGCTTGCGTCAGGTCTGCAGCCAATTCTGCGCCGGTTTGGCCTCCATGCCCTGCCCTGCGCACTGCTCGCCGGTGTAGCCGGGCTGGCGGTCGTGCTCGCGCTGCTGCGCAGTGTGATTCCGATGCCGGCAGTGGCCGCCATCCGGGAGATTCCCGGCTTCGCCCTGCTCAGTCTGTGTGGGCTGGTGGGAGGCTATGTGAGCTACACGCTGAGGGCGCGTGCCGTGCGCGAAACGCACCCCCACGGCGGAGTTGCCTTGCTGTTGCCGGCTGGCCTGGTGCTGCTGCCGCTTGTCTCATTCATGTTTATGCAGCCAACGGCGCAACGTGCACAGCCGCCTGCGGCAAAAGGCTACCAGGTCGCGACCGTCGCCAGCGGCCTTCAGTGGCCGTGGTCGCTGGCGGAACTGCCCGATGGAACGCTGCTCGTCACCGAAATGGCTGGCCGCCTGAAGCTGATTGACCGCGCCGGTGCACGTGTGGACGTCAATCTCTCCGAAATGCCCGCGGGCTATCAGCGTGAACGCGTGATCGGCCTGATGGACATTGCGCTGTCGCCGGATTTCGAGACCGATCGCCGCGTGTATCTGACGCAGGGTTATCGAGATCAACGCGGCGTGGGTGTTCGCTTGATCCGTGGCGCGCTGGAACGCGTTGGCGATGCGTGGTCCATGGAACAGGTGGAGATTCTTTTCGAATCCACGCCAAAAGCCAGCGACGGCAACAATGGCGGCCGCTTGGCCTTTCTCGACGCGCACACCCTGCTGATGACCGTGGGCGACGGTAGTGCCCGCCGGGAGGAAGCGCAGAATGTGCGCAACTCGCTGGGCAAGGTGATGCGCATAGAGCTCGCGCCTGGCGCGAGCGTGGGGACCCTGTACACCTCCGGGCATCGCAACTCGCAGGGCATCGTGCATGACCCTGTCACAGATTCCATCCATGTCAGCGAACACGGGCCGCGCGGCGGTGATGAGCTCAACCGACTTCGACCGGACGCAAACTACGGCTGGCCGATGGTCAGTCACGGGATCGACTACCCATTTGCACGGGTGAGCCCGTTTACCCGGCACAAGGCGTTCGAGGACCCTGAGGTGGTCTGGTCGCCGTCCATCGCGCCCTCCGGTCTTGCCGTGTATCAAGGCGCCCTCTTCAAGGGATGGCAGGGAGATCTGCTGGTGCCTGCATTGCGTGAGCGGAGCATCCGCCGGCTCGTTCGTGACGGTGATCGCGTGGTGCGCCAGGAGCGGCTGCTCGTCGAATTGGGTGAACGGATTCGTGACGTCATGGTCGCTGCAGATGGCTCCGTCTATGCGCTTACCGATGGGGTGGACGGCAAGCTACTGAGACTGATACCGGAAGAAACCCTGTGAGCATGCCGCTCAGGTGAAGTCGTGTGCGGAGGATTGACTCCGCACGCTCACGCTCGCCAGCAGGCGCGCGCCGAAGGCAAGCATGGGGCCACCGACGCTGGGTGTATCGCTGGCCCTAAGGCTGTTTGCGGCCCAGGCGAATCAGCCGCCGTGGTCGGCCAATGCATCGTGAAAGTCGAGCTCGTGGACGAGTACGAGCCGTGACCCTGATTTACGAAGCTCAATGGCCTTTTCGACCTTGCGTCCGTAGCAGGCAAAGGCCCAACAAGGATTGCCTTCCGCGCCGATGACCAGGTAGTGGACCTTCTTCGATGGGGCTGAGTGGGCCGATCCCCCGAGCCTCTCGACGATCTGTTGGAACTCGGTGCGGGTGAAGCGTGACGATGCGCCGGTAAAGCAAAAGCCCCTATCCAGAAAGTTGATCTCGGGATCCACGGCGCACAAGCCGACGATCCTCTGTTCTTTCAGTACGAGCGGATTGGTAATCGTACGGTCGTCGAGCAGTGGCGTGAACTCCGCGAAGAATGCGAGGAGCAACGCGTGTTCCTTCGGGTCTATCTGTCCGTCGGCGAGTACGCCTGTGATGAGGCTCCCCACCTCGTCAAATGGCCAGCATGTCCTCAGGTGCTCGTGATCTGCCATCCAATCTGACAGGGCGCGGAGCTCTTCCATGGAGATGTGCGTATCCGCAACGATGCCCCCCAGGATTCCGTGCAATCGCTGCAGGTCGGCAGTCACATCGGCGTAGAACTCGGTGGAGCGCAGCCTTTCGCACAGCCACAGGATGTCTGCGCGCTCTTCCTCGGTCAGGACGCCGTCGGCCACGGCGGTAGTGACAACCGGCACCAGCTCGTTGAATGGGTGCTGCTCTCGCACTGCCTCGTGCTCGACCAACCACAGGTTGAGGTAGTCGAGCTCAAGGGGATTGATCTGGCCGTCGATCACGATCCCTTCGACGATGCCGATCAGGGCGTTGACGGATTTGTTCAGTCGGGCTTTCGAGGTGAACCTGAAGTAGCTGCGGTGATCGGGGTGCATTGAGGTACGTCCCTGTTGGACGCCGTCCAGCGGCGTGTCATGGAAACTTACCGCGTCATTGACATCTGGCGCCAGAGGCAGGCTGGCCCCTGTAACGATCCAGTTGCAGCATCGCAGCTGCGGCGTGACTACAACCAATGGCACACGAGCCAGGGGGCTGTGCACGCTATGTTGGTTCCAATGGAATGGAGGGAGTACGTGTGAGGCGTCTATTTTTCTCGGCAGCGCTGCTGTTGATGTGTGCGACGGCCGGAGCAGGTTCCAATGCCGCCGACGGGACGACAACCGTGATCGTGCTTGGCGTGGACCACGCTGCCCAGCTTGTGGCCAAAAATGACCGCCCTGCCCGCCTTGCGGCCTTCCTGGCGCATGCCAGGCCCGATGCCATCTGCATCGAGCGGTCGCCGCAGGCCTTCGCACGCAACGACTATTACGAGTTCACCTACGAAGTTCAGGACGTCGTGGTTCCTTTCGCCCGGCGCAACGGGATCGATCTGTGTCCCATCGACTGGGAGCCACCCGTCGAAGATGCCAAGCTTGGATTCGGCCTGGACCTGGGGGCCCCGCCGGAACTGCGCCCTGCCAGCGGGTTCCAGCAGTTCCTTTCATTCCCCTCCCCGAGCCAGCTCACGCGGGATCTCTTCCACGCCGACGAGGCAAAGAACGTGGAGCGGATCGCGCAATGGGCCGCAACGCCGGCCAAGCGGGCAGCGGATGACCTGCCGCGCAGGCTGTATCTCTATCGCACCTACCTGCAGGCGCAGCGGGTAGCCGCCGCGGTGAAAGCGCGCCCCGGCGGCACGGTTGTCGTGGTGGTTGGCGAGTTCCACAAGCGGGACATCGAAGCGATCCTGGCCGCTTCCCCGGACCTGCGGATCGTACAGCCCTCCAGCCTCGGCGAACCCGGTGAGGCGCTGGTGCAGCGGGAGGGGCGCCGTGAGTACCACGCCGCTGTCGCCAGCTTCAACCTGCTGGGCGTCCAGTCTGGCACCGGCAACATGGACCGCGCGTTTGTTCGGGAGTCGGTGCAAGCCCTCAAGGTAGAGCGCAACTCGCCTGAAGTCGCGTTGCTGCAGACGCGCCTGGATGTGCTGGAAGGCAGGGCCACGCCGGCTATGGCCGTGGACCGGTACCGATCCGTTGCCACGGAGGCGGGCGAAGCACGCTTCACGTGGACCGGGGTGGCTGACGCGTCACGCCTTGACTCTTACTTCGACCCCTTCGGTAACCTCAACGTACGCCAGCGGGCGCTGCTCGAGACGGCCCGCGAGTTGTACCGTGCCGAGCGTGGCGAGGAAGCAGCAGGGATACAGCAGACCCTCGGCAGCGAGCTGAGCAACCGAAAGGCGGCTCAGCTTGCCGGCTACTGGGAGCGCTACGTCGTGAGGCCGGCAAAGCCGTGACGTGCAAGACGGCGAGATCGCACTGACCGGGAGCGGCTTACCTCCTGCCGCACGGCATCAGATATTGGCCCTCAGGGTGGTATGTTGGCGCCAGGGGAAACAGGCTGCATACATGGGACGTAGAAGGACATCGACCGGATTTGACGCCTTGATCGGCCTGCCTTGGCCGGTCGGGATCCTGGTCGGCATGGCCGGCTACAGCGCGCTTCGGTACGGGATCCCGTGGTGGTTCTCGCGCCAGGGCGGCACGCTGGCTGCCGGCCTTGCGGGAGAGTTCGGACAGGTACTCGCCCCGCTCGCCTGGGTGCTGCTGGGTCTCTGCTGGATGGCCGCCCTCCTCTCGTTCCTGCGTGCCAGATATCGGCGTCACCTGCTGGATACCAGGACCACGCTGGAGAGTCTGGCCGTCGGTGGCTGGCGCCAGTTCGAACAGTTGGTAGGCGAAGCGTTTCGCCGGCAGGGCTACACCGTCGAAGAGACGGGCCTTGGCGGCCCGGATGGCGGCATCGATCTGATCCTTCGCAAGGACGGCCGGCGCATTCTGGTCCAGTGCAAGCAATGGAAGCGCCAGCAGGTCGGCGTGAGCGTTGTGCGCGAGATGGCTGGCCTGTTGGCCCACCATCGCGCGGATGCGGTCAGGATCGTCTGCATTGGGGCATTCACCCGCGACGCTGAGGCGTTTGCACAGGGCAAGCCCATCGAGCTGATGGACGGGGCAACGTTGCTGGAGATGATCCAGGCGTCACGCAACGCGGATGTGTGGCCAACCGCGCCCAACCCACGTATTGAGCCAAAGATCGCACCGCCGAAGGAAACACCTGCGTTGAGTGAGGGCTGTCCTCGATGCGGCAGCACACTGGTGCAGCGAACCAACCGGCGCACCGGTGAGTCGTTCTTTGGCTGCAGTCAGTTCCCCCGCTGCCGGGGAAGTGCGGATCGACGTCTCGCTTGAAGCCACGCCGATGCTGTGTCGCGCACTCTGCTCGGTGCCTGGGTCGCGGTGAACCATAGCCGGATGAGTCTCTGACCGGGACTGCCGACGTGCGCCGGTACCAACTCAGCCCGCCGCATCCAGGGTTCTACCCAGTACAGCAAGCCGAGACGCGCGCAGGTACCGCAGATACTTGCCGAGGAAGATGCCCGTGAACCCGCCAGACAGCAGCAGATACGCGGCGCGGAAACTGCCGTCCGCGCTCAGTGAGGGGGATACGGATAGCGCGCACTCGAAGCCGTACTTCACCGCAAACGTCACCAGGAGCAGCGGCAGGAGACTGTAGTCCGCACTGCGCCACAGCTTTCCCGTCGACGGATTCAGGGTGAGCGTTGCCCGGCGCAGCAGCAGCCATCCAAGGCCCACGCCTGCACCGATGCCCACCGACCACTGACCCCACGCTTCCCAGGCATTGCCGAACCGGTGGTTTATCGACACGATGCCCCACGCCACGAAAAGGGCCGGCACGATGGCCAGTTTCGTGAGCGAGGTTTCTCCAGGTTTCATGGCGGCGACGCCCCGTGCGACCAGAAAGACCAGAAGCGCCCAGACCCACACCGGGGTGTTCGAGAGAAGGGGATGCAGCATGTTCACGGGGCGTCCTTGAGCTGGGTGGGTGCCGGCGATGCAGCGCCGTGCGGGAATGGGTCCATTCTCGCTTTGCACCGACCCGTCACAAGTGACAGGTGTCAGGCATCCGGACGTACATTACGCAGCCAGCGCCGTAGACGTCGCCTGCCCGCTCAGCTCCTGCGCATCAGGATCATCTTCTCCTGTGACATGTCCCGCATCGTGTACGGGATGCCGCCCGTGCCATACCCCGACTCGCGGCGCCCGGCGAAGGGCATCCAGTCGGTCCGGAACGCGGTGGCATCATTGATCATCACGGCCGAGGCATCCAGCCGGTTGGCGGCGCGCATGGCGATATCGATATCCTGCGCGAATACGCTCGCCTGGAACGCGGTAGGCAGTGAGTTGGCACGCGCGATCGCCTCGTCCAGGTCGGTATAGCGATACACCGCCACCACCGGCCCGAACACTTCCTGCATGGTGATCCGTGCGTCGCTGGCCGGATCCAGCAGCACCGTGGGCTGCAGCATGGTCTCGGAAAGTCGCTTGCCGCCGGTGGCCAGCTGCGCCCCGCCACTTACTGCTTCGTCAATCCATTCGGCGACGCGGTCGACCTCGCGTGGCTGGATCAGCGGGCCGACATTCGTGTCCTTCAGCGTGGGGTCGCCGGTGCGCAGGCGCTCGACCCGTGCGATGAGTGCCTGGGTAAAGTCATCGGCAACATCCTCGTGGACGAAGACGCGCTGGGTGGAGACGCACACCTGGCCTGCATGGTAGTAGCCGCCTTTGACGACCGGTTCGATGATCCTGCCGAGGTCGGCGCTGCGATCGACGATGGCCGGGGCGACCCCGCCGTGTTCCAGCGCCGAACGCGCACCGTGTGCGAGCTTGGCGTGCAGCGACCACCCTACCCTGGCCGAGCCGATGAAGCTCAGGAAGGCCACCCGCTTGTCGGTGGCCAGCGCCTCGGCCAGGTCGTTGCCCTCCGGCAGGAAGCTCTGGCACCACGGCTCGGGCAGCCCGGCCTCGTGCACCATCGCGACGAATTCCAAGCACGACAATGGCGTCGCGGAGGCAGGTTTGATGATCACCGGGCACCCGACGGCGATGGCCGGCGCCACCTGGTGGACGATCAGGTTCAGGGGGTGGTTGAACGCAGAGATCGCGGCAACCACGCCGATCGGCTCCCGCGTGGTGAACGCCCAACGGCCCTCCGCCGCGGCCGACAGCCCCATCGGGATTTCGCGACCGGCGAAGTTGCGCAGCTCGTCGGCGGCGTTGTGGACACCGTCGATGGCGCGCGTGGTTTCGACGATGGCGTCCGGCAGCGGCTTGCCGCCCTCCCGGGCAATCTGCAGCGCCAGATGATCACGCCTGCCGTCCATCAGCGCGGCGAGCCGGCGCAGGATCGCGATGCGCTGGTGCGGCGCGAGCCAGCCGTCGCGGTCCTTGAATACCCGCTCGGCGGCACTAAGCTTGCGCTCCAGGGCCGCGGCGGTATCCAACCCGATCTCGGCGATGGGGGCACGGTCGAACGCCTGGACGACAGTCAGCATGTTGGGTTCCTTGCTCAGCATCAGGGATGACGATCAATCACAGCCCACGTCCGGCGTGCGGTTGCGAAGTTCATCGACCAGCACGCGGGTGTTCTCGGCATAGTCGATCGGTACATCCAGCACGTGGACGCCGCCGCCGGCGAAAGCGGCCTCGATCATCGGCACCAGCGCTTCGACCGCGGTCACCCGGCTCCCCTTCGCACCGTAGGCTTCGGCATACTTCACGAAATCCGGATTGCCGAAGCGCATGCCGAAATCGTCGAAGCCATCCACTGCCTGTTTCCAGCGGATCATGCCGTAGGCGCTGTCGTTGAGGATCACCACCACCAGGTTGAGCCCCAGGCGCACCGCGGTTTCCATCTCCTGGGAGTTCATCATGAAGCCGCCGTCACCGCATACGGCCATGACGCGGCGCTGCGGGTACAGCATGGCAGCCATCATCGCCGACGGCAGGCCAGCGCCCATGGTGGCGAGCGCGTTGTCCAGCAGCAGCGTGTTGGCCACGTGCGTGCGGTAGTTGCGGGCGAACCAGATCTTGTACATGCCGTTGTCGAGGCAGACGATGCCGTCGTCCGGCATGGACCGGCGCACGTCGTGCACCAGCCGCTGCGGCGTGACCGGGAAACGGTCCTCTTCGGCGCGGTCGTTGATGCGGGCCAGGATTCTCTGGCGCAGGGCGATCATGCCCTCGTCCGCAGGCAACCGCCCTTCCAGCCGTTCGGCCAGGGCATCCACCGAAGCCCCGATGTCGCCCAGCACCTCGATATCGGGGTGATACACCTGCTCCACCGTGGCGGACTGGAAGCTGATATGGACGACCTTGGGGCCGCCGCCGCTCTTCATCAGGAAGGGCGGCTTTTCGACCGTGTCATGGCCAATGGCGATGATCAGATCAGCACGGGCAACGGCTTCGTGGACATAGTCGCCCTCGGAGAGCGCGGCCGTTCCCATGTACAGGTTGGAACCGCCGGTGACCGCACCCTTGCCCATCTGTGTATTGAAGAACGGCAGGCGCGTGCGCGCAACGAATGCGGAGAGTGATTCGGCGAGCCATGGCCGGCTGCCCGCCGCGCCGATCATCACCAATGGGCGTTTGGCGGCCAGGATCGCCGCTTCCGCCCGGTCGAGCGCGGCAGAGGGTGCGATGGGACGTTCCAGCGGGTGGATGGGGATGACGGGCACATCCTCCACCTCCTCACCTGCGACATCCTCCGGCAGTTCCAGGTGCACCGGCCCGGGGCGCTCTTCCATGGCCACCCGGAAGGCATCGCGTACGGTCGCCGGAATCGCGGCAGGGCTGACGATCTGGCGCGTCATTTTCGTGAGAGGCTTCATCGACGCCACGATATCCACGATCTGGAACCGTGCCTGCTTGGCGCTCATGACCGGCTTCTGGCCGGTGATGAGAATCATCGGCCACGCGCCCAGGTGGGCATACGCCGCGCCGGTGGAGAAATTCAGTGCGCCGGGGCCGAGCGTGGCCAGGCACACGCCGGGCCTGCCCGTCAGCCGGCCGTGGGTGGCTGCCATGAACGCGGCCGCCTGCTCGTGGCGGGTGAGCACCAACTCGATGCGCGAGGTCCGGAGCGACTCCAGGAAGTCCAGATTCTCCTCGCCCGGCACACCAAAGATGCGGTCGACGCCCTCGTTTTCCAGCGCCTTGACCAGTAGATCCGAGCCCTTCTGCATAGCTTCGATCCTTGCGGTGAAGTCAGGATCACTATACCCGGGCCGATGTCAGCGCTGCGTCGGATGTCTGCGGGAGGCTGTGCGCCGCGGGTGCCGGTAGTTTTACTGACCTCACCCCGCACGTATTGCGGTTGAGCACGTGGAGCGCTGTGGCCAGACTCGAGTCACACCCGGTGCCCGCCATGCGTGGCGACGTCGTGCATGTAGATCAACACAGCACATCATGGATAAAACGTGGAGACTTCCCGATCTGGTCGCCGAGCAGCCTCCGGCGTGACGTGTGCGGGTACGTTCGTGTCACCGCAATCGATCCGCGGCAGCCTGCTCGTGGTCGGGCTGGCTGCGTCGGCGCCCTGGTGCGCATTGGCGCAGAGCGTGGACGCGGCCAGCTGTATCACGGTACCGGCAAGCGTACCCGCCCAGCAGGTCCGCGCGAACGGCACGGTCCTGACGGTCGCAAGCGGCACCTACGCGCCGACCACCGTCGGTGCACCGGCCTTCTATGCCGCCAATGCCGGCGTGATCAACGCTACCGGCGCGGTGGCGTTGATCACCAGTGCCGCCAACACGGCCACGGTCTGCTCGACCAACGCGGGCGCGGTCAACTTCCTGGCGGCCGGCTCCACCGTCAGCCGGCTGGGCGCCGGGGGGCCTGCTGCCCGCCTGGAGGCAGGCACCACGCTGACCTCCAACGGCACGCGTTTCTACACGTCCCTGGCCAACAGTGAAGGCATCCAGGTCGCAGGCGGCCGCTTCACCGGCAGCGGCGATGTCATTGCCACCGGGGTATTGCTGGGGACGCAACCCGGCAATCCCGCCACCTACGGTCTGCCGGTGGACGCCAGCGGCAATCTCGTCACCGATCCCGATGCCTACGTGGGCAAGGCCGCAACGGCGGCCCACGGCATCAGTGCCATTGACGGCACCGTCCGGTTGAATGTGGACAGCGCCGGCGTTCCCACGGGTGGCACCACATTGATCCATATCCTCGGCACCGGCGCCGGTGCAACCAATGGCAGCCACGGGTTGCTCGGCGCCAGCGGCGCGCAGTTCGACGTGCATGCGGTGAACATCCTCACCCGCGGCAACAACAACAGTGGTGGACGCTTTGCCACCGGTTCGCGCCTCCAGGCATCCCAGCTTTCCATCGATACCACCGGCACCGGCGCGACCGGCCTGGTGTTCGCTGATGCGCAAGGCACCTTGTCCGGGCTGACCATCAACGCCACCGGCATCACCGCGCACGGGCTGTCGGCCACCGGCACCTCCCAGGTGCAGGTTGATGGGCTGGACATCCGCGTGGCCGGGCAGAATGCGCACGGCGTGCTGGCCGGGAGCGGCAGCACGGTCACACTGGCAGGAGCGCCGGGTGTCGTCATCGCTGCAGGACAGACCGGCAATGCGCTGCGCGCCGAAGGCGGTGGCAGCGCGCTTACGGCAAACGGGCTGCGCCTCTCAACGCTGCTCAACGGTGCCATCGCTGGCCATGCGCTGACATCAGGCACGCTCACGCTGAGCGGCAGTGCGATCTACACCTCCGGCATTGCCGGCGGCAACTCGGCGGTTGGCCTGCAGGCCGCCAGCGGCGGTACCGTGGTCAGCCAAGGCAATGCCCTGCTGACCGGCGTACAGCTCGGCACGGATCCTGCCGCCGCCAGCTATGGCCTGCCGGTGGATGCCGGCGGCAATGCCACCACGGATCCTGCCGCGTATGTGGCCACCGGCACCACCGGGGCGAACGGCGCGCAGGTGTCCTCCACGGGTGGCACGCTGCGGCTGGACGTGGCGGCCGATGGCTCAGCGTTGGGCACCACGACCCGTATCGAGACCTACGGCAACAACAGCACCGGCGTGCTGGTAGCCCAGGCGGCTGCCGCGACCTCGCGGCTGCAGGCAGCAGACACGGTGATCACCACGCACGGGATGAACGCCAACGCCGTGCTGGTCCAGGGCGCCGTCGGCGGGGTCGGACCACAGGCGGCGTTGCTGCGCCTGGACACGCGCACCACCGATCTCAATGCCAACGGCGTGTATGGCCAGGCTGGCGCGCAGGTCAGCGTCACCGACAGTATCCTGACCACCTCGGGAAGCGGGGGCGGTATCCGTGCCGATGGCGCGGCAACCCGCATCACCGCGCGCAATCTCTACATCGGCGGCGGTGGCGCGGGTGGCATCGGGCTGAACGCCACCGGCGGCACCATCGACAGCGCTGGAACGACCATCATCAACTCAGGCCGCCCCGGGATGACGCTCAACGCCAGCGGTGGCACCGCGGGCACGCTGATCTCCAGTGGCGACACGATCCGTACCGGCGTCCTGCTGGGAACCGACCTGGCGCTGCCGACCTTTGGCAGGCCGATCGATGCAGGCGGCAACCCGGTGACCGACCCCGCTGCCTTCATGGCGTCCGGCATCTCCGGGCACGGGGTGTATGTGGGCACGGCCGGGGGGCGGGTCTGGATGAACGTCACTCCGGTGACGGGGCAGGCCGACGGCGCACGCAGCAGTATCACTACGCTGGGCAACGCCAGCGAAGGCTTCAACATCCAGGGCGTGGATGCGATCGCGACCCTGGCCAATGTGAGTGTCTCCACGCGCGGCACCGATTCCATCGGTGCACGCGCGGCGGGGGCTGGGCAGATCCGTACGAGCGGCATGACCGTCACCACCAGCGGGTTGCATGGCTACGGGCTGGCCGCGTATGCCGACAGCCTGCTGACTGCGACGGCAAGCAGCATCGCCACCACAGGCGTGCAGGCGCACGGGCTGATTGCCTGGGCCGACAACGGGCACCTGCTGCTGGGCGGCGGCAGCCATGTCACTACCCGCGGTGCGCTGGCCCACGCAGCGGTGGCATGGAACGGCGGTCGGGTGGACGTGGCGGATACCACGCTGGCCACGACCGGTCCCGGCGCGGCAGCGTTGCTGGTCCGTGGCGACCCCGCCCCAGCCTCGGCGTTCGTTACGCAGTCCACGCTATCCGCTGCGGACGGCCCCGGCGTGGGCGCCATCGGTGCGGCGCAGATCGACCTGACCGGCACCACGGTGCAAGGCCGCGACCTGTGGCTCAAGGTCGGTGCCATTGCCGATTTCGACGGGCTCGACGCCGCTGTCCCGCTCCTTCCCCCGGACCTTCCGCCCGATGATCCGCCAGTGCCCCTGCCGATGGCCTTACCGGCGCCGCAGGGTGTGTTGCCGGCCGCCGACACCCCGACCCTTGCCAGCATCACCGCGACCGGCAGCGTGCTCACCGGCGCCGCGATCACCCTGCCCGGCAGCCTCTCCAATGTGGCGCTGCATGACACGCTGTGGAACCTGACCGGCAGCTCCACGCTCACCACGCTGCTCAATGATCGCAGCCGGATCGCGTTCGCGGTGCCTGGCGGAGATCTCGTCCAAGTGGCCAGCTACAGAACCCTGACCGTGTCGCGCTACAGCGGTAATGGCACGCTCGCGCTGAACACCTGGCTGGGCGACGATGCCTCGCCCTCGGACCAGCTGGTCGTGGTGGATGGCAGCAGCAGTGGCCCGGGCGTGCTGGAGATACACAACACCGGCGGACGTGGCGACCGGACGCTGGCCGATGGCATCCGCGTGGTGCAGGCAAGCAACGCCACCAGCACGCCCGACAACTTCGCGCTGGCGGCACCGGTGGTGGCGGGTCCGTACGAGTACTTCCTGTTCCGCGGTGGCGCGGCCACGGTCTCCGGCGCGGATGTGGAGAACAGCTGGTACCTGCGCTCGGTGATCGACTGCGCCAGCCCGGGCGCGCCGGTACCGCCCTGCCCCGCCCCTCCTCTCCCGCCGCCACCGGATCCTGCTCCGCCGGATCCCGTGCCCCCTGAACCGCCCAGCCCCTCGCCGCCCCCGGCCTATCGCCAGGAGGTGTCGCTGATCGCGGCCGTACCGGCGATGGCCCAGGTGTACGGCCGCACCCTGATCGATACCCTGCACGAACGGGTCGGCGATGAGCAGCTGCTGCATCAGCGCGGCGACCTGGATACCGAACGTAGCGGATTCAATGGCGCCTGGATGCGCTATCTCGGCCACGACGGCGAACATGATGGTGGCCGGCGCGGCATCTATGGCGATCGCGGGCCCGACTTCGACTACCGTTTCGATGCGTTGCAGATCGGTACCGACCTCTACCGGCGCGTGGATGCCGATGACCTGCGCCGCCGTCACGCCGGTGTCTACCTCGCGTATGGCAAAGGCAAGGGCGAGGTGCGGCACAACCTCCTGGATTACCGCTTCCATGCTGGCACTGACCGGTTCAAGGCCGGCTCGGTCGGCGGCTACTGGACAGCGTTCTCCGCCAAAGGCGCCTACATCGACGCCGTGGCCCAGTACACCTGGTATGACGTGCGCCTGCAGTCCCCGCGCACGTCCGACAGTTTTGTCGATGCCGATGGGCTGGCGCTGTCGCTGGAAGGCGGCTGGCCGTTCATCCTCAACGAGGGCGACGGGTCCTCCGGCGAGGACGGGCGTTGGCGTCTGGAGCCGCAGGCGCAGGTGATCTGGCAGCAGATCGACGTCGACGACCTCGATGATCACACCGCGCAGGTGCACTTCAGCGACGGTGACTCGCTGGTCGGGCGCATCGGCGCGCGATTGAATCGCACCGGCCAGCACGAGACCGCGCAGGGTGAGGCCCGCAGCAGCAATGCCTGGCTGCGCGCCAACGTGTGGCACGAGTTCCGCGGCACGCCCCGCGCCGCGTTCGCCACCAACAGCGGCTACGTGCCGTTCGCCGTGGATATGGGCGGCTCATGGGGCGAAGTGGGCATCGGCGGAACCTGGCAGGTCACCCAGACCGGCTACCTGTTTGCCGATCTCGATTACAGCTGGAGCTTCAATGGCGACGAGAACGCGTGGAACGGCAAGCTGGGCATGCGGTGGAACTGGTAGACGCTGTGATTCCAGGGGATGGTGACAGCCGATAGTGCCTGTGAAATCATGCGCGGTTGTCCGCCCGGCGAGCTTGCATGTTTCAACGATTCTTCAGGAAGAGCCGCACGACTGTGGCAGCGACCGCTGCGCTCGACGTCCGCAGTCAACGCCCTTCAGCGGGCGAGATCCGGGTTGAAGGCGCGACCGAGACGCTGTTCCTGTCTCCCTTGCCGGTGTACACCGGGCAGGTGCAATCCTCCCGTCGCCATTTTTCGGACATCAATGATGTGTTCCTGGACCTGGGAGGGAGCAACTGGGGAACCGTAGAGGGCGGCAAAATGCTTGCCGGCGGAATCGTCGGCCTGTTCGTGCTCGCGTTCATCGTGCCCGCGCTCATCATGCTCTACCTGGTGCTCGCCTACCCGGAGAACTTCCCGACGCCATGGGCGGATTTGAAGATGCTCATTCAAGTGTTTTCTGCCGGCGCGCTTCTCGGCATCCTCCCCTTGGGGGCATTCGCCTACGGGATGTTCTCGGATGAGTTCAAACGCGCAAAGCCCTATCCGGTGCGCTTCAACCGTCAGCGTCGCGAGGTGTGCTACATCGACCGCGAGAGCGGCCGTGCCCTGATCGTGCCCTGGGAGAGCATCGTTGCCTGGGTGTCCAATTCACAAGGCATCACCCCGTATGGCACAACGCGCCAGTACACCTTCGGCATGGGCCTGGAGGATGAAGAGCGCGACACCGTGCAGTTTGTCCTGCTGCCACAACCCAGTGATTCGCACTCACTGGGCCTGTGGGCGTCGATCCGAAACTACATGGAGGACGGGCAGTTGTTCAATGCACCCAACCCATGGTTCCAGGCATTGGGGTTGGTCCCGACCAAGGATCGACTGAAGCCGTATGAGGGCATGCACACCTTTGAGATCGAGCGTGAGGATGCTCGCGCGATGGGTTCGCTCGACGATGGCGGTGATGATCTGACGCTGGAACAACGGGAGAAGTATGGCTACGACAAACGCTCCTACTGGCCGCTCCGTCGCTGGTACGCGTGGCGTGTCCTTACCTTCTGGAAGCTGCCCTACCTGCTCGCCGAATGGGTCCATCGCCGCGGCCGTCCTTCGCTGCCGGCCGTGGTGGAAGCCTGGTCCCAGGCATTGCCGGAAGCGCAATGGGCCACCCCCAGCGGGGCGCTTGTGAACGCCAGCAAGCGCGTGAGAACGGCCATGGATAAACAAGGCGCGACGTTCGTCGATGCCTGCAAGGCAGCCGGCTTCAAGTGAGGTGACTGCTCCAGAGCATCTCGAGGGTATTGAACGGCAGCGGACGTGATCCACCACTTCAAACACGCGATCCGTGCCTGCGGCGAGCAAGGCGATACAACACGGTGCCAGCCAGTACCGCGGCCACGGCCCCTGTCAGCGGTACCGATGCCAGCGTTGCATAGCTGATCGTAAGGCTGCCCATGGCGCCCCCGAGCGCGGTGCCCAGGTTGAAGGAGGCGATGTTCAACCCGGCCGCGACCGGGCTGTAGGCGGGAATCAAGCGCTGCGCCTGCTTGAGCAGACGCAGCGTCAGCAGCGTCACGATGCAGAAGAAACAGATGCCCAGCGTGCCGATCAGCAGCATCATCATGGCCGGCATGCTGGCGAACACGTAGAGCCCGAGCAGATTCAACGCCAACGCGCACAGTGCCAACTGAAGGCTGCGGTCCCCGTCCATCGCGTCGCCCAGCGCTCCCCCGAGCAGGTTGCCTGCGATCGCACAGACGCCGAACAACAGCATGCCCAGGCTCAGCCACTGCACGTCCACACCAGTGACCTGCTGCAGATACGGCGAGACGAAGGTGAAGAACGAAAACGTCGCGACGCTCACCAGCGCGCCGATGCCGGCCGTCGTCAGGAGCTGGGGATGGATGATGGCCTGGATGCCCTTCCATGCCCCGCCGCGGGACGGGGCCGAACCGGCAGCTCCCCTCGGCATGCACAGCGCCAGACCCAGCATGCCGACCACGCTGAGGACGCCGATGGACAGGAAGACCACGCGCCACGACCAGAGACTGCCCAGGTACGTGCCGATCGGAACGCCGAACGCCAGCGCGAGGGTCAACCCGATCCACACGACCGACAGCGCCCGGCCGGATCGCTGCGGGTCCACGAGCCGGGTCGCCGCGTCGGAGGCGACCGCCATGAAGACGCCGTGGCCGAGGCCGACCACGAAGCGGATGGCCAGCAGTGTAACCAGATTGGGCGAGGCGCTCATCAGCAGGCTGCCCAGTCCGAGCAACGCCGTGGCCAGCAGCAGGATCTGCCGGTCCCGCCAGTGCGCGACCAGGGCGGTGATGAACGGTGCGCCGATGGCCGCGCCCAGTGCATAGGCGGCAATGACCGTGCCGACGAGGGATATCCGCGCCCCGAGGTCATCGGCAATGGTGGTCAACAATCCCGCGACCACGAACTCGGAGAGCCCGAACGCGAACGCGCACAGGGAAAACACATAAATGGCAGCAGGCATCGCAGGTCCTATCCAGCAGAGCTGCGGAAGCCTAGTGCCTGGCCATGTGCGGGTGAAGGACGGTTTACATACTGCAGCAAGACGCCGCGCGTCTTGTCACCTCAGGGCAGAGAACGGGTCTGCAGAATCGCCTGTATCAATCGGTCGCGGATCGCTGAGGTCCGGGTCTCGTTCCACGCCATGAACAGCTCCAGCCGTGACACGTCCTCCGCCGCTTCCACCTGGAGCGGACGGAACATAACGTCCTCGCGCGTTTCCGTCGCCAGCGAAGCGGGCAGCAGCGCGATACCGAACCCCGCAGCCACCAAGGCAATCAAGGTCTGCATCTGCCGGCCGTGCTGCACGATGTCGGGCACGAACCCGGCTGTCTGGCACAGGCCGATCAGCTGGTCATGAAATCCTTTGCCGAGTGTCCGGGGCGAGGCGACGAATGCTTCGTCCCTGAGCAATGCCAGGTCGATGCCCGCCTTCGCCGCCAGCGGATGACCGGCCGGCAGCGCGACGCAGATCCGTTCGCTCAGCAGCCTTTCCATGCGCAGGTGCGGCGTCGTGGTGCCCGGCGTCCGCATGAAGCCGATATCCGCCTCTCCCTGCTCCAGGGCGTTGACCTGCTCCTGGGTGGTGGCCTCCCGCATCGTGAAGGCGATGCCCGGGTTGAGCTCGCGAAAGTGGCGCAACGCCTGCAGCAACGAGGCATAGGGGGCGATGTTGATGAAGGTCAGGGTCAGGTGGCCCTCCATGCCCTGGGCCACGCGGCGCGTCTGGGCGACGCCCTCCTCCAGCGACTGCACAGTTCGGCGCGCGGTCTCAAGGAAGGCTGCCCCCGCCGGTGTCAACGCGACGCTGCGAGGGGTGCGCTCGAACAACGGGGCTCCGACGGCGCCCTCCAGCTTGCGGATGGCCTGGCTCAGCGGCGGCTGCGCCATGTGCAGCCGCTCGGCGGCGCGATTGAAGTGCAGCTCCTCGGCCACGGCAATGAACTGTTGGAGCAGGCGGGTCTCTATCACTGAAACACCAGACCTCTTGAATGCCGGAATTGAGGGTGTTCAACATACCAAATCTCTACGTTGTCCAGAGCGCGCCAGCAGGCGTCTGCTGGAGGGACTGGTCATGATGCTGCTGCTCGTCAGCGATGCTCGACGAGGGGCCGGACAGCGTTACTTCGTGGCGTCGCGCGCCGTCGCGTCCGCTTCCATCAGCTCCCGGCGCTGGGCCTCGATCCAGGCGTCCCCGGCGGCACGTGCCTGGGCATCGAGTTCCTTGTTCTGCCGGTCGTTTTCCTGGTACTGCGCCCACACCTCGGGCGTGATCGTCTCCAGTCGATGATCGGGGCGCAGCTGGATCGAGGGGGACGCCCCCATGGCCACCGTGAAGTTATCGAACAGCCATTGGCGGCGCTGCTCAGGCGAGGCATACAGAAGGTCCGGCTCCGCATAGGTCCGCATCGGCAGTGCCTGCTCGGCGAGGCGCGTGTCGGACGAAATCCTCGCCAGCCTGACGACCAGTCGCTCATGGTCCCGGTCTTTGTGATACAGGGCGGCGATGTCGCCATCGATCCACAGGACGTACGCGTACCCCGCGATGGGATGGACCTGGAAGGGGTGTTCACGGACCAGGATGAGATCACTGCGGTCTGTGTAGAGCGCCCGCCAGCCCGGCGGTGCCGGACGGATGCCGCAGTCGACGGTCCCTGCCGTGATCTTCTCCAGCGTCGCCCTGCCGCGGCTCGCGGAAAGCCGCGTTGTCCAGCAGCGTGAGCTGTCACGATTGTGCGATGCCATCAGAACTGCGTCTTCGTCCAGCACCACCGCATCGGTATGCACAAACGGGGCGTCTGTGGCGGCATGATCCTGCAGCAGCGTCGCGAAGTCCTTATCTGACAGCGCACTGCCATTCTCGTAAACGGCGTACGTGGTGTGGTGCTGGTACTTGCTGCTGTTGATATCCAGCCTGCTTTCCGTCACGGCCACGACCTTCAGCGTGTCTGACGAAAACACGGTCTCCCGCTGGGCGCGTGCACATCCAGTGGTGAGCAGCGCTGCACACAGCAGCAGCGCAGCAGAAAGCAGGACGGAACATGTTCTGGCGTGCATCGCGCTGCTGCCTGCGGGTCGGGATGGGATCCGTGCAAGCATATCCGCTTCGGCCACGGTTACCGGGCAGCACGGCCCCAAAGGGGCCGCACTGCCCTGCCCCGCTGGATCAGAAGCTGTAATCCAACGAAACACCCACGGTACGCGGCTGCATCATCACCGCATTCCAGCGCCGGTACTGCTGCGCGCCCGCGGCAGGAATCGTCCTGCCAGCGGCGACGTAGATGTCCTTGTTGGTGAGGTTGGTGATGAAGAAGCGCACGGTCGTGTTCTGGCTGCTCACTTCGGCAGTCAGGTCAACGGTGGTGTAGCTGGGCAGGTCGAAGGACTGCGTTGAGGCCACCGATGCCGCACGCTCGCCGTAATAGCGCAGCGCGCCACCGACGCTCCAGCCCCATTCGCCGCTCGTCGGGAACTGGTAGTCGGCCTGCAGGCTGCCGGCCCATTCGGGCACCTGCGGCAGCTGGGCGCCGGATTCGGCCTGGTTGGGCCCGCCCGGGCGCGCCGGCGGAATCGGCGCGGTCAGCTTGGCATCGGTGTAGGTCAGGCTGCTGCTCAGGCGCAACCCATCGATGGGCATCAGTGCGCCGGTGAACTCAACGCCCTGGCTGCGTGCTTCGCCGCCATTGACGCCATAGGAGATGCCCTGGGCCGTGAGCAGATTCAGGCGGATATCATCCCAGTCGATGCGGAAGGCGGCCACTTCCACCAGCGCACGACGATCCCAGAAGTGGCTCTTCAAACCGGCTTCGTAGTTGATCAACGTGTCCGACTTGACCTGCGCGGGGACTTCCGGCGCGGCCGGCAGGATGGGGTTCGGGCTGCCGGCGCGGTAGCCGGTGGCTACGCGCACGTAGGCCATGGTGTCCTCGCCCAGGAACAAGCGCGGGCTGGCGCTCCAGGTGGTCACGCTCTCGGAGGATTCGGTGATCCGCTGCACCCCGTCACCACCCAGCGGGCCGCCGAGGGTCTGGCGGAACTCCTGGTCGTTGCGCGCATGGCGCACGCCCAGGGCCAGATCGAAGCGGTCGGTGAATCTCCAGGTGGCGTTGCCGAACAGCGCCTTCTCTTTGTAGGTGGTCAGCACCGAGGCGGTGAACAGATCGAGCACCGGGTTGAAGGCCGGGCTCAAGGCGCTGCCGCGCTCGATGTAGGCCGCGTCTTCATCGGTGTAGAACGCGCCGAGCTGCCATTGCAGGCGGCTGTCGCCCTTGGAGGTCAGGCGGAATTCCTGGGTCCACTTCTTCAATTCGATATCCGTGTCCAGGCCGGCGTATGCCATGACCGGGCCCACGCCGGGTTTCTGGCCGAGCAGCGGAATGTACTCGACCGATTGGTCCTGCAGGCGCCAGGAGTTGGATTTCATCCAGCTGCTGGCCGAGGTGAAGTCGGCCCAGCCCACGTCCCAGTCCACTGTCAGCCCATAGACGTCGTACTTGATCGTGCTCGGCTGCAGGAACAGGTACTCGTTCGAGTAGCCCGGCAGCTTCGGCTTGAACGTGACCGGGTCCAGTGCGACCGTCGCGAAATTGTCCCCCTTGTTTTCCTGGCGCATCGCGGTGAGCAGGACGTCCACCGTGTCCGAGGCTTTCCACAGCAGCGAGAGGCGGCCGGCGTTCTGGTACACGTCGTTGGTGTCGCGGCGATGCAGGACACTGTTGTCGATCCAGCCCGGGCTGGTCTGCTCGGCATAGCTGGCGCGCAGGGCCAGCTGACCCTTCACCAGCGGCACGTTGACCGCAGCGCGTTCGGAATGACCCACCCGTCCACCATCGTCAACGACACGCATCGTCGCCCCGGCGCGGCCCGCGAAGTACTCCAGGTCCGGCCGCTTGGTGACGTACTTGACCACGCCACCCAGCGCGCTGGCACCGTACAGCGTGCCCTGCGGACCGCGCAGCACTTCCACGTTCTGCACATCGTAGGGAAGCAGGTCGAACATGCCCGAGGTGGCGCCGGAGAGCGAGCCATTCGCGGTCAGTGGTACATCGTCCACGTAGATAGAGGTCGAGGCGGTGTTGCCCATCGGGGTGATGCCACGGATCGAGATCGTCGAGCGGCCCGGCGCGCCGAGGCTGGTGATCTGCAGGCCGGGGACCAGGCCGGCCAGGTCATTCATGTTGTTGACCTGCAGGCGATCGAGCTGCTCCTCACTGATGACGCTGATCGACATCGGGATGTCGGTCACCACTTCCACGCGTTTCTGCGCAGTGGCGGTGACCGTGCCCAGCGTATGCACGTCATCGCGCTCGGGATTCTCGGCGGCGACCTGTGCCAGTGCCGTGGCGCTGCAGCCCAGGGCCAGAATGCCTGCAGCGCAGGCCAGCGACAACGCGTTCATTCGGAGCGAACAGTGACTCATGGTGATGAGACCTCGGTAGCGAAGCTGGGAGCCCACGGCAATGGGCACGGAATGCGGCAGTCAGGGCACCCCGACATTCTGGGGTGGGGGCCGGCCTGGCAATGACGCTCCTGGGGACGAATGGCTGCTTACAAGCCCATTTAGGACACAATAGTCCTGTTCAGAGAACTGTCAATCCTGCGACGCAGCATTGACATCAAATCGTGCGCCAGGCGCGCCCCGCGCCTCAGCGTGCGGCGCCCCAGACGGCCTCGTCGCACCAGATCGTGCCGCCGCGATAGACGACCCCAGGCGTGCGGTCCTGCTTGAGGAACGTAGGGCCATCCAGATCGACGAGATCGCACAACTGCCCGACCACGAAGCCCGGCGCGGCGCCCAGGCTGCTGCAGACCATGCAGCCGACCATGACGCCCAGATCCGCTTCGCGCGCGGCTGCCGCGATGAGCAGCGCCTCAGTGAGGCCGCCGCACTTGTCGAGCTTGATGTTGTAGACGTTGAAGCGACCCTTCAGGCCGTCCACGTCGGCCAGGGTGAGCGCGCTTTCGTCCGCGGCCAGCGGAATCGGCGAGACGAATCCATCGAGGTCGGCTTCGCGCCCGCGGGCCAGCGGCTGTTCGATCAGCGCCACACCGGCGTCCACCATGGCGGTGGCCAGCCGGTCGAGATCACCAATCTGATACCCCTGGTTTGCGTCGACGCCCAGCCACACATCCGGCCGTACCGCGCGGATGGCCGCGACGCGGGCGATGTCCAGGTCGAGATCGCCCGTCAATTTCACCTTGATCGAGTGCGCCTGACGGTAGGCCACAGCGGCCGCCGCCATCGCGGCCGGCTCATCGGCGCCGACCGTGAAGGTTGTCGGCAGTGGCCGCGGTGCCTCCAGCCCTGCAAGCGCCCATACGGGCGTTCGCGTCTGCCTGGATTCCAGTTCCCACAGGGCGGCATCGACCGCGTTGCGCGCGCCGCCGGCCGGCAGGATCGCACGTAGTTCCTCGCGCGTGGGATGCGCCTCGATCGCATCGCGCGCCGCTTCCAGCTGGATGCGCATGGTCTCCACGTCTTCGCCCAGGTAGTACACCCCGGTCGCCTCGCCACGCCCGATGTGCGTGCCGTCATCCAGGGTGACGAGGACGGCCAGGCGACTGTCGAACACGTGGCTGGAAATGCGGAAGGGTGCCGCAAGGCGCAGGGCGTCGACGGCGATGCCGAGTTTCAGGCGGGCCATCAGACGTGAGCCCCGGTTGCACCACGCTCACGCGTCAACGGGGACGTTCCCAACAGCTGGATCAAGCACATCTGGTTTCCCTGCCTCATGGTGAGTAATTCTCACATTGAGACATTCGTTCTCTCATACGAGAACTGTCAACGGGCGCCGGGTTCCGCGCCCTCCCCTTTCCCTGCTTTTCTGGTTACTTTGCGGCGGGAGCGGCGGGCGCAAGCGCGGCCGCGATCTGCGAGAGGTACTTGTTCCAGTCGAACTTCTGGCCTTCGGGCGTCCAGCCCAGGCGCACGATCACCGCATCCTGCGAGGGAATCACGGCCACGATCTGGTGGTTATGGCCCATCGCCATGAAGGCATCTGTCGCGACATCCTGCAGCACCTTGCGTCCTTCTCCGCCGGCTTCGGCCCGGTTCAACCACAGCTGCGCGCCGTACGAGGGCCGCGGTGAGGCCGGGGTCGGTGTCACCGCGAAGTCGAGCCATTGCTGCGACAGCAGCCGCTTGCCGCCCGCCTCGCCGTGGTTCAGATGCAGGAGTCCGTACCGCGCCCAATCGCGTGCCGTCGCGTACCCGTACGAGCTGCCGACCAGCACACCCGATTCATCCGGCTCGATCAGTGCACTGCGCATCCCTGCGGGCTCGAACAGCCGCGTCTGGGCAAACCGTGTCATGCCTTCCAGCGTTCCACCGGTCGCCTCGAAGACGATCCGCGACAGGATATTGGTCGTGCCGGACGAATAGCTCCAGAAGGTTCCCGGCGCATGCTCCAGCGGCAACGCAGCGGCAAGCGCCCCCATGTCGCCAGCCTCGAACAACATCTTGATCGAGTCGTTACCGGGCTTGTAACTCTCCACGAAGGTGAGCCCGCTGGACATCGTCAGCAATTGGCGCAGCGTGATCGCGCCGCGCGGGTCGCCGGCGCCCTTCCACTCGGGCACCGGTGCCGGCTCGTCCAGTTTGAGCACACCGTCATCGACCAACAGGCCGACCAGCGTACCCATGATGCTCTTGGTCGCCGACCAGCCCAGCATGCGCGTGCCCTGGTTGAAGCCGGGCGCATAGCGCTCGGCGACGATCGCCCCGCCCTGCACCACCACGATCGCCCGCGTGTCGGGATAGCCGCCGACGTTCTGCTCATCAAAGGCGGCGCTGACCGCGGCATCGAGTGCGGCCCGGTCAAGTTTCGCTTCAGCCGCCGCCTGCAGCGCCGGCACGGGCGTGTCGCCCTGGGGCCAGGGGCGCGCCGGCAAGGGAGCAAGCGGTTTGAGCCGCCCCGCCTGCGTCTTGAGGGCCTTCAACGGAACATCGCCGGTGGTCAGGGTGCAGCCGACCGCCGGGCGATACAGCGCGGTACGGGTCGGCGTGCCGGGCGCGGAGGCGGTGACCGTCCCGGCCTTGCGATCCACCGACAGCGCGACCGTTCTGGTGAAAGGCGCCAGCGCATGCACGTCATCGCGCAGGACGTCGGCTTCGGTGCGGTTGGCTACGAAAATGCCGGCGCACGCAAGCTGCGCCGAGACCGCGGTACCCAGATCGTCCGCGCTGGTGATCGGCGGTGCGGCCGCCAGCACCGGCGCGGAGGCGGCGAGCGCCAGGGCCAGAAGGCTGCAGCGGGAGGAGTATCGAATCATGAGGTGGGTCCTGAAGTTGGTGTGGCGCGCACGTGGATCAGCGCGTGTGGCAGGCGTGGCGCAGCGCCGAGCCCGCCCGGGCGCCGGTGTGCCTGCCACCCTCGAAACTCACCACGCCGTTGACGATGACGGTCTCGATGCCGGTCGGCGCGCCGGCCGGTACATCCCAGCTTGCCACATCGTCCAGCGTGTCCAGATCGAACAGCACGATGTCCGCGCGCATGCCCTCACGGATCAGCCCGCGGTCGCTCAAGCCCATCCGCTGCGCGGGCCAGCCGGTCATTTTTCGGACGGCATCCTCCAGCGTCAGTACCTGGTTCCGCTTCACATACTCAGCGATGATCCGCGGGAAGGTGCCGTAGGCGCGCGGGTGCGGCAGGCCGATGGCACCTTCGCTGCCGTAGTTCACCGCCGCCGCGGCATCACTGCCGATGCTGACCCAGGGCTGGCGCAGCGCGAGCTGTACGTCCTGCTCGCTGATCATGAAATACAGCGCGACCGCGCGGTTGGGCAGCCCTTCGAGCGCGATATCCCAGGCCGCATCGGCCGGGTCCAGATTCAGTTCGGCACCGATCTCGGCCAGCGTCCTGCCGTGGAAGCGCCGGTACTTGTCACTGAAGCTGTTGGCCAGGCGCACGTTCTGGAAACCGCCCGAGGCGTGCACCAGGTTCGACCAGCCGGGCATCGATCCAGCGGCGACTTCCTTCTTCATGCGTTCGCGCACCTTCGGATCGCGCACGCGCTCGATACCCTTCTCGAGCCCATCGGCCCAGACCCAGCTCGGCGCGATGATCTCCAGCCCGGTGCCGCCGGCGGTATATGGGTACAGATCCGCGGCGACATCGACACCGCGGTCGCGCGCCGCATTGATCGTGGCCAGCGCCTGCGGCATCAGCTTGCCCCACTCCGGTGCATAGGCCGCCTTCAAGTGGAAGATCTCCACCTTCACGCCGCCCTTTTCACCGATCTCGATCGCTTCTTCGATCGCCTTGACCACGCCCTCGCTTTCGTCACGCATATGGGTGGCATAGAAGCCATCGCATTGCGCGGCCACCTTGGCCAGCGAAATGAGATCCGAGGTGCTCTGGAAGCTGCTGGGCGCATAGATCAACGCGCTGGAGATACCGAACGCACCGGCCTCCATCGCGATCTTGACCTGCTCACCCATGGCATCCAGCTGCTTGCGGGTCGGGGCACCGGCGGCATCGCCCATGACATGCACGCGGGCCTGGGTAGAGGAGTAGTAGGTGCCGAAGTTGACCGCGATGCCCTGCGTCTCCAGCTGCTTGAAGTATCCCGGCATGCCCGCCGCAGGCACCGGCGGTCCGCCCTCGCCGCCGATCAGCGTGGTCACGCCCATGCGGAGCTTGTTCTCCGCGGCGCCATCCTTGAGCAGCGCCGCGCCGGACTGGTCCATCATGTCGATGAAGCCGGGCGACACATAACGCCCGCGCGCGTCGATCTCGCGGGTGCCGGTCCCCGGCACTTGGCCGACCCGTGCCACCCGCCCGTCCTTGACCGCCACATCGGCACGGACCCAGGGGTTGCCGGCACCGTCCAGTACGCGGCCGCCACGGATCACCAGGTCATAGTCGGCGGCGGCCGCATGGGCGGCGAACAGCATCGACACACCGGCCCAGAGCAGAGTGCGCTTCATCATTTCATCTCCTTGTCGGTACGCGCGTCTGCACGCACGTCATCCACGACCTCACGAACCGCGTCCACCACCCGATCCGGCTGATCGATCTGGATGTAATGCCCGGCGTCGCTCACGATCTGTTGCTGCCCGCGGCTGGACATGGCGGCCTGCTCGGCATGCAGGGTGCGCCATTCCTGCTTGAACCGCGCGCCCTCCTCCGCGGTCAGGCCCATCTTTTCCAGCTCCTCGGGCTTGAACGGCTTCAGCGCGGTCAGCACGATCACCGGGCGATCGCCAAACGAGGTGACCGCGCGGGCATCGTCCATGGTGCTGTCGAAACCATCCACTTCGGCGGTCGCGCCCTTGACCGAGGCACTGGAGAAGGCGGTGATCTCCGCCGCCTCATCCTCGGGGCGGGGACCATGATCGGCGCGCGAGAACAGGAAGCGCACCAGGCCGGTCCGCGACAGTGCCGTCGCGGTATGCATCAACAGCGACACCTTCTTCGGGTGGACGTTGATGCTGACCACGCTGCCAAGCCGGGCGATCTGATCTGGATGTGAGGGGTCGACCATCACCAGCCCGGCGACCTGATCGCCGTAGCGACCCACATAGGTCCGGATGTACGGGCCGCCGATCGAATGGCCGACCAGCACCAGCGGATCGGTGATGCCGGCGCCCTTCAACAACGCATGCAGGTCATCAGCCACGGCCGATGCACGCTGCGGGGAATCCTTTGCGTCGCTGCGCATGATGCCGGCACGGTCGTAGGCGCAGGCACGGGTAAAGCGGGCGATCCGGTCGTGCACGCGGGTCCAGTCGAGCGTGCCGCCCGTGCCCAGGCCGGATTCGAAGATCACCGTCGGCGAGCCGCTGCCCCGGCACTCGATATGCATCTGCCGCCCGCCGATGTCGACCATTTCGCCGCGCAGAGGATGCTCGTCCGCCGCGTTCCGGCGCGCCAGCGCCTCGTACACGACGCCCACCAGGGTGAGGAGAATCACGAGCGCCAACAGACCCAGCAGGATCCACTACACCCATCGCCCAAACCGCCGCCAACCCTTTACTGCTGTCATGTCGTGCTCTCTTGAAGGGCGTACTGAAGCGCGTTTCGCCCCGCGGTTCCGGCTCGCGCGGCGTTCAAGGGAGGACCACCCCATGCGGCAGACAATCATCCCGAATGGGATATAAACGTCCTGATAGGAGAATTGTCAATGTGCAGTGCGCCACTGTCCGGGTTCCCACGGTCACCGTTGTGAAGACCCGCACTTCACGCGACGCACGCTACCCTCTTGCCGTCACACCCCACGGAGCTGCCCCCTCGTGAGCCGGCATTGGCCGCCAACGCGCGCGTTAAAAGGACTTTCCAGTCTCTCCCTGCTGTTTTTCAGTGGCCTGGCCATCGCCCAGCCCGCCCCGGGCGCCGCCGCTATCCCCGCGCTGGACTGGCAGCAGTCCCAGCAGCGGCTGGAGCAGGTCTCCGATGCGCTGGCCGCCGCCGATGCGTCGGTGCGCAACAAACAGGACCTGCAGGACGCCACCCGCCTGTTGCGGTTGCCGGAGATCACCGGTGAAGTGCGCCGCCTGCAGTTCCAGAAGACCCTCACCCTCCCCTTGGGTTCGCTGGCCCCGGTTGCCGAAGCCTTCGGTATCGATTCGCCGCTGCAGTTCACCGAGCGTGACTGGCGTACCCGCCCGGTGGTGACCGCGGTGCTGCCGCTGTATACCGGCGGGCTGATCCCGGCGGCGCAGCAGGCGGCGGCCGGCGCGACCGACCAGGCCAGTGCCGAGCGCGAGTCGCAGCGGCAATCGCTGAGCGTGCAGCTGGCCCAGGCCTATTTTGGTCAGCGCCTTGCCGAGCAGGCCGTCGATGTGCGGCGGGATGTCCGCGATGGCCTGCAGCGCCACCTCGACGACGCCTTGAAGCTTGAGCGCGAGGGCTTTGCCACCCGCGCCCAGCGCCTGCAGGCCAACGTGGCCCGCGACAAGGCCGAGCGCGATTACCAGAAGTCGCTGAACGATCTGCAGACCCTGAAGGCAGCGCTGGCCACCCTGCTCCGCAGCGGCGGCGAGGTCCGCCCGGTGTCGCCGCTGTTCGTGCATCGCGCGCCGATCGGTGCACTGCCCACCTTCGAACGCGAGGCCCAGGCCCGGCAGCCGCAGATCGCCCGGCTGCGCGCCCTGGTGGCGCAGGCCGAACAAGGCGTGCGCGTGCAGCAGGCCAAGCTCAAACCCACCGTGTTCCTGTTCGGCCAGTACGATTTCCGCCGTCGCGACGAGATGCTGACCGATCCGGACTGGGCATTCGGCATCGGCCTGAAGTACACCTTCCTCTCGCCCAGCTCGCGCCCGGCCCAGATCAGCGCCGCCCGCGCGCAGCAGGAGCAGGCGGAAGCCGGCCTGCGCGAAGCCGAGAACCAGGTGACGCTGGGCGTTCGCAAGGCCTGGTACGAACTGGACACCGCCCGCCAGCAGTTCCTGTTGCTGGACAGCAGCATTGAACAGAGCCGTGAGAACCTGCGCCTTCAGGAGCTGGCGTTCCGCGAAGGCCAGGCGACCTCGCTGGACGTGATCGATGCACGGCTGGGGTTGGGGGGCGCGCAGGTGGAACGCGCGCAGGCCGCCTATCAATACGACGTAGCGCTGGCACAGCTGCTGGAGATCAGTGGACAGATGGACCGATACGAAGAATTCCGCCGCCGGGGCGACGAGGTGATCGCGCATGAATGACACATTGCAGGCCGCCGCCGACGCGCCGCCGCCGAAGAAGCGCAAGGCGGGCATCCTCATTGGCCTGGCCCTGGTGGTCGTCGTGGTGGTCGGCCTCTGGCTGGCCTGGCGTACCCCGGCCGAGCAGCTGCAGGGCATGGCCGACGCCGACACCATCAACGTAGCCGCGAAGATCACCGCGCGTCTTGCCGAGCTGAAGGTGCGCGAAGGCGACCGGGTCAAGGCCGGCCAGGTGCTGTTCGTACTCGACAGCCCCGAAGTAGCGGCCAAGGAAGAGCAGGCGCATGGTGCACTGGAAGCGGCGCGTGCCGTGGCCGACAAGGCCGACGAAGGTGCACGCAGCGAGGATATCCGCGCTGCGCAGGCCAACTGGAAGCGTGCCGAAGCCGGTGCCACCCTGGCCGAGGCGACCTATCAGCGCGTGCAGAACCTGTTCAACGAAGGGGTCATGACCCGGCAGAAGCGCGATGAAGCGTTGGCGCAGGCGCGCAGTTCGCGCGAGCTCTCCAATGCCGCACGGGCGCAGTACGACCAGGCGCTGGCCGGCGCCCGTGACCAGGACAAGCGCGCCGCGCAGGGCCAGGTCCGCCAGGCGCAGGGCGCGGTGGCCGAGGTCAACGCTGCCCGCGATGAGGTCAACGGCCGCGCGCCGGTGGCCGGCGAGATCAACAAGCGCATGTCCGATATCGGCGAGCTGGTGCCGGCCGGCTACCCGGTCTTCACCCTGGTCGACATCGACCACATGTGGGTTTCAGTGAACCTGCGCGAGTCGCAGATGCGCGGCCTGAAGGTGGGCAGCCGCCTGCACGGCAGCGTTCCCGCACTGGACCGCGACGCCGACTTCGAGGTGTATTTCATCAATCCGGCGGGCGACTACGCCACCTGGCGCGCCACCCGGCAGTCGTCCGGCTATGACGTGCGCAGCTTCGAGATCCGGCTGCGCCCGGTCGCCCCCATCGAAGGTTTCCGGCCGGGGATGAGCGTGCTGTTCGCGTGGCCGCAGGGATGAACCGCCGGGCGCGGGCGGGCATCACCGCCTCGCTGCAGCGCGAGCTGCAGCACCTGCGTCAGGATCGTGCCGATCTGCTGCTGGTCACCCTGCTTCCAGCGCTGATGCTGGGCCTGATGGCCTGGCTGTTCGCGGCCTCGGTGATGCGCGATATCCCGATCGCCGTCGTCGACCTGGACCGCAGCGCCGAGAGCCGTCAGCTGGCCCGGATGCTCGATGCAAGCCCCGGGGTGCGCGTGGCCAGCCAGCCGATCAGTCTGGCCGATGCGCAGTCGCAGCTGCGGCGGCTGGACGTGTTCGCCGTCGTGCTGGTGCCGCGCGATGCGACCCGCAACGCCCTGCGTGGCGAACAGGGCACGGTGTTCGCATACTACAACGCCACCTACCTCACCACTGGCCAGTCGGCGGTGCGCGACATCGTTGAAGCCGTCAGCGCCTGGAATGCGCGCCTGCTGGGCGGGCGCATCGCCAAGCAGGTGGGCCCGGCCAAGCTGCGCGCGCCGCCGATCGCGGTGCAGTCGGACATCCTGCACAACCCGGCACGCAGCTATGAGCTGTTCCTGCTGCCGCTGCTGTTCCCGGCGGTTCTGTCGCTGGGGTTGGCGTTGGCGGTCGCAGCCAGCCTGGGGCGCGAAGTTCGCGACGGGCACCTGCGCGCGTGGCTCGGCGACGCCCCGTGGTCGGCCATCGTCGGCAAGATCGCGCCCTATGTCGTGCTGTTTTCGGCCTACGGGGCGCTCGGTGTGCTCTACCTCGCGCGGGTCCGTGGCGACGGCATCGCCGGCAGCACGTTGTTGCTGATGCTGGGCCAGCCGCTGTTCTATCTGGCCTGCGCGGCGGTGGCACTGCTGTTCGTGGGGCTCACCCGCGACATGGGCAGCGCGCTCTCCGCGATCGGCCTGAGCATCGGGACTGCCTTGGCATTTTCCGGGGCGACGTTCCCGGTGGTGGATGCGCCACTGTTCACCCGCATATGGAACGCGCTGCTGCCCCTGACCGCCTACGTCAAACTGCAGACCCAGCAGCAGTTCGTCGGCGCCCCGTGGAGTGTTTCCCTGTGGCCACTGGGTACCCTGCTGCTGATGGTGCTGGTGGCGGGCGGCATCGGGGGGTGGCGCTTGATCGCCGCCGCGCGGGCTGCCGATCCGGGTACGCCGGCCGCGGCCTCCGGAGCCAGCGCATGAGCCGCTTCGGCAGCAGCCTGCGCCTGACCCTGCGCACGGTCCTCACCGACCGCTACGCAGTCGTGCTGATGGTGGGCGCGGTGGTGCTGTACTCGTTCTTCTACCCGGCCGCCTACCGCCACCAGGTGGCGACCAACCTGCCCATCGTGGTGGTCGACCACGACCAGAGCGCGACCAGCCGGGAACTGCTGCGTCGCGTGGATGCGCTGCGCACGGTGCGCATCGTCGACCAGCCGGCCAGCGTCGACCAGGCCCGGGATGAAATGGAAGCCGGCCGGGCCGAAGGCATCCTGCTGATCCCCGCCAACCTCGAGCGCGACATCCTGCGTGGGGGCAACGGGTATCTGGTGCTGATGGGCAACGGCGCCTACCTGGGCCGCGCCAGCTGGGTGCTCGGCGGCGTGGCCGATGCCCTGACCGCGTTCGCCCGGGAAGCGGCGGTGTCCCAGGCAGCCTTCATGGGCGCGCCGCAGGCACCGCCGATCACCCTGGTGCAACGCCCGCTGTTCAACACCCAGGAGGGCTACGGCAGCGCGATCGTCCCCGGCGTGGCCGAACTGATCGTGCACCAGACCCTGCTCATGGGCATCGGCGTGCTGCTCGGCGCGCGGCGGCTGGCGCTGGGCCGGCGGCTGCGTTTCGACCTGCCGACGCTGGCCGGGATGGCCGTCGGCTTCGGTGCGATCGGCCTGCTCGGCCTGCTCTACTACGCCGGCTTCACCGCGTGGGTGCAGGACTATCCGCGCGGTGGCAATCCGCTCGGGCAGCTGCTGGGCGGCACCTTGTTCATCGCAGCCACGGTAGCGTTCGGCCTGTTCGTGGGCAGCTTTTTCGCCACCCGCGAGCGTGCGTTCCAGGTCGTCATCGCCTGCTCGATCCCGTTGTTTTTCCTGGCCAACCTGTCCTGGCCAGCGGTCACCTCGCCGCCGGCACTGGTCGCGCTGGCGCACCTGCTGCCCACCACGCCCGGCATCAACCTGATGGTGCGCTTGAACCAGATGGATGCCAGCCTCAGCGAAGTCAGCCACGAAATATGGACGCTGGCGGCGCTGCTGGCGCTGTACGGCGGCCTCGCCGTCTGGCGTCTGGGCGCCCGCAGGTCGAGCTGAGGGCATGGCGTCCCGCACAGCCACAGTGCCCGTCAGATGAGGACCTGGCGGGTGCTGCGCAGGAACTGGTGGATCTCGGCTTCGACGCTTTCGTCCAGCATGTAGACCGGTCGCTGGCCGTTCGGGCAGCGCAGCGTAGGCGTGGTCCCGAACATGCGGCAGATCAACGGCCGCTCTTCGTAGACCTCGCAGCCATTGGCGCCCAGATACGGGCAACTCAGCGCTTCCAGGGCGGCGGCATGCTCGGCATCGCTCTTGAGCGGCAGGCGGGCCACTTCCTCGCTGGAGGCGGTGACCGGCCCACAGCAGTCGTGGCACCCCACTACGCAGCGGAACGAAGGAATCTGCTCGCGAAGCCGCTGGATCGCGTCACGGGTCGCATAGGGCATGGGGAGGGCACTCGTCAGCGTCAGCGGCTGGCCATTTTACGCCTCCGGCGGCCGCGGGGGCGGCGGCCGACCGGCGCGTGTCAACGGACAGGCAACGGCCCTTCCCTCGTCCTTGACGCGTGCAGGCACACCATGGAGGCCTCTTCTTTTGTCCCACCCCCATGAACCGTTCCACTGTTGTACCTACAGGCCGTACCGTACTGGTTGTTGAAGACGAAGCCGAGCTCTCCCGGTTGTTCATCGAAGTGCTGCAGGAGGCAGGTCATACGGCGGTCAGCGCTGATTCCGCGACGGATGCGCTCAGCGCCCTCACCGGCCAGCGATTCGATGCGGCCATCCTCGACGTGGAGCTTCGCGACGGATCGGTCTTCCCTGTGGCCGACCGACTGGCCGCCACGGGCACCCCTTTCCTGTTCGCCTCCGCGGTCTATCACCAGATAGTGCCACGCGCCCATCAACGGGTGCCCTTCGTGTCCAAGCCCTTCGACATCCGCGTGTTGCAGCAACGGGTGGCAGAAGCGCTGGCCACAGGATCGGGGTCAACGGGCAACCCACAGCAGGCCTAGTGCCCCAGCGACGACGCAGCGCCGCGACCGCACCACCGTACGGTCGCATGGTCCCGGACAGAGCGCCTGCATTACGGGCGCCCTTTCGCCCCCCTCACAGCGTCGCCTGCGCCTGCAGCGTGAACACCCAGCTGTCCGGGCGGCTGTCATACGCACCCGGCCGCGCGACGTACTGCACCGCGGGCCGCAGGATCAGCCACGGGGTGACCTGCACGCCGTAGTTCAGCTCGACGAACTGCTCGTTGCTCTGCACGTCCTTGCCGGTAATGCGCTGGTACTCGGCGAGGCGGTCGGAGATGTCCAGCCGGGTCCAGGCGAGACTGAGCACGTCGTCTTCGCGCGAGGCCACGACACCGCGCCAACTCAGGCCGGCCTCCCACGAGTAACGCATCAGGCCGGTCTTGGCATCCGCGCGCGTGGCCACGCCAAATACCGACACCCCGCGCACGGTGTCGCCTTCGGGTTTGAGCACGCGCTGCGCCAGCTGGATGTAGGAGCCGCTGCGATGGGAGGCACGTGGCGCCGCCGGATTGCCGATATCGTCGGCGTTGGAGGTGTCCAGGTAGTAGCCCACCTTGTAGGTGCCGCCGTAATGCGCGCCGGTGTTGCCGTGGCTGTAGCCCACTTCGACAGGCAGGAACAGACCGGTCTTGCCACGGTCGGACACCCGGAAGCCGCTGCCGGCCTGCTTGCGCATCGGCACGACGTCATAGATGCCGGTCTGGGCGTACCAGCCGGAAGGGTCGGCCCATTTCACCCGAAGGCCCCACTGGCCGGTAGGGTTGTCGAGCCAGCCGGAACTGTAGATCGGCCCCAGCGGGTGGCCGCACTGGCCGTTGTTGTTGAAATTGCAGGTATAGGGCAGACCGCCGAAGTCGTTGCCCATCGAGTAGAAGCCGCCCTTCAGGCTCAAGCGCTTGTCCAGCAGCCAGCGCTCGTAGGAGAGTTCATTGAAACGCAGGTTCTGGCCCTGCCCGTAGAAGGCCTGGTTCTGCACGTAGGAGCCGGTGGAGCGGTCGTTGACCGCGTTGCCGAAGCGGTCGGAAAAGACCACGCGCATCGTGCCGTCAACACCGAAGGCCTTGCCGGTATCGATCATCGCGCCGATGTCGACGTGCTCGGCGGTCGACCAGCCAGTGCCTTTGTAACCGTCGCTGTTGACGCCGGTGGCGACCACGATCCGGGCGCTCGGGGTCACGCCGCGGTCCTGCAGCCATATCCGGGCCGCCCACGCCGCGCTCAGCGGTGTCTGGGCGATGGTATCCACCGGTTTCGGCTTGGGCGCCTCGGCGTCGGCCGCCCAGGCCGGTACGCTGGTCGCGGCCGCCAACAGACCAACGGTGATCAGACAGGGGGTGTATTTCATGCCGAGGCCCTCCGCAGCCTGCGTTTCTTCCAGGCGCGTCGCACCATCGCGATCACCACCACGAACGCCGCAAGCCCGAGGATGAGCAGCGGCAGCCACAGGCGTGCGATCTTGGCCAGCAAGGGCTTCTCACCGCCGTCGCGGATCAGCGCGACCTGCGCTTCCGTCACCTGATCACCGGGGCCGAAGTTGGTCCGTACATACGTCGCAACGGCGGCGATATCGGCATCGCTCAACGCCTGGACGTAAGAGCCCTCGGAGAAATGCGGCATCACCACATGCTGACCATCCACCTCGCGGTCGATGCCGCCGATGATGGTGGCCACCAGGTTCTGGGGCCGGGTCATGCCGACGGTGCTGTTGTGCACCAGCGACGGGTAGTAGCCGTCCTTGCTGCCCTCGCCCTGCGGCCCGTGGCAGCTGGCGCACAGGCCGGAATACAGCACCGCACCGGAGGTGATCGGCGCGTCCGTGCCGCGCACCGGCTGCTCACCGGGCGCCTTGGCGGCATCGCCCCAGGCGAAGGCGGCGCGGGTGGCGTCCTTGTCGGCCACCGCAGGCACGGTCCGCAGGTAGGTCACGATGGCGCTGATGTCTTCATCGCGCAGCTTGGAGAGGCTGTTGGTCACCGCCTCGGCCATGCCGCCGCCGGCCTGTCCCTTGCCCTCCACCCGGCCGGTCTTGAGGTATCGGGCCAGTTCGTCATCGCTCCAGCCGCCGATGCCGCTGATCGGATGGGAGGTGATGTTGGGGGCATACCAGTCACCCAACGAACCGCCGGCGAAGGCTTTGCCACCCACCTCCTGCATCATCAACCCGCGCGGGCTGTGGCAGCTGGAGCAGTGCGCCAGCCCTTCCACCAGATAGGCGCCGCGATTCCACTGGGCGCTCTGCGCCGGATCAGGTTTGAAGGGCGTCTTGTCCAGGAACAGCAGATTCCACACCGCCATCGACGAGCGGACGCTGAAGGGAAACGGCAGCTCGGTGGTCTGCGCCTCTTCATCCACCGGCGCGACGGCCTGCATGAAATAGACGTACAGCGCGTGGATGTCATCGTCGGTCAGTTTCGCGTACGAGGTGTAGGGCATCGCCGGATACAGATGCGCGCCGTCCTTGCGCACGCCCTCGCGCACCGCCTTGGCGAAATCGCCTTCCGTGTAGTTGCCGATGCCATGGCTCTTGGACGGGGTGATATTGCTGGCCCAGATCTCGCCCAGTGGCGAGGCGATCGCATAACCGCCCGCGTACGGCTTGCCCTGCTTCGGGCTGGTATGGCAGGCCACACAATCGGCGGCCACGGACAGGTAGCGACCGCGCTCGACCGTCTCGTCGGCACGTGCAACCTGGCTGCCACCGGCCAGCAGGCCGAACGCGATAAGAAGGAAGGTCTTCATGCGGCACGCTCGATCGCATCGGCCGCGCGCAGCGCCAGCGCAGCCATGGTCAGGGTGCTGTTGACGACGCTGGCCGAGACCATCGCGCTGCCACCCGGCAGCCACAGGTTCGGGTGGTCATGCGCGCGGCAGTCGCCGTCGACCACGGAATCCCGGGGGTCGGCACCCATGATGGTCGAGCCCATGATGTGGTTGTTGGCGTTGAGCGCCGTGGTGATGACGAACTCTTCGGCATTGAAGAGCTTGCCGATGTGCCGCAGCTGCTCGCAGGACTTGTCGTAGCCCTTGCGCGCGTAATCGCCCAGCGAGTAATGGATGTCCGGGCAGGCCAGGCCATGACCATCGACGCGGGTCTTGGAGAGCGTCAGCCGGTTGCTCGGATCCGGCAGCGGCTCCAGGCTGATCGACAGGTCCACCCCGTAGATAGAACGGCGGCGGATTTCCGCATCCAGGGCCTCACCGGCCAGCCCCATCTTCAAGGCCTGGTCGGTGGCGATCGCCACGCGGCTGATGTTGTTGAGGATGATCTTGGTCGCCGAGTACTCCGAGCGGAACGCCCCGTCGCGTGGCCCGACCATGCAGCTGGACTGCGCCGGACCACGTCCCAGCCAGATCGGCCGGTCGGCAATGAAGGAGCAGTGGAAGCCGGAGTGGTCCAGCATGTTGCGGCCGACCTGGTCGGAGGAATTGGCAATGCCGTTCGGGTTCTGTTCGTTGGCGGCCAGCAGCAACAGGCGCGGTGTTTCCAGCGCGTTGCAGGCGATCACGAAACTGCGGCCGGTGGCCTTGTGGCTCACCTTGTCGCTGTCATACCAGTGGATCGCAGTGACCCGGTTCTGGTCGTCGGTATCGATCCTGTACGCCACCGATTCGGCCAACACTTTGGCGCCCAGCGCCTCGGCGGCCTGGACGGTGTGCACGCCGTTGTACATCGCCCCGATCGGGCAGATCGGCTGGCAGTTGTTGTTGCCACAGCAGGCAGGCCGGTCATTCCACGGCTTGATCATGCGCCCCTGCGGAATCGGCACCAGGTTGTAGCCGTGCGGATTGACCACCTCGGCGAACACCTTGTCGCCGTTGCCCCAGGGAATCATGTCGGCCAGGTAAGGCTTCGAGCGCTCCGAGGGGCTCTGCTGCGCCGGGTCGTTCGGCCCGGACACGCCCATGGCCTCCTCGGCACGGCAGTAGTACGGCTCGATGTCCTCGTAACTGATCGGCCAATCGCGACCGACTCCATAGGCCGATTGCATCTTGAAGTCGACCGGGAGATGGCGCCAGCACGACGCCGCCCAGTGCCAGGTGGTGCCGCCGACGGCCTTGATGAAGCCCTGATGGAAGCTGCTGGCATCGGGCCCGGTCAGCCCGACGTAGTCGTTGGCGGGGAAATACAGCGGCGCTGTCGCGAATTTCGATTGCGGGAATGGCCCCTGGAAGTCGCTGCCGATACGGCGCTCGAAACTGACGTTCCGCCAGTTCTCGACTACATCGGAGCGGTTCAAGCGGGGCCCGGCCTCAAGGACCAGGACCGATTTGCCGGCGCGCACCAGCTGGTGGGCGATCAATGCACCGACGACGCCCGAGCCGACGATCACGACGTCGGCATCGACGTCGCCATCACGGAAAACCGGAGCTTTCATGAGAGGGATTCCAGATCAGTAACAGGAAAAAGAGAACCGCGCAGGATTATGCGTGGGCTCGAATCGGGGCCGGCGGCTCAGCGGTCCACCAGGCGGGTCCGCCCTGGACATAGGTCGGTGGCGAAAGGCCGTCGTCCACGCAGCGCTGCATCAGCGCATCGCGATAGGACACGGTCACGGCGTGGACCCCTTTGCCCACCGTGCCGGTATACCAGGCAGTGATGATGGCAAGCGCCGCGGGCTGGGCCTCGCCGGCGGCGGCGACCAGCGCCGTGGCACCGCTCACCTGCCCGGCCAGCGTGACCAGGGCGGGGAACCGCGCATGCAGGTCGGGCTGCAGGGTGGCGAACGCCTTTTCGATCCGTTCGGCCGTGGCCGGGTCGAGGTCGTTCTTGTCGGTCAGGGCGCGGGACAGCGAGAGAAAGGCGGTATCGGTCCTGGCCGCCGGCGCTGCTGCGGCGGGCGTTGCCACCGCAGGCGCTTTATCACGACAGGCCGCGAGCAGCGAAACCGAACCAACCGCAAGAAGGAAGCCTCGTCGTGTGAGGCCGTGCCCGCGCCGGTTCTCGTCCACTCCCTCGGGAATACTCATGATGTCTACTCTGCTCCGTAACACGCCGGCTCCCCGCCCGCAGACCACGGAACGGCTAAGCATCGACGGCGGCAAGGGTACTCCATGCCGCTGTCGTCACAGAGTGATCAACGAGGTGATCACGGATCAGCAACAGCCTCAGCGTTACAAACCGGAGTGGTATCACTCCCGGAGAATCGTCATGCGCACCTTGTTGCTCACCGCCCTTGCCACGATGGCGCTGTCTGCCTGCAGCCAGGCCGAGCACACTGATCAAGGCAAGCACGCCGATACGATCGAGCAGCCTGCCACCGCCCCGGCCGCGGGCGATACGTCGCGCAACGTGCCCGGTGGCGGTAGTGGAACGGCCGCCTCCGAGGCGCAGGACTCCGGGCACGACACCGGGACCAGCGCGGAACCGAAGCGCGAATCCCCGCCGAAGCCGTGATCCCCCATGACCCCGCTCGATAAACCCGTGCGCCGGGAGGTCCAGATCGGCGACCAGGCGTACACGCTGACCATCGATCCCGACGGCCTGAAGCTGGTGCCGAAGGGAAAACGGAATGGCCTCACCCTGAAGTGGACCGAATTGGTGAATGGTGACGCCGCGCTGGCCACTGCGCTGCAGGCCTCGCTCGCGTCAGGCTGAGCGAGCGAGACGTTCGTGCCGATCAGGGCTGGACGTTGTTCTTGGATCTGGCGTGCTCATCGGCCGGCAGATCCGCACCCTGCAACTGCGGGTCCGCATGCTCATGCGGCTGCCCGGATCGGATCAGGTGCCGCACACGCCCGCCGCACGCCACTGGCGCAATGCGGCCCCCTTCAGGGACTGCTCGCCGCAGCCGGTGGGGCAGCGCAGCAGGCGCGCCGCCGAGGTGCTGACGAATCCTTCCCCTTCCCGGGCATTGAACACCACCTCACAGGACAGGCACCGCGCCACCATCGAGTACAGATGCACGATACGGCCGCTGCTCGGGTCCTGCAGGGCGCTCACATCCAGCAGCTCGAAGTGGCAACTGTCCGGCAACGGGCGCCGGGGAAGCGGAAGGGACACGGAGGTCTGCAGGCTCACGGGGAAGGGCCATCGATTGGGTGGAGGCCACTCTATGGGGGGCGGTGTGGAGCGGATGTGGAGCCAGACGGCGCCGCTCAGCACCAAATCCCAGGATCAGGGACAATAGCCGCCCATCGTTTGCCCCGGCCTGCCGGCGCATGCCCCGTCGGGGGCCACCGCGCGGCGCCCGCCTGCCTGTCTTCCTGCTGCTTTTCCCGGACCCGAATTGAATACCATCGCCCTGCCCCCTGCCGACGACGACCTGCCCCTGACCGACCGGCTGCGCGCCGCGCTGGACCTGCTGGAGGCCATCGAAGCCGACCGCAGCGTGCTCGATACGCTGCCCGACGCCGACCGCACCCGCCTGCACCAGGTGGTGGCGAAGGTCTACCACCCCGAGCCCAAGGCGCGGCGGGCGAAGCTGAAACAGCAGGCCAAGGCCCGGCACCAGGAAAAAGTGGCCAAGGCCGAGGCACTGCTGGAGCAGACCGGCATCCGCGCCCTGCGCCGCAAGCCCGTGTTCAGCACCCCGAATTACTTCCCGCCCCATGCCGCCGGCCTGCATGACGCCTCCAATGGCGAGCATGCCGCCGCCGCGCCGGAGCCGGTGCATTCCCCGGAACTGCGCCACTGCTACGTCTGCAAGCAGAAGTTCACCCAGCTGCATCATTTCTATGACCAGATGTGCCCGGCCTGTGCCGAGCTGAACTTCTTCAAGCGCACCGAGACCGCGGATCTGACCGGGCGCGTCGCGCTGCTGACCGGCGGCCGGGTCAAGATCGGCTACCAGGCCGGCCTGAAGCTTCTGCGCGCCGGCGCCGACCTGATTGTGACCACGCGCTTCCCGCGTGACTCGGCCGCGCGCTACGCCGAAGAGCCCGACTTCGCCGAATGGGGCCACCGCCTGCAGGTGTACGGCCTGGACCTGCGCCACACCCCCAGCGTGGAGGCCTTCTGCAGCGAACTGCTGGCCACCCGCTCGCGCCTGGATTTCATCATCAACAACGCCTGCCAGACCGTGCGCCGCCCGCCGCAGTTCTATGCGCACATGATGGCCGGTGAAACCGCGCCGCTGCACGAGGTACCGGACACGCTGCGCAAGCTGATCGGCGATTACGAAGGCCTGCGCAGCGCCGAACTGCTCGGCACCACCGCCTCGGCCGGGCTGCCGGTGGTCCAGGGCCGCGACTTCAATGCCGCCAACGGCCTGACCCGTGCCGCCGAGCTGTCGCAGGTGCCGCTGCTGGACGATGAGCTGGTGGCGCAGCAGCATCTGTTCCCGGACGGTCGCCTGGACCAGGACCTGCAGCAGGTGGATCTGCGCGGGCGCAACTCCTGGCGCATGCTGATGGCCGAAGTGCCCTCGGTGGAGCTGCTGGAAACCCAGCTGGTCAACGCCATCGCACCGTTCATCATCAATGCGCGCCTGAAGCCGCTGATGCTGCGCACGCCGGAGCGCGACAAGCACATCGTCAACGTCTCGGCGATGGAGGGGCAGTTCTACCGCAACTTCAAGACCACCCGCCACCCGCATACCAACATGGCCAAGGCGGCGCTGAACATGATGACGCGCACCTCGGCGGCCGATTACCAGAACGACGGCATCCACATGAACAGCGTGGACACCGGCTGGGTGACCGACGAGGATCCGGCGGATATCGCGGCCAAGAAAGTGAAGGAAGAGCGCTTCCATCCGCCGCTGGATATCGTCGACGGCGCCGCCCGCATTGTCGACCCGATCATCCACGGCATCAACACCGGTGAGCACGTCTGGGGTCAGTTCCTGAAGGACTACGCGCCCACCGACTGGTAACTGCATCCAGGTGCGTTTGTCGTACGTATAGCCTGGAAGGAACGCCGCCGGTTCGAGCGGCAAGGGACAGGAGGCCCACTTTTCCGGCTTCGGCCGTGGCCTCCACCCCCAGTCGAATCACGATGAGCCCCCCCACCTCACAACGCGACGAACGCAGCGCGGTCCTCAGTGCCATGCAGGTCGACGGTCTGGCGTCCCTGCCTGCACTGGACAGGCTCACCGCGCTGGCCGGTTACACCTTCGATGCCCCGGTGGCATTCGTCTCGATCCTCGGGGATGTGAAGCAGCGCTTCCTTTCCCGGATCGGCCTGCCCATGGCACAGACCGACATCCGCGCCTCGATCTGCGCCCACGCCGTCACCGCCGATGGCGTGCTGGTGGTTCCGGATCTCCGCCAGGACCCCCGCTTCCGCGACAACCCACTGGTCACCGACAGCCCGCATCTGCGCTTCTACGCGGGCGCACCGCTGGTGGCAAAGAACGGGGTCGCCATCGGTGCCCTGTGCGTCATGGACACACGCCCGCGCACGTTCAACGAGGGTGATCAGGATCAGCTGGCCACCCTGGCCGAACTGGTCGTCGCGCAGCTGGAGCTGCGTGCGATGTCCGGTCGGCTGGACCCGGTCAGCGGGCTGCCGAGCCGGCACCAGCTGCATGCGGATCTGCCCGGCATCCTGGCGCGTTGCACTGAAGGAACGGCCTACGCCGTCGCGGTGGACATCCTCGATATTCCACGCGCCAACCAGGTGGGCCAGGTGCTGGGCCTGCGTCCGCTGGAGGCCTTGATCCGGCGCGCCGGCGTCCGCCTGCGTGCCGCGCTGGAGGGCGTGGCCACGGTGTACCACGTGGGGGTAACGCGGTTTGCTTTCGTGGTCGAGATGCCGGCCGCAGCCCAGGTGGAGGCGCTGATCCTGGAGTTGAGAACGCGCATGCTGCGCCCGCTGATGGCCGCGGCAGTGCCGATGTCGCCGCGCTTCCATGCCGGCATCTGCGCCGTCGGACCGGGCGAAGAAGACAGCCACGACCTGCTGCGGCGGCTGCTGGTCAGCATGCACGGTGCGTTCGACGCACGGCGGCCGTTCTGCTGGTACTCCGAACAGCGCGACGAAAAGATGCACCGCGCCTACCGCCTGGCCTCCGATGCCGAACGCGGGCTGCAGGCCGGCGATTTCCACCTGGATTACCAGCCCCGCTTCACCCTGGACGGCCGGCGCCCGGTCTCGGCCGAAGCCCTGATCCGCTGGACCCACCCCACCCTGGGGTCGATCAGCCCGACCGAGTTCATTCCGGTCTTCGAGCGGACCGCCCTGATGGACGAGGTGACCAACTGGGTGCTCGACACCGCGCTCGATCAGGTCCAGGCGTGGCGCGCCCAAGGGCTGGATATTCCGGTCTCGATCAACCTCTCCAGCAGTTATCTGTCCAACGCCTCGGCATGGCACGACATCCGCAGCAAACTCGAGCACAGGGCGCTGCCGTTCTCGATGATCGAACTGGAGATCACCGAGGGCGAATGGCTGCGCCCGGGTTCCCCGGCCATTGGCCATATCGCAGCGATGGCGCAGGCCGGCATCACCGTGGCGATCGACGACTTCGGCAGCGGCTACAGCAATTTCAGCTATCTGTCCGACCTTCCCATCCACACCGTGAAGCTGGACAAATCGTTGATCGATGGCATCGCCATCAATCCCCGGGCGCGCGCCAAGGTCTCGGCCATCCATCATCTGGCGCATGAGCTGGGCTACCTCACCGTGGCCGAGGGAGTCGAGCAGCAGGCGCAGGTGGAGGTACTGGCTGCGATGGGGGTCGATGAAGTCCAGGGCTACCTGCTTGCCCGGCCGATGTCCCCGGCCTTGGTGATGCAGGTGTTCGAAGCGGCCGCGATCACGGCCTGCCCGGTCAGAGTTTGAACACCTGCTGCAGCTTCCGCGCGAACCATCCGCTGAAGACCAGTGGCGCATCCAGCGCTGAAACGCAGATGCACGCCACCCCGGGGGTGGTCACCGGCTGATGCTCGACCTGGCTGTCGAGATCGGCCACATCGCCGGGGGCGAAATGCCCCAGTGAATCATCGTAGGCACCGCGAAGGATCTGGGTCAGCTCGCTGCTGCCATGGCTGTGCATGGGCAGGCATTTGCCCGGGGCTATTTTCAGCATGATCAACGACGGGTGCGCCGCTGCGCGGATGCAGTGGACACCCGGCGCCATCCACCGCCATTTCAGCGAGCGGTAGGAGGTTCCGAAATGCGGCGCCAGCGCCGCCGGCAGTTGATCCGGGTCGTGCCCAGGCGCGCCGCGTACCGCTGCCTGGGCACGCATGCCATCCTCCGCTGTCGCGGCATCCAGGCGCGCCAGCATGGTCTGCCGAAGCGCGGCCTGGCGATCCTCCGCGCAGGGCGGCGGCAACTGCTGCTCCAGCAGCAGTCCCCCGACCCGTTCGGCCGCGCGCAGTTGTTCCCGGCAGTAGGCGCAGGCTTCCAGGTGCGCCGCGGCGACCACCGACATTTCCGGCGCCAGGGTTCCGGTGGCAAAGCCCAGGACGGTGGTCGGGTCCAGGTGATGACGAGGATTCATCGCGACTCTCCCATCAGCGACTGCAACTGCAGAAACGCGCGTCGGATATGGGATTTCACGGTGCCCAGTGGCATATGCAGCTCGGTGGCGATCTCGGCGTGGGTCTTGGCTTCGAAGTAGGACATCCGGATCAAACGGGCCTGCGTTGCGGAGAGTTCGTCCAGCCGCTGCTTGAGCCTGACGTGCTCGGTATGGCGCTCGGCCAGCGAGCCGCCTCCGTCGGCCTCTTCGGCGGCCTGCTCGACCACCTCGTGGGCATGCACCCAGATATGTTCCCGGCGCACGCGGTCGATATGCATGTTGCGCGCCACCCGGTACAGCCACGTGCCCAGGCTGCTGCGCGCCGGATCGTACAGGTCGGCACGGTTCCACAGTTTGAGCAGCACTTCCTGGGCAAGATCCTCGGCCACGCCATCGGCCGCCCCCAACCCACCCAGGTAGCGGCACAGACGCGGCATGAAGTGGTCGTAGATGCGCAGGAAGCACTCGCGGTCGCGCGAGCCGGCCACCGCCGCCATCTCCGCCGCCCAGGTCTTGATCTCCGTCGTGGATTGAGCGGGGGCGGCAATCATCCGGGCGGCCTCGAAGGGCGTCATCCTGGCAACAGGCGGGTCAGCCTCCATGGTAGGCCACTTCCGGGGGATCGGCGACTTGGGGTTCATGGCGCTTGTACGAGCAGAGCGGCGTTCTGGATGCAGGTGCGTTGGCTGCTGATATAGTCGGCCGAGCATGGCGGGCACGGTGCCCGGCCACGAATCACAGGGAGTTGGTCATGGGTCTTCGTCAGGCGGTGGCAGGTGCAGTGGGTGGTGTTCTGGCCGACCAGTGGAAGGACTTCTACACCGTGCCGACGGGCCTGCCCTCCACGGCAGCGCTGTTCGCGGCGGTCCCGCGCGGCACCAATGCCGGGCGTGGCTCCAACACCAGCGCCTCCTCCAACATCATCACCAACGGCTCCATGATCGTCGTGCCCGAAGGCTACGGCCTGCTGCTGTTCCAGGACGGCGCGATCACCGGTTTCGTCGCCGAGCCGGGTGGCTATGAATGGCGCTCGGACGATACCAACTCGCAGTCGATCTTCGCCGGCGACGGCTTCGTCAGCCCGCTGATCAAGCAGAGCTGGGAACGTTTCAAGTTCGGCGGCCAGCCCGGGTCGCAGCAGGCGGCCTTCTTCGTCTCGCTGAAAGAGCTGCCGGACAACCGCTTCGGCACGCAGTCCGAAATCTACTGGGACGATGGCTTCCTCGGCACGCAGGTCGGCGCGGTCACACGCGGCTCGTACACGCTGAAAATCGTCGATCCGATCCTGTTCGTGAAGAACTTCGTGCCGGCCAGCTACCTGCAGCCGGGCCAGGTGTTCGATTTCACCGATCTGGACAACGCCGCCGCCAGCCAGCTGTTCAACGAAGTGGTGGGCTCGCTGGCCCCGGCCTTCAGCCTGTATACGAACGACCCGGGCAAGGGCAACCGGATCACCAAGCTGCAGCAGGACTCGCTGGGCTTCGCGCAGAGCTTGTCCGCTGCCGTCGAGCAGGGCTACCAGTGGAAGTCCGATCGCGGCCTGGCCATCGTCAAGACCGCCATCGTCTCGATCGAGTACGACGCCAACACCCGTGAACTGCTCAAGACCGTGCAGCGCGCCGATGCACTGGCCGGCTCGCGCGGCAACTCCAACCTGCAGGCCAGCGTGGCCCAGGGCATCCAGTCGGCGGGCGAGAACGGCGGTGCCGCCGGCCTGGTCGGTGTCGGCATGGCCTCGGGCATGCTCGGGGTTGGCGGGATGCAGCAGCCTGTCGCCCCGGCCGCGGACGACCCGGTCGCCAAGCTGAAGAAGGCCAAGGAGATGCTGGATCTCGGCCTGATCACCCAGGACGACTACGACAAGCTCAAGGCCAAGGCGCTGGGGCTGTAAGACACCGAGCGCACCGACACCATGTCCGACCCCAAGATGCCACCGCCGATCCCGGCGGGTCCGCCGCCGTTGCCGCCTTCCCCGGCAGCGCCGGTCACCGGCCCGGGTTCGCCCCGGGACGTGCCCCCGCTGCCGGGCAGTTTCCCGATCGACCCGGCCACCCTGCCCCAGCCCATCCGCGACGAAGTGCTGGCGCCTGATCCGGCCGCGCTGGACACCTCTGCGGCCGAGCTCAAGGACGGCGTCAACCGCTGCCCGAACTGCGGCTCCAGCGATGTGCGGCTCAAACTCGGCACCGATGTACTGGTCTGCCAGTTCTGCCGTCACGAATGGCACGGCGACCGGGTCGAGGAAGCGTTCGGGTTCGGCGAAGGGATCGGCGAGCTTCGCGGTACGGTGATCGCGTCCGGTGCGCGCGACATCGACGCTGGCGCCGCCAGCCTGATGAGCTTCAAGTGCACTGGCTGCGGGGCGGAAGTCACCATCAACACCGAAAGCACCATGACCGCACGCTGCCACTGGTGCCGCCACGTGTTCGGGGTCAACGAACAGATCGCCAACGGCGCGGTGCCCGATGCGGTGCTTCCGTTCCGCATCAGCAAGGACGACGCGGTCGCGCGGATCCGGCAGTTCGTGGACAAGCGGCGCCTGTTCGCGCTGAAAGCCTTCAAGGACCAGTTCACACCGGAGAACGTCACTGGCGTCTACCTGCCCTATATGATCGTGGACAGCAACGTCAGTGCCAGCGTCTCGGGCAAGGGTGAAATCCAGACGCGCCAGTACACGCGCGGCACCGAAAAGAACAAGCAGACCTACTACGACGCCGACGTGTACCAGGTCGACCGCCAGGTCGATTTCACCGTGGACGACCTGACCTTGGAGTCCTCCGCCGAACGCGGCAATCTGGACATCCAGAGCAATACCAACAACATCATCAACGCGATCCTGCCGTTCGATACCAAGAACGCGCTGAAGTGGAACGCCTCCTACCTGGCCGGTTTCACTTCGGAGAAGCGCAACCTCGATGTCGAGACGCTGCGCCCACGGCTGGAGGACCAGCTGCTGTCGATCGCCCGCGCGCAGGTGGAAGGCTCGGTGCGCCGCTACGATCGGGGCGTACGCTGGGAACGTGAACGCGTGGACGTGCATGGCACCCGCTGGGTGTCGATGTACCTGCCGGTGTGGCTCTACTCCTACCACCAACCCGGCCGCAATGGCGGCATGCTGCACTACATCGCGGTGAACGGCCGCACCGGTGAAACCATGGGCAGCGTGCCGGTGCAGCAGTGGAAGCTGCTGCTGGCCGCGCTCACCACCGGCACCATCATCGAAGCCCTCGTGCTTTTCTTCCTGGTAGCTGCCTCATGAGCGATGACAGTGGTCTCTGGCTGCTTGCCGCCGGCCCCGCCGGTGCGACGGCGTTGTATTGGGCGTTGTACCGTTACTACCGCAACACCGATAAGTCGCATGCGTTCGAGCATGAAACGACCATCGACGCCAAGCCGGTGACCGGCGCGGATCGCAAGGTCGACACCATCACCGGCACGCAGGAACGGCGCATCCGTGGCGACAACGTGCGCGCGTACCGAACACGCGTTCAGCGCGACAGGGACAGTCCGCCGCCATTGTGACGCGTCACGGACGCGGCTCGACGAACCCGGGCGGTATCATGTGGGGTCAGTTTTCCGCAGGACCCCACCATGCGCACGCTCTATCCGGCGATCACACCCTTCCGCACCCATCAGGTGGCGGTCGATGACCTGCACACCCTGTTCGTTGAGGAATGCGGCAATCCAGATGGCATCCCGGTGGTGTTCCTGCATGGTGGTCCGGGCGCCGGGGTATCGCCGACGCACCGGCGCTTCTTTGATCCCTTGCGCTATCGCATCGTATTGATCGACCAGCGTGGCAGCGGCCGCTCCACGCCATTCGGCGAGCTGCGCGACAACACGACGCAGCACCTGGTCGCGGACGTGGAGATCATCCGCGAGGCGCTGGGTATCGACCGCTGGCTGGTGTTCGGGGGATCGTGGGGTTCCACGCTGGCACTCGCCTACGCCCAGGCACACCCGGAACGCGCAACCGGTGTCATCGTGCGCGGCGTGTACCTCGGCCGCGCCGAGGAGAACCGCTGGTTCGCCGAAGCCGACGGCGGTGCGCGCTGGATCTTCCCGGAGCGCTGGGCGCGCTACGAGGCATACATCCCTGAAGAAGAGCGCGGCGACATGATCGCCGCCTACTGGCGGCGCCTGGACAGCCCGGACGAAGCGACCCGCATCGCGGCGGCGCAGGCCTGGCTGGGGTGGGAGGATCACGCCGCCACGCTTGAGCACGATGTGGATGCGGTGTCCGCTGATGATCCGCTGCATACGCTGGCCAAGGCGCGCATCGAGGCGCACTACTTCCGCAACCACGCCTTCCTCGAACCTGGGCAGCTGCTGCGGGATATCGACCGCATCCGGCACCTGCCGGGCGTGATCGTGCAGGGCCGCTACGACATCATCTGTCCGGCGCGCAGCGCGTGGGATCTGGCCTGCGCCTGGCCTGAAGCATCGCTGCAGATGGTCGTGTCGGGCCACAGTGCAACGGAACCTGCGACGGCAGATGCGCTGGTGCGCGCCACCGATGCCTTCGCCGGCAGGCAGTAAGGAGCGGCAGTGGATTCGATCTACCTGGTTGTCGCGCTGGGCGCCATCGTCGCCGGCTTTGTGCAGGGACTTTCCGGCTTCGCCTTCGGGCTGGTGGCGCTGTCCTTCTGGGCCTGGGTGCTGGACCCCAGGCTCGCGGCGACGCTCTCGGTGTTCGGTGCCCTCACCGGCCAGCTGCTGGCGGCCTTCACCGTGCGCCGCGGCTTCAACCTGAAGACCCTGCTGCCTTTCGTTCTGGGTGGGTTGGCCGGCATCCCGCTGGGCGTCTACCTGCTGCCCCTGCTGGACATGAACTGGCTCAAGGCGATCCTGGGCACCCTGCTGGTGCTGTGGTGTCCGGCCATGCTGCTGTCACGCCAGCTGCCGCGGGTCACCGCCGGCGGGCGCGCGGCGGACGGCGTGGTGGGGTTCGCTGGCGGCATCATGGGTGGGCTGGGTGGCTTCACCGGCACGCTGCCGACGCTGTGGTGCACGCTGCGCGGCTATGAGCGCGATGTGCAGCGCTCCGTCGTGCAGAACTTCAATCTGTCGATGTTGCTGGTCACCATGGGCACCTACGTGGGGACGGGCATCGTCACCCGTGACATGCTGCCGATGTTCGCCATCGTCGCGCCGGCCATGTTGATCCCGACCCTGCTCGGCACCCGCGTGTACATCGGTATCAGTGATCTGCGCTTCCGCCAGATCGTGCTGAGCCTGCTCACCGTTTCCGGGATCGCGTTGCTGGCGTCTTCGCTGCCGGCACTGCTGGGCTGGCGCTGAGGCGAGCCGGTTACAGCGGCAGGCGATTGCCGACGAAGTTGACCACGTTCTCCATCGCATCGGGATCGACATTGCTCAGCCCGATCACCACATAGCCCTGGCTGGGCAGCACGATGAGCGCGGCATTCGCGCCGGGCGCCCCGCCCTCGTGGCCATACTGGCGCCGCTCTTCCTCGCCACTCACCATGAAGCCGTAGCCGTACCAGCCTTTGGTGTTCTGCGGCGAGGTGGCTGCCTGCACCGCCGCGGCCGGGATCAGCCTGCCAGCGCGCAGCGCTTCGGCGAAGCGGAGCAGATCCCGGGCGGTGCTGTAGCCGCCGCCCGCCGACGTGCCTCGCAGCGGCAGGGTCCGGGTCTCGCGCACCCAGCGGCCGTCGCTGAGCGTGTAGGGAATGGCGCGGCCGGACACGCGCGCAGCCTCCGGCATGGCGCCCGTCGCCGTCATGCCCGCCACGCGAAAGATGTGCTGCTCGATGTAGTCCTCGTAGGGCTGCCCGGAGGCCGCCTCGATGATCGAGCCGAGCAGGATGTAGCCGTAGTTGGAGTACTGGTCCTGGGTGCCCGGCTTGAAAGCAGGCGCTGCATCCCCGTACACAGCCCAATAGTCGTGCAGTGTCTTGAGGGACGCTTTGCGGGTCTCGAACGCGTCGTCGAAGATCTCGCCCAGGCCGCTGGTGTGGTTGAGCAGCTGGCGGATCGTGACCGCCGTGGCTACCGCCTGGTTGGGGTAGTCCTCCAGGTGGCTGGCAATCGTATCGTCCAGCGAAAGCCTGCCAGCCTCGGCCAGCTGCAGGATGCCCACTGCGGTGAACATCTTGTTCAACGAGGCGAGCCTGAACTTCGTGGCCGCATCGACCGCGACACCCTGCTCGCGGTCAGCCAGCCCACCCTGCCAGGTCATCAGTACCTCGCCGTCCTTCGCCAGCAGGAAGCTGCCGGAGAGTTTGCCGTCTGCCTGCAGCCCGTCCAATCGCGCGCGGCTCTGCGCGATGAGCGCGGGCATCTCAAGCCGCGCGGGTTTGAATGCGTCGGGTATCTCGGTGCCCTCCAGCTGCAGCGTCTTGAGCCGGGGTCTGTTGTCAGGATCGATGGCCACGGTGATCAGCACCCCGCGATCGCTCGATGTGCCCCGCACGATGGCGGCGATGGTATCGGGCGTATCGACGGTCCTGGTCAGCACGTCGAACGGGCCGAAGGTCTCGCGGATGTCCAGATACTGCTGCGCGGTGTGATCGATCCCGTAGGTCGACAGCACCGCCTGCAGTTCCTGGCGGTCGCCGGCGTTGTAGGCCGCCAGCCAGCGAGTGAAGATCTGCTCGGCCTGCGCAGGGTCGGTGGGCACCCTCGCCCAGCTCGAGGTGCTGAAGAGCAGCAGCACCACCATGAGTGTTCTGATCGGCAACATCCTGTCCTCCTTTCCGCTGGGCTGCCGTCCGGCAGTCGGAGGGAGTATGCCGCGTCGCGGGACCACCTGGGCTGTACCGCCTGCTTTTCAGAGGGCCTGCCCTGATTGCGACGACCACCGCCCATATCGCGAGAGACGGGGCCCGAGCCGCGGTCTACGCTTGTCGCCTGTCCGCTTCCGGGTGCCAACGCCGCTGATACCCAGGCATCGGCACCCTCCCGCTCCTGATCCCGGCCCATGACCACTGAAACCGCTGCCCCGCCCGTCATCCCCACCGAACCGATCACCCCGGCCCCCAACCAGGGTTTCGCGATCCGCATCGTCGGCGCTGCTGCCTTCGCGCACCTGCTCAACGACATGATCCAGGCCGTGCTGCCGGCGGTGTATCCGATGTTCAAGAGCGAGTTTTCGCTCACCTTCGGCCAGATCGGCATCATCGCCCTGGTGTACCAGGTCACCGCCTCGCTGTTGCAGCCATGGGTGGGCATGTACACCGACAAACGGCCGCTGCCGTACCTGCTGCCGTCGGGCATGATCGCCACCTTCGTCGGCATCGCCCTGATGGCGGTGGCGACCAGCTACGAAATGCTGCTGGTTGCTGCGGCGATCGTCGGCATCGGTTCGGCCACCTTCCATCCCGAAGCCTCGCGCGTGGCGCGCATGGCCTCGGGCGGCCGCTTCGGCACCGCGCAGTCCACTTTCCAGGTCGGTGGCAATACCGGCTCGGCGATCGGGCCGCTGCTGGCGGCCTTGATCGTGATCCCGCACGGGCAGCGTGCCATTGCATGGTTCATGCTGGCGGCTGCGTTGGCCATCACCGTGCTGTTCCGTCTCACCGGCTGGACCGTGCAGCACGGCCAGGCAAAGATGAAGAGCCTGGCCAAGAGCCACGGCGTCGGGTTGAGCCGCGGCAAGGTGATCCAGGCCATCGCAGTGATCGCGGTGTTGATGTTCGCCAAGTTCGTCTACATCGCCTCGTTCACCAACTACTTCACCTTCTACCTGATCGAGCGCTTTGGCCTGAGCGTGCAGCAGAGCCAGATGTACCTCTTCATCTTCCTGGCCTCGGTCGCGCTGGGTACCTTCATCGGTGGTCCGGTCGGGGACCGGATCGGGCGCAAGGCGGTGATCTGGATCTCCTTCCTCGGTGTTGCGCCGTTCGCGCTCGCCCTGCCCTACGCCAACCTGATGGGCACCGCAGTGTTGGCGGTGGCGGTCGGGCTGGTGATGTCCTCGGCCTTCGCGGCGTTGGTGGTGTACGCGCAGGAAGCGGTACCGGGCCGTGTCGGCATGGTGTCGGGCCTGATGTTCGGTTTGATGTTCGGCATCGGTGGCATCGGCGCGGCCGGGCTCGGGAAGCTGGCCGACGTGCACGGCATCGTGTGGGTCTACCACTTCACCTCGTATCTGCCGCTGCTGGGGCTGGCGACAGCGTTCCTGCCGAAGACCACGATGCGCTGAGGCGCGCGCATCAATGGAAGAACTGGCTCGGCAGCTGGCCGAAGCGTTTCTTGAACATGGCAGTGAAGGCGCTCGGACTGGCGTAGCCCAGCGAGAGCGCCACGTCGATCACCTTCTCGCCGTGCGCCAGCTGCTCCAGCGCACGCAGCAGACGCGCCTGCTGGCGCCATTGCCCGAAGGTCATGCCCAGCTCGCGTGCGCACAGGCGCTGGATGGTCTTGACGTCCACGCCCAGCCGGCGCGCCCAGTCCTGCAGGGTGGAGGGATCGTCCGGCGTGGATTCCAGCTGCTGCCCAATAGCGCGCAGCCGCGGGTCGGTCGGCTGCGGCAGATGCAGCGGCAGCACCGGCAACAGCTGCAGCTCATCCAGGATCAACTGCATCAGCCGCCCGTCGCGGGAATCGGCTTGATACGGCGGCGCGACGTCCATCGCCGCATGAATCAGGGCGGCCAGCAAAGGCGTGACCGAGACCGTCGAGGCGCTGGCTGGTGGCTGGGCGATCGCCTGCGGCAGGATGTACAGGCTGCGCATGCCGACCGCGCCGATGCAGCTGACCTTGTGGCCCATGCCGGCAGGAATCCAGATCGCGCGTGTGCTGGGCACCACCCAGCGCCCTGCCCCGGCCTGCACCACCAGCACGCCGGATTCGGCGTAGACCAGTTGGTGCCGGTCCGGATGGTGATGCAACGCGATGATCGTGCCGGCGGGATACTCACGCGCCCGACAGAACACCGGGGTCTCCGGGCCGGCCGGCAGCCGCTTGCCCTCGCCGACGCCCGGGGCGATGTCCTTTCTCCGATATGGCATGGCAATACCCTCGCAAACGGCCTGCCCGAGGACTCTACCGCGTCGGCGGTGTTTTCGACATCGCGCTGCGGCTATCGGGGCTTGGGCGGTGCCACGACCTCGACCCAGGTGGGCGCATGGTCGCTGGGTTTTTCCAGCGCCCGCACCCAGCGGTCCACCCCGGCATCTTTCAGGCGGGGCGCGAGCACCGGATTGAGCAGAAGATGGTCGATGCGCAGCCCGCGCTCGCGGGCGAAGTGCTCACGGAAGTAGTCCCAGAACGTGAAGATCTGTGCATCGCCATGCACCGCGCGCAGGCTGTCGGTCCAGCCCTGGTCGAGCAGCGCCTGATAGGCCTGGCGGACCTCGGGCTGCAGCAGCGCGTCCTTGCGCCACGATTTGGGATCGTAGATATCCGCATCCGTGGGCACGACGTTGAAGTCGCCGATCAGCGCGACCGGATGCGGCAATGCGACCAGCGTTTTGGCGTGCTTGTGGAGCCGCTGCATCCACTTGAGCTTGTAATCGAACTTCGGGCCCGGCTGCGGATTGCCATTGGGCAGATACAGACCCGCCACGATCACGCCATGCGCGGCCGCTTCCAGATAGCGGCTCTGGTGGTCTTTCGGGTCGCCGGGCAACCCGCGGCGGCTTTCGATCGGGTCCTGGCCGCGCGCAAGCAGCGCGACCCCGTTCCAGGATCGTTGTCCCTGCCAGATGCAGCCGTACCCCGCCTCGCGGATCGCCGCCTCCGGGAACGCCTCCTGGGTGGCCTTGAGTTCCTGCAGTGCCACGATATCGGGCTGTTCGCGCGCCAGCCACGTCAGCAGATGGGGCAGCCGTGTCAGCACACCGTTGACGTTGAAGGTGGCGATTTTCAGGCGCTTTCTGGCGGGCATGGCGCGTGGCTGGCGGTGGCGGTGTCTGCCATCGAGGATTGCCCTGTTTCGATCAACCTGCCGCGAATGCGGGGCGAGCGTGGCGTGACGATGGCGGGGCGTTGATCGCGCATTGACCCGCGGCGCGTCACAGTAAGCGCTGGTTCCACACTGGCAAGGTGCATCCATTGCGCGGAAGGTCATGAAGACGTGGAAGGTTCTGCCGCGGCGTTTCTATCAGCGGCACCCGGCCGAGGTAGCGCCGGAACTGTTGAACAAACTGCTGGTGCGCGATGACGGTCGCGCCGGGCGGATCGTGGAGGTGGAGGCGTACGCGGGTGACCAGGATCCGGCAGCGCACTCCTATCGCGGGATGACCGCGCGCACCGCCACGATGTTCGGCCAAGCCGGCCATCTCTACGTCTATTTCAGCTACGGCATGCACTGGGGCTCGAACGCGGTGTGTGGGGACGTCGGCCAAGGCTGGGGCGTGCTGCTGCGCGCACTGGAACCGGTTGCGGGGCTGCAGCTGATCCGCGAGGCGCGTCCGGCGATCAAGCGCGAGCGCGACCTGGCCAGTGGCCCGGGCCGCCTGTCGCAGGCGATGGGCATCACCAAGGCGCTGGATGGCGCGGATCTGGTCCGTAACGACCGCGGCATCCGCATCGTGTCCGATGGGATGGCGCCACCCGCCGCACCGGTGGTCGGGCCGCGGATCGGGATCAGCAAGGCGATCGAGTTTCCATGGCGCTGGCATGTGCCCGAGCACCTGCATGTGTCAAAAGTGCCACACCGACATAAGCATTGAAGTTCTGTAGACAATCTGCTGTCGATTGTCTCACGGGGTATCAGTGACTGCGCGGGGCATGGCACCATGCATCCTGTAGAAATCCGCACCATCCAGGTCGATGGCGGAGCAAGCCTGCGGCTACCTAAAAATGAAGATGGAGCTACGTGACAAGCATGTCTTACATCGATTGCAAGTCTGCCCTTTCCTCGCTTTTGCTTGATCGGACATTGAAGGTGGTAGCCTTCTCTGGTCCTTGGGGAGTTGGTAAAACACACCTCTGGAAGGGAATCCAAGAGGATTCGCTCGATCCACTTGTCAGAAACGCGATGTATTGCTCGTTGTTCGGCGTGACCAGCATCCGCGATCTGAAGCTAAAGCTCGCTCAAGCAGCCGTGCTTCAGTCCAGCGGTGGCGGAACCGTCAAAGAGATGCTCGGGAACGTGGTATCCGTCGGTAAAAAGGCCGCAACAGCTCTCCACCCAAGTTTCGAGGCACTGGATGAAATAGGCTTCATGGCGGTCCCCATGTTGTTGAGGGGTAAGCTGATCGTCATCGACGATATCGAGCGCAAGCATGACTCCCTCCATGTCAACGAAGTTCTAGGCTTTGTTGAGGAATGCGCCCAGCGACTCGGCTGTAAAATCCTGCTGATCCTCAATGTAGAAAAGCTAACTGACGACTTCATCTGGCGCCAGTTTAGAGAGAAAGTAGTAGATGAAGAGCAACGCCTGGTGATGTCTCCTTCTGAGGCGACAAGCATTGCACTTTCACTTCACAAAAGCCGAGGGTTGACGCCAGCTGCCGCGCCGGAGCTTCCAAATCAATTTCGCGCCGCGATTGAAGCTTGCCAGATCACAAACATTCGCGTCATCTCCAAGCTTGAGCGTCTTGTAAGGCGCATCCTTGGTGAGGCAGGCAAGCTCGACACGGCTATCCATGACAGAGTCGTTCCGTCAGTGGTACTCCTTGGGGCGATTCATCATCGCTCGCTTGACAACGCACCCGATTTTGAATTTGTCGTCAATTACCGCTCAACATTCAGCGAGACTGCGGATCGTGTTGTGGCGTCAGATCGCGACGCTGAAGCTCCACACGCCGGTAGAGAAGGCTGGATTCTACTCATGGATCGCCTTGGAATAAAATCCTGCGGCTTGTTCGAAAAGGCCATTGTCAGATACCTAGAATCCGGGCAGATTGACGCCCGCTCTATTCAGGAGGCGATTCGAGCATTCTCAGAAAACCGCTCCGCGCTACTGGTACGGGTCGCGGCAGAGAAGTTTCTGGAGGATCGCAAATGGAATGTAAAGAAGCCCGATCGGTCCTTCTTGCATGACCTTGAAATCATCAGGGCGGGTGTTCAATGGCTCGACGCTACATTGCTCGACGCCATTTATTATCAAGCAGGCGAAGTGAGTGGCGGCCAAGCGGTGGCTGATGAGCTGATTGATGCGTGGGTATCCGCTTTTGAGCAGCGATACTCCTCTGGAGAAGAGGCTGTACCCGCGCCAGGCCACACGTTGCTTCATGAAAAGATATTGGATGTGGTGCGTCGAATGCGCGCAATCAGCCTTTCACGAAACTCGCTTTCTGGTCTGTGCAGTCGGGCCAACGAAGGAAAGGAGCTAAGCGAGAGCGACCAGGCGCTGCTCTCCTCCGTTACCACGGAAGACTGGACTCAAGCCCTGCGCCGCGCGACCGGACAGGAACTTAAGCTCATTGTTCTACAATCCCTTGAATTTCATCGAGCCAGATATGAGGACAAAAAGTACGAGTACGGGCGAGTAGCGCACTGCTTTGTTGAAGCCTGCTGCTTGATAGTCAACGCCCCGCATAGTTCAGGAAGCGATGACCGCCAAAATGCGCGACTCGCGGCGGTGCTGGAGGGTCAGTTTAAATCCTCCGGGTTGATCCAGTTGCTTGAAGACAACCATTCTGAGGCGTTTTCAGATCCGGCGGAAGCTGAATAGACGATGTTCGCCTGAATTGAGGAGTTGCGGACAGTTCCACGTCACTACTCGAAGCGAGGCAGCACGTGAAACGATGTTGAAGGTTAAGCTGGCAAAGTGGACCTTTCAGTTCAAGAGGGTCCGCCAGTGAGTCGAGATGCTCCACTCTCACCTTTCGCTCGCCCGCTCACCTCCCCTGCACGCCGCCTGCGGCGCGGGTTGCTGCGGCTGTTCGTCCTTGTCGTCTGCATCGTGGTGGCCGGCGTGCTCTGGAACAGCCCGATCGCGGAATCACCGCGGGCACTCTGGCGCCTGTCACAGATGCCTGCACCGACCGCGCTGCCCGTCCCCGTGGCGGGCGTGGCCGCGCGCCAGGTCGCCGACACGTTCGGCGCACCGCGTGGACGCGACCGCACGCATGCCGGCGTGGACATTTTCGCCAAGCGCGGCACCGAGGTGCGCAGCGCCACTCCGGGGATCGTCGCCGACATCCGTGAAAGCGGCCTGGGCGGGCGCCAGGTCTGGGTGATGGGCCCTGCGCGCGAGCGCTATTACTACGCGCATCTGGATGATTGGCGCGAGGGCCTGGCTCGTGGCGATGTCATCGAACAGGGCACCGTCCTGGGCTACGTCGGCGATACCGGCAATGCCAAAGGCACCCCGCCGCATCTGCACTGGGGCATCTACGGAGCCGACGGTGCCTACGATCCGCTGCCGCTGCTCAAGGCCTGGCCGGACGCGCCCTGAAGGTGCGTGCAGAGCGCCTTCACAACAAAGCGCGCTGGACTAACACCCACGCGCCTAGCGTCGGATGCTCAAACCCAACGGCAGTACCTCCATGGCGATCAAGACCGCAGAAGACCTGTTCATCCACGAGCTCTCGGATATCTACAGTGCAGAGAAGCAGCTGACCAAGGCGCTGCCCCGACTGGCGCGTGCCGCCTCCAATCCCGACCTGGCGGCCGCATTCACGACGCACCTGGAAGAGACGCAGGGCCAGATCGAGCGCATCGACCAGGTGGTGGAACTGCTGGGGATCCGGCTCAAGCGCATCAAATGCGCCGCGATGGAGGGGCTGGTCGAGGAAGGCAAAGAGGCAATCGACAGTATCGAGGAGGGCCCGGTCCGCGATGCCGCACTGATTGGTGGCGCGCAGAAGGTGGAGCATTACGAAATCGCCTCCTACGGCACGATTGCCGCGCTGGCCAAACAGCTGGGCTACAAGGCAGCCGTGCCGCTGCTGCTGGAAACGCTCAAGGAAGAAAAAGACACGGACGAGAAGCTGACCCTGCTGGCCCTGGCCGGCGGCGGCAATGCCAAGGCCGCTGCGGCCTGACCGTTCCGCTTCTCCTCCGGCATTGCGTTGTGCGGGGAGATGACCTCCCCGCGCAGCGCGTTTCGCTTTCCGCGCTTGATCGCCGCCCTTGATCACAAACAGGAGCCTGCATGTCACTGCCCCCACCCGTTCTTTACCACGCCTCGCTTGAGCATGCCGACGAAGATGAGGCCACGCATATCCGCGAACTGACCGAGGTGTTCGCGCGCATGGCGCTGACCGTCGCCGAGCAGGAAGGCCACGCCCACCGTGCGGTGCACGCCAAGGGCCAAGGGTTGTTGAAGGGCCGGCTACGTGTATTGGACGGGTTGCCGGCCGAGTTGCGGCACGGCCTGTTCGCGCGGCCGGGCAGCTACGACGCACTGGTCCGGCTGTCTTCGCCACCGGCCGAGCAGCTGCCAGACTCGGTCTCCACCCCGCGCGCGATGGCGCTCAAGGTGATCGGCGTGGAAGGCCCGCGCGCCGAGGGTGCGGAGGAACAGCACACCCAGGATTTCCTGATGGTCAACGGTCCGGCGTTCAACACGCCCGGCGTCGCCGGCTTCCTGCGTTCGGCCAAGCTGCTGGCCGCCACTACCGAGCGGATGCCGCGTACCAAACGCATGATCTCAGCCACGCTGCGCGGCGCGGAGGCGGCGCTGGAAGCCGTCGGCGGGGGAAGTGCCACGCTGAAAGGCATGGGCGGCGAGCCGCAACACCATCCGCTGGGCGAAACCTTCTTCAGTCAGGTGCCCTTCCTCTATGGTCCCTACATGGCCAAGTTTTCACTGGCCCCGATCTCACCGGCGCTGCTTGCGCTGACCGGCGACAAGATCGGCTCGGACGAAGATGCGCAGCGAGAGGCAGTGGTGTCCTTCTTCACCGACCTGCCCAATCCGGTCGAATGGGAGCTGCGCGTGCAGCTGTGCCGCGACGTCGAACGCATGCCGATCGAGGATGCGTCGGTCGCGTGGCCGGAAGCGGACAGTCCGTTCCTGCCGGTTGCACGCCTGAGCGTTGCGCAGCAGGAAGCGTGGCAGCCTGCCAGCTCGCCGGGTATCGAGGACGCACTGGCATTTGCCCCGTGGCAAGCGCTGGCCGAGCATCGCCCGCTGGGGGGCTTGAACCGTGCGCGTCGCGTGGTGATGGCCGCCTCGCGTCAGTTCCGTTCGCGGTTCAACGGGTGTCCGATCCACGAACCGGTGGGATGACACTCAGCCTGTTGCTGCTGCTCAGGCCATTGCAGTAACCCTCAGGCCGGGGTGTGCAGTTCCATGGCGCGCATCACGATCGGCTTGGCCCAGTCAGGCGTCTGCAGCAGCTCGATCGCCGAGGCCGGATAGTGCAGCCCGTTGCGATCCAACTGCAGCACCGGCAGCGGTTCGGCGCCGTCGGCATCGGCCGGGGCGCTGTTGTCGTAGACATGCAGCTCGGCCAGGTGCGGCAGCAGGGCCAGCAGATTCTCGCGCGAGGAATCGTAACGGGCGCGGATCTTGTCGGCGGGGATGTCATGCCCGCCACGGCTGACCCGGCCCGCGACGCGTGCCATGTGCAGCTCCACGCTCTGCAGGCCACAGAACCAGATGGCCACGTGGTGACGGTCGCAGGCCTCACGCAGCAGGCGCGGGATGGTGTTGCCGCCCAGGGTGGTTTCGAAAGCGAAGTCGCCGCCCTCGTCGATGGCCTGCCGCAAACGGCGTGCGCCCTCGTTCCACGCGGCGGCATTGGCATCCCCCAGCGCCCAGCCGGCCTCCACCAGGCGGCGGGTGAACGTATCCGGGTTGAACCAGGTCAGGCCTTCTTCTTCCAGCCACATGCCCAGCAGCGAACTTTTGCCGGCGCCATTGACGCCGGCCAGGACCAGAATCCGCCCCATCGGTCAGAGCGGACTGCCGAGGGCGACCTTGCGGCCGCGGCGGATCGGCTGGCCCAGCACCTTGCCCAGCCCGCCATCGTGGCCGAGGCTGGCCAGGGTGGTATCGAACGCGGCGCGCAGGCGTTCCAGCTCGCCCACGCGCTCATCAAGGTCGCCGCCGGCCGCCTTGGCCAGCAGTTCCTGGTAGGTCTTGATGTCCACGATCACCGCTTCGGGATGATTGTGGTTGGTGATCACCAGTGCCTGCTTCTCGCGGACGGTCCGCATCAGGCTGGGCCAGCCGCGGGTTTTGACCGAGGAGGCGGTGGCCTTCTCAAGGCCGGGCAGATCCAGTGGCAGGGTCATGGCACGTTCCAGGACGGGATGGGCCCACTATACCCCTTCTGGCCAAATTGGACATAAATCCCATTTTGGCCAGAAGGAGGCCGCGGTCACCCGTCAGCGGGACATCGAGTACGGCTGCTCGGCGCCCTGCCCCGGCCAGGCCTTGTTCGGCTCGGCCTGCAGCGTGAAGCGCAGTTCGCCGCCGGCCAGGATCTCGTCGTGGCGCAGGAAGGTGCGCTGCAGCGGTTGGCCGTTGAGGGTGACCGAGCCGACGTAGTCGTGGCCCTTGCCCAGCCCTTCGGTGACGATGGTGAAGGTCTTGCCGTTGGGCAGGTGCAGCGCCGCCCTGGGCAGGAACGGACGGCCGATGATGTACTCGCCGCTGCCCGGGGCCACCGGGTAGAAGCCCAGTGCAGTGAACACATACCAGGCCGACATCTGGCCGAGATCGTCATTGCCCGCCAGGCCATCGGGGCGGTCGGCGTACTGGGTGTCCATGATCTGCTTCAGCCGCGCCTGGGTGCGCCATGGCTGGCCGGCATGGGCATACAGGTACGCCACGTGGTGGCTGGGCTCATTGCCGTGCGCATACCAGCCGATCAGGCCGGTGATGTCTTCCATGTGCTCGAAGATCGACGGGTCGACCTTGGCCTCGAACACCTCATCCAGCCTGGCCAGCAGTTTATCGCTGCCCCCGTGCGCGGCGGCCAGACCGGCCACGTCGTGTGGCACGTACCAGGAGTACTGCCAGGCATTGCCTTCGGTGTAATCGGTGCCGTAGCCGCTGGCGCTCGGGTCGAACGGCGTGCGGAAGCTGCCATCGCGCTTGCGCGCGCGCATGAAGCCGGTGTCCTTGTCGAACGCATTGCGCCAGTTCGTGGCGCGCTTCTCGAACTCGCCGGCGACCTTCGTGTTGCCCATGGCCTTGGCCATGCGCGCGATGGTCCAATCGTCGAAGGCGTATTCCAGCGTCTTGCTGGCGGCCTCGCCTTCTTCATCGATCGGCACCCAGCCCAGTTCGCGATACTGCGCGATGCCGTCGTACGGACCGTAGTTGGCGGTCGCCACCATGGCGGCCAGTGCCTTGTTCTCATCGAAACCACGGATGCCCTTGAGGTAGGCATCGGCGATCACCGGCACCGCGTGGTAGCCGATCATGCACCACGTTTCCTGACCGTGGAATGCCCACACCGGCAGCATTCCGTAGGCGCTGTTGTGCTGGTGTGCGAGCAGCGAATTGATGAAATCGCTGTTGCGCTTTTCCGGCTGCACCAGGGTCAGCAGCGGATGCAGGGCGCGGTAGGTATCCCACAGCGAGAAGGTCGAATAGTTGGTGTAGCCCTCGGCGCGATGCACGGCGTTGTCCGAGCCGCGGTACTGGCCATCGCTGTCCATGAACACGGTCGGCCCGAGCAGGCTGTGGTACAGCGCGGTATAGGCACTGCGGCGGTCATGCTCGGGGCCGTCGATATCCAGCACCGACAGCGCCTGCGACCACTGCGCTTTTGCCTCGGCGCGGACGCGGTCGAAATCGAAGCCGGGCACTTCGCTTTCCAGGTTGGCGATCGCACCGGCCTCGCTGACCGAGGAAATCGCCACCGTCACCACCAGCGGTGTATCCAGCTTGCCGAAATCGAAGGTGCCGACCAGCTGGCGCCCTTCAATCTGCGCACGCTGCGCGGGGCTCTGGTGCCCCGGCGGCGGGAAGCCCTTGTAGGCGATGTCGGTCTCGGTGTTGTGGAACTCGTGACCGGTCAGCGGCCGGGAGAAACGCATCGCGAAATACAGCTGCCGGCCCGGCGCCCAGCCGCGGGTCTCGCGGAAGCCGGTGATGGTGCCGTCCTCGCGGGCGCGCAGCCGCGACCACAGGATCTTGCCGGGGTAATCGTAGAGGCTGGTGCGCAGGTCCAGGAGCACGCGCGCCGGCTGGTTGGCCGGGTAGGTATAGCGGTGCACGCCGACGCGGGTGCTGGTGGTCAGCTCCGCGCGCACCTTCGGATCATCCAGCGTGACCGCGTAGTAGCCTGGCTCGGCGCGCTCGTCGTCGTGGCGGAAGCGCGAGGTGTAGCCGCTGCCGGGCTTGTCGGGGTCGCCCCGCTCCAGGCTGGCATCGGTGCGCACCGGCATCAGCAGCACATCGCCAAGATCGGAATGGCCGCTGCCGGAGAAGTGCGTATGCGAGAAGCCGACGATGCTGCTGTCGTCATGCCGATACCCTGCGGCCCAGCCATAGGCCTTCTCGCGCGGCTGGATGCGGGTATCCGGGCTCAGCTGGACCATGCCGAACGGCACCGTGGCGCCGGGATAGGTATGGCCCTCGCCCGCCGTGCCGATGAACGGATCCACCGCCGCGTACGCGCGCTCGCCGACCTTCGCCGGTGCCGCCGTGGCGGTGCCGGCCACCAACATCGCCCCTACCGCGAGCCCCAACCACCGTACCGTCCCCGTTTTTGTCATGGCGTTGAATTTAGATCGATTCAGGTGGGGTTGATCCTAGCACTGGCCGATCGGGCTGACATGTTGCGGTGCGGGTGTTACCGGCGCCGGCCCTCCTGGCCGGCGCCATGGCGGCGCAGTGGGTGACCGGACCGGACCGGCGTTACGCCGGGCGCGCATCTTCCGGCACCGCTGCCACCGGCAGCGTCGGCTGGGTCACATCCACCGTGACCGGCTCATCGCTGCGCATCAGGGCACGGGCTTCGGCTTCGCTGGCCACCGCCGGCGGCGACCCCCGCAGCGGCATGCCGGCGGTCTCGCGCACGAACAGCATGGTGATCACACCGATCACCGCCGCCCCCATCAGGTAATACGCCCGCACCAGCGGATCACCGGTACGCTCCACCAGCCACGCAGTGACCAGCGGCGTGGTGCCACCAAACAGCGAGACCGACACATTGAAGGCGATCGACAGCGCGCTGTAGCGCACCGGGGTATAGAACAGTGCCGGTAGCGTGGACGGCATCGAGCTGGTGAAGCACACCAGCGCCACGCCCAGCAGCATCAGGCCCAGGAAGATCAACCAGTCATTGCCGCTGCCGACCAGCTTCAGGCAGGGGATCGCCAGCAGGAACAAGGCGATGCAGGCACCGATGATCATCGGGCGGCGGCCCAGGCGATCACTGAACAACCCGCCCAGCACATTGAGCGGCATCATCACCAGCATCACGATGATGATCAGCAGCAGCCCCTTGCTCTCGGCATAGCCCATCGTCACGCTGAGGTAGCTGGGCATGTAGGTCAGCAGCATGTAATCGGTGACGTTGAACACCAGCACCAGGCCAACGCAGATCAGCAGCTGCGCCCAATGCACGCGGAAGAGCGCACCCAGGCCGGGGCGTTCGTGATCGCGCTTCTCGGCCTCTTCGGCGTACGCACGGAACGCCGGCGTCTCTTCCAGCTTCATGCGCATGTACAGGCCGAGCAGGCCCAGCGGACCGGCCACCAGGAACGGAATGCGCCAGCCCCAGTCCAGCATCTGCGTGCTGCTCAGCGCCATGTGCAGCGCGGTGACCGTGCCCGCGCCGGCGATGTAGCCGCCCAGCGTGCCGAACTCGAGCCAGCTGCCCATCAGGCCGCGGTTGCGGTCGGTCGAGTACTCGGCGATGAAGGTCGCCGCACCCCCGTACTCGCCACCGGTGGAGAAGCCCTGCACGATCCGGGCGAGCAGCAGCAGTGCCGGGGCCCAGATGCCGATGCGGTCATAGGAGGGAATCAAGCCGATGCTGAAGGTGCCCAGCGCCATCAGGATCATGGTGAAGGCCAGCACTTTCTGGCGGCCGTACTTGTCGCCGAGTGGCCCGAACACCAGCCCGCCCAGTGGACGCACCAGGAAGGCCACGGTGAAGGTGGCGAAGGTAGCGATCAGCTGCGCGGTCGGGCTGCTGTCGGGGAAGAACACGTGACCCAGCGTGACGGCGAGATAGCCATAGACACCGAAATCAAACCACTCCATCGCGTTGCCGAGTGCGGCCGCACCCACGGCCTTCTTGAGCATCGGGCGATCAACGACGGTGACTTCGTCGACGTGCATCTGGCGGCGGCGTTTGAACCAGCCGAAATGGGCATGTGCGGCATGCAGGTCCTGCATCTGCTTTCTCCTGGAAGCAGGCCATCGCGGCGCCCGAGGTCCCGCGCACGGCACAGGAAACACCGCCTCTGATGACACAGCGCGACGCGCGAAGAGGGGTTGCAACAGACGATCCCGGACGGCCGCGTGGACTCAGCGACGCTGCGGGATGGATGACCCGGAAGCGGGCAATGGCCCGGGGGTGATCAAGCGGGCCATGATACTACAAATGACGCCGGCGTTCCCCTCGCTGCTCGTCCGGAGCGCGTGGAACAGCCTGTTTCAGGCGTTTCAGCGGTCTTTCATGTGATGAACGCACGCAGGCGCAGCAGGTCCAAACCGCGGCGTACTGCGCGCCAATGCGCGTATCGGAGGACGCATCCTGCTGGCCTGCGCGACCCGCATCCTTCCGTTACGGACCGCGTTCCAGCGCATCAATCAGCGGCGCCAGATCCTCGCGCTCATGCGGCCGTACCGCGCGGGCGATCTCCTGGCCATCGCGCAGCAGGATCACGGTCGGCCAGAGTTTCACGGCAAAGGAGCGGCCCAGTGGCCGCCCCTTCCCGTCCTCGACCTTCAGGTGCGTCGCGTCATAGCCACCGAGAAACTTCTGCAGCAGTGGCTGGGCGGCGCTGCAATGGCCGCACCAACCGGTGCCGAATTCCAGCAGCATCCATCCGCTGCCCGCGTCGATGTCGGCACGGGTGATGTCGGACGGGCTGTATTCGCGGGCGAAGGCCATGGGCGGTGTCTCAGGACAGGGCGCGCTGGATATCCTCCAGCGGCGCATTGGTGAAGTCCTTGGCGAGATCCTTGAGCAGGCGCTCCTGCGTTTCCTTGTGCAGCAGCGGACGGATACGGCCCAGGGTCTGCGGATCGGCGATCAGGATCAGGTGCGCGTAGCGGTTCTTCAACGCGTCTTCATTCAACTGTGCCGCCACCTGCTTGGCAAACGTGGCCTCGTTGAGCTGGGAGATGGTCATCTCCTGCGGCACCGAGCCGGACGGGCCCTGCCCGGACGCGCCGGTATCGCTCACGGCCTGCAGCTGCAGTTCCCCTTCCTGCTTGAGCTGCAGCTTGTGCGCGGTGCCGACGTTGGTGAACACGCGGGCCGAGCCGCCATCGGCTACAACGACCAGGGTACCTTCGGGAATCTGCTGACTCATCATCTACTCCTTATGGGGAAAACCGAGCGCGGGTGCACTCGGGTTCCACCGTAGGCAACCGAATGTATGCGCAGTGCATACGGATGTATGCATCGTGTATGCAGCCCCGTCGCACCCTACTCCGCGGGCGGTCCGGGCAGGGCCATGTCCAGGTGCCGGGCGAAGAAGCGCGCCATCACCCGGTACGCCTGCTGGCTTTCCGGCAGCCGGGCGTCGAGGTGGAAGGCGTGGCCCAGCCCGTCCCAGACGTGCAGGTCCGACTGGCGCCCCAGGTCCACCAGCCGCGAATGGGTATAGGAAACGTTGCTCAGCTCGGCTGCCCGCGTTGCAGTGATGAACAGCGTCGGCGGAAACTGCGCAAGCACCGCATCGGAGAAGACCGGCGACACCAGCGGGTCACGGAAGTCCACCGGGCCGTAATAGAGGTCTTCCATGATCGGCAGGCTGCCATCGGCGTGCGGCAGCAGTGCATCGGTGACGGCAGCGGCCACGTAGCGCGAATCGCCGCCGTAACGCGCATCGCCACCGGCGCAGAACAGCCCGGCCGCTGCTGGCATCGGCAGCTTTTCCTTGGCGAACCACGCCAGCGATTCGCCGGTCAGCACGCCGCCAGCCGAGCAGCCGAACACGCCGATATGCGCTGCGGGCCGCGTTTCCAGTGCCGCGCGGTAGACCGCCGCCACGTCCTCACTGGCGGCGGGGAACCGATGCTCCGGTCCCTGCCGATACTCTACGGCGACAACCGTGGCACCGGTCATCGCGGCGACCGGGATCGCCTCAAGAAGACCGATGCTGTCGGCGCGGCCGAACACGAATGCACCACCGTGCAGCTCGATCAGCAGGCGACGCTGCGCCGGATCGGCTGGCGCGCTGCGCGGCTCGACCCGCACCACCGGCACCCCGTTCCAGGTTTCGTGGTGCAGTTCGACCGGATAGCGCTCGCGCAGCGCCTTGATCTCGCCGTAGGCCCAGTCATCGGCGCCCTTGCGGATCGTCGCCAGCTCTTTGAGCACGGTGGCGTTATCCATCTTCGCGACCGGATCACCGTTGACGACGGCGCTGCGCATGGCTGCCTGTGCTTCCGGGCTCAGATACGGCGAGAGCGGCAGCGCAAACCCAGGCACGTTCCGGACCCCTTCGGCGGTCGCCGGCACGGGCGCGGCGGCGGTCGTACCGCTGGCCGCCACCAACAGCGCCAGCGGCGCGAGCTTTACTGTCCAACCCATCTGCTGCACTCCGCTGAGAAATCGGGCGACAGAATAGCTGCTGCGTCGTTGCCACGCCGCGCAGATCCGGCTCGATCCTTGCCCGCCGCGCAACACTCTTTCGCTTATCGACGGCTGTTTGAGCCAGAGTGCCCCGCGCAGACTGGGCGGCCTTCCGCTTTGTACCCACCTCACATGAGCATTCACCTTCCCGGCCGTGTCGGCTTCGGCACCGCGCCCCTCGGCAACATGTACCGCGCCATTCCCGAACAGGAGGCACTGGCAACCGTCCACGCCGTGTGGGACCAGGGCATCCGCTACTTCGACGTCGCCCCGCTGTATGGCGCCGGCCTGGCCGAACGGCGGCTCGGCGAAGCGCTGCAGCACTACCCGCGCGATGCCTATGTGCTGAGTACCAAGGTCGGCCGCCGTCTGCTGGATGAAACCGAAGACGCCGCCAGCCGCGACCTGGGCGAGAAAGGCGGCCTGTTCGAGCATGGCCTGCCCAACAAGATCGTCTATGACTACAGCGCCGACGGTACGTTGCGCGCCATCGAAGAAAGCTTGAAACGCCTGAAGACGGACCGCCTGGACATCGTCTGGATCCACGACCCGGCCAAGGATTTCCATGGCGAGAACTGGCGCGCCGTGTTCCACCAGGCCATGTCCGGCGCCGCGACCGCGCTGACCCGGCTGCGCGAGGAGGGGGTCATCAAGGGTTGGGGCTTGGGCGTCAACCGGGTCGAGCCCTGCGTGATGGCGCTGCAGCAAGCCGACCCGGATGGCTTCGTGCTCGCCGGGCGCTACACCCTGCTGGATCATGATGAGGCACTGGCCAGCCTGATGGCGGCCGCCGAAGCGCGTGGCGCCCGCATCGTGGTCGGTGGTCCATACAACTCCGGCATTCTCGCTGGCGGCGCGCATTACGAGTATCAGAAGGCCGGTACCGACGTGCTGCATCGGGTCGGGCGCCTGCAGCAGGTAGGCGCGCAGTTCGGCGTGGACATCCGTGCGGCGGCGCTGCAGTTCCCGCTGGCGCACCCGGCCGTGGCGGGCGTGATTCCCGGTGCCAGCCAGCCCGGCCGCATTGCAGAGAATCTTGCGTTGGCCAAGGTCGCGATTCCGCCGGCGTTCTGGAGCGCGTTGCGCGAACACGGCCTGGTCTCGCCGCACGCGCCGTTGCCGACCGACTGAGTTGGCGCACAGGCGCCGCTGACAAAGATCATGCCAGCGCTGGCAGCGCCGGGAGCGCTCGGCGCCGTGGCTGAACCCTGCGCGCCGGCGGCCCGCGGCCATTACGGTGTAAAATTCGCCGTTTTAACCGGAACAATGGCCAAAACCGCGCAACGGACGCCTGTCCCGGGCCCGGCCTTCATCCGGCTGCTGGCCCGTCTGGCTGAAAGCAACCTGTCCTCGACGGGCCCGGCCCTGTCGGACCGGCTAAGCGAATGGGTGGACTGGACGCGGGCGGTGACCTTGTCCAAGGCGCTCGATGGGCGGCTGCCGCCTGCGGTGGAGGGGCCGGATTTCGATGCCGACGAGGATGCGGAATGCCAACGGATCCGCGCGGTGTTGGAAGCCACCATTGTTCAGGAACCTGAGCCTTCCAGGCCGGTTCGGCGCGCGGTCGAGGCCGAAGCGACCGAAACGCCCATCGAATTCGCCGTGTACCGCGAGCGCTACGTTACCGTGCAGCGTTCCATGCTCGGCGCCACCAGCCGCCTGCGCGGGCGGCTGCGCGACATGCTGACCCGCCGCTCACCCGAGCTGGCGCGGCTGGCCGAGGTGGATGCGCTGATGGAGCAGACCCTCAGCGCCCGCGAACACAGCCTGTTGGCCAAGGTGCCGGTGCTGCTCGGGGTGCATTTCGAGCGCCTGCGCGATGCCGCCAGCGACGCGGCCTGGCTGGAGGTGTTCCGCCGCGACATGCAGAGCCTGCTGCTGGCCGAGCTGGATATTCGTTTTCAACCGATCGAAGGCCTGCTTGCAGCGCTTCGCACCCACTAACCGGGACGTCATGTTCAGAACCAGTCTTCACTACGTTGTTTTCCTGCTTGGCCTTGTCGCGGTGTGCTGGATCGGGGCCGGTTATGCCAGCACCAATCCGGTCGGTTTCGCTGTCGCCGCGCTGATCGCCGTGTGCTACCTCGCCGGTGGCCTCGAGCTGTACCGCTACCGGCAGGCGACCGCCTCGCTCGCCGCGGCCAGTGCCAGTGCCGGCGCGGCCGGCTCCGGCCTGACCACCTGGCTGAGCCAGCTGCACCCCAGCCTGCGCAATGCGGTACGCCTGCGCGTGGAAGGCGAACGCGTCGCCCTGCCCGGCCCGGTCCTGACCCCCTATCTGGTCGGGCTGCTGGTGCTGCTGGGGATGCTCGGCACCCTGCTCGGCATGATGGCCACCCTGCGTGGCACCGGCCTGGCCCTGGAAAGCGCGACCGACCTGCAGGCCATCCGCGGCTCGCTGGGCGCGCCGGTGGAAGGCCTGGCGGTCGCCTTCGGCACCTCGATCGCCGGTGTCGCCACCTCCGCGATGCTCGGCCTGCTCTCGGCGCTGTGCCGGCGTGAGCGCCTGGAAGCGGTACAGCAGCTGGACGTGGAGATCGCTACCACCCTGCACACGCACTCGCAGTCCTGGCAGCGCAATGAAGCCTTCCGGCTGCTGCAGCAGCAGGCCGAACTGATGCCGGCGCTGGTGGATCGGCTGCAGGCCATGACCACGGCGATCGAACAGCAGAGCAGCGCCTCGGGCGAGCAACTGCTGGCCAACCAGCAGCGTTTCCATGCCAAGGCCGACGAGGAATACGCCCGCCTGACCTCCGCGATCAAGGAGTCACTCAAGGACAGTGTCGCCGAGAGCGCACGTGCCGTCGGTGCCGCCCTGCAGCCGGTGATGGACACCACCCTGGCCGGCATCGCCCGCGCCAACGCCGCCATGCACGAAACGGTGACCGATGCGGTGCAGCGCCAGCTGACCGGCCTGACCGACGGCTTCGACGCCAGCCGTGTCGCCACCGCCGCGTCCTGGCAGGCCGCGCTGGACAGCCAGCAGCAGACCAATGCTGCATTGACCGCCGACCTGCGCGCCGCGCTGGACGGATTCGCCGCACAGCACGACCAACGCGCGCTCGGCCTGCTCGAGGCCGTCTCCACGAAGCTGGTCAGCACGGCTGACGGTTGGCAGGCTGCCCAGTCCGAGCAGCAGCAGATCAATACCGCCATGGCGACCGAGCTGCGCAGTGCGCTGGCCCGCTTCGCCGAGCAGCATGGCGAGCGCTCCAGCGCCCTGCTTGAGGCGGTCTCGGCCGAACTCAACGCGACGGCCACCCGTTGGCAGGATGCACAGGCCGCGCAGCAGCAGACCCATGCCGCCCTTGCGGATGACCTGCGCAGCGCGCTTGGCAGCTTCACCGAAACGCACCAGGCCCGGGCCACCGGCCTGATCGATTCGGTCGGCAGCCGCATGGAGGCCACCACCGCGCAGATCGCCGAGGCCTGGCAGCAGGCGCTGGCCCGCCAGGATGCCGCCGCGACCGCGCTGAGCGAGCGGCATCAGCAGGCCCTGGATGCCGCTTCCGCCACACTGCAGGCGCAGGCGGTCTCGCTTGGCGAGGCGATGCAGCACTCGCATGCCCAGCTGCAGGACGCCCTGGAAGCACGCGATCAGCAGCGCCTGCGCGCCTGGACCGATGCCTTCACCGGCATGAGCGCCAGCCTCGGCGAGCGCTGGGAACAGACCGGCGCCAGCGTGGCCAGCCGCCAGCAGGAGATCTGCGACACCCTGGCACGCACCGCCAATGACATCACCCAGCAGGCCCAGGCGCACGCCAGCGAGACGATCAGCGAAATCTCGCGGCTGGTGCAGGCCGCCTCGGAAGCGCCCAAGGCCGCGGCCGATGTCGTCGCCGAACTGCGCGGCAAACTCTCCGACAGCCTGGTCCGCGACACCGCCACGCTGGAAGAACGCAGCCGCCTGCTGGCCACCGTGGAGACCCTGCTGGATGCGGTCAACCACGCGGCCAACGAACAACGCGTCGCCGTTGATGCACTGGTCTCCACCTCGGCCGAACTGCTCGAGCGCGTTGGCACCCGTTTCACCGACCACATCGAAGCGGAGACCGGCAAGCTCGGCAACGTGGCTGCGCAGGTCACCGGCAGCGCCGTGGAAGTGGCGAGCCTGGCCGACGCGCTCGGCAGCGCCGTGCAGTCCTTCGGCACCGCCAGCGACGGCCTCAACGAGCGCCTGGCCCAGATCGGCGCTTCGCTGGATGGTTCGCTGGCCCGCAGTGACGAGCAGCTGGCCTACTACGTCGCCCAGGCGCGTGAGGTGATCGACCTCAGCGTGCTGTCCCAGAAGCAGATCATCGATGAGCTGCAGCAGCTGGCCGGCCGCCGCGGCAGCAAGGCCGGGGCTGCCTCGGCATGAGCGACGAGATCGAAGTCGAGGCCGACGGAGGCGCCCCGATCTGGGCCGCCTTCGGTGACCTGATGTCGGTGCTGCTCGGTGCGTTCGTGCTGATCCTGGTCGGCGTGGTCGCGCTGCAGCTGGAGCTGACCAACCGCTTGGATGAAGAGGTCAAGCAGCGCCAGGCCGAAGTGCAGCGCCGCCAGACGCTGGAGCAGGCGCTGGCCGGCCCGCTCGCCGCCGGGCGCGTCACGCTGGTGGACGGCCGCATCGGCATCCGCGGCAACGTACTGTTCGCGTTGAACTCCGACCAGCTGCAGCCGGAGGGCCTGGAAGTGCTCAAGAGCCTGGCCGGTCCGCTGAAAGGCTACCTGGCCGCGCGCGAGGAGATCCTGATGGTCAGCGGCTTCACCGACGACCAGCAGGTGCGCGATGGCAACTGGCGCTTCGCCGACAACTGGGAGCTCTCCGCCGAGCGTGCGTTGACCGTGACCCGCACCCTGATCGCCGAGGGCGTGCCGTCGGACGCGGTGTTTGCCGCGGCGTTCGGTTCCGAGCAGCCGGTGAGCTCCAACGCCAACGAAGACGGCCGTGCCAAGAACCGTCGCGTGGAAATTGCCCCGATCCCGAAACCCAGGGCGAGCAAGGCCGCGGATGCCCCGTAACGCCGTCGCAACCGCTGAGATTCTCCAGCGTTGGCGAGCGGACAAGCTCGACCAGCTCGACCGCACGCGCTTTGCCGTGATCGAGGCCCTGCATGCCCGCACGCAGGCGCACGACGGTGAGGTGCGGGCACTGCTGCAGGCGAAGCTGGATGCGATGGTGACCAGCTACGCCGAGCGGATTACCGAGGCGCCCGCCGCGGCGCAGCCTGGGCAGGGCCCGTCACCCGGGCGCATCGGTCTGCAGGCGCTGGTCACGGAATTGACCGGCCAGCACAACCCGGCCTACCCCGAGCTGCCGGTGCTGGCCGACGTTCGTGCGGGCTGGGCCACGCTTCGAAACGCCAGCCAGTTGAAAGAATCGCTGGCCCAGGTGCCGACCAACGGCGGCCCGCTGAATTCCGGCGTCCTCGTCCATCGGGCCCTGACGCTGATGAAAGAAACCTCGCCCGGCTATCTGACGCATTTCATGGCGTACCTGGATGCGCTGTCGGGCATGGAGCACCTGCATCAGTGGGGCGTGCTGGTGGCGACGCCGAAAGTGGTGCCGCGGGGGGCGAAGCCGCGGCGGCCGCGTGCGGGAAAGGGAGCGGGCTGATCCAGGCGTTCCATCTGCGTGCCTTGATGGCCGCACGACATTGCCCCGAGCAACGCTGAGCCGAGGTCGCGCCAGCAAGGTATTGCCCGCTTTGAACAAACCTGCCTGCGCGTTCGCCAGCCATCCCGCTCAGCAACGATGCCGCGACGCTCGGCGCATTGGATGCTGAAGATGCCAGGAGAGCCGGCTCTAACTGAATACGACAGGCCCGGAACTGGCCTCCTCAGGCCTCTTGCCCCGGCCAAAGTCGGGTGATAGCTTTGTAATTACAGCGTAATTATGAAGAGGCGGCAGATGGCTCGAGACTGGAACACGCTAGCGGATCGCCGCCAGGCAAGGCTGCAGCGGGCCGCCGATGCCGGGCTCGGGCGCTTGCTGCCCCATGCCGAGGTTCCCCGCCTGCTGCACACCGTGCTCGAACCGGGCGACCGGGTCTGCCTGGAAGGCAACAACCAGAAACAGGCCGATTTCCTGGCCGAGTGCCTGGCCCAGCTCGATCCGGCGCAGGTGCACGGCCTGCACTTGGTCCAGTCCGTGCTGTCCCTGCCCTCGCATCTGGATGTGTTCGAGCGGGGCATCGCCCAGCGCCTGGACTTCTCCTTCTCCGGCCCGCAGAGCGGCCGGCTGGCCAATCTGGTTGCCGAGGGACGGATCGAGATCGGGGCGATCCACACCTATCTGGAACTGTTCGGCCGCTACTTCATCGATCTCACCCCACAGGTCGCCCTGGTCGCCGCGCAGGCCGCCGACCGCCACGGCAATCTCTATACCGGCCCCAACACGGAAGACACCCCCGTGATCGTGGAGGCCACCGCGTTCCGTGGCGGCATCGTCATCGCCCAGGTGAACGAAATCGTCAATACCCTCCCCCGCGTCGACATCCCGGCCGATTGGGTCAACTTCGTTACCGAGGCGCCGCGCCCGAACTACATCGAGCCGCTGTTCACCCGTGATCCGGCGCAGATCTCCGAGATCCAGGTGCTGATGGCGATGATGGCCATCAAGGGCATCTATGCCGAGTACGGCGTGCAGCGACTCAACCACGGCATCGGCTTTGACACCGCTGCGATCGAGCTGCTGCTGCCCACCTACGCCGAGTCACTGGGCCTGAAGGGCAGGATCGGCACGCACTGGGCGCTCAATCCGCATCCGGCACTGATCCCGGCGATCGAGTCCGGCTTCGTGCAGTCCGTGCATTCGTTCGGCTCCGAGCTGGGCATGGAACGCTATATCCAGGCGCGCTCGGATGTGTTCTTCACCGGCAGTGACGGCAGCATGCGCTCGAACCGCGCGTTCTCGCAGACCGCCGGCCTGTATGCCTGCGACATGTTCATCGGCTCAACGCTGCAGATCGACCTGCAGGGCAACAGTTCCACCGCCACCCGCGACCGCATCGCCGGTTTCGGCGGCGCGCCCAACATGGGCTCGGATGCACGCGGTCGCCGCCATGCCAGCCCGGCCTGGCTCAAGGCCGGCCAGGAAGCGGCGCTGCCGGGGCAGATGCCGCGCGGGCGCAAGCTGGTCGTGCAGATGGTGGAAACCTTCCGCGAGCACATGGCGCCGGCCTTCGTCGAACGCCTGGACGCCTGGGAGCTGGCCGAGCGCGCGAAGATGCCGCTGCCGCCGGTGATGATCTACGGCGACGACGTCACCCACGTACTGACCGAAGAAGGCATCGCGAATCTGCTGCTGTGCCGCAGCCCGGAGGAACGCGAGCAGGCGATCCGCGGCGTGGCCGGCTACACGGCAGTCGGCCTGGGCCGTGACCGCGTGATGGTCGAGAACCTGCGCGACCGCGGCATCATCCGCCGGCCTGAAGACCTGGGCATCCGCACCCGCGATGCCAGCCGCGACCTGCTCGCCGCGCGCTCGGTCAAGGATCTCGTGCGCTGGTCCGGCGGGTTGTACAACCCGCCCAAACGCTTCCGCAACTGGTAAGGGGCACGCCATGGAAACCCTGCGTTATCGCTTCCCCGGGCAGCACGATCTCACCGAGCGCGACCATCACGCGCTGGTCGGCGTGGTCGCCTCGGGCAACCTTGAAGTGCTGATCGAACCTACCCCGCTGGATGGCGCGATGGAGATCGAGGTGATCACCTCGGCCACCGGCTTCGACACGATCTGGCAGGCGGTGCTGGCCGATTTCGCCGCGCGGCATCCGCTGCGCAACGTGCGCCTGTCGATCAACGATGCCGGTGCCACGCCGGCGGTGGTCAGCCTGCGACTGCAGCAGGCACTGGAAACCCTGCAGGAAGGAGACGCTTCGTGAGCAGTCACAGTTTCTACGAAGCAGACGCCCGCGAGCGGATCGCCGGCCTGCTCGATGCAGGCAGCTTCAGCGAATTCGTCGGCCCGGCCCGCCGCATCATCAGCCCGCACCTGGCGCAGCTGGATCAGCCGGGTGCATTCGATGACGGCATCGTGGTCGGCGCCGGCAGCCTGAGCGGTCGTCCTGTCCTGATCGCGGCGCAGCAAGGCCAGTTCATGGGCGGTGGCGTCGGCGAAGTACACGGCGCCAAGCTCACCGGGCTGCTGGAGCGTGCCGTCGCGGTACGTCCGGATGCGGTGCTGCTGTTGCTCGACAGTGGCGGCGTCCGCCTGCATGAGGCCAACGCCGGCCTGGTGGCCATCTCCGAGATCATGCGTGCGGTGCTGGCCACGCGTGCCGCCGGGATCCCCGTGTTTGCACTGATCGGCAGCGGCAACGGCGCCTTCGGTGGGATGGGCATCGTCGCCCGCTGCTGCACGGCGGTGGTGATGTCCGAAGAAGGCCGGCTCTCGCTGTCCGGCCCGGAAGTGATCGAGACCGTGCGTGGCGTGGAGGAGTTCGACTCGCGCGACCGCGCCCTGGTCTGGCGCGTCACCGGCGGCAAGCACCGCTACCTGATCGGTGATGCCGTGCAGCTGGTGCCGGACCGCATCGACGCCTTTGGTCAGGCGGCACTGTCACTGATCGACACCCACACCGAGGCCGACGACCCGTTGCAGGCCCTTGAGCAGGCGCAGACGCGGCTAGATGCACGTATCAACGCCTACGGGGGCTGCCGCGATGGCCTGGAGGTCTGGCGCCTGCAGGGCATCGCCGATGCCGACCAACTGCCGCTGCTGGAAACCGCTGACTTCCTGGAAGCGGCCAGGAACCGGAGCCTGCCATGGAACTGACCCCCCTGCTCGACGCACTGTTCCCGCGGGGTCACGCAGTCACCCGCAACGACGATGTGCTGGGCGGCACCGCCACCACTGCAGTGGGCGAGGTCACCGTGATCGGTACCGCGAACAAGCTGGAGGTCGGCGTCGACCACGCACTGGCGTTGGCTGCCACCGTGCTCGCCAGTACCCGCGCGCATCCGCAGCGGCCGATCGTGATGCTGGTTGATACCGCCGGCCAGCGCCTGGCACGCCGCGATGAAATGCTCGGCATCAACAGCTACTTCGCACACCTGGCCGGCACTCTGGATCTGGCCCGCCGCCGTGGCGCGCCGCTGGTGAGTCTGGTCTATGGCGAATCGGTCAGCGGCGGCTTCCTCTCGTTCGGGCTCATGGCCGACCGCATCTACGCCCTGCCCGAAGCGCAGGTGCGCGTGATGGATCTGCGCGCGATGGCGCGCGTCACCAAACAGCCGCTTGAGAAACTGCAGGCACTGAGCCAAAGCTCGCCGGTATTCGCGCCGGGCGTTGAAAATTACGTGCGCATGGGTGCGGTGGAGGCCGTCTGGGAGGGCGATCTTGCACAGGCGCTGGTCGAAGCGCTGCAGGCGCCGGTCACCGGCGATCAGCGCAGGGAACGCGGAACGGCGCGTGGCGGTCGCCTGCTCGCCCGCGACGTCGCTGCCGCCGTGGCCGCAGGCGAGGTCTGAGCCATGCGCCGTCACGACCTGGTCTGGCTCGATCCGCAGGCACCGTGGCAGGTTCTCAGTGCGGGCGCCGAGACGCGGCTGCGGGCATGGGCACAGGCGCGACTGCCCTTCGTGGTGGCGCGGCGCGACCCCACCAGCGACGAACACCAGCTGCGGTTGGGCGTTCCCCTGCCATTGGCCGAGCACCGCCAGCGGTTGTCGCTGCGGGTTGATCCGTCCGCCGTCCTGCGCAGCGCGCCACCGCCGCTGCTGACCGAGGTCGCGACGGATATCGGCGCGGGATGGCGCGACCGGCTGCACGGCCTTGCCACCGAAACGGCCACCTTACCGGTAGCACCGCGCGTGTTCGGCAGCGCGGCGTGGCAGCACCTGACCGGCCTGGGCTACCTGCATGACGGCTCGGATCTTGACCTGCTCTGGGACGTCACCGGCACCGGGCAGGCCGAGACGATCGTCGCCGTGCTGCAGCACTGCGAGCGGCGATCGCCCACGCGGCTGGACGGCGAACTGCGCTTCCCGGGTGACCGTGCGGTCAACTGGCGCGAGTACGCCAGCGGCGCCGCGCGACTGATGGTCAAAGGCAACGATGCATGCTCGCTGGTGCCGCGCGAGGCGCTCACCGCTTGGCAGGTCGCCGCATGAACGCCGTTCGGCTGCCCTTGCCGGCCACCGCTGCGCCCCGCTCTGCCGATGCGCGTCGTCTCGGCCGCCTGGCCATCGCCAGTCTGCACGCCGAGCTTGCCTGCGCGCCCAAACCCGGCCTGGTCACGCCGTTCAGTCGCGGCAGTCACACCGACATGGATGCGGGCACCTTCCTGCGCAGCCTGTTCGCGCTGCGCGGTTACTTCGTCGCAATCGCGCACGCGGGCCGCAGCGAAGTGCCGTTCGCCTCGTTGCGTACGCTCGGCATCGCCGCCGAAGCCGCGATGCTGCGCGCCACCGGCGGTATCAATACGCATCGCGGGGCGATCTTCAGCCTGGGCCTGCTGGTCGCACAGTCCGCCCGCCTTCGCGCCAGCGGCGAAGGCGCACCGTCGGGCGAGGCGGTATGTCGCGGTGTCGCCCAGTGGCGGTCGGCGCTGCTGGAGGCCCCGTTGAATCCGCACAGCCCCGGCCAACGCGCCCGCCGGCGGCACGCCGTGCCGGGTGTCCGCGAACAGGCGGCCGCAGGGTACCCGCTGCTGCACGCGCTGGCCCTGCCGACCCTGCAACGCGTGCTGGATGCCACCCAGGATGCCGAAGCGGCGCAGGTGGAAACCCTGATGACGCTGATCGCCCACACGGTCGATCTCAATCTCCTGCACCGCGGGGGTGAGGCCGGGCTGGCGTTCGCCCAGCACCAGGCGCGCGGCTTCCTCGCGGCAGGCGGTGTCCAGCAGGCCGATTGGCCCGAACGTGTCGCCGCCATCGGTGACGCATTCGAGCAGCGACGGCTCAGCCCCGGCGGCAGCGCCGATCTGCTGGCCTGCACGTGGTTCCTGCACCTGCAGGCGCACGCATGAGCCTGGTCCTGCTCTGCCCGGGCCAGGGTGGCCAACACCCGGGGATGTTCGCGCGCGTTGGCGAGGACGCCCGTGCCCAGCCCATCCTCGCGCAGGCCAGTGCGATGCTGGGCACGCCGGTGGAGGCACTTGCCGCAGACGAACACCGCTTCCACAACGCGCTCGCCCAGCCGCTCGTCTGCGCCGCGGCGCTGGCGCACTGGGCCGCGTTACGCGACCGATTGCCCACCATAACGGCGGTGGCCGGTTACAGCGCCGGTGAGTTGGCCGCGCATGCCATCGCCGGTAGTTTCGACAGCACTGCATGCCTGCACCTGGCTGCCCGCCGCGCCGCGCTGATGGACGCCGCCTCGCCGGCCGACGCCGGCCTGATCGCGGTGATCGGCCTGGCGGCCGACGAGATCGCCCTGCTGTGCGCCGAGCACGCGGTCCATCTCGCCATCGTCAACGGCCCGGACCACGTGGTGCTGGGCGGCCTGCGCAGCGCGCTGGAGGCCGCCGCCGCCGCGGCCGTCCGGCACGGTGCACGCACGGTGTCATTGCCGGTGGATGTTCCCGCACATACCCCGCTGCTCGCGCCAGCAGCGCAGGCGTTCGAAGCGGTCCTGGGTAAGACCGCACTGCAGCCGCCCCGGCTGCGCCTGCTCGCCGGCATCGACGGGAGCAGCGTCGTCGATGTCGCACGTGTGGTGCACACGCTGGCCGCGCAGATCGCCCGGACGGTGCAGTGGCAGCAGGTGCTGGCGCAGGCGGTGGAGCGCGGCGGAAAAGTATTTCTGGAGCTGGGCCCCGGCTCGGCGCTGAGCCGGCGGGTACGCGAGCTGCATCCGCAGCTGCAGGCCCGCTCGGTAGAGGATTTCCGCACGCTGGAGGGCGTGCGCGAATGGGTGGACGCCGCATGCGCACGCGCATGAGGGGCCACGCAAAGGTGTAACACCAGCAGTCCCCGGGTGGCGGGTCGCCATCATGCTGCACGCGTATCAAGTGTCTCGGGAGGGCGCATGAGTCCGCAAATCGCAACGATCATCGGCTTGGTGATCATGTTCATCGTGGCCACGGCCCTGCCCATCAACATGGGTGCCGTGGCATTCGCGCTGGCCTTCATCATCGGCGGCCTGTTCGTCGGGATGGAGGGCAAGGAAGTGTTGGCCGGCTTCCCGGGCGACCTGTTCCTGACCCTGGTCGGCATCACCTACCTGTTCGCCATCGCGCAGAAGAACGGCACCATCGATCTGCTCGTGCACTGGGCGGTCAAGGCGGTGCGTGGGCACATCGTCGCCATACCGTGGGTGATGTTCGTGGTCACCGCCGTGCTGACCGCCTTCGGCGCGCTCGGCCCGGCCGCGGTGGCCATCATCGGCCCGGTCGCGCTGCGCTTTGCCAAGCAGTACAAGATAAACCCGCTGATGATGGGCCTGCTGGTGATCCACGGCGCGCAGGCCGGTGGCTTCTCGCCGATCAGCGTGTATGGCGGCATCACCAACCAAGTGGTGCAGAAGGCCGGCCTGGAAGTCACGGAAATGGCGGTGTTCCTGACCAGCTTGGGCTTCAACCTGCTGATGGGCATCATCTGCTTCTTCGCCTTTGGCGGGTTGGCCCTGATGCGTCGCGCACCAACGGCGACCGAACCGCTGGTCGCCGGCAGCCAGGCCTCTTCGCGCCAGTTTGCGATCGAAGGTCACGGCGCCCTGGTCTCGGCCGGCGGTGGCACGCTCTCCAATGATCCCGATGCGCTGGATGACGTGCGCATCAACCGCGAGCGCGTGTTCACCCTGATCGGCCTGCTCGGGCTCGGCATCGCGGCCCTGGTCTACAACCTCAACGTCGGCCTGGTCTCGATCACCGTCGCGGTGGTGCTTGCCCTGCTCTCGCCGAACTCGCAGAAGGGCGCGGTGGATGGCATCAGCTGGTCGACCGTGCTGCTGATCAGCGGCGTGGTGACCTACGTGGCCGTGCTGCAGCAGGCCGGCGCGGTGGACTACATCGGCCATGGCGTGGGTGCGATCGGCATTCCGCTGCTGGGCGCGCTGCTGGTCTGCTATGTCGGTGGCATCGTCTCAGCGTTCGCCTCTTCTGCGGCGGTGCTGGGTGCGACGATCCCGCTGGCGGTGCCGTTCCTGATGCAGGGGCATCTGAGCGCGGCCGGTGTGATCTGCGCGCTGGCGATCTCCTCCACCGTGGTGGACGTCAGCCCGTTCTCGACCAATGGCGCGCTGGTGGTTGCCTCGGCGGCGAAGGAAGAGCGCGAAGCCCTGTTCCGCCGCTTCCTGGTCTACAGCGGCCTGGTGGTGGCGTTCGGTCCGCTGCTGGCATGGCTGCTGTTCGTCGTGCCGGGCTGGATGTAAGCACACGGCGGGCCTGCACCGGCAGGCCCGCCGTGACCCGGTAGAATGCTGCACACCTGTCCATGAAGCCCTGCCATGCCCCTGGCCCCTGGTCCCCGCCTGTCGAAGAAACGCGTGCCGCTTTATGAAGAAGTGGCCGAGCGGCTGCGCCAGAAGATCTACGACTACGAACTGCCACCGGGCGAATGGATCGACGAGCCGCTGCTCGCCGAAGAACTGGGCATCAGCCGCACCCCGCTGCGCGAGAGCCTGAAACTGCTGGCCGCTGAGGGCCTGGTGCAGCTCGATGCGGGCCGCGGCAGCCGGGTCACCCGGCTGACCCTGGAAGACCTCAACCAGCTGTTCCCGGTGATGGCCATGCTGGAAGGCCGCTGCGTGCATGAAGCGGTCAAGCGCATCGATGAAGCGGGCGTGGTCCAGCTGCAGGCGCTGCACGATGCCATGGAAGTCGCTGCAGCCGCGGGCGATCTGGCCGAGTACTACCGCAACAATTATCTGATCCACGAAAGTCTGCAGACCCATGCCGGCAACCCGTGGCTGATCCGCGTCACCCACGACCTGCACCGCATCCTGAAGATGCATCGCGGCCGGCAGTTGCTCACGCCGGGCCGCATGGCCCAGTCACTAGCCGAGCATCGCGCCCTGATGGCCTGCATCCGCAACCGCGATGCCGAAGCCGCCGAGCAGATGATGAACCGCCATCTGCTCAGTCAAGGCGAAGCACTGGCGGCCTATGTGGCCGCCGGTGGCCAGCTGAACGTGCCTGCGCCGCTGCCTCGCCAGGGCGGGATCTGAGCGCTCAGGCCAGCTCCACCGTCAGCCGCGTCAATGATTGCCCCAGCAGGTGAAGCCGGATCTGGTCCAGGCTGGTGAAGTAGCACGCCGTATCGGCGCCGGCCAAGCGGTAGATGCCGCGCTTGCCGCCCAACAGAACGAATTTTTCCTGGTCCACCAGGTACTGGGCGACCGGCGGCACACCCTGTGCCTTGAGCGCATCGATATCGATGGGTTCAAGGGCGTCCAGATCATGTAGTGCTGTGGTCATGGGAAAAGAAACTTCGCGACGGGAATGCCAGCTTAGGTGGCGCACACGCAGCAACGCGTGGAACGATCGTGAGGACGGTGCGAGTGTCCAAGGTGATGCAGGCAGCTGACCGATCGCATCGTCGCCAGCTGCGCGATGCACGTTGATGAGCTTCGACTGCCATGCCGATCGAGCCAATCGCCGTGAAGGGCGCGTGGAGGCCTGCGAGACGCACTGCGCAGACCGAGCGCCTCGTGCCGGATACGACATCCCATCGTCGGAAACGCACATTGAGCGCCTCCTGGTGTCGTGCAAGGCTGGATTCGTGGCTGCGCGCACCAGCTTCCACAGCACCGTCGGCGCCTTGCCGGTGCCGTTCTTGTGCGTGGATCGGGTGCGAGCGTACTTACATGAAAAACATCGCGGGTAAACGTCGGGTCGCGTTGCAGGCCAGCCTGCTGGCGACCATCCTCCTCGCCGCCGGGGCGCTGCTGCTTACGCTGTTCCCCGCCCACTCGGATCGGCAGCCGCCCTTCGTGCTGGCCGCCGGCCCGCAGTTGGGCGGCCCGTACGGGCTGGGCGGGCCTTCCTCGCTGGGCGGGGCACGCGCCTACGTGGAGGCGGTGGAGGCGCTCTCGGGCATCAAGATCCAGGTGGCCGGGGCCACCACCTTCAGCGACGCACTCGGCCTGCTTGCGCAGCAGGAGGTGGACGGGCTGGCGTTCGCGCTGCCGGGCACTACGGCACTGTTGCCCACGGCCACGGTGATTTCACCGGTCTTCTATGCCGGCGACTCGGTCCTGCTCACCCGCAGCAGCTCCCCCGTGCGGGCCCTGTCCGCCCTGGAGGGCAAGCGTGTCACCGTGATCGGCAACGGGGAGTACCACGGCTATCTGGCTGCTCACCACCCCGCGATCGAGGTGTTTCCACTGCCTGCCGCGGCAGACATGGTGGCCGCGGTGGACAGCGGCACCGTGGACGCGGCGCTGGGCATGGACGCCATCCTGATTCCACTCGCACGCCGGGGCAACAGCACCACGCTGGCGGTGCATCCGGCCAGCGATGGCCCCTCCGTGCGAATCCGGGTCGCCTCCCATCCTGCGCGCGCCGCCGAGATGGACCGGGCCCATCAGGCGTTCCGCTCGTTGCCGCTGGACACCCAGCAGGATCTGGTCGGCCGGTGGATGGATGCCCTGTATCGCTCGCCTCCCACTCTCCGTGCCGTCCTCTCTTTCTATCGCACACCGATCATCGTGCTGGTGCTGTCCATCCTTGGTGCGGCCTTCGTGATCATCCAGGCCTACCGCAATGCGCGGGCGACCGCGGCGCTGCAGGCCAGCACGGCGCGCATGTTGACCCTGGTCAATCACGAAGTGCGCAATGGCGTGGCCTCGGTCATTTCCGCCATCGACCTGATTGAATCCACCGTCCCCACCCCGGCCGCCGCGCCCGTGATCGCATCCGCCCGCGCGGCCACCTCTTCGCTGCACCACACCCTGGCCAATGCGCTGGAATTCATGTTCCTGGATCGCCACAGCCATGCACCCGTGGAGTGGCAGCCCGGCGCGGCCACCGTACTGGCCGGCTGCCTGAGCGCATCCCGGCCGGTGGCCGCGGCCAAGGGCACCGCCCTGCTGTTCGATCTCGACCAGCCGGTGCTGGAGCACGCGAGCTGCGACACCCGCGCCCTGCGCCACATCGCCAGCAATCTGATTTCCAACGCCGTGAAGTTCTGCGATGCCGGCACCGTGTCGGTGCGCCTGAGATTCGAGGCAGGCGTGGGCGAGCGCGGCCGGATGGTGCTGCGTGTGAGTGATACCGGCGAAGGCATCAGCGCCGAAGATCTGAACGACATCTTCGGCGCCTTCAGCACCACCCGTGACGGCCGGCAGCGCGGCGGGACCGGGCTGGGGCTGTCCCTGTGTCGCCGCATCGCCACGGCGCAGGGCGGGCAGATCACCGTGCGCAGCCAACCAGGCGTGGGGTCCACCTTCACCGCCACCCTGCCCGCGCAGCGGCGCACGGAGCCGGCGCCGGCCCTGCCCGGACACCTGTCCGACCACAACGACCGGCCCGCGCGCGCCCTGGTCATCGAAGACCAGCCACTGATCGCCGACGTCATCAGCCACCGGCTGCGCGAGCGCGGGTTCGAGGTGCGCTGCGCCACCAGTCGCCATGAGGCACTGCAGCAACTGGCGCAGGCCGGCCCCTTCGACCTGATCACCCTGGACGATGCACTGCCGGATGCCAGCGGCCTGGAAACAATCGAGGCGATCCGCGCCCTGGAGCGGACGCGCGCGTGGCTGGGCGCCCGAGTGGTCTCGATCTCGGCATCACCCGACGTCACCCGTCCACCCCGCTACCGGGCCGCGGGCATCGCAGCGACGTTGTGCAAGCCCATCGACTGGCCTGCGTTCGATGTGGCCACGCACTGCACGGCCATGAATCCGGCCAGGGCCCTGCGGCCGGCGGCGGCGACGCCGTTGGATGTGCTGGCGGTGTATCGCACGCAGATCCCCCGGGATATTGCCGCACTGCGCGAGGCCATCGTGGCCCACGAATGGCGGCGGGCGCTGGCGATGAGCCACCGCATCCGCGGGGCGGCCTCGATGGTCGGGGATGCGGCCACGCTGGTCACGCTGGACCAGATCGACGGCTGCCTGAAGCACCATGCCATCAACGGCGACCCGGGCGCAGCGGACCTGGACGAGATGGACCGCCTGCTGGCGCAGATGGACCCAGGCACCTGAGCCCACGGCGGCGTGGCACCTGCCCGCCCGGGGCCGCAAGGCACGACACAAAAAGAAACTCCCCGGTCCGCAATGACGGACCGGGGAGCGCTGGTGTTTCCCTGCAATCGGCCGGGAGGATTACCAGCCGATGCCCACACCCACGCCCATGCTGCGATCACCGCTGTTGGTGAACGCCCCGTTGAGGCTGAAGGTGGCTGAGCCCTTTTCGTTGAGCACGCGCTGGTAGCCGACCGCCAGTGCCGACTCGCCCTCGGCGTAGCCCACGCCCGCACCGAGGCGGTTGTAGGTGGCCAGGCCAGCGGTGTTCATCGCCATGGCCGTCTGCGCGCTGCTCATCGCGGCCATGCGGTTGAAGCGCTTGTCCATCTTGTCCAGGCGCTGCTCCACGCCCTTGATGGCACCATCGGTGTACTCATTGGCGCGCGCGAGCATCTTCTCGAGCTCGGCGGTGTCCACCTGCGGGGTCGGTGCGGGCGCGTCATCCTTCTTGGACTTGGGCTGCGGCGTGGGCGACGACGACGGCGCACTGCCGCTGTCGGCCACGGCCTTGTCACCCTCGTTGGCCACCGGCGGAGTGGCCGCGGCCGATTCGCTGCTGGTCGGGGTGGGCGTTGGCGCGCCCGCATCGGCCGATGCAGTCGCCATCGCACGGGCCTGCGGCGGACCGTCAACACGCTGCTCCAGCCCGTCCATGCGGCCGTTGAGCTGCTGCTGCACCGCATGCAACTGGCCACCGTTGACCGCCTCGCGGCTGCCGGCGGCAATCAGGCCGTTGGCCACGTTGGAGATGACCATGCCGTTGGCGCCCGCCAGGGTGAGCTGGGCGGCACCATCGCTGCGGGTGGAGGGGGTTTCCTGGAAGACCGAGCGGAGCTGGGTTTCGACGCGGTCCATGCGGGAGCCGGTGGTGACTACGGCGGCGTCGAGGGTGGTGAGAGCGTCGCTGACGGTGCTCTGATGCTGGCCCTGGACGTTGAAGCCGGGGGTGGTGACGTTGCCGTTGGCGTCGATGTTGCCGCCGAGGGCGGACAGGGCGCCGCGGAGCTGGCCGATGGTCGCTGCGTCGTTGGTGTTGCGGCCGTTGGCTACGTTCGCAATCCGGCGTTTCAACAAGTCATTGCCTAAAGAAACGGTGTCTGCATCATTGGCAATAGATTGATAGCCGATGGCTACCGAATTCCTCGCAGTGGAACGAACCTCGCTTTCTGCACCGAGAGCAATGCCGCCTCTAGCAGCGACTTGGCTCCTGCCCCCCACAGCGAAGCCATCTTCCGCGCGCTCGTGAACGTAGGAGGCCCGACCCAAAGCCACAGAATTCCTAGCTTTGGCTGTCGCAAACGCACCAACTGCCGTCGCACCTTCGCTTGTCAATGATGCTTCCGCACCATCACCAACTGCCAACCCGAAAGCTCCAGAGAAGGCCCCCTGCCCGACCCCCGTATCACCAACTGCTAGATAGCGTCCTTTCCGTTCGACGTCATTAATCCTGGAGTTCGTTGCAAACAGCTGCCCGCCGTTCACAGCATCTGTGCTCGCTGCAGAACTGATATCTGCCGCCGCCACGCCGGTTATCTGAGCTCCGGCAAAATCAATCAGTCCCTGGAACCATTCATTGGCAATCCCGCGCCCGCCCCCCATCAATTGGTCTATATTGATCTTATTGCGATCTATTTCCTGCTTGGCTGCATACAGCTGGCTACCAGTCACCGCATCGCGACTACCGGCAGCAATACGCCCATCGGCCAGATTCGACAGAACCATGCCTTGCGCACCTGCCAGATTCAGCTGACCAACTCCATCCACCCCGGTCGAGGGTGATTGTTGGAACGTCGCACGCAGCTGACCTTCGAGGCCATCTACGCGACTGTCTGACCTGACCACTGCACCATCGAGTGCAGCCAGCGCGTCTCCCACATTGTCCTGCTTGCCACCTTGCACGCTATAGATGGGCCCAACGACGTTCCCAAGAGCATCCACTCCTGCACTACCCCCGAAACCGGCAAGAGTTTCGTTGAGCTGTGCGATTGTGGAGACGTCACCCTCTGCGATACCTCGACTTACATTCACCAGTCGGCGCTGGTACAGACTCGTCCCAAAGGAGACGGTGTCAGACTCCCTTGCAATTGATCCAGCCCCCACGGCGACGGACCTGGCCGCACGTGCTTCAACCCTACTATTCGCGCCAACCGCCGTTGTTTCAACTGCCGCTGCGCGCGAACCGGCACCGAGCGCGAAAGAACTCTCCGCCCCCTTCTCCACAAGTGCCCCTCTGCCGAGGGCTACAGAGTTCTTGCCACTCGCATTGGCATATGCCCCTACCGCGGTTCCTCCCTCATGTTCAACGCTTGCCTGCGCCGAATCACCGATGGCCACACCAAAGGCGCCTGACCTAGCGGCTTCGCTGAGGCTGTCGCTCCCAATACTCAGGAACATTCCGGCGCTCTCGATCGCATTGACGCGCTCATTGGTCGCAAACAACTGCCCACCATTCACAGCATCCGTACTGGCCGCAGAACTGATATCCCCCGCTGCCACCCCCGATACGCGCGCACCTTCCATGTCCACCAGGTGACGATCAGCACTGAACTTGACCACGCCATCCAGATCCGGATCGAAGTTATCGAAGTCCGCACGCAGCGCATCCAGCTCGACCCGGTTGTCGGTGATACGCCCGTCCTGATCCGTCAGCTGCTGCGCGTGCCCAGCCAAAGCCTGTCGCTGTGTCTCCACCGTGGCATTGGTCGCAAACAGCTGCTGCCCGGTCACCGCATCGGTGCTGCCCGTACTCAGCGTGCCGTTGGCGATGTTGTAGATGCGCCGCTTGCCACCGCTCTTGTTGGCGACATCCACAATCGTGCCGTTGTTCTCTGCCCCCAGGCGGACATTACCACTGGCAGACACCTGACCCACCAGTCCGCCCAAGGCATCAGCCTTCAGCACAGCGCCATCGGCTACGCCACGGGCAGCGTCGGCCGCCGTCTTCGCCGCGGTTGCCGCCGTGCGCACGCTGGTCACTTCGCTATTGGTGGCATTGAGCTGCTGCCCGGTCACTGCATCCGTGCTGGACGTACTGAGCACGCCATTGGCCAGATTCTGCAGCTTGCGTTTGGCGCCGGTCTTGTTGGCCACGTCGACGACGGTGCCGGTGTTGTCTGCACCCAGGCGCACGTTGCCGCCTGCCGATACCTGCCCCACCAGGCCATCCAACACCGCCACGCGCGCCTGCGCACCGTCCGCGGTCGCCTTCACAGCAGCCACGCTGGTGTTGGTGGCATGCAGCTGCCTGCCGGTCACCGCTTCACTGCTGGACGTACTCAAGGCGGCATCCGCCACGTTGACCACTTTGCGCTTCAACGAGCCATTGCCCACCGAGACCTGATTGGTCCCAGTCGTGGCTGAGCCATTGCCGAGCGCAACAGCGCCCGCGTGTGCCGCATTGGCACGATCACCAAGGGCCAACGCGCTCTGTGCCGTGGCACTGGCCTGATTGCCCACTGCCGAGGCATACAGGCTGCTGGCTAGGGCGCCGCGCCCGACCGCCGTGGCCTGGTTGGCCGATGCGTTGCTCTGGAAGCCCATAGCGGTGGCGTGCGTGCCTTTACCAGACGCCTCATGGCCGACGGCAACGCCTCGATCACCCGTTGCGACGGCATCCAATCCAAGCGCCACCGCACCGTTGCCACTGCGGGTGCCAGCACCGATGGACACACCCGCGTTGCCACTGATCTTGTTGCCCGCGTCATCCACTGTCGCGCGAGCGTCTGCGCCCATGGCGACGCTCTTGCCGTTGTAGGCTTTGGCGTTGTTACCCAGCGCCGTACTGATGCCGTAGCTGGCCTGCTCCGCGACAGCTCCCGCGCCAAGGGCCACTGCGCTGGCGTTCAGCCGTGTAGCCGTCGCGTCGGCTGCTGCCTGCGCCTCGCTGACATTGGCGTTGGTTGCATTGAGCTGCTTGCCCGTCACCGCCTCGGTGCTGGTTGAGCTCAGTGCCCCATCCTTCAGGCCAGTGATGCTGCGCACCGCATTGGACTTGTTGCGGGCATCCAGCACCGTGCCGGTGTTCTCACCGCCCAGCCGTACATTGCCGCTCGCAGATGCCTGGCTGACGAGCCCGCTTACGGCATTGGCTTTGGCCAGTGCCGTGTTGGCGTTGGTGTTGGCCGTGTTGGCCGTGGACTGCGCTGCCGTGGCAGTTGTCTTCGCCGCGTCAGCCGTGGTCTGGGCCTTGGTTACATTGGAATTGGTGGCAAACAGCTGTTGTCCGGTAACCGCATCGGTACTGCTGGCGCTCAGCGCTCCGTTACGGATTCCATTGAGGTAGCGCGTTGCATTGTTCTTGTTGGCGAAGCTGACAGTGGTGCCGGTATTGTCACCGCCCACACGTACGCTGCCACTGGCCGATGCCTGGGTGACCACACGCGAATTGGCCAAGGCCTGATCTGCAGTGGACTTGGCGGTGGTAGCGGTAGTGTTGGCCGTATTGGCTGTTCGCTGCGCGCCGGCGGCGGCGTCCGCGGCCGTCTTGATATCATTTTTTGCCGTCTGCAGCTGTCGGCCGTTTACCGCGTCAGTACTGGTACCGTTGATGTTGCCATCGGCCACATGGACGATTCGGCGCTTCGTAGTGTCGTTGCCGACAGATACGGTATTGGCCTGACTGGCAACCGAGCCTCTCCCCAAGGACACCGAGCCACTCTGTGTGGTTCTTGCGCCATAGCCGATTGCAACGCTGTCGTGACTTGCATTGGCGTCTCCCCCCAGCGCAATGGCGCCGGTCCAGCCGCTGGAGCCGGCGTAAGCATCCCCACCTATTGCGATCCTGGAGATGCCAGCGCCGTTATTGGTTCGTGCTCCACTGCCGACGGCAACGGAATTGGTTGTATAGGCCTCTGCATGGTTGCCAAACACAGTGGTTCCCACGCCATCAGCAATGGCATTGGTACCCACGGCTGTAGCGTATCCGCCATTTGTCACTTTGACCCGGTAACCCACCGCCACAACGTTGTTGCCGGTGGCGCTGATCAGGTTTCCGTACGCAACCCCGCCAGTGCCATTCAATGAGGAGCGTGAGCCAAGCATCAGCAGCTGGTCGCCACTCACGGTGGAGTTTCCATAGGATGGATCGGTGACGATTGCTGCCTGGTAGACCGGCGTGGCAGAGAGCGGCGAAACCCCTGCCGCGCGCGCGCCCTGGAACGCCTGCAGCAGCAGACTGGATTGGAGAGCCTGTTCGAGGACTGGATTGCGGCTGACGGCATCTTCCTCATCCACCTTGTCCGACGAAGCCCGCGCAAGAGGTGGGGCCAGCATGAGAACTGCAGCCAACGCAGTACCAGTGCACTGGCACCGCTTCCCGCGGCTGTTCGCGAGTTCACTGACCACCACCCAACACTGGCGTGCAGTAGACCAAAGACGACGGTAAATCCTGTTCATGAAAACTCCTTAACAAGGGAAACGAAGAAGTGCCGTCGCGGCGGGACTGCGCCACGACGGCCTGAGGGGTTCAGGGAGCCAGTGCCTGCACATGCTCGCGATAGCCGTCGCGCGTCAGGCGGTAACGCATCTGCAGCGTGTGTCCCGGTTGCACCGGGAACGGGAGTTCCAGTGCACTGCCCGGATACAGGCTTCGCGAAACGTCGTACGCGGTGCAGCGCGCGCCATCGCAGTCGGCGATGCTGGTAATGCCTACGCGAACCGTGCCGGTGTTGCGCAGGTGGTTGCCTTCCACCTGCACCGCCATGGCCGGCTGTGCGGGCAGCACATTGACCAGTGCGCCCCAGACCAGGCTGACGCCGATGTTGGCCTGTGCGCGCTCGCCCTCGCCTGGGCGTTCGATCCCTTCAGGGCCACGCACACCTTCAAAGTACACGCGGTAGGCGGTTTCCTTCTCGACCGGCTGCAGCGGAATCACCCGGATCAGGCGATTGCCGCCACCTGCCAGCGCGAACTTACCGGGGGTGATGGCGATGGCCGCTTCGCCGGGCTCGACCTCGACCTCCTGCTCATCCGCGCTGGCTGGATTGACGATGCGCTTGATCGAGGCCTGCACGTACTGCGGCTGGGTGGACTGCGAATAGATGCGGATCTGCGCACCCTTCTTTACGTCCACCGACGTGCGCATGGGGTGCACGGTGAGATTGGCGTGGGCAGGCATCGCCATCAGCAGCGACAAGGGAAGCAGGCAGCGAATGAAAGGCTTCATCGGGGGCTCCATGGGAATCAGGGCGTGACAGTGGGAACGCGCAGTTCCACCTTGAGGTCGCCGTCGTAGTAGCCGGGGCGTTTGCTGCTGACCGGCACGCGAGGGGTGTCCAGCGTCAATGGCGTGGGCACGCAGAACACAGGCTGCGTCATGCCGGGCAACAGCACCAAGCGCAGCTTTGCGGTATCGATGCCGTGCAGCAGCTGCTCCACGCCGTTGCGCAGCGGTATGGCGCTGCCGTTGTGATCGAGGGTGACGGTGTAGTCCACGCGCTGCGTGGCGTCGCTGCCGCCGTCGGTATGCCAGACCGAGTAGCCGGAAGGCCCCGGAGGACGCGGCCCGCTGTCGCGCACGGTGACGCCCAGGTACTGGCTTTGCGAGCCCAGACCGTCATACAGGCACATGTCGAGTTGGGTTCGGCCGCCAATGGTCTGTGCGAGCGGGTCGTACTGCAGGTTCAAGCCGACGTGCGGGGTGACCTGGTCGAACAGCGGGAAGTAGATGGAGACCGCGTTGTAGTCGGTGATGGTGAAGTCGAAGGAGATGACATTGGTCAGCACCGTTCCTTGTGCTGGATCGACTTTGAGATCGAGCTGGAGCTCACCGTGCCACTGACCCGCTACCAGTCTCCTGAGTTCCTCTTGTGGAAGTACAAGCCTTACTCCGGTACCTAGCGGCTCATCAACATTGCATTGGTCCCAAGCTGCTGAGTACAGCGGGTATACGTGCTGGGTCCAGAAATCGCCAGTGCATGCACGACCCGACACGATCCGTCGCAACCAACCGTTCAATCTCACTTCTGTTGGAAGACCGGATCGTTGTTCGACCATCCTGAGTACGATTTCCGACGATCCGAACAGCACATCCTCATCGCCAGAGGTTCTGCAGCTGCCTTGCGAAGGATCCACACTGGATCGGCAGGTCAGATGTATCTGGCCAAGCTTGCGCGACACGTCACGACTGAAGCCCAGAACGGTCCTGTCTGGCCAAATCTCCAGATCACCAGGCATGGACAATCGATCCCACGCAAGCGTCACCTGCTGAACTATCGGACTGGGATCTGTCTCCGGCGGCTGCTGCGCCATCGCCCGCGGCGCCAACACCACCAGCGCACACAGCACCGCCATCACCCACCACACCCGGCGGCTCACTGCGCACCTCCTGCGGCCGCGGTCTGCGGCGTCGCGGCAATCAACGCCTGCTCCTGCAGCAGTCGCGTCACCCGTGCCTGATGCCGGATATCAGCAGGTAACTGGGCCACGGCCAGCGGTTCGCACTGCACGGCGCCCACCAGCATCACCACGCTACGGCGCTCGCGCACCTGCAGCGGGCAGTGCAGCAGCCTGTCGTCCTGCAGCAGGTACAGGGTCTTTTCGCGTCGTGGGAAGTCGGCCACGAAGCCTCCGTTGCTGCCGGTGCCGGGCACCGGCGCGTTGAGAATGCGGGCGCCGCGCAGCGGTGCTCCGGCGATGTCGTGGGCGTTGCCGATGAAGGTGTAAGTCACTTCAATGGGCACCGGCATGCGCACCAGCCGCCCGGGCGAGAGGAACAGCGGGCGCGCACCGCCTACACCGCTCACGCGCACGGCCGCGATGCTGTCCAGCGCGCTGGCGTCCTGCACTTCGGCGCGGTGCGATTGGTAGGCGGAAACCGGCAGCAGGCGGCGTTCGCCCAGCTTCAGCCGCTGCCGGCGCAGCCCGCCTACCTGCAGTTCGGCGGCCACGCCGGTCAGGTCCAGGTCGTCGCTGCCGTCCACCTGCACCGCCAGCCCGGCATCGGCACCGATGCCCGCGCCCCAATAGAGCCCACGCGCGCCAAACGCCAGGCCGGAGTTGTGCGTGGCGCTATACGCTATTTCACCGCCGCTGCGGTCCTGGTAGCGCGACAGCGTGACCCCGGTCTGGCCAATGCGGTTCTGCAGCTGGCCACTGAGCGTGGCGCTGTAACGCTCGTTGTTGTTGCCACGCAGCTCGGCCGCCACCTCGCGGTACTGGTCCTCGTAGTCCTGGCGCAGGGTCTGCCCGGCGCTGTAGTTGATCTCCGGCCGCGCGTGCTGGGGCTGGCGCACATCCACGCCGTAGCGCCGCTGCGAGGTGCCGCGGTCGCCGCGCTGCAGGCGGTTGAGGCTGACGTTGAAGTAGACGCCGCGGTCGCGCCCATCGCGCAGGCCGCCTCCGCTGGTCTGCTGCCACACGCCGATACGACTGGACACACTGAACTCGCCCCAGCGCTGGCTGCGGCTGTAGCTGGCCTGCCAGGTGCGGCTGAGCTGGGGCACGCGCGTGGGTTGTGGAATCCACGGCGGCAACAGCGGGTCGAGCCCGGCCAGCGGATCATCCCCCAACCCCGGCTGCACGGTGCCTGCGCGCCAGGTCTGGCGGCGCGTATAGGCCACGTAGGCGTTGCCGCCGGCCACCGGCAGCGCCATCGAGGCGCTGAGCGAGTCGGCACAGCCAAGCCGGTCGCGCGCATCGTCCTCGAACTGGCAGGCGCGGCCGCGCATGCGCTGGTGGTACACATTCCACGAGGCGCGGCGGCGGTAGGACAGCTGGTGCTGCTGGCCGCGGCTGCCATCGCTGCCGTGCATGCCGCTGAAGGTGGCGCGCACTTCCTGGGTGGCAAACACATGGCGCAGGTCCAGGCGCAGTTCGCCATAGCTGAAGCCGCCCAAGTCAGCGATGCCGGCGGTTACCGCCACGTTGCGCGACACAGGCACGCGCAGCCCGCCCATGGCCGCCATCTCGTCATCGAAACGGTCACTGCGGCGCTCGTTACGGCGGCCGCCCTGCAGGAACCACTGCACGCTGCTGTCGGTCCAGTCACCGCCCTTGTCGAACGGTGCGTCCTCGCTGCGCACCAGCACGCCGTCTTCATAGATGCGCAGGGTGATGGTGTAGTTGCCCAGCGGAAACCGGCGCGTGTCGAGCTGGTTGACGCCGGCCTGCAGGTAGAAGGTCTGCAGCAGGCGTTCGCCATCAAAGGCATCCACCCGCGCATCGCGCGCCAGCAGCACGGTGAGCGGCGTGGCCTGAACGGCCGCAGCGGAATCCACGTAGGCCTGCGTGGTGCCCACGCGCAGGCCCTGGAAGCGGTCCATCGGCAGCATGCTGAAGCTGAAGGTGCCGCCCTGCGGGCTGCTCAGGTTGCGGCGGTCCATGCGCCCGGCCTGCAGGTAGTGCTGCTGCCCCAGGTCGTGTCGGTAGTAGGCGTTGTCCAGCTGGAACGCGCGGTGCGCGCGGCCGGCCTGGTAACGCTGCTGGCTGAAGGTCCAGTCGGCGGCCAGGTGCCCGCGCTGTAATACGCCCAGGGCCCCCATGCCCTGCGCGGCCAGCGACTGGTAGCCACGGCCACCGCTGACATTGAGGGTGTGCTGGTGCAGGAAGGCATTCTCGGCATTGGCGTCGACCTGGTGGTAACGCTCGACGGCCGGCTCGCCGGCGATCCATTGGCGGGCGATGAACAGGCGCACCGCGCCCTCGCCCTCGTCATACAGCGCGCGCACGGCGGTAGGCTCCTCGGGGGGATCGATGTAACCGCAGCCGGCGCTGGCGCCGCCGTAACGGCAGGCCAGATGGCTGTTGCGCGGCAGCGGCTGCGACAGCGCTGGCAACAACGCGGTCTGTGCCTCGGCCGGCAGCTGCAATGCCTGCAGCGCCTCCGCCGGGGCCTCCAGCTGCACGTGTTCCAATGTCACGCGCACCGGCACCAGCCCGGTCGAACGACCGAACAGGCGTACCTCGAGTTGTTCGGTCTGGCCTTCGACCAGATCCTCGAAACCGGCGGGAACGCCGCGCGCCGCGACCAGGGGCGTGGCCAACGACAGGGCGAGCGCGACCGCCAGCCGGGTGACGGCGGGTGCGGGAGATTTCATGGGGGTGTTACCGGAAGCGGCCGGCCCGGGGAGCGGGCCGGCGCGGGCGCCTTACGGGCTGGTGGTCTTCTGCTGCATGGCGATGGTGACGATGCCCTCGTAGGTGCCGCCCTTGGCGATCGGCGCCTGGTTGGTCTGCGCGATACGCAGCGGCATCGGGATCGATGCGCCCGGCAGCGCGCCGTCGAACAGCTCCGAGGCGGCGAAGTCCTGCGCGGCCACGGTCAGCGCCTTGCCGTTGAGGCTGACGGTCAGCGGCACCGGGGCGCCGCTGCCATCGGTGTTGAGCAGCTGCGGCGTGCTGCCGACGCGCACTTCGATGTCCTTGTCTTCATCGTTGGAGTAGACGCGCACCTGCTGCGACCACGGCACCAGACCAGTGACCGGGTTGTGGACCATGTTGACGACCGAATCCAGCGCGGTGCCATCGGCCTTGAGCAGGGCCAGGGTCGGGTCGACATTGGCCCAGACCTTGATGTCGGCGTCGAAAGCATTGGCGGACAGGGAGACAGCGGCCAGCGCAGTGGCCAATGAGAGCTTCTTTAGCAGAGTCATTGCGTTCTATCCTTGCGAAGTGATGGAGGAGACTGACCGCAGCGAGAGATGCCGAAGACCGGCAACCGCGGGCAGGACGCAACACTAAAGATGCAAGCTGCAGCGCACCATGCAACAACTTGATAAAAACAGGATGTGTGCATCGCGTGCTGGTCGTTAAGACTTGCGGGATGGCGTCCGCCGGCCAAGCGGCAGATTTCCGATCGACGCCAACGAACAACGCTCACCGCCGGGACCTCCCCCCGGCGACAACCCGACCGACTGTGCGTAATCAAGCAGCGCATAGTCCGAGTGCAGGCCCAGGCGACGCATAGCGGCGCCCTTCTGCCGGCTGATGGTACTTATCGTCCGCCGATGGATGTCGGCGACATCCTTGACACTCAGGCCGTGTGCGAGAAGCCGGACCACCTCTGACTCACGGGCGGTGAGCCCAGCACCACGCTGCACTTTGCACCTCAGGCGCTGCTCCAGCACCGGCGCGAAGTAGCGCTCACCTGCGAGCGCGGCGTCGACCGCCTCGATCAGCACCGGCAGCGCGCTGGTCTTGTCCAGGATGCCGCTAACGCCGAGCTTGGCTACTGCACGAAGAATCTGCTCGTTGCTGAAGGTGGTGATTACCAAGATGGGCAGCCCGGGATAGTCGCGGCAAATCGCAGCGAGCATGCGCACGCCATCCGGGCGACGGCTCCATGGCATTGACAGGTCGGTGATGAGCAGTTCGCAGGCGCGGGTGGCGAGCAACTCCTCCAGCTGCTCGGGATCGGCCGCTTCGCCGATGACCTCGAAGCGCGGGTCTCGCGAGAGGATCGATTGAAGCCCGGTTCGCACGACCGGGTGGTCGTCCGCAATCACTATGCGTTTCATGACGTTGCCTCGAGAAGGGAATCTGCACAGACGCGTCGATCTGCTCTTCCGCTTCCCCAAGCGACGAGCACGCATCCGTACTGCCTGCTAAAACGCAGGCACGAAGCTGCAGCACCGTATCAGCTTCAGTGTCTACGCGGCTGATCGGCACCTTAAGCGAGGCGACGGCCGATTCTCTATGAACCAACTTGCATAAATTGGTTTCTGCGCGCTCTATCGCAGTTGGCGCGGCGGAGGCTGTTGGCCCTGTTGATCGGTGTGATTGGATCGAATCACCCGGTCTGAATTACCCGCGGAGTGTGGCGCCGCCATCCACGTAAACGTCGCTCATGGCAATGTGCCCCGCCTGGTCGGAGAGAAGAAACATGACGGCGTACACAATGTCATCCGGGCGAGCGAGTTTCTGTAGGGGAATCCCGGCCTTGTATGTCTCCAGACTCCCTTGGATCACACGTTCTGCGCCCTGCTCGTCTGCCCACATGCCCGTCTGCATCGGCGTCAGGGTCGACCCCGGGGCGACGATATTGCAGCGGATGCCAAGCGGTGCGAGCTCCAGGCCAAGGCATCGGGTGAACATGGTCGAGGCAGCCTTGGAGGCCGCATAGGCGGCCATGCCGTGGCGCGGTACCCCAGCCGCGTTGGAGCTGACCGTGACCAGGGCGCCTTTTCGACGCGGCGACATCACCCGTGCCAGCGCACGGGAAACATGGAACACGCCGTCCGTATTCACCGCGAAGACCCTGCGCCATTGCGCATCGTCCGTCTCGGCGACGGTACCCGTCTGCAGTACCCCGGCGACGTTGATGCCGAAGCCGATCGCGCCGATCTCCGCTTCGATCCAGCCAACCAGTGCATCCACGGCAGCCGAGTCGGTCACATCCAGCGCGTTGGCGTAGGCCTTGGGCTGCCCTGCCTCATCCGCGATGACCGGTGCCACCACATCGGTGGCGATCACGGTGCAGCCGCTCTGGCGCAGCTGTTTGACCAGGGCCGCGCCAATGCCACCCCCGGCGCCGGTCACCAACGCGATGGTGTTGTTGAAGCCGGTGAGTTTCATACGGGCATCTTGAGGCGGCGGTCCCATTGCTGGAGCCGGTGATTGAGATGAAGGGCGAGCTGGGCGACCGCGTCGCGCCCGGTCAGTTCGGCATGCAGGAACGGAAGTTCGAGCGCCTCAAGGTGAACGGCGTAAGGCTGCCACAGCCGCGACTGCAGCTGCGGCCGGGCAAGATGGTCGCGCCCGGCGCGGACGTGCAGCAATGGACCGTCGAAGTGGCGGTGATGGTGGGCGCGGATCAACCGGTTGGTGCCAGTGACCGCCCGCACCACGCCATCAAGCACCGTATCCGGCAAATTGCCCAGCGCGCTGTCGCCACGACGCAGGAAGCTGAGGATGCGCTCGCGGGTGTCCAGCTCGGGATGGGCATCGGGATCGTGCCCGGCGATGGCGAGCAGCGCCCGCACTGCCGCGATGGGGTCCGGCTCCGGCTCAGCCCGCCAGCACTCGCTGGGGTAGGCATCCAGCAGCGCAAGCAGGCCGACGTCGCGGCCGCGCGCACGCAGGTGGACCGCCATCGCCTGCGCCAGAATGCCGCCCACCGACCAGCCCAGCAGATGCACCGGGCCCGGCGTGTTCAACGCCAGGATCCGGTCCACATAGCTGGCAGCCAGGGCATCGATGGTCGTGGGCATGGGCTGCTCCAGATCCAGGGCGGGCGATTGCAGCCCATGCACGTCGCGGGCGGGTGCCAGCGCACGCGCGAGGTCGCGATAGTTCCAGGCGATGCCTCCCGCGGGATGGATGACGAACAGCGGTGGTAGCGCGGCATCGCCGGTGGCCAGCTGGATCAGTGGCGCGAGGCCATGATCGGTCGCGGCCGGTGGCGCATCGATGCGCGCCGCCAGACCGGCGACCGTTGGTGCAGCGAACACCGTGCCCAGGCCCAGATCGCAGCGCCAGCGCTGCTGGATCGCCAGCAGGAGGTGAACCGCGCTCAGCGAGTCACCGCCAAGTGTGAAGAAGTCGGCCTCGATGCCGATGGGGCCCTGGATGCCGAGCGCCTGCGCGAACAAGGCAGCAACTTCGCGCTCGGTGCTGGTCCGGGGTGCGACACCTTCCGTGCATGCCTGTGCGGGGGCCGGCAAGGCATTTTGGTCCAGTTTGCCGTTGGCTGTCACCGGCCAGTGATCGATGGCGACGAAGGCGGACGGCACCATGTAGTCCGGCAGCGTTTTGACCAGGTGCTCGCGCAGCGCCGCTGCATCGGGCGCGCCGATGGGCACATAGGCCACCAGCCGGCGCTCGCCTGGGCGGTCCTCGCGCAGGAGCACCTCGGCCCGGGTGATGCCGGGCGCGGTACGCAGCGCGGCATCGATGTCCCCAAGTTCGATGCGCAGGCCACGCAGCTTGACCTGGTGGTCGCTTCGGCCCAGATACTCCACTGCGCCATCGTCGCGCCAGCGCGCCACATCGCCGGTGCGATAGAGGCGACCGCCGTTGACAAACGGATCGGGCAGGAATCGTTCGGCGGTGAGGTCGTCGCGCCCCAGGTATCCACGGGCCAACTGCACGCCGCCGAGGTAGAGGTCGCCCGCCACGCCCGGGGGCAATGGCTGCATGCCCGCATCGAGGATGTACAAGCGGGTGTTCCATACCGGATGGCCGATCGGCACCGGGCGCGACGCGTCGTCCGCGCTGGCCGGCCAGAAGCTGACATCCACCGCGGCCTCGGTCGGGCCGTAGAGATTGTGCAGCTCGGCGTGCACGCGTGCATGGAAGCGGTCGCGCAGATCGGCATCGAGTGCTTCGCCACTGGTGAACACGCGGCGCAGCTGCAGACCGTGGGATGCCGGTGCCGCGAGGAAGGCCTCCAGCATGGACGGCACGAAATGCAGGGTGGTGATGCCCTGCGCGCGGATCAGCGCGGCCAACAGGAGCGGATCGCGATGCGCCTCGGGTGGCGCGACCACCAGGGTGGCACCGGTGATCAGTGGCAGGAAAAACTCCCACACCGAGACATCGAAGGTGGCCGGTGTCTTCTGCAGGATGCGGTCGTCCGGCGCGATACCGTAGTGGACGCGCATCCATTCCAGGCGATTGACGATGGCGCGGTGCTCGATCAGCACGCCCTTGGGTTCGCCGGTGGAGCCCGAGGTGTAGATGACGTAAGCCGCGTCGCCCGGCGCCGGCTGGGTAGCCAGGCGGGTGTCGGTGGCCTGCGACCACGCCGCGGGGCTGAGGACAGGCGCAGCACCGAACCGGTGGCGATCCTCGGGCAGTGCCAGCACGCACACGGGCGCGGCAGACTGCAGGATGCGCGCGATGCGCGCGTCAGGATGAGCAAGGTCCACCGGCAGGTAGGCACCGCCAGCGCGCTGGATGGCGACCAAGGCGACGATCAGCTCCAGTGACCTGGGCAGCGCGACGACCACGCGCGATTCGCGGCCCACGCCCTGCGACTGCAGCTGCACCGCCAAAGCCCGGCTGCGCTGTTCGAGCTCGCCAAAGGACAGGTTCGCCTCGCCGAAGACGACGGCGATGGCGTCGGGCGTCTGCGCCATGCGCGCGGTGATCAGCTCCACCAGGCTGACATCCGGCGCCGGATGATCGGTGGCGTTGACGTCGTACAGATAGCGCTGCTGTTCCGCTGGCGTGGCCAGTGGCACCGTGCTGAGCGCCTCACCCGCGGCCTGAGCATCCAGCGCGGCCGCGATGAAGTGCAGCAGGCGCGCGGCGTGCCCCTCGATCTGGGCGGGCGTATACAGCGCGGGGTTCGCCTCGATTTCCAGATCCAGCACGGCCGTGCCATCGCCCCGGAAGCCCAGGGTCACATCGTCCACCGGACCGGTGCACAGCACCTCCAGCGACGCCTCCACACCAGACAACTGCAGCGGCCGGTAGAACGGCTGCACATTGACCAGCGGGCCGTGCAGACGCCGCTGGCCGCCGATCAGGCCGAGGTCACGGCGCAGCTGCTCGCCACGGTAGCGGCCATGTCGGCGGCCGCGCATCAGGCGCAGGGCCACCTCGCGGACCAGATCATCGACGCTGCCCTGCGTGGCCGCCAGCCGCAGCGGCAGCACATTCATCACCATCGCCGGCACGCGCGCGGAGACGCTGCCCAGCCGACCCATGAAGGGCACGCCGATGATGGCCTCGGCTTCGCCACTGATGCGGCGGGAGTATTCGGCGGACAGCGCGGTCAAGACATCCGGCCACGGTTGGCCGATCCGCGTGGCTGCCTCCAATACATGCTGGCGCAGTGCTGGTGCCATCGGCGTCACGAAGCGGATCGCATCCGGAGCGGCCGGGGCGATGCCTGCGCCAAGGCCTGCGGCCGCCGGTGCAGCGGCCATGGCGTCCTTCCAGTACGCGGCATCGCGGACGCGGCGCTCGCCGTCACGATACTGTGCATCTTCGTCCAGCACCGGCAGCAGTGGCGCCAGCGTGCCGTCGTCGTGGGCCTGCGCATATCGCGTGCAGACCCGCTCGGAGAACAACGCCATGCCATAGCCATCGGCGGCAAGGTGATGCACGCGCAGGTACCAGACGTACCGGCGGGGACCCAGCACGAACAGCCGCTGCTGGCTGAGTCGGTCGCGCGCGGGATCGACCGGCGTCAAGCGGTCACGCTGCATGGCAGCCTGCGCCGCCTGCTGCGGGTTGGCATGCGAGGACAGATCAACCACTTCCAGCCGCGGACGATGCTGCGCGTCGATCCACTGCACCGGTGTGCCCTGCCCGCCCTCGGCGATGCGCAGCGACAGTGCCTGCGCTTCGAGCGCAGCACCGTCCGCGGCGCGTGTGAAGGCGGGGACATCCAGCGCCCCCTCGATCCACACCGCGTGTGCGGTATTGAAGGCCGGGTTGTCCGGCGCAAGACGCTGTGCATACCACAGGCCTGCCTGGGCCTCGGTCAGGCCGCGCGCCTGTGGCCACGCCGCGTCGGGCACCGCACTGGCATTCATGCGTCGGCCGTGCCCCGGTTCTGCAGGCGCTGCACCACGCTCCACCAGCCGCCAAGGGTGGCGTGCTCGGCCAGATGGCCAAACTCCAGCGCAATGCCGGTGTTGCCCCAGGCCAGCACCAGCCCGAGCACCCGCATCGAATCCAACCCGAGGTCCATCAGGTTCTCATCGTTGCCGATGTCCTCCGGCGCTTCGCCAAGCATCTCGGCGACATCGGCGCGCATGCGCTCCAGGGTGAGTGCGGTCATGCGAGCGTCTCCAGCAGGTGATCGGTGGTCATCGGGATGCCGCAGGTACGGGCGATCCAATGCAGGGCCAGGTCGTGGTCGGCGCGCGAGAAATCGGCGACGGCATCGGCAGCGATGAAGCTCTCGATGTCGCGCTGGAAGCCTTCGGCCACGGTGGCGGTGCAGCCGATGTGCGCATAGACACCGGTGACCAGCAACTGGTCGCGTCCACGGGCGCGCATCATCGTTTCCAGGTTGCTGCGCTGGAAGGCGCTGTAGCGGTGTTTGACCAGCACATGGTCGCCCGGCTGCGGTGCCACCGCCTCGATGATGGCTTCGTGCTCGTCGGTTGCGGACATGCCCGGGCCCCACAGATCCGCCTGCAGGCCGCGATCGCAGCGGTCCTGGTGGCCGCGCTGCGCGGTATAGAACACCGGGATGCCACGCGCACGGCAATGCGCGAGCAGGCGCGCGATGTTGGCCACGGCGGGGGCCAGCGGTGCGGTGTCCGGCGCGAACGCGGCCAGGAAGTACCGCTGCATGTCATGTACCAGCAGCGCCAGGCGCTCGCTCTGCGGCTGCCAGGCGCCGCGCGCGGTGGGAAGCTCGGCCTGGGTCGGCAGGGGGTACGGTTGGATCGTTGGCAGCGCCATCAGCGCGTTTCTCCTGTCTGTTGCATGAAACGTTCGCGCAGCTGGGCACGCAGCTCGCGGCGGCTGATCTTGCCGACCGCCGTGGTGCCGAAGGCATCGACGAACACGATCTGGTCCGGCACCTTGAACGCGGCCAGGCCGCGGCTGCGCACCCAGGCCTTGAGGCTGGCGGCCTTGGTCGGCTCGCCCTGGGCAATGATGAAGGCGCAGCTGCGCTCGCCAAGGTACGCGTCGGGAATCGAGACCACGGCCGCATCGAACACGCTGGGGTGCGCGAGCAGATGGTCTTCGATTTCTTCGGCGGAAATCTTCTCGCCGGCCCGGTTGATGTGATCGCTGGCCCTGCCCTGCACGACCAGATAACCGCCGGGCAGGCGCTGCACCATGTCGCCGGTACGGTAGAAACCGTCCTCGGTGAAGGCGCGCGCATTGGCCGCCGGGTCGTTGTGGTAGCAGCGGATGGTGTACGGGCCGCGGGTGAGCAGATGCCCGGTCTCACCTTCTGCGACGGGATGACCGTGGTCGTCGACCACCAGCACTTCATCGTCCTCGCTGATCGGGCGGCCCTGCGTGGAGACGATGATCTCTTCGCTGTCGTGCAGACGGGTGTAGTTGACCAGGCCCTCGGCCATGCCGAATACCTGCTGCAGCGTGCAGCCCAGCCCGGCGATCACCCGGCGCGCCGCTTCCGGCACCAGCTTGGCGCCGCCAACCTGCACGACCTGCAGGCTGGAGAGATCGTGGGTGGTCGTGGCAGCGGCCTGCGCCCACAGCAGCGCCAGCGGCGGAACCAGGCCAACACAGGTGACCCGCTCGCGCGCGATCAAGCCGAACGCGGTCTCCGGGCCCGCACCCGGGCTGAGCACTACCTTGCCACCGGCGTAGAGGGTGCCGAAGAACCCCGGCGAGCTCATTGGGAAGTTGTGCGCGGCGGGTAATGCGACCAGGTACACACTGTCCCGGGTGATGCCACAGATCGGGTTGCTGGCGCGGAACGAATACAGATAGTCATCGTGCGTGCGCGGGATCAGCTTGGACAGGCCGGTGCTGCCCCCGGAGATCTGCAGGAACGCGACCGCCTGCGGATCCGGATCGGGCGGCAGCTGTTCAACATCCCCGGCCAGCGACGCCAGCGTAGTGAACGCCGCGGCGTCACCGGCGATGATGATGTGCTGCACGTCAGGCACCTGCGCCTGCAGTTCGCGGGCCAGGGTGCGGTAATCGAACCCATCGTAGCTGGAAGCCGTGACATAGGCACTGGCCTCGGCCTTGCGGGCAAAGTGTGCGACCTCGGTGATGCGGTGCGCGGGCAAGGCATAGACGGGGATAAGGCCGGCACGGAAAAGCCCGCAGACCACGGTCACGAATTCGGGCACGTTGCCGAGTTGGACCACGACCCGGTCGCCCGGGATCAGGCCCTGCGCGAGCAGTCCGGCTGCGATGCGACCCGCCTCCTGCCACAGCTGGGCATAGGTGAGGCGCGTATCGCCGCCGACCACCGCGATATCACCGGCGAAGCGCTCGGCGCGTTCGCGCAGGAAGCCCGGAAAGGTCTCGCCGCGCCAATGGCCGGCCGCGCGATAGCGCGAGACCAGGGCCGGCGGCCATACCTGGCGCAGCGGCACCCGGGAAGAAGAGAAGGATGTGTTCATGGACAGCTCCCGCACATCAGAAAGGACGAACGTCACGGACGCCGAGCGCGGTCAGCAGGGCCATGAACTTGGCAGCCGTTTCGGCCACCTCGAGATCGGGCTGGGACTCGGCGACGATGCCGGCACCGGCATACAGGCGCACTTCGGTGCCCTGCACGCGAGCGCAGCGGATCGCCACGTACCAGTCGCCATCACCTTGGGCATCGGTCCAGCCGACAGCGCCGGCATAAAAGCCCCGCGCGACCGGCTCGGCCTGGCGGATCAGCTCCAGCGCGGGCTGGCGCGGCGTGCCGCAGACCGCCGGGGTGGGATGCAGCAGCGCGACCAAGGCAGCCGAGGACACCGCAGCATCCTTCAGCGTGCCGTGGATGCGGGTACCGAGATGCCACATGGTGGCAGTGGCGTGCAGCGTCGGCCGTGGTTGTGCCTCGACCTGATGGCAGAGCGGCGCGAGCGCGGCCACGATGGCCTCGACCACATGGCGGTGCTCGTCATGGTCCTTGGCCGAGGCCAGCAGCGTTTCCGCGGCACGTGCATCCTCGGCAGGGTCGGCCGAACGACGGGCCGAGCCGGCCAGCGGATGCGACAGCACGCGGTCACCGCGCTTGGAGACAAGCAGCTCCGGGGTGGCGCCGACCAGCCAGGCCGGGGCGTTGCCGCGTCCCGCGGGCACTGGTACCACGTACGTCGCCACGCTCGGGTCTTTGCCCAGGCGCGCGGCAAGTACGCGCGGATGCAGCGGCTGCGCGGTGGTGACCCGCAGGCTGCGTGCCAGGACGACTTTTTCCAACGGGCTGTCGCTGCGCTGCAGCTCCGTGACAGCAGTTGCTACTGCCTGCGCGTACGCCTCCGCAGACGGTTCGGCGAGCACATCACCGACCAGCGTCGGCGTTTCCACACGGACCACTGTGGGCTGGCCGGAGACCTGATCCGGCTGATACAGCGCATGGCCCTGCTCCGGATCAAACGGCACCGCGCCCACCAGCAGGCGCGGGCCGGAGCGCGGTGCGGCAAAGAACGTGGCCACGCGATCGGCCAGCGTGGCGGTGGCGCCGGACGGCAGCCGCGCACGCACACCCTGCGCTTCCATCGCCTGCTGAGGGCTGCGCAGCAGGAAATACGGCGCGTCAGCCGTGTCGAGCGTGGCGGTGTCGGCCATCTCATCAGGCACGCCGGTGGCGAGCATTTCGTTCATGCCGCACCCCGCGTGCGATGCAGGGCCGCAGCGGCCGCCAGGATCAGCAGTACCGCGCCAACCAGCAGGTACGGTGCACTCGGCGACCAGCGATACAGCAGTGTGCCGATCATCGGCCCGACCACCATGCCCATGCCCTGCACCGAGGCCACGGTGCCCGCCGCAGCGCCCTGTTCGTGCGCCTCCACCGAATCGGCCGCCAGCGCCTGGAAATTGGGGAACACGAAACCCATGCCGAACGCGGCGATCGCGTAACTGGCCAGCAGCTGCCACGGCACGCTGACCAGCGCCACCGACGCAAAGCCCAGCCCGGAGATCAGCGCCCCGACCAGGATCCAGCGCGTCGGGCGGATGTCCTTGAGCTTCATCACCAGGCCCTGCGCGAAGATCAGGCCGACACCGACCGCGGTTAGGGCCAGCCCGGCCATGCGCGCGCCGTTTGCCGGGGAGAGCTGCAGCCGATCAATCGCGAAGAAGCCGACCGTCACCTGCGCGACCGTGACCGAGATCATCGCGGCGAACACCGCCAGCAATGGCAGGCGCAGGCGCGCATCGCCCAGACCGAGCGTTGGTTTCGGGCCGGTGTGCGTCGGCGCGACGGGCGGCGTATTCGGCAGGCGCCACCAGATCATCAGCAGCGACAACAACGGCAACAACGCTGCCACATACAGGGTAAGCGAGAGATTCTGGTAGGCGATCCAACCGGCGGCGGCCGGGCCCAGCACCATGCCCAGCGCATTGGCGGTGCCAAGCTTGGCCATCACGCTGCCGCGCTGCCCCGGGGCGGCCTGGTCGGCAATGATGGCGGCAGCAGTGGGTGGCACGGCAGCGTAGAACAACCCGACCAGGGCGCGCGTGCCGACCAGGACCAGCACGGAGATCCAGATCGCTGGCGGTGAGGTCAGCGCTACATCCACGAACACCGCCAGCGCCACGTAGATCACCGCGTAGGCCGCCAATGCGATCAGCAGCACGCGCTTGCGCCCGATGCGATCACTGAGTGCGCCCCAGCGGCGCGCCGACAGCATCCACAACACACCGGCCGCGGTGACCGACAGGCCGGCATGCCACTCGGCCAGGCCCAACACCCGCACCACCGGGCCGATCACCGATACGAACGCCATCATCGCCATGGTGCCGAGCAACGCGGCGGAAACGAGAGCGGGCAAACCGGAAACGACAGGACGTGAAGACATTGAACACCACAGCCAATAAGAAGTTGAACCACGCGGTGCGCCGACGCGCGCGCGGTTCTGCCATCCGGTTGCGAACGCATCACCGCCCTGTGATCCATCAAATGATAACGGCTCGCATTTGCGTTTGATAGTGCAATCTGTATCGCATGTTCAGGTCCGCAGGCGACACCCCCTGCGACAAAAAAGCACTACATATTCGGTTGACGAGTCACCTCCACCCCACTATGTTGTGCCCATCGGCTCCCCGCTTCGCCAGGCCCGGTGCATCGCCGCAACGCCGCGCTGCTGTTGAGCGCCCCGTTGCGCCCACCTGACCGGCGCCTGGAAGCACGGCCCGTCGCCACCGATGTGAGCCAGCGGCGACGTATTCCTGCACCCGCAGGGCCTGCCCACCAATCACGCCTTCTGTCCGGCTGCCGCACGGCTCTGCCGCGCTGCCTGCTGGTCTCTGCGCCCTGCATGGAGAACGCATGAACACCGACGACACCGTCGCTTCGACCCTCACCCCGCCCACCGACACCGCCCTTGAGGCCGCCACCGGCACTGAAACGCTCTGGATCACCAAGGAAGGCGGCAATCGACGCATGCCCTTCGACCAGACGCGGCTAGAGCGCACGGTGCACAGCGTGCATGCCGAGTTCCCGCAGCTGGAGGTGGCCGACTATCTGCGCAGCGTGCTCGGGCAGATCGCCCGGCGGCAGCAGCTCAGCGCCGATGAGATGGTGGACCTGCTGATCCGCGAGGCCGAATCACGCATCGACCTGACCGCGCCGGACTGGGAGCACTTCGCCGCCCGCCTCTACCTGCGGCGGCTGTACAAGCGCGCCAGCAAGAACCGCTTCTACGATGCCACGCTGAAGTACGGCTCGTACGTGGGGCTGCAGGAAAGCCTGGCCGACCGCAACGTCTACTCGATCGACATCCTCAAGGCGTATTCCAAGGATGAACTGGAGGAAGCCGGGCAGATGATCGAGCCCGAGCGCGACACGCTGTTCGCCTACAACGGGCTGTACCTGCTGGCGACCCGTTACCTGGCCACCGATCAGTCGCGTGCGGTGTACGAGCTGCCGCAGGAACGCTGGCTGACCATCGCGCTGTACCTGATGCAGCACGAACACGAGCATGGCGAACGCTCGCGCCGCCGGCGCATGCTGCTGGTGCGCGAGGCCTACTGGGCGCTGTCCAACCTGTACATGACGGTGGCGACGCCGACCCTGGCCAATGCCGGCAAGGTCGGCGGCCAGCTGTCCTCGTGCTTCATCGACACGGTGGACGACAGCCTGCAGGGCATCTACGACTCCAACACCGACGTGGCGCGCGTCTCCAAGCACGGCGGTGGGGTGGGTGCGTACCTGGGCTATGTGCGCTCGGCGGGCTCGGCGATCCGCGGCGTGGCCAATTCCTCCGGCGGCGTGGTGCCGTGGATCAAGCAGCTCAACAACACTGCGGTGAGCGTGGACCAGCTCGGCCAGCGCAAGGGCGCGATCGCGGTGTACCTGGATGTCTGGCATCGCGATATCGAGGCCTTCCTCGATCTGCGCCTGAACAACGGCGACCAGCGCCTGCGCGCGCACGACGTGTTCACCTCGGTGTGCCTGCCCGACCTGTTCATGGAAGCGGTGGAGCGCCGTGGCGACTGGTACCTGTTCGATCCGTACGAGGTGAAGCGGATCAAGGGCTGGTACCTGCAGGATTTCCACGATGAGCAGCGCGGCCAGGGCAGCTTCCGCGAGAAGTACGAGGAGGTCGTGGCCGATGAACGGATCAGCCGGCGCACGATCAAGGCCATCGACCTGTTCAAGCGGATCATGGTGAGCCAGCTGGAGACCGGCAATCCCTTCATGTTCTACCGGGACGAAGTGAACCGGAAGAACCCGAACAAGCATGCCGGCAGCATCTACTCCAGCAACCTGTGCACCGAGATCCTGCAGAACATGAGCCCCACCCGCATGATCCAGGAGATGATCAGCGGCGACCAGATCGTGACGACCAGACAGGCCGGCGATTTCGTGGTGTGCAACCTGTCCTCGATCAATCTGGGCCGTGCGGTCACGGCCGCACCGGACCTGCTGACCAGCGACGTGCTCGAGCGCCTCGTGCCGATCCAGGTGCGGATGCTGGACAACGTGATCGACCTCAACCAGCTGCCGGTGCCGCAGGCGACCATCACCAACCGCAAGTACCGCGCGATCGGGCTGGGTACCTTCGGCTGGCACCACCTGCTGGCCCTGCAGCAGATCGAGTGGAACTCGTCCCAGGCCGAAGACTACGCGGACAGCCTGTACGAGCGCATCAACTACCTCACCATCCAGGCCAGCATGACCCTGGCCAAGGAAAAGGGGCGCTACAGCGCGTTCGTCGGCAGCGAGTGGCAGAACGGCGAGTACTTCCGCGCCCGTGGCTATGACAACCCGGCCTGGCGCGAACTGGCCGCGCAGGTCGGCGTCAACGGCCTGCGCAATGGCTGGCTGATGGCGGTGGCCCCGAACATGAGCACCGCCCAGATCGCCGGCTCCACTGCCTCGATCGACCCGGTGTACGGCGCCTTCTACTACGAGGAGAAGAAGGACTTCCGCCGGCCGGTGGCTGCGCCGGACCTGTCGCTGGAGACCTATCCGTACTACGAGAAAGGCGCCTACCGGGTCGACCAGTTCGCCAGCATCCGCCAGAACGCCCGCCGCCAGCGCCACGTGGACCAGTCGATCAGCTTCAACCTGTACGTGCCCAGCACCATCCGCGCCAGCACCCTGCTCGCGCTGCACATGAGTGCCTGGCGCGAAGGCCTGAAGACGACCTACTACGTGCGCTCAAACGATATCGACATCGCCGAATGCGAATGGTGCGGGTAGGCGCATCGCATTCGCGCTGACGCTCCCATGGTTCGCTGTGCAAACCATGGGCCCCGCATTACAACCACCCAGACCCCCGCCGCTTCGCGGCCGCCCCCTGACTCAGGGGGCTCTGCTCCAGGACACACCCCCATGGCCATCCCCCTCGAACGCATCAAGATCCTCGAACCGCGCCACCCCAACCGCTCCACCGGCATCATCAACGGCCGCACCAGTGGCATCCTCAACTGGAACGACATCCCCTACCCGTCGTTCTACCGGGCGTACAAGGAGCTATCGACCAACTTCTGGATTCCCGACGAAGTCGACATGAAGGGTGACGCGCGCCAGTACGGCGAGCTCAATGCCCGCGAGAAGAACGCCTACGACTCGATCATCGGCCTGCTGGCCACGCTGGACTCGCCGCAGACGCGCTTCATCTACAACGTCGCCGAGTACATCACCGACCCGGCCGCGCACGCCAACGCGGCGATCATCGGCCAGCAGGAAGTGATCCACAACGAAAGCTACAGCTACGTGCTGGCCTCGATCGCCGGCCTGGCCGACCAGAACCGGGTGTTCGAGATCGCGCGTACCCACCCGACCATCCTGGCCCGCAATGCGCCGATCATGCAGTCCTACGATGACTTCATGCGCGAGAAGACCGCCGAGACGCTGATCCGCGCGTTGATCCAGTCCTCGATCCTGGAAGGCATCAACTTTTACTCGGGCTTCGCGTTCTTCTACAACCTGGTCCGCCAGAACCGCATGACCGGCACCGGCAAGATCATCAGCTTCATCAACCGCGACGAGCTGGCCCACACCAAGTTCATCAGCGAATTGATCCGCGCCATCATCGGTGAGAACCCCGCGCTGCAGGGCGAGCAGCTGACCGCCTACGTACACGAGGCCTTCGAGCACGCCATCCAGCTGGAGACGCGTTGGACCGGGGAAGTGCTCGACGGCATCGACGGCATCGATGTGGACGAGATGATCCGCTACGTGAAGTACCGCGCCAACAAGATGGCCGGCATGCTCGGGATCGAGAAGCTGTACAGCGAGACCAACGTCAACGTGATGCCGTGGATCAAGGCCTACGCCGACAACTTCACCGAAACCAAGACCGACTTCTTCGAGATGCGCAACGCCAGCTACAAGAAGACCAATTCGGACAACGGTTTCGACGATCTGTAAGGACGCATGCCGATGCATATCCTGCTGGCGTTCGTCTCGCTGAGCGGCAACACCCGCGAGGTCGCCATGCTGGTCCGGGCCCACTGCGAAGCGCTGGGCCACCGCGTGGACTGGCTCGACGTCGATGCCGGCGACATCGCCCTGGCCTTGCCCGCCGATCCCCCCGCCCTGTGCCTGCTTGGCTCATGGACGGACAACGCCGGGCGCACCCCGGCGGAAATGAAGGACTGCGTGGCCGCGCTGCGGGATCGTTTCGGGTTGCCCCTGCCCTTCCCGGCCGCGGTGTTCGGCACCGGCGAGACCCAATGGGGCGAAGAGTACTACTGCGGCGCCGCGCACCGCCTGGCGCGCTTCTTCCACTCCCCGTACCCCGTGCTGGAGATCGAGCAGATGCCGCACGGCGCCGCCGACACCCACGCCATCCACCACTGGACCGACGCCGTGTTGGCCACTACCGAGACATTCACGACATGCTGACCCTGCACGCCCGGACCGCTGAGGATTACCACGCCGCCCTGCGCGAACACCCTGCGCTGCTGGTGGACTTCCACAAGGACGATTGCCCCGGGTGCCGGATGCTGGAGATGTCGTTGGCCAGTGTCTCCGGCGCCATCGCAGACGCAGGGATGACGGTGTTGAAGGTGAAGCTGGAAACTGTGGGTGAGGGCTTGTTCCGCGAGCTGGGGTTGCGCCAGACACCGACGCTGCTGGTGGTGCGCGACGGTCACGAAACCGCCCGACTGGCGGGGTTCCAGACGCCGAAGCAGATCCTGGCGGTGTTGGGCGATGGGTGACGCCCTGGAGGGCAGGCCCGCGGTTGCGCGGGCTTACCGTGGAAGCTTCAACGCAGCGGCGCGGACAACAGCCCCCGGCGCTTGAACCACCATTCCAGTGGCAGCGTGACCAATGGCGGCACCGCCGCGGCCAGTGCCAGCAGTGCGGCCCACCACGGCCAACGCAAACGGATTGCAGCCAGGACCGACACCACGACGTAGACCATGAAGGCGACGCCGTGCACCGGTCCAAACACCTTGACGCCGACCGGCGTTGGATCCGCTGCGTGGTACTTGAAGTACATGCCGATCAACAGGCCGGCCCACGTCAGGGCTTCGACGAAGGCCACCGTGGCGAAGACGCGGCCCATCGGGCTGAGTGGCGAAGCAGTCTTCAAGGCAGGCTCGAGCGTGGCGAAAGGACCCGCATCATAGCCATTGACGGCGCTTGATGCGAACCATTCTCACTCGATCAACCGAGCGCGTCACGACCCACGGTCGTGACCGGCCCTCGATCCGCTGCCAGCAATGAGAACCGCGCGTGCCACACGATGGCCGCTTTGACCGCCCGCGATCTCAGACGAACATGCCGCCCGACGCCTCCACCCGCTGCGCGTTGATCCACGCCGTCTGCGGCGACAGCAGCGCCACCGCCACCGGACCGATGTCGTCCGGCTTGCCCGGGCGGCCCATCGCGGTGACCGAGGACACCATCGCATTGACCTGCGCGTCGTCGCGCACGCGGCCGCCACCGAAGTCGGTTTCGATCGCGCCGGGGGCGAGCGTGTTGGCACTGATGCCGCGGGCGCCCAGTTCCTTGGCCAGGTAACGGGTAAACACTTCGATGCCACCCTTCATCATCGCGTAGGCCGAGCTGCCCGGCAGCGAGAAGCGTGCCAGCCCGCTGGAGACGTTGAGGATGCGGCCGCCATCGGCAAGCAGCGGCAACACCGCCTGGGTCAGGAAGTACGGTCCCTTCAGATGGACCGCGACCAGGGCGTCGAACTGATCGACCGTGGTGTCGGCGATCATCGCGTGCAGGCCTTCGCCGGCATTGTTGAGCAGGCCCTGCAGATGGGTCTCGCCCCAGCCATCAAGCACGCTGCGGACCTGGCTGGCGAAGTCAGCAAAACCGGTGCTGTCGGCCATGTCCAAGGGAAGCACGGCCGCGCGACGGCCGAGTGCTTCGATCTGCGCGACCACTTCCTGGGCGGCGCCGGCCTGGCTGCGATAGGTGAGCACGATATCGGCGCCGTCGGCGGCCAGTGCGAGGGCGGCATTGCGGCCCAGGCCACGGCTGCCGCCGGTGATCAGGACGACTCGGGTTGCGTTGCGCATGTCAGTACACCTGCGTTGTGGGAATGGTTGTCAGCCTATTGGTGTTGCGTGCGCGGATAAATCGGCGGATGCTGATTTGACTATCCAATAATCACGAACAATCCATGGATCGCCTCGATCACCTGCGCTGCTTCCTCCGGGTGGCCGAACTCGGCTCCTTCACCGGCGCCGCCGACAGCCTGGGCCTACCCAAGGCCAGCGTGTCGCTGGCCGTGCAGCGACTGGAAGCGGATGTGGGTGTGCAACTGCTGCATCGGACCACCCGCCGGGTGCAGCTGACCGCTGACGGTGCCCAGTTCCAGGCGCGGGCACACGATCTGCTGCATGACATGGACGACCTGCAGGGCATGTTCCGGGTCGATACGGCGCAGCTGAAGGGGCGGCTGCGGGTGGATATGTCCAGCGGGCTGGCCCGGCAACTGGTGATACCGCAGCTGCCTGCCTTCCTGGCCCAGCACCCTGGCGTGGAGATGGAAGTGAGCGGTACCGACCGCCGGGTCGATCTGATCCGCGAAGGGTTCGACTGCGTGCTCCGGGTCGGTCCACTGGACGACAACACGCTGGTGGCCCGCCCGCTGGGCCAGCTGCCGATCATCAACTGCGCCAGCCCGGCCTACCTCGCCGCCCGGGGCACGCCGACCACGCTGGCCGACCTGGCCGGCCACGCGCTGGTGCATTACGTGAGCACCCTCGGTCAGCGTTCGCCCGGATTCGAGTATTACGACGGGCAGACCTATCAGAGCCTGCCCATGGGCGGTGCGGTGACGGTCAACAGTGGCGAGGGCTATACCGCGACAGCCCTGGCCGGGCTGGGGATCATCCAGGTCCCGCTGCTCGGCGTGCGCCAGGCACTGGCCTCGGGCACCCTGGTGGAGATCCTCGCGGACGTGAAAGCAGAGCCGATGCCGGTGACCCTGCTCTACGCGCAACGCCGTCATCTACCGCGACGGGTGGCGGCGTTCATGGACTGGGTCGCCGGCGTGGTCCGGCGCGAGCTGGACCAGGAGCGCTGACCTGGGACCTCCCGGCACGGCATCGTGCCGGGAGGGCAGCGTCAGCTCAGCCTTCCGTGTCGGAATGGCGGTTGCGGCGACTGCTGAGCACCACGATCGCGCGGTCCGGCAGAGGCCAGTGGCCTTCCGCATCCGCCTGCAGCGGCGCACCGTCGATGGTGCTGATCAGCACGCGCCAGTGTTCATCGTCGATCAAGGGCGGCACGAACGCCTGCGGCGCGTGCGAGGCATTGAACATCAACAGCAGGTGCGCATGCTCGGGACCGCGCGGCGTGTCTTCCTGACGGGCGGCCCCCAGGTGCAGCGCCAGGCTGCGGGCCTCGCCATCATGCCAGTCGCCATCTTCCATGGGCTGGCCATCCGGGCGCAGCCAGCGCACGTCATAGCCTTCTCCCTGCTCGTCGCGGGCGTCCAGGAAGCGGCCGCGGCGCAGCTGCGGGTAGCGGCGGCGCAACGACAGCAGCCGGCGTACGAACAGCGACTGCTGGCGGCCTGCCGGGCTGGCGGCCTGCTGCCAGTCGATCCACGTGAGCGGGTTGTCCTGGCAGTAGGCGTTGTTGTTGCCGCCCTGGCTGCGCGCGAACTCGTCCCCGGCCAGCAGCATCGGCGTGCCCTGGGCGAGCAGCAGGCTGGCCAGCATGTTGCGCATCTGCCGCGCCCGGATCGTGTTGATGCCCTCGTCTTCGGTAGGGCCTTCGGCGCCGTGGTTGAAGGAGATGTTGTTGTCGCTGCCGTCGCGCCCGTCTTCGCCGTTGGCCTCGTTGTGCTTGTCGTTGTAGCTGACCAGGTCATTGAGGGTGAAGCCATCGTGGGCGGTGACGAAATTCACCGACGCGGCCGGCCGCCGTCCCTTGTGGTTGAACAGATCGGCCGAACCCATCAGGCGGGTGGCGAACTCGGCCAGCTGGCCGCCATCGCCGCGCCACAGTGCCCGCACGTTGTCACGGAAACGGTCGTTCCATTCGGCCCAGCCCGGTGCGAACTGCCCCAGCTGGTAGCCGCCCGGCCCGATGTCCCACGGCTCGGCGATCAGCTTGACCTGGCTCAGCACCGGGTCCTGGCGCACGGCATCCATGAAGCTGCCCGATGGATCGAAGCCGGCGCGTTCGCGGCCCAGGATGGTGGCCAGGTCGAAGCGAAAGCCATCCACGTGCATGTCCTGCACCCAGTAGCGCAGCGAGTCCATCACCATCCGCAGCGCACCGGCGTTGGTCAGGTCGAAGGTGTTGCCGGTGCCGGTATCGTTGATGTAGTAGCGCGGGTCATCGGCAAGCCGGTAGTAGCTGGCATTGTCGATGCCCTTGAACGACAGCGTCGGGCCGAGCTCGTTGCCTTCGGCGGTGTGGTTGTAGACCACGTCCAGGATCACTTCCAGCCCGGCGTCATGCACGCAGGCCACCATCTGCTTGAACTCGGCGATGGTGGAGGTGGACATGAAGCGCGGTTCGGGCGCGAAGAAGGCCAGCGTGTTGTAGCCCCAGTAGTTGCGCAGGCCGCGCTCGAGCAGATGCTGGTCGTCCACGTGGGCATGGATCGGCAGCAGTTCCAGCGCAGTCACGCCGAGCTGGCGGAGGTGATCCAGCAGCGCGTCCTGCTTCAGCGCGGAGAAGGAGCCACGTGCCTGCTCAGGCACCTGTGGGTGCAGCATCGACAGGCCGCGCAGGTGGGCTTCGTAGATGACCGTGTCCTCCCACGGCGTGGCCGGTGCGGTGTCGCGGCCCCAGGTGAAGGCCGGATCGACCACGGCGCAACGCGGCATGTACGGCGCGCTGTCGCGTTTGTCGAAGCTCAGGTCCTTGTCCTTGTGCCCGATCGTGTAGCCGAACAGCGCCGGCGCCCACTTGAGCTGGCCGACGATCTGCTTGGCATACGGATCCAGCAGCAGTTTGTTGGGGTTGAACCGGTGGCCGGCCTCCGGGGCGTAAGGACCATGCACCCGGTAGCCGTAGCGCTGGCCGGGCCGTGCGTCCGGCAGATAGCCGTGCCAGATTTCATCGGTGTACTCGGGCAGCACGATGCGCTCGACCTCACGGCCACGCTCGTTGAACAGGCACAGCTCGACCTTGGTCGCATGCCGGCTGTACAGCGCGAAGTTGACGCCCAGGCCATCCCAGGTGGCCCCCAACGGGAAGGGGCGTCCGCCCCGCAGGCGCGAGGACTGGGCAAACTGGCGGGCACTCATCGGCGCGTCTCGACGGTGTGGCCCGCGGCCTGCAGCTCGGCATCGAACAGCCGTTCGGCCATCAACCAATGCCGTTGGTCCTGTCCGTCCGGACGGCCTTCGGCTTCCCAGATCTGGCGGGCCAGGGCCCCGATGCGTTCACGTCGTTCGTTTTCGTCCATTGCGCTTGCTTCACTCGTTGATCAGCAGGGTCACGGGGCTGCCATCGGACAGCGCCCGCAGGGAAATATCGGGGTCGGTGATTTCTACCGACGTGCCGGTGAGCAGATTGCGATAGCGCCCCTGCGGAATCGTCACGCGGCCCGTGCCCCAGAACCGGGCAGGCAACGCCGCCGTGACTTCCTGCGCGGGACGCACGGTGGTGGCGATCGCGGCGACCACGATCAGCCGCTGCGCGCCGTGTTCGCGCGCGAAGGCCAGCACGCGTTCGGGCAGCGTGGTCGGCAATGGCACATAGCCGCCCAGCGCGAACAGCTCCGGGGCGCTGCTCCGGGCCTGCAGCAGGGTCTGCACCAGGCGCGCCTTGGCCACGCCATCGCGCCACCCCTGCAGCAGTACCGGCCACGCACGCCCATCCCGGCGCCAGTGGCCACGCAGCGCATAGTCCACCGGCCGCCGGTTGTCCGGGTCCACCAATGACAGATCCCAGCCTTCGGTGCCCTGGTACAGATCCGGCACGCCCGGCACGCTCAGCCGCAGCGCGGTCTGGCTCAGGCTGAAACGCGCTCCGGCCGGCGCGATGCGCGCCACGACGTCCTGCACGGCCGCGCGGAACGGCTGCCCGGCCTCGCTGTCGATCAATGCTTCCACCACGGCCGCCGCGCACGACTCGTAAGCCTCATCCGGATGGCCCCAACTGCTGCGCTGGCCACCCTCGCGCAGCGCCTTGGCCTGCCACTGCACCACGCGCGCAGCGAGATCAGCGCCTGATCCGCCCTCGGCCGGCCAGACCGAGACCAGTGTCTGCCACAGCATCTCGCGGTCCGCCGCGTGCAGTGCACCGGCACCGAGGGACGCTGCGAGCCGTTCGAAGCGACGCACCTGGCGCAGCCACCATTCGGGCCAGGCTGACACCACCGCCAATCGCATCCGGGCGTCTTCGCCGCGTTTATGGTCATGCGTGGCCGTGGCAAGCAGGCTGCGCAGGTGCTGGTCGTGGCGGGCGCGCATGAACCCATGAAAACGCGGTGCCGACACACCCAGTACCGTTGGATGGCTGCCGACCTCGTTGCGGGACAACAGCGGCGCATGCCGATAGAAGCTGCTGTCTTCCACTGCCTTGGCGTTGAGCGGCGCGCTGAGCAGCTGGGCCCGCTGTCGCAGCGCCAGGCAGCGGCGATGCAGCACCGGGTCATCCTCCTGCGATGGCGGCGCCAGCACCCACGCGGCGACCTGCTCGATCGCAGCCACCTGATCCGGCGCGCTGCCGGCGATGGCCGCCTCGATGGCCTGCTGCCACAGCCGCCGATCCTCGGCGCCCGGGGCCGCGTGGGTGAGATAGCTGCGGTACACCGGGAAGTGACTCAACAGGGACAACGCCGCGCGCGCCAGCAGGGGCCTGCCGAAATCGGCGGCGATGCCGCCGGTGAGGCGCGAAAGGCGGACGAGGCGCGCGACGAAAGCATCGAATTCGGCCCGCAGGCCCTGCTCCAGCACGTCGCGCCTGGCCTCCAGTTCCACCTCGCGGAAGCTGCGGGGATCACCGGTGACCTGCTGCCAGTGCCGCGTCAGTGGGTTGCCGCCGGCACCGCTGTGCAGCAATGCACCGACCTGGTCCATGAAGTCGTAGCCGGTGGTGCCATCGCACGGCCAGTCCGCCCGCAAGGCTTCATCCGGCGCCAGGATCTTCTCCACCCACAGGCCCAGCGCGCCAGGCGACAGCCCACGGCGGGCGCCGGCAGCATCCAGCGCTGCGCGCAGCCGGTGCAGGTAACCGGCCGGATCGCGGAGTCCATCCACGTGGTCCACGCGCAGGCCATCCACCCGTCCCTCCGCCACCAGGCGCAGCGGAAGTGCGTGCACGGTCTCGAAGACATCGCGGCGGTGCATCTGCAGCGCGACCAGCGAGGCGATGGTGAAGAAGCGACGGTAGTTGATCCGGTCATCGCCACTGCGCCACCACGCCAGCCGGTACGGCTGCGCCGCCAGAACGCCGGCCAGGGCCGGTGCCGTCAGCTCCGACCCGCCTGCGGCCCAGGTAGAGGGCGCCAGCGGATACACGGTGCCGTGGTGCGCGACGCCCGCCGATCCGTCGGCGGCGCGCTGCACGGTGAGCACGCCGTCGGCGATCGCGCTGGACAGCGGTCGATCCAGCACCGGCAGCCACAGCTTGCCGTCACGCCCCGGTGCGCGCCAGGCGATGTCGAACCAGCCGGCATGCGCGCTGGCCTTGCCGTGGGCCAGCACATCGGCCCAGTACGGATTGAGCGGGTGCGCCGCCATGTGGTTCGGCACGATATCCAGGATCAGGCCCATCCCGCGTGCGCGCACGGCATCGGAAAGACGCTGCAATCCGGCCTCCCCGCCCAGCTCCGGATTGACCGTGGTGGGATCGATGACGTCGTAGCCATGCGTGGAACCGGGCACCGCGCTGGCGATCGGCGACAGGTACAGGTGACTGATGCCCAATGAAGCGTAGTAATCCACCTGCGCGCGGGCCGCATCGAAATCGAAGCCGGCGTGCAGCTGCAGGCGGGCGGTGGCGCGGAATGGAACCATCTCAATGCTCCTGGCGGCGGCGGGCCGCGGCGAACTGCTGCAGCGAACGGTCCAGCGTCCGCAACGGCAACGGGGATGGCAGGCGCTGGCGCCAGTTCGGGTGGACGGCGACCGTGCCCGGAAGATTGACCTGGCCACGCAGGCCCAGCGCGTCTTCCACCGGCAACAACGCCAACGGCGCCGGGCTGGCGGCGACCTGCCGCAGCGCGGCCAGCCGGAGGGCATCCGGCGCAGCGCCATCGGTGCCGACCGCGCGGGCCAGCCGCGCCACGTCCTCGCGCCGCGCGGCCATGGCCTGCGCGGTATCGGCGGCGGGCGCTGCGCTTAGGCGCGCCCGCCAGCGCAGGTCATCGCCGTGTTGCCAGCCTTCCAGCGTCGGCAGATCGTGGGTGCCGGTCAGTGCGACGGCGTCGCGCCGCCACTGCGCCGGCGGCAGGAAGTCGCCGTCCGGCGCGCGGGTGAAGGCGAGCACATCCATGCCGAGCACGCCGCGCGCGGCCAACGTGTCACGAATCCCGGGCGGCACGACCCCGAGATCTTCGCCGATGACAATGCAGCGGTTGCGCCAGGATTCCAGCGCCAGCAGATTGAGCAGATCGGCCAGCGGATAGCGCAGGTACACCCCCTGCCCGGAGCCCGCGCCGTGTGGCACCACCCATAGCCGCTGCAGGCCGAGAATGTGGTCGATACGCACCCCGCCCCGGTCACGCATCACGGCGCGCAGCAGGGTGATGAACGGCGCAAAGCCGCTGCGGCGCAATCCATCCGGCGAGTAGCTGCTGATGCCCCAGACCTGTCCGTCAGGGGCGAAGGCGTCCGGCGGTGCACCCAGTACCAGCCCACGCAGGGCGGTGTCGGCAGCCGCGGCCGCCTCGGCGCCGTCAGCGGTGAAGCCGACCGCCAGGTCGGCGATCAGGCCCAGTGCCATGCCGGCCTCCTGCGCGCGGCGTTGCGCCTGCTGCCAGCTGCGCGCAGCGCGCCATTGCGCATGCACCTGCAACGCTGGATCGCGCTGGCCCATCGCGGCGGCGTTGCATCGTGCGAACGCGGCCAGTGCGGCGCCGCCCTCCTGCTCGAAGCCACGCAGATCACGCTGCAGTGCCTCTGGTGCCTGGGTGAAACGCTGGTACGACTGCTGCAGGCGATGCCACTTGCGTGCCGCCGCGCCGGCCCAGTCGATCAGGCCATCCGCCGGCGTCGGGTCCGGCGCATCGTCCTCGGCAATGTCCCACTCCTCCAGCGTGCCGGCATACACCGGCTCGAGAAAGCGACGGTCACTCGGCGAATAGGGACTGAAGGACCCATCGATCCGGCCCGCGGCGTGCAGCGGGCTCAGCGCCACCGCATCGCCACCGGCGGCGGCAATGCGCTCACACCACTGCTGCGCAGCACTGCTGTCGCCGATGCCGTCATCTCCGGCACGGCGCGCGGCGTATACCTGGAGCACCGCGCCCCAGCTGCGCGGCTCGGCGAGACCGGTGGCATCGGCCACGCTGAAGCAGCGCGTCGGCGCGACTGCCACGGCATGCTCATCCTGCCCGACGCGCAGGCGCCAGTAGCCGGGCTGCTCCGGCACTACCCAGACACCGGGTCGTGCCCGCGTCGCCGGCATGGTGTGTCCGCGTTCATCGCACCACTCGCCCGCGCCGTCCACGTCCAGCAGCAGGGGCTCACCGAGCTGCACGGTGCGCAGCGACGGGACGGCGCGCTCGTGCAGGCAATGCTGCAGGCTCTGCTGGCACTGCGCCGGTGTTCCCGCGCGCCAGCCCAATGCGTCCAGCACGCTCTGCAGTGTGTCCTGTTCGACGATGCGCGGCGTGCCGTGCACGTCCTCCCAGCGGATCAGCAGCCCGGCGGCCTCGGCCAGGCTGGCCAGCGCGGGCGTGGCATTCATGCCGCCACGCGCCGCACCAGCAGCGCGGCCGGTGCCAGCAGCTGGCCGTGCCCGACCTCGCCGAGTTGCAGCACGGTTTCGCCGTAAGGCAGATCGGCGAGCACGGCGGTCTGGCCAAGGTTGAAGGCCAGCCACCATTGGGCATCGCCCAGTTGCCAGCCTGCGCGTACCGCGCCGTCGCCGAGCACGCTCGCGCCGAGGCTGCGTGCGTGCCGCAATTGCGGCACCAGATATTGCCAGCGCAGGGTCAGCACGCTGCGGAAGGCCGCCAGCCACGGGTTCTGCTGACGTGCTTCGGCCGACGGCAGCGGCGCCTGCGACGCCTGGAAGGTCGCCAGGGCATTCGGGTCGGGGATCGAGGCCTGCGCCTGCGGATCGGCAAAGGCACTGAAGTGGCTGAACTCGGCACGGCGTCCATCGCGTACCGCCTGGTCAAGCGGCGCATCGAAATCGGTGAAGAACAGGAAAGGCTCGCGCGCGCCCCATGGCTCACCCATGAAGAACAAGGGAATCATCGGTGTCAGGGCGGTCAGCGCCAGCGCCACCTGCAGCCGCTCGGGCGACACCAGTGTCTGCAGGCGGTCGCCGAAGGCGCGATTGCCGATCTGGTCATGGTTCTGCGCGAAGATCACGAAGTGCGCCGGCGACAGCCCCGCACTGGGTTCGCCCCGCCGGTGCCCCAGGCGGTTGACTTCCCCCTGCCAGGCAAACCCCTCGGCCAGCACCCGCGCCAGCTGTGCGGTCGGGTTGGCCGCGAAATCGGCGTAGTAACCCTCGGTTTCGCCGGTCAGCAACACGTGCAGCGCGTTGTGGAAGTCGTCATTCCACTGCGCGGTGTAACCATCGGCCAGCAGCGAGGCGGTGTTGTGCTCGTTCTCCAGGATCAGGTGCACCTGGTGCGACGGCCCGTGCGTCTGGATCGCCTCGCGCAGCTGGGCGAGGAACGACGGCGGCTGGATCGCGTGCACGGCGTCCAGGCGCAGGCCATCGAACCGGTACTCGCGCAGCCACATCAGCGCGTTGTCGATGAAAAAGCGCTGCACGTGCGGTTCCCGGAAGTCGATCGCCGCACCCCACGGGGTGGTGACGTCGTCACGGAAAAACGCGGGCGCATACTGCGGCAGATGATTGCCCTCCGGGCCGAAGTGGTTGTAGACCACGTCCAGCAGCACCATCAGCCCCAGCGCATGCGCGTGGTCGATCAGCGCCTTGAGCTCGTCCGGGCTGCCATAGGCCGCGGCCGGCGCGTAGGGCAATGCGCCGTCGTAGCCCCAGTTGCGCGTACCCGGAAAGGTGGCCAGGGGCATCAGTTCAAGAGCGGTGATGCCCATCGCTGCCAGTGCCGGGAGTTGCGCCTGCAGCGCGGCGTAGCCGCCCACAGCACCCACGTGCACTTCATAGAGGACGGCTTCCTCCCACGGCCTGCCCGCCCAATCGGCGTGTTGCCATGCATGGCCATCTTCGTCCAGCACGGCACTGGGGCCGTTGAGCCCTTCGGGTTGCCAGCGCGAGGCCGGATCGGGAACGCTGAGCGTCCCGTCGATGCGGTAGCGGTAGCGCGCCCCCGCTGCACACGCCAGCCGGATCCAGTAGCTGCCGTCATCGGCTGCCTGCATCGGCAGCGCCTCGCCGTCGAGCAGCAGCTCCACGGACTGCGCGGCCGGTGCCCAGAGACGGAAGACATGGTCACCTCCAGGCTGCCGCCAGGCGCCGAATCGCTCTCCCGCCGTCACCCCTCCACCTGCAGGAACACGGTGGACAGTGGCGGCAGGGTCAAGGCCAGTGACTGCGCGTGCCCGTGCATCGCGATCGGCAGGGTATCGACCTGCCCATGGTTACCGATGTCACTGCCACCGTAGAAACGGCTGTCGCTGTTGAACACTTCCTGCCAGCGCCCGGCGTGCGGCACCCCTACGCGATAGCCGTGGCGCGCCATCGGGGTAAAATTGCTGACCGCCAGCAGCGGGCCGGCGCTCCCACGCGGATCGTGGCGGATGAAGGCGAGCACGCTGTTGACGTGATCGTCGCCAACGCTCCACTCGAATCCCTGCTCGGTCCGGTTGCCGTGCTGCAGCGCCGGCAGCTCGCGCAGCAGCCGGTTGAGGTCGCCGACCATCCGCGCCACGCCCGCGTGTGCCGGCTCGGACGCCTGTGCCCAGTCCAGCTGGGCATCGTGGTTCCATTCCGTGCATTGCGCGAATTCGCCGCCCATGAACAGCAGTTTGCTGCCCGGGTGGGCCCACATGAAACCGAGGTAGGCCCTGAGGTTGGCCAGCTGCTGCCAGCGGTCGCCGGGCATCTTGCCCAGCAGCGATCCCTTTCCGTGCACCACTTCATCGTGGGAGAGCGGCAGGACGAACTGCTCGGAGAAGGCGTACATCGCGCTGAAGGTCATCTGGCTGTGATGATGCGAGCGATGGATCGGGTCGCGACCCAGGTAGCTCAGCGTGTCGTGCATCCACCCCATGTTCCACTTGTGGGTGAAGCCCAACCCGCCCTCGCCGCTGGGGGCGGTCACGCCCGGCCACGCAGTGGATTCCTCGGCGATCACCAGCACGCCGCGTGCCTGCCGGGCGATGGCATCGTTGAGGTCGCGCAGGAAGGCGATCGCTTCCAGGTTCTCGCGGCCACCGTGCGCGTTGGGGATCCACTGCCCGTCCTCGCGGCTGTAGTCCCGATACAGCATCGAGGCGACGGCATCCACGCGCAGGCCATCGATATGGAACCGCTCGATCCACTCCAGTGCGCTGCCGATCAGGAAGCCGGTCACTTCGCTGCGGCCGAAGTTGTAGATCAGCGTGTCCCAGTCCGGGTGCAGGCCCTGGCGCGGGTCATCGTGCTCATACAGCGCGGTGCCGTCGAAGCGTTGCATGCCATGGGCATCGGACGGGAAATGCGCGCCGACCCAGTCCACGATCACCCCCAGTCCAGCCTGGTGGCAGCGATCGACGAAGCGTGCGAAACGGTCCGGCCCGCCGTGCCGCGCGGTGGGGGCGTACAGGCCGAGCGGCTGATAGCCCCACGAACCGCCGAACGGATGCTCGCTGACCGGCAGCAGTTCGATATGGGTGAAGCCCAGGCCCGTCACGTAGGGAATGAGCTGGTCGCCGAGCTGGTCCCAGTCGAGCACGTCGCCATTGTCACCGCGCCGCCAGGAACCGGCGTGCACTTCATAGATGGAGATCGCGCGGTCATCCATCGATGCGCGCGCCTGCATCCAGGCGTCGTCCTGCCATGCACGCTGCGCCCCATCGGCCACTACCGAGGCCGTGCCCGGCAGCAGCTCGGACTGGCGGGCCATCGGGTCGGCCTTGTGGGTCAGCCGGGTCCCGTCGGCCGCGGTGATCTCGAACTTGTAGCGCGCGCCGGCCTCCACGCGCGGCAGGAAGATCTCCCACACGCCAGCGCCATGGCGCAACCGCATCGGGTGACGCCGCCCGTCCCAGCCATTGAAGTCGCCCACCACCGAAACACGGCGCGCGTTCGGGGCCCAGACGGCGAAACGCACGCCATCGATGCCCTGCTGCTGTGCCTGGTGTGCACCCAGCGCCACGCGGATGCTGTTCGGGTCGCCGGCGGCGATGCCGGCCAGCGCGTCCTCGTCCAGCACGGGACCGAAGGCGTAAACGTCTTCGATCTCCTGTTGCACGCCACCCCAATCGACCCGCAGCAGGCTCACCACGGGCCCCTCGATGGGCGCCTCGAAGATGCCCTCGCCCATGGCGGCCATCGGCCGCCAGTGGCCGGCCGCGTCGCGGCGCAGGACCGCGAGTGCGGCCGGGAACAGCACGTGCAGGCGCCAGGCACCGGTGGCATCACGGTGGGGGCCCAGCAGCGCGAAGGCATCGCCAGGCGCGCCGACGGCAATCGACGCCCGCGCCGGCAACAACGCCGCCTCGGCCAATGGCGCTGCGGACACGCTCTCACCGCCGGGCTCGATCCCGGCATCCAGTTCCCATTGCGTGCTCATGCGCGTGCTTCCGTGGTGCGTTGATAAAGATCCAGGTAATGCGTGCCGGCGATATCCCAGCCGCTCGGGCGCAGCATCGCCGCGCGGCGCATCGCCGCCATCAGCCCGGACTGACGGAAGGTGCGGAATGCACGCTGCACGCAGCGGCGCAGCGCATCGGCTTCGGCGCCGTTGAACAGGAAGCCGGTGACGCCATCGTCCACGGTATCGATCAGGCCGCCGGTGGCGTGCGCGATCGGCAGGCAGCCGAAGCGTTGGGCGTACATCTGGCTCAGGCCGCACGGCTCGAACCGCGATGGCATCAGCAGGAAGTCGGCGCCGGCGAACATGCGGCGCGCAAGCGTTTCATCGAAACCGATGTAGGCCGAGACGCTACCCGGATAGCGGCGCGCGAGTTCACGCACCTGCGCTTCGATCTGTGGCTCGCCACCGCCGATGATGACCAGCTGGCCACCGGCGGCCACGATCTGCGGGGCGACGTCGCAGGTGAGGTCCAGGCCCTTCTGGTGGACCAGCCGCGAGACCACCGCGAACAGCGGGCCCCGGCTTTCGGGCAGGCCGAACGCACGCCGGACATGGCGCGCGTTGTGGTCGCGCCCTTCGCAGGACTGCACGCTGAAGTGCACCGGCAGGTGATGGTCGGTGCGCGGGTCCCAGCTGCTGTCGATGCCGTTGACGATGCCGCTCAGGTGCCCCAGCGCTGCACGGCGCGAGAGCAGCCGGTCCAGACCACAGCCCTCCGCCGGCGCGGTGATCTGCGCGGCATAGCTGATGCTGACCGTATTGACCTGGTCGGCATGCACGATGCCGCCGCGCAGGAAGGACAGCTGCCCGTGGAAATCCAGCGCTTCACGCTGCGCCTCGGCGATGCCCAGGTCCGCGGCCAGGCTGGCCGGGAACAGGCCCTGATAGGCCAGGTTGTGGATGGTGAGCAGGCACGAGGCCTTGCTGCCCGACCAGCGCACGTAGGCTGCGGCCAGCGCGCACGGCCAGTCATTGAGGTGCAGCAGGCCCGGCGTCCAGTCCATGCCGGCCTCACCTGCGGCGATCACCGCCGCCGCGCGCGACAGCGTGGCAAAGCGCACCGCGTTGTCGGCCCACGGCTCCCCGGCCGCGTCGACGTACGGCGAGCCGTCGCGTTCATAGAGCTCCGGGCAGATCAGCACGTAGACCGGCAGTCCGTCGTCCAGCACGGTGTGTGCGATCACGCAGGCTGGCAACGCCGCGTGCGCCGGGGTCTGCCCGATCACCTGGATCGGCCCGGTGCGCTCGAGCACCTCGCGATAGCCGGGAATCAATACGCGCATGTCCGCGCGGTCGCGCAGCGCACGCGGCAGCGAGGCGGCGACATCACCCAGGCCGCCGGCCTTGATGTAGTCGGCCATCTCCGAGACGACGAACAACACGCGATGGTCGCGGTTACTGGCACGTTCGATGTGGTCGCCAGGCACGACGGTCTGCGTGATGCGGCGCCGGCGCGCATGCAGGGCATCGGTTTTGACCAGGGCCTCGGCCTTGGCGGCGGAGACCTCACGGGTGCGATTGCGAGCGGACATTGGGGGAAGACTCAACGGGGGAGGCATGGCGCAGCCACTCGCCGTCCCGCGCGTGATACGCACAGGACGAAGCGTGATCTGCCTGGAAAAAGAATCGGTCGGAGACACAACCTCGACCTGTGGATCGAATCTACACTCCCGCTGAATCAATGGACTGTGAACCCTCGGCGACGATTTGTTGACTACGCGGGACGTCGCTGCCGAAAACGGTCCACAACGCCTTGCACGCCGCGCGCGTTGCACTCGATGAATCTTTCAGATTCGATGAAACCGTGTGCGCACCTACCGTTGGCGAGTGCGGTGCGCAATGCATATCGACATGCCTTCTGGTTCTGGATCAAACCAATGTCGTGACCCAGAACATTCTCCAGATCTCCGTGCCGTTGATCGCGGTGATCGCGGTGATGGCGGCGACGGCGGCGACGCCAACGATGGCAGCGACGCCAGAGTCGATAGAGGCCAGCGACGCCAGCGAAGGTCATGTTCGACCGGCGGGCTTACCCGCGAGCAAGGCGGTTGAATGCGGCTGCTCCGGGCATTTGCACGTTCATGCGCACTTCAATAGAATGTGCATCAACACGCAGACGCAGCACAGGCCGCTTTCGCCATGACACCCGCCCCGGACACGCTCCCCAGCGAACGCCAGCAGACCATCCTCGGCCTGCTCCAGCAACACGGCCGGGTTCTTTCGGCCCAGCTGGCAGTGGACCTTCAGGTCTCCGAGGACTCGATCCGCCGCGATCTGCGCGATCTCGCGCAGCAGGGCCTGTGCCGGAAGGTGTATGGCGGCGCACTGCCCGCAACCCCGGACTTTCCCCCGCTGAGTGCCCGCCAAACCGTGCAGAAAACGCAGAAACAGGCACTGGCACGCGAGGCCGCCGCTCAGATCCGGGCCGGCGACACCGTTCTGCTCGATGCCGGTTCCACCAACAGCGCCATCGCCGCCTGCCTGCCAGCACTGGAAGGCCTGCATATTCTGACCAATGCACCGGATATCGCGCTCACCCTGATGGCGCGCGGCGGCATCGAGGTCACGCTGATCGGCGGCCGCCTTGACCCTCGCATCGGCGCCACCGTGGGCGCGCAGGCACTGGAGGCCATGGGCGGACTACGCGTGGATCTGTTCTTCATCGGCACCTGCGCAGTGGATGCGCAGCAGGGGCTGTGGGCAGTCGATGGCGAAGAAGCCGCCCTCAAGCGGGCGATGCTGGCCGCCAGCAGCCGCTGCGTGGTGGTGGCCACCAACGACAAGCTCGGCGCCCAGGCGCGCCATCGCATCGGCACCGTCGATGACATCGATGTGCTTGTGCTCGAAGCCGATGCGCCTGCGCCGCAGATCGACGCATTCGTCCGTCGCGGCGTGGATATCCAGCTCGCCTCGCGCCGTTGACACTTTCCCAGGAATCTCCAGACCAATGACCCCGCTCTCTTCCGTTGCCGCCCGCGGGCAGCAGCACGCCACCCGCGCTGCCTTTTTCCTGCCCGGCTTCGCCACCGCTGCCTGGGCGCCGCTGGTCCCGTTCGCCAAGCACCGCACCGGGCTGGATGAAGGTTCACTGGGCCTGGTGCTGCTGTGCCTGGGCGCCGGCTCGCTGCTGGCGATGCCGATCGCCGGCATGCTCGCCGCACGCCACGGCTGCCGCGCGGTCATGATCGCCACGCTGGTGATGGTGATCGCCACCCTGCCCCTGCTTGTCGTCGCGCCCTCGCCGCTGACCCTGGGCCTGGTGCTGTTCGTGTTCGGTGCCGGCGTGGGCGCCTGCGATTGCGTGATGAACATGCAGGCGATCATGGTCGAGCGCGACAGCGGCCGGCCGATGATGTCCGGCTTCCACGCCTTCTACAGCATCGGCGGTGCCGTCGGTGCCGGCGCGATGACCGCCCTGCTCGCGTTCCACCTGCCGCCGTGGCTGGCCTGCCTGCTGGCGTCTGCGGTGATGGCCGCGCTGTTGGCCCTTTCGCTGCCGCACTGGCGGACCGACAAGGCCCCCAGTGATGCGCCGATGTTCGCGGTGCCGCACGGCGTGGTGCTCGCGATCGGGGTGCTGTGTTTCGTGGCGTTCCTGGCCGAAGGCTCGGTGCTGGACTGGAGCGCGGTGTTCCTGCATGAAGTGCAGCAGGTCGATCCCTCGCGCGCCGGCCTGGGCTACCTGGCCTTTGCCATCGCGATGACCGTGACCCGTCTCGTCGGCGATGGCGTGGTGGCCAGGCTCGGCCGCCATCGTTCGATCCTGATCGGCAGCCTGGTCGCGGCGTCGGGCTTCGCGCTGGCAACGTTCGCTGCCTGGATGCCGCTGGCCCTGTGCGGTTATGCCCTGGTCGGCCTGGGCTGCGCCAACATCGTGCCGGCCCTGTTCTCGATGGCCGGCAACCAGAAGGTCATGCCGGAAAGCCTGGCCATCCCGGCGATCACCACGCTCGGCTATGCCGGTGTGCTGGCCGGCCCGGCACTGATCGGTTTCGTGGCGCAGGCCAGCAGCCTGGTGTTCGCCTTCAGCGCGGTGGCGGTGACGCTGGTGCTGGTGGGGCTGTGCGCGCGGTGGGTGCGCGCCTGAGACTGCCCTGACTGTTCCTCGCTAACGCCCGTAGCGCGCGAGGATCACCAGCGCCAACAGTGCGATCGCGGCCAGTACGAGCAGCATCAGGAAGATCATGCGATAGCGCCCGGCCTTGCCTTGTTCGCGGTGGATGCGCTGGCGGTAGGCCGGATCGCGCAGATACCGCACCGGGCTGATCCTGAACAGCGGGGCCAACAGCAGATCGATCACCTCGAGCATGCGCGCCTCCTTGGCTGCGCCGGCGGCCCGGCGCAGCCCCAGACTTGCACGCAGAAGGCACCCGGGCAAGCGCAGCATGGGCGTGGCAGCGGCGGGCGTTACCATCAGGCCACTGTTTACCGGATGCGCACGATGACGGACCTGTCCTTCGACCCCCGCCCGCGCCGCGCGGCCTTCCGCGCGTTGCACGATGACGGCTGCTTCGTGCTGCCCAACCCGTGGGACGCCGGTAGCGCACGCTATCTGCACAGCCTCGGTTTCCAGGCACTGGCCTCCACCAGTTCCGGCTATGCGTGGAGCCAGGCCCAGGCCGATGGCACGTTGACGCTGGAGGAAACGCTCGCCCATCTCCACTCCCTCGCCGCCGCGACCCCGCTGCCGTTGAACGCCGATTTCGGCGATGGCTTCGGCACGCTGCAGGAGGTCGGCCGCAACGTCGCCCTTGCCATCGCCACGGGCGTGGCTGGCATCTCCATCGAAGACGCCAGCCCGGACCCGGACCATCCGCTGCGCACGCTGGACGATGCCGTGGCCCGGGTGCGCGCGGCGCGCCGTGCGATCGACGAGGCCGGAGAGGACGTGGTGCTGATCGGCCGTGCCGAAAACTTCTTCGTCGGCCGCCCGGACCTGGAGGATGCGATCACGCGGTTGCGCGCCTATGCCGAGGCGGGTGCGGACTGCCTCTACGCACCGGGCATCAGCACCCGCGAGCAGATCGAGGCGGTGGTGGCCGCAGTGGCACCGCGACCGGTCAACCTGCTGGTGGGCAGCGCGTTGCCGTTCACCCTGCAGGACATTGCCGCCATGGGCGTGCGCCGGGTGAGCGTTGGCGGTGCGATGGCGCGTACTGCCTGGGGCGGGATGATGCGCGCCTCGCAGTTGCTCAAGGACGAAGGCCGCTTCGACGGCTTCGCGGACGCGGCCTCCGGCACGGTGCTGAACCAGTTGTTCCGCTGAGCGGGATCAGTGGCTGGACAGCACCACCACCGCCGCGGTGACCAGCGCAATGCCCACCCAGCCGATCGGGCGCAGACGATTGCCGAACAGCACGCGCCCGCACAGCGCGGTGCCGATCACACCGATCGCACCCCACATCGCGTAAGCGGTGGCCAGGTCCAGGGTCTTGACCGCCTGGCCGAGCATCGCGAACGCGATCCAGACCAGCACGATCGCGGCGACGCCCCACGCTGGCTTACGGAAGCCATCGGACTTGGCGACCATCATGTTGGCGGCGATGTCGATCAGGGCCGAGCAGACCACGAACAGAAAGGCGGTGAGATTCATGACGTGTGCTCCTCGCCGAGCGTGACGCAGACGATGCCGACCGCCGCCATCACCAGGCCGAACATCTGCTGCACCGACAGGCTGTCCTTGAACACGAAAATACCGACCAGGGTCAGCAGGGTCAGGCCGAGGCCTTCCCATACCGCGTAGGCGACACCGACCGCGATGCCTCGCACCGACAGCGCAAGGAAGTAATACGAAATGGCCAGGGCCACGGCCATCACGGCATAGCCCACATAGCCGCCATGACGGGCGGCATCGGCCATGAACGAGGTACCGACCACTTCGGCGACGATCGCCACGGTCAGGCAGGCCCAGGCGATCAGGCCGCCGCGGGCACGGGGTTGCGAATGCACCTGTGTGTGCATGGAAAGCTCCTTGATTGCGGCCGGTGCGCGCCGGCGGAATGCCGGGCACCGGGGCATCGGCCGGGATGGCGGATGCGCATGCGTCGCTGCTGGCCGGGTGACATGGCTGCCGACACCGGGTCGGCACGTGGCCCGGTAAATCGGGCACGCAGTCCGGTAAATCCGGGCATGCAGTCCGGTAGGTACCGACCGTTGGTCGGTACGGCAGCCGGTCAATGGCACCCAAGCGACGCGCCCATTATCATCGTCTTTTCCATCAGTCCCAAGATGGAATCCATCGACAAAGGCGATACATCCATGCGCTACGGCCCCGAATCACTGCACGCGTTCGTCGAGGCCGCGGCCCTCGGCTCGTTCTCCGCCGCCGCACGCCGTTTGAAGAAGACCCAATCCACCATCAGCACCGCGATCGCCACGCTGGAAGCGGATCTGGGCCTCACCCTGTTCGATCGCAGTGGTCGTTACCCGGTGCTGACCGAAGACGGCCGCAAAGTGCTCGGCCATGCGCAGGAAATCCTGGCCGCCGCCGACCGCCTCGAGCAGCTCAGCATCCGCCTGGCCGACGAGGTCGAACCGCGCCTGACCCTGGTGTTCTCGGACATCTACCAGCTCAATCCGGATCAGCATCTTCTGCGTCGGTTCGAGCATCGTTTTCCGGATATCGAACTGGAATGGCTGGATGCCGAAGGCAGTGACGTGCTGGACGTGGTGCAGCGCGGCCGTGCCCATCTCGGGCTGATGCCGCATCAGCCGGCCTACCCGTCCGAACTGGCGGTGCGCGCCCTGCCCCTGCGTGCGGAGATGGCGGTATTCGTGGCCGCCGCTCACCCGCTGGCCGCCGTGGCCGCGCCGGAGGAATTGCACCTGGCCGGTCATCGCCAGATCTGCCTGAGCGGCGACGCCTGCCGTGAGGGCCACGCACGCGGGCGGACGTGGTCCGCCTCGGACTACCTGATGGTGCTGGAGATGGCCGAGGACGGCTTCGGCTGGGCCGAACTGCCGCGCGCGCTGGTCACGCGCTACGGCCGGGGCATGCTGGTGGAGCTGCCCCTGCCGGGCTGGCCACGGCTGGTTTCCACCGATGCGGTGTGGCGCAAGGGCGCGCCGCTGGGGCCGGCCGCGCTGTGGTTGCTGGATCAGTTCCTGGGGGCGGCCAACGCGTAATCGATCGCCGCGCAGATCGCCGCCACCTGGGCATCGTTGCACTGCTGCGGGGTGGCGCGCGGGCTGTCCGGGTACACCTCGGTGGTGGTGGTGAAGGTCGCACCGCTGACACTGGCGCACAGACCCAGCTTTTCCAGCGGATATTCGATCACGCCGGGGGCGACCACCGGCGAGCCGATGATTTCGCCCTTGTCGTCAGCCGGGGCGATGTGGGTCACCCGTTCGACGGCCGCGTTGACGGCGGTCTGGAACGCAGGCTGCGGGTTCTCGCTGTCATCGACCAGATAGAAACCATCCGGGATCAGACCCGGCTCGAACGGCTTGCCGTCGCGCGCGGCCAGGGCCGGGCGGAACTCGGTTTCATCGCTGTCCGTGGTTTCGTGCAGGTCGATATGCATCACGATACTGCCCTTCAGCGGCGCGACGAGAGCAATCAGCGCGGCCGCTTCGGCCGCCGGGCTGTTGACCATGAAGGAGCGGTTCGGATCGATCGCCTCGGCGTTCCAGCGCTGGATGCGCTCATAGCCCCACGGGCTGACGCAGGGCACCACCAGCAGATTGGCGCGCCCGGCGTACTCGGCCGCGCGGGTCTGCAGGAACTGAAGGGCACCCTGCACGCCACTGGTTTCGTAGCCGTGGATGCCGCCGGTGACCAGCATCGTCGGCAGCGCGGAGTTCCAGTCGCGGCTGCGCACGGCGAACAGCGGGTACTGGTCCGGGGCGTAATCCAACGTGCCGTACTGGCTGACATCGAAGCGGCCGCGCAATGCCTCCAGCACCGGCAGCACGTCATCGGCATAGCGCCGCTGCGGCACCTGGCGGGCACGCCACTGCGCCTTCTCTTCAGCGCCCCAGGGCTGGCCAGGGGTACCGATGGGATAGAAGGAGGCGTTGGTCATGGCGTGCTCGTCTGTGTTGCGGTGTGGAAGCGCGATTTTACCATTGCCGCACCAGGCAGCCCCGCTTACGCGTGGGCGAGCGCCGCGATCGCTGCATCGACAGGCTGGTCGCCTTCGGTCAGCTCGATGATCGTCCGCCGCAGCTGCGGCTGTTCCAGCAGCGCGACCAGGGTGGCGGCCACATCGGCGCGCGGGATATCGCCGTAGGCGATCGCCGGTCCCGCGGTGACGCGGCCGGTGCCTGCTGTATCTTTCAAGGTGCCCGGGCGAAGGATGACCCAGTCCAGATCGGTCGCGGCAAGATACACGTCGGCGCGTTTCTTGACCGTCATGTAATTCTCGAAGCCCTCGCCCATGGCCTTGTTGCGGCCGGCTTCGGGGAATGCCGAGACCAACAGGAAACGACGCACGCCCGCCTGCCGGGCGGCATCCACGGCAAGTTCCAGGCCGCGGCCGTCGATGGCGTTGGTCACGTCCACGCCTGCGCCGCCCGCACCGGCGGTGAAGACCACCACATCGCTGCCCGCCATGCTGCGGGCGAGCGTGTCCACGTCGATGGCGGTGAGGTCGCCGGGGACCGGCGTGGCACCCAGCGCGCTGAGTTCATCGCCCTGCCCGGCACGGCGATGCAGCGCGAGCACGCGATGCTCTCTTTCAGCCAGCTGCTTGACGAGATGACGACCCACCTTGCCGGCCGCGCCGACGATGAAGACAGTGCTCAAGACGGTTCTCCTGTTTCGATCCAGCGGCAAGCCTACGCAGGCGGATGTGACACGACCGTCCCCATCGCGCGCCGACGTTCAGCCGCCGCTGTACTGCGCGTCGCTGACCTGCTCCATCCACGTCACCGGCGAGCCGTCCACCGCTTCGGCGATCGCGATATGCGTCATGGCCGTGGTGGCCTGCGCGCCGTGCCAATGCTTGACGCCCGGTGGAATCCAGACGATGTCGCCCGGGCGGATCTCGCGCGCGGGCTTGCCCCACTCCTGGACGCTGCCCACGCCTGCGGTCACGATCAGGGTCTGGCCCAGCGGATGGGTATGCCATGCGGTGCGGGCACCGGGCTCGAAGGTGACCGTCGCTCCGCCGACCCGTGCCGGCGCATCGGCCTGGAAGGGCGCATCGATGCGGACGCGGCCGGTGAAGTAATCGGCCGGGCCGGCCGCCGAGGCGGCGCTGCCGGCGCGGGCGATGCGGATGGGCGGCGCTTCGGCGGGCGCGGTGGCGGCCATCGAAAGCGACAGCGCGGCGGTGAACAGGTCCATGAAGCGATCTCCTGTGGGGAGTGACGGAGCACGCCGCCGGGACCCTCACTCTAGGCCTGGCCCCGCGCGGGAACTACCCATCGCAACCGGGATGCAGCCATGACTGATCCTCATCAATGGGTAAACAACGCTACTTGAGTTCATCAGTCGGGCCCGCGCATCATGGGCGCGCATGACTGCCATGCGCCCTCGGCCCCCGCTCCATGGCCCGCGAGAATTTCAACGATCTGCAGGTGTTCGTCACTGTCGCGCGCGAGCGCAGCTTCACCCGCGCGGCCGCCCAGCTCGGCGTCTCGCAGTCTGCGCTGAGCCACACCGTCCGCGGCCTGGAAGAGCGCCTGGGCGTGCGCCTGCTGACCCGGACCACGCGCAGCGTCTCGATGACCGAGGCTGGCGAGCGGCTGTACGACACCGTCGCGCCGCGCATGCAGGAGATCGAGGCCGAAGTGGCCGCGATCAGCGAGTACCGCGACCGCCCGGCCGGCACGATCCGCATCACCACCGCCGAACATGCGGCCAACACGATCGTCTGGCCGCGGCTGTCGGCCGTGCTGCCCGCCTACCCCGACCTGCGTGTGGAGCTCACCATCGACTACGGCCTGGCCGACATCGTCGCCCAGCGCTACGACATCGGCATCCGTCTGGGCGGGCGCGTGGCCAAGGACATGATCGCCGTGCCGATCAGCCCGCCGCAGCGCATGGCGATCGTGGCCAGCCCGGCCTACTTCGCCACGCATACCGCGCCGCAGGTGCCGGCCGATCTGGCCGCACACAACTGCATCGGCATGCGCCTGCCAACCCACGGCGGGCTGATGGTGTGGGACCTGGAAAAGGACGGCGAGGAGGTGAACGTGCGCGTGGACGGCCAATGGACCTTCAACGGCAGCAGCGCGATCCGTCGCGCCGCCCTGGCCGGTGCCGGACTGGCCTATCTGCCCGAGGACATGGTGCACGAGGACATCGCCGCCGGTGCCTTGCGGCGTGTCATGCCGGACTGGTGCGATCCCTTCGACGGCTATTACGCCTACTACCCCAGCCGCCGGCAATCCTCCAGCGCGATGCGCGTGGTGATCGAAGCATTGCGCGCAGAAAGGTAGAGCCGACCGTTGGTCGGCTGACGCAGCGCCACATCCCACGTAGAGCCGACCGTTGGTCGGCTGAGGCGGCGCCACATCCCACGTAGAGCCGACCGTTGGTCGGCTGACGCAGCGCCCCGGTCAAGGGCAGCCGACCAACGGTCGGCTCTACCGGTCCTTCTCAGGGGCGCAGCAGCACCTTGCCGTTACGGCCTGGCTCCAGGCTGGCCTTGGCGGCGTCGGCCACCTCGTCCAGACCGAACACACCGTCCACCGGCAGACTCAGCCCGCCACCCGCAGCCAGCTGCAGCAGCTCCCCGACCAGGCGCCGCTTGTCTTCCGGCGCCATCGCCTGGCTGACCTTGCTGCCCCAGAAGCCCTTCACCGTGGCCTGTTTGAAGATCACATCGCCCGAGCTGAGCTGCATCGGCTCACCGGTCATCGAGCCGAACGACACCAACGTGCCGCCATCGCCCAGCAGGGTCATCAACTCACTGCTGGCGCGCCCGCCAACCGAGTCCACGGCGGCGGCGATCGATGCCTTGCCGACCGTGGCCTGCACCTGGGCCATCCAGTCGGACTGCGCGGTGGAAATGGTGTGGTCGATGCCGAGTCCGGCCATCTCGGTCACGCCCGCGTCGCGCCGCACCAGGTTGATGCAGTGCACGCCACGTGCCTTGGCCAGCATCGCCAGCGCCTTGCCGACCGCGCCGTTGGCCGCGTTCTGGAGAATCCACTGGCCTTGCTTCACCTGCAGGAACTCCAGCAGCATCAAGGCACTGAGCGGCATGGCGATCAGCTGTGCCGCCGCGTTGTCATCAATACTGTCGGGCATGGGAATGACCATGCGCGCCGGCGCGATGAAGTACTCGGCCCAGGTGCCGTGCACCGACGCGGCGCTGACGCGCTGGCCGACCTTCAGGCCGTCGACGCCTTCGCCCAGCGCGTCGATCACGCCGGTGCCTTCGCTGCCACCGACCGCGGGCAGCTCGGGCTTGTAGCCGTACTGACCGCGCACGGTCCACAGGTCATGGTTGTGGATGGGCGCCAGCACGGTGCGGATGCGCACCTCGCCGGCCGCCGGGGCCGGCTGCGGCACGTCGCCGCCGTGCAGGACCTGGGTCGGGTCACCGAAGGTGGTGTGGATGGCAGCGCGCATCAGCCGCGCGCCTTCATTGCGATGTTCATGGGGTATCTCCTGCAGAAAGAATCAACGGCGATGACGATGGGCGGCGACGATGGCGCGCGGCTGGTGCCAGGCGCGCACGCGCAGCCAGATGGTCTGGATCACCACGACGATGATCAGCACCAGCGCCAGGATGGCGATGTTGTGGGCCCCCGGCAGATCCCAGCCGGACTGCTTGACGTACATCCCGGCCAGCGCCCAGATGACGGCGGCCGGATAGGCGAAGTGCCCGCGCAGCAGCTGGTTGACCACCAGCACCAGCAGCGTGGCCAGCACCAGCAGCACCAGGCTCCAGCCGAGCATGTTGTCGGTCGGCAGCCAGCCATGGGCGACGATCACCTGGGCGGTATTGAGGAAGGCCGCCAGCGACAACCAACCGGCATGCAGCGCCAACGGATAGGCAGCCCACGCACGCTGGCCACCCGGCGCGGTGACCGGCGAGGCGCGGTAGGCGGCCACGATCACGCAGAGCAAGGCGGCCCAGATGATCGCCAGCGCCGGGAGGAACCACTGGTTGGAAAACACGGGCATCCAGGCGGCGGTCAACGCGAAACCGGCCGCCGCCCACGGGCGCACCCCGGTGATGTCCGGCTTGCGCAGTCGCAGCTGCCAGAATCCGAACAGCACGTCCCACAGGAAGATCAGACCCCAGATCGCGAAGGCATAACCGGCCGCGACCAGCAGGGTCGGGTACTGGTCGGACACTGCACCGTTGGTCGGGCCGAACGCGCCGGTCTGTGAGAACCACGCCACCACGGGCATGGCCAATGCGGCCAACAACACGATCCAACGCATGCATCCACTCCAGCTGAAAAGAGCGGTGACGATACGCGGTTCAGGGTTAAGGCGTTGGGAGGCCACGGATTGCAAAGCCTTACTAACATAGCCTCTGCTATATTGCGGCCGTGGATATCCAACGGCGCCCAGAAAACGCCCCCGCCTGGCCGTCCTCGGCCGGGCATACGCCCAGCCTGGGCGAGATGAACGCCAGCGTCGCGGTCCCGAGTGGCGGTCACTGGTGGTTCCGGCTGCTGGCCTTCCTCGGCCCGGGCTACATGATCTCGGTCGGCTACATGGACCCGGGCAACTGGGCCACCGACATCGCCGGCGGTGCGCAGTTCGGTTACCTGCTGCTCTCGGTGATCCTGCTCTCCAACCTGATGGCGATCGTGCTGCAGGGGCTCTCGGCGCGCCTGGGCATCGCCACCGGGCGCGATCTGGCGCAGGCCTGCCGCGACCACTATTCAAAGCCGGTCAACCTGGGCCTGTGGCTGCTGTGCGAGATCGCGATCATCGCCTGCGATCTGGCGGAAGTCATCGGCACGGCAATCGCGCTGAAGCTGTTGTTCGGGATCCCGCTGCTGGCCGGCGCGATCATCACCGCGGTGGACGTGGTGCTGGTGCTGCTGCTGATGAACCGTGGGTTCCGTGCCCTTGAGGCGTTCGTGATCGCGCTGCTGCTGGTGATCTTCGGTTGCTTTGCGATCCAGATCTTCATCGCCGCCCCGCCGCTGCAGGCGGTGCTGGCCGGGTTCATTCCGCACGCGCAGGTGGTGACCGATCCCAGGGCCCTGTACCTGGCGATCGGCATCATCGGTGCCACCGTGATGCCGCACAATCTCTACCTGCACTCCTCCATCGTGCAGACCCGCGCCTACCCGCGCACGGATGCCGGTCGCCGCAGCGCGCTGCACTGGGCGGTGACCGACAGCACCATCGCGCTGATGCTGGCGTTGTTCATCAACGCCTCGATCCTGATCCTGGCGGCCGCGGTGTTCCATGCGCATGGCCGGACCGATGTGCAGGAGATCGAGCAGGCCTACGAACTGCTCGCGCCTATGCTGGGCGTCGGCCTGGCCTCGACGTTGTTCGCGGTCGCCCTGCTCGCTTCGGGCATCAACTCCACCGTGACCGCGACGCTGGCCGGCCAGATCGTGATGGAAGGTTTCCTGCGGCTGCGGATCGCCCCGTGGGCGCGGCGGCTGATCACCCGCGGCATCGCGATCGTGCCGGTGGTGGTGGTCACGGCCATCTATGGCGAGCAAGGCACCGCACGGTTGCTGGTGTTGAGCCAGGTGCTGCTCTCGATGCAGCTGCCGTTCGCGGTGGTGCCGCTGGTGCGGTTCGTCTCGGACAAGGCCAAGATGGGGGCGCTGGTGGCGCCACGCTGGCTGATCGTGCTGTCGTGGCTGATCGGCGGGTTGATCATCGTGTTGAACGTGAAACTGCTCGTGGATGTGTGGCGGGGCTGAGGCCTGGCTACTTGACCTCAACGTTGGTTGAGGTGGCACAGTGCATTCTCTTCATACCACTGGCACGCCCAGATCGAGCCGTTCAATGACCGATACCTCGCAGCACGCGTTATGGAATGGCCCGGCCGGTGAGGCCTGGGTGGACGCGCAGCGCCTTCTCGACCAGATGTTCGCGCCGCTGGCCGACCATCTGCTGGCCGCGATCCCGCCGGGCGACGATCTGCGGGTGCTGGATGTCGGCTGCGGCACCGGCGCAGTGGCGCTGGGCATGGCCGGGCGCCTGGGGCCGGAGGCACACGTCACCGGGGTCGACATCTCCGCCCCGATGATCGCCCTGGCGCGCGTGCGCGCGCAGCGCGCCGGCCTGGCCGTGGAGTTCATCGTCGCCGACGCGCAGCAGCACGCATTCGCCCCGGGGAGCCTGGACCGGATCGTGTCGCGCTTCGGCGTGATGTTCTTCGATGAGCCGGTGCAGGCCTTTGGCCAACTGCAGCGCGCCGCCAGACGCGGCGGGGTGCTGCAGGCGCTGGTCTGGCGTGGGGCGGACGAGAATGCCTTCATGACCACCGCCGAGCGCGCCGCGGCGCCCTGGCTGCCGTTGCCACCGCGCCAGCCCGGCGCACCGGGTCAGTTTGCGTTTGCCGATCAGGCCCGGGTCGAGCAGATCCTGGGCGACGGCGGCTGGGAGGATATCGAGCTGCTGCCGCTGGATGTCGTGTGCCGGATCAACCGAGCGGATCTGGCGACGTACGTCTCGCTGCTGGGACCGGTCGGGAGCGCACTGCGCAACAACAACCTAGCTGCGGACGTACGAACGAAGGTGCTCGAGGAGGTGCTGCATGTCTTCGAGCCGTTCGTCGACGGCGAGTCCGTAACCTTCACCGCGGCCTGCTGGGACGTGCGCGCCCGCGCGTGGTGACCACCGGGCGGATCCATCCGCGCGGTGCGCGCCTGCACGGTCCATGGCCATGCGACGGCGTGGGGAGTGGCCTGCAGCCCGCTTACGTGCCGGCCTCGGCCAGCCGAACGCGCAGCTTCTCGACGATATCCTGTTCGCTCATTGCATAGCCGTAGACGTCCTGCAGCTGGCCGTCAGCACCGAGCAGGAACCACGAGGCCGTGTGCTCGAAGGTCGCCCTGTCCCCTTCGCCGACGCGCCGATAGCTCACGCCCAGGCTCTCGGCGATGGCGCGGGTACCGGCCTCGTCGCCGGCCAGGCCGAGGAAGGTCGTATCGAAGGCCGCCAGGTACTCGCGCAGGTGCCCGGGCGTATCGCGCTGCGGGTCGACGGTGATGAAGGCCACCTGCAGCTGCTCTGCCGCGGGGCCCAGCAGCCGCTTGATCTGCACCGCCTTGACCAGGCTCAGCGGACATACTTCGGGGCAGTGGGTGAAACCGAAGAACAGCAGCGTCGGCGTGCCCTGCAGGTCGCGGATCGCAAGCGTTCGGCCGTCGCTGCTCTCCAGCTTGACCGCGCCGAGTGCCGCCTGGCCCATTACCGGTGCCTGATCATCGGCGCAACCGCCCAGCAGCGCCACCGTCATGATGCCCGCCGCGACCCAGCGCCTCACTTCGCCGCTCCGTGCAGCACCAGGCCATCGCGCACGCTGAACTCCACCACCTGCGGTGCACTGCGGGCGAACTGCAGCCTCACCCGCACCGTCTGCCCGGCCGACAACGGCCGCTTCGGCTTGAGCAGCATCAGATGGTAGCCGCCGGGCTCCAGCGCGACGGTCTGCCCCCCCGGCAAAGCCAGGCCATCGGGCAGCGCCTGCATGCGCATCACTTCACCGTCCATGCGCATGGCATGGATCTGCACCTCGGCGAACATCGAGGACGCGGCCGACAGCAGCCGGTCATCAGCGCCGCCGTTATGCAGCAGCACATAACCGGCGGCGACATTCGCCGCCGGCGGTGGCAGGCGGACCCAGGGACCGCTGACCGACACCGTTGCCGCGGTGTGGGCCTGCGGGGCCGCAGCCACCACCGGCATCACGGGAGAGGAGAGCAGCAGCCCGGCCAGCAGGGTTGCGCAGGATGAGCGGCTCATGGCGTGCCCGACATCTGCATCGGCATCATGTTGAGGTTGGCGTTGTGCATCACCCACAGCGAACCGGCCACCACGATGGCGATCAGGAAGGCGGTGCACAGGAAGATGCCGGTGTTCTCGCGCTGGCTGCGCCCTGCCCCGATATGCAGGAACAGCACCAGCTGGGCGACCAGCTGCACCACGCACAGCACCACGATGGCGGTCAGGCGCAGCGGCTGCGGCACCAGATCGGTCATGACCACGCCGAACGAGGCACCGGTGAGCACCAGGCACAGCAGCAGGCCGAGGAGGTAGCCCGTCAGGGTGGCGTGGCCGCCACCGTGATCGGCATCAGGCGCGTTCGCGCTCATACAAACTCCCTCAGGTAGACGAAGGTGAACACACAGATCCAGATCAGATCCAGGAAGTGCCAGAACAGGCTCAGGCAGGCCAGGCGGCGACGCACGATGCCGTCCAGGCCGAACTTCAGCACCTGGTGGATCATGATCGCCAGCCACAGCAGGCCGAAGGTGACGTGCAGGCCGTGGGTGGCCACCAACGTGAAGTACGCCGACAGATATGCACTCACGTCCGGGGTGGCGCCTTCATGGATCAGCTCGGCGAACTCATACAGCTCCATGCCGATGAAGACCGCACCGAGCACGCCGGTCACGGCCAGCCAGCCCACCACCTGGTTGCGCTTGCCGGCCTGCATGCCGAGCATCGCCAGGCCGAAGGTGAAGCTGCTGAGCAGCAGCACCACCGTTTCGGAGAGCACGAAGCCCAACTTGAACAGTTCCTTGCCACTGGGGCCATCGGCCGTCCCGTTGAGCAGCACGCCAAAGGTGGCGAACAGCACCGCGAAGATCAGGCAGTCGCCCATCAGGTACATCCAGAACCCGACGACGGTCTTGTTGCCGTCGTCGTGGTGCTCATGGGCGTGGTCGTGGTGACCGGCCGCGAGCTGCCCGTGCTGCGTGGCAGCGGTCAGGGTATCCCCGCTCATGCCTTGGCTCCTTCCATCTGCGCGAAGTGCGCGTCTTCGATGCGCTTCACCTCGGCGGCGGGCACGTAGTAATCCACGTCACGGTCATACGAACGCAGCACGAAAGTCGCGATCACCCCGATCAGGCCGATGCCGGCCAGCACCCACATGTGCCAGACCAGGGCGAAGCACAACACCAGGCTGAACACCGAGATCACCACACCCGACGCGGTATTGCGCGGCATGTGAATGTCCTCGTAGGTGTCCTGGCGCTGCCAGGCACGGCCGTGCTGCTTGTCGTCCCAATGCTGCTCCAGCGAGGTGATCGCGGGGAGCTTGGCGAAGTTGTAGAACGGCGGTGGCGAAGACGTCGCCCACTCCAGGCTGCGCGCATTCCACGGGTCGCCGGTGAGGTCCATGTTGGCCTTGCGGTCACGCACGCTGACATAGAACTGGATGAACATCGCGGCGATACCGGCGGCGATCACCAGCGCACCAATGGCGGCCACGATCAGCCACGGCTGGTAGCCCTCCACGCCATAGTGGTTCATGCGGCGGGTCATGCCCTTGAAGCCCAGCACGTACAGCGGCATGAAGGCCAGGTAGAAGCCGACCAGCCAGCACCAGAACGAAATCTTGCCCCAGCGCTCGTTGAGGGTGAAGCCAAAGGCCTTGGGGAACCAGAAACTGATGCCGGCCAGGCAGCCGAACACCACGCCACCGATGATCACGTTATGGAAGTGCGCGATCAGGAACAGGCTGTTGTGCAGCACGAAGTCCGCGCCCGGGATCGCCAGCATCACGCCGGTCATGCCGCCCAGGGCGAAGGTGACCATGAAGCCGATCGTCCACAACGTCGAGGAGTGGTAGCGGATCCGCCCGCGGTACATGGTGAACAGCCAGTTGAACAGCTTCACCCCGGTGGGGATCGAGATGATGGAGGTCATGATGCCGAAGAAGGCATTCACGTTGGCGCCCGAGCCCATGGTGAAGAAGTGGTGCAGCCACACGAAGAACGACAGGATGCCGATCGACGAGGTGGCGTAGACCATCGAGCGGTAGCCGAACAGCGGCTTGCCCGAAAACGTGGCGATGATCTCCGAGAACGCGCCGAAGCACGGCAGGATCAGCACGTAGACTTCCGGGTGGCCCCAGATCCAGATCAGGTTGACGTACATCATGGCGTTGCCGCCGGCGTCATTGGTGAAGAAATGCATCCCGAAATAGCGATCCATGGTCAGCAGCGCCAGGGTCGCGGTCAGCACCGGGAAGATCGCCACGATCAGGATGTTGGTGATCAACGCGGTCCAGGTGAACACCGGCATCTTCATCAGGTCCATGCCCGGCGCACGCATCTTGAGGATGGTGACGATGAAGTTCAGGCCGGTCAGCGTGGTGCCGATGCCCGAGACCTGCAATGACCAGATGTAGTAGTCAACGCCCACCGTGGGGCTGTACTCGATGCCGGACAGCGGCGGATACGCCACCCAGCCGGTCGCGGCGAAATCGCCGACGAACATCGACAGCATCACCAGCACCGCACCCACGGCCGACAGCCAGAAGCTGAGCGAGTTGACGAACGGGAAGGCCACGTCGCGCGCGCCGATCTGCAGCGGCACCACGATGTTCATCAGACCCACGATCAGCGGGGTGGCCACGAAGAAGATCATGATCACGCCATGCGCGGTGAAGATCTGGTCGTAGTGCTCCGGCGGCAGGTAGCCGGCACTGTCATTGGCGGCGATGGCCTGCTGGGCACGCATCATCAGCGCATCGGCGAAGCCGCGCACCAGCATGACCAGGGCCAGGATGATGTACATCACGCCAATCTTCTTGTGGTCCACCGATGTGATCCACTCGGTCCAGATATAGCCCCACTTTTTGTAATACGTGATGGCCGCGACGATCGCCACGCCCAGCAGCAGCGAGCCCACCAGCGCCGACATGATGATCGGGTCGTGGTAGGGAATCGCTTCGAGGTTCAGCTTTCCAAGCACAATCAGTTCTCCGCGGTACGGCTGGCAGACGCGGCCAGGCTTACGAGTTGGGATTTCGCGCCGGGTTCTTCGCCGGGCAGGCAGATCTCGTCATCGGGCATGCCGCCGTAACGGCGCAGGATGCTGTCGAACAGTCCGGTATCCACGCTGGCGAAGCGCTGCATCGGCGCACCGTGGGTCGGCTTCTCCAGTTCGGCCAGGCGGGCCTGGTCCAGGTGCTGGGCGGTGCCACGCGACTGCGCCAGCCACTGGTCGAAGTCCGCTTCGGTCATCACCCGCGCATCGAACGTCATGTCCGAGAAGCCCGAGCCGCTGTAGGCCGATGACATCCCGGCATAGGTGCCCGGCGTGTGCCCGATCAGGTGCAGGCGGGTCTGCATCGCGGGCATGGTGTAGACCATGCTGCCCAGTTGCGGCACGAAGAAGGCATTCATCATCGACTCGGAGGTCAGCTTGAAGGCGACCGGCGTATCGACCGGCATCACCAGTTCATTGACCGTGGCCACGTTGTGGTCCGGATAGATGAACAACCACTTCCAATTGAGCGAGACCACTTCCACGCGCAGTGCGGGCGTGTCCGACGCGATCGGGCGGTAGGGATCCAGCGCGTGGGTGCTCTTCCAGATCAACACGCCGAGCACCACCACGATCAGGCACGGAATCGTCCACACCACCACTTCGATCGCGGTGGAGTGGGACCACGTGGGGGCGTAGGTCGCCTTCTTGTTCGACTCGCGGTAGTGCCAGGCGAAGTACAGCGTCAGAATGATCACCGGGATCACCACCAGCAGCATCAGGCCGGTGCAGACCAGGATCAGCTGCATTTCCTGCTCGGCGATGCTGCCCATGGGATTGAACAGCTCCAGGTTCTTGCAGCCTGTGAGCAGCGGCAGCAGCGCTGCCAGGCCGAACCAGCGTCCGGCGCGGGCTCGACCGGCCAGCGTGGCGCGGCGAGCGGAGTGTGTAGCGGGGTTCATGCGTGACGGCCCTTCCAACGCAGTGCCGGGCCGGGCGGCCCGGATCATGAAAAGTGGCGAACACCCCCCTGCATGACCGATATGCATGGGGGGTGCCCGCCGCAGCCGCGTACGTTAGGCAACGACATGATCCATACATGATGCGACACACTGTCGCAGCCGCACTCCCGGCCGCGCGTACCATGCGCGCATGGAATGGAGCCCCCTCATCGCCGATGGCCACGGGCCGGTGTACCTGCGCATCGTGCAGGCCCTGGAACGTGCGGTGTGGTCCGGTGCGTTACGTCCCGGCCAGCGCCTGCCCGCGCAGCGCGCGCTGGCCACCGAGCTGAAGGTGGACCTCACCACCATTACCCGTGCCTTCACCGAGGCACGCAAGCGCGGGTTGATCGATGCCCGTGGCCCGCTGGGGTCGTTCGTCGCGCCGCCGCAGGTGGAACTCACCCAGCTGGTGGACCTGAGCATGAACCTGCCGCCCAGCCCCGGCGGCGGCCAGGTCGCCGACGTGTTGCGGCGTGGCCTGTCGTCCGTGCTCACCCGCAGTGATGCGGACAATCTGATGACGTATCACGTGGGCGGTGGCAGCCGCGCCGATCACCGGGCGGCCCAGCACTGGCTCAAACCGATCCTCGGCAAGGTCGATGCCGATACGCTGGTCGTCACGGAAGGCGCGCAGGCGGCGCTGTCTGCCCTGCTGCTGGCGTTGACCGACGCCGGCGACACGATCCTGTGCGAGCCCCTGGTCTACCCGGGACTGCTGCACGCCGCGCGGGTGCTGGAGCGGCGGCTGCACGTGGTCGAGTGCGACGCGCACGGCATGCGTCCAGACGCGCTGGCCCGTATCGCGAAAGAACGCGACGCGCGCGTGGTCTATCTCAACCCGACCGCACAGAACCCCACCGCCCACACGATGCCGCAGGCACGCCGCGAGGCACTGGCCGAGGTGATCCGCGCCCAGCACCTGCTGCTGATCGAAGACGACCCCTACTGGCTGCTGCTGGAGGACGCCCCTGCCCCGCTCGCGCTGCTGGCACCGCAGCAGGCCTGCTACATCTCCACGCTCTCCAAGTGCCTCAGTCCGGGATTGCACACCGGTTTCGTGCGCCTGCCCGACGGCATGGACCGGCAACCGGTGCTCGACGCCCTGCGCGCGGTCAACCTGATGGCGCCACCGCTGATGAACGCCCTGGTGACGCAGCTGATCCTGGATGGCTCCGCGCAGGCCATGCTGAAACTGGTGCAGGACGAAGCGGCCGAACGACGCTATCTGGCGCGGTCGGCGTTGTCGCCGCGGTTCCTGCAGCATTGCGCGGGCGTGCACGCCTGGTGCCGTCTTCCCGCGCACTGGACCGATGCCAGCCTCACCCACGCCGCGCGCCTGCAGGGGCTGGGCATCGCACCGTCATCGGCGTTCACGCCCGACGGGGTGGCGATCAACGATGCGGTGCGGATTTCATTGGGCGCGGCCGCCAACCGGCAGGAACTGCACCGGGCGCTGCGCCAGCTGGATCAGCTGATGCATGTGGCGGCGGCGGAAAGCCCCGGCTGGACGGTGTGACGCCCGCCTTTCGGCACGCTCAGCCGGAAACGGCTTTGGCCTGCTTCCAGACGGCTTCAAACTGACTGGCGGTGATGGCGTCATCCGAATCCAGATCCAGCCAGGACAGCGGCTGATCGGACAGCGGGAAGCGCTCATCGGCCTGCCCGGATTTGTCCGCCCAGACCAGCACGCTGCGGTAGCTTTCCACCTGCCGCACGATCACATCGCCCTGCGCCTCGAGGTAGATCGTGCCGTTGCCGATCTCGGATTCTGCGGGGTGTTTGTAGTGCTTGCGGGGCGTGCTCATGGCGGGGCGATATCTGGCAATGGAAATGGGGCCGGGGAATATACCTTGATCCGCCCCCTTCCCGTCGGCAATCGCCGCCCGGGGACCGGGTAGTGCCGGCCGCTGACCGGCTTCCCGCGGACCACGCAAGCAGGAACTAGACGACCGGTCTAATCAGGCGTACAGTGGCGTCCATGAACTCGCCCACCACCCCCTCCACCGTCCGCGACACGATCCTTGCCAGCGGCCAGCGGATCATGGGCGCCAAGGGCTTCTCCGCCGTCGGCCTCAATGAAGTGCTCGCGGCGGCGGGAGTCCCCAAAGGCTCGTTCTACCACTACTTCGCCTCGAAGGAAGCCTTCGGCGAGGCATTGCTGGAGGACTACTTCAGCGCCTATCTCGCCGATATGGACCGCATCTTCCGCCAGCCGGGCCAGACCAAGGCCGAGCAACTGGCCGCGTACTTCCGCGCCTGGCAGGACAGCCAGTCCTTCGAGGACTGCCAGGGCAAGTGCCTGGCCGTAAAGCTTGGTGCCGAAGTGGCGGACCTTTCCGAACCCATGCGGGCCGCACTCCAGCGTGGCACCACGGGGATCACCGATCGGCTGGCGCGTGCCATTGCGGCGGGCCTGGCCGACGGATCGGTGGCGACCCGGGAGCCACCCGAGGCGGTCGCCCGAAGCGTGTATCAGCTGTGGCTGGGGACCAGCATCATGGTCAAGATCGGCCGCACCACCGGGCCGTTCGACGACGCCGTGGCGTTGACCGCCCGCCTTCTGCATACCGCCCCCTGACAAAAGCGTGTCTCACGCACGCCGGCATCGGCGTGTTTTTCTCGGCCCCATCACTAGACGACCAGTCTAATCAAGCACCCACAGGAGCATCATCCATGAAAGTCCTCATCGTTCTGACCTCGCACGACGAACTCGGCACCACCGGCAAGAAGACCGGCTTCTGGCTGGAAGAGCTGGCTGCGCCCTACTACACCTTCAAGGATGCGGGCGCCGAGATCGTGCTGGCCTCGCCCAAGGGTGGGCGGCCGCCGCTGGATCCCAAAAGCAACGAGCCGGACTTCAAGACCGACGCCACCCGCCGCTTCGAGGCAGACGTGGATGCCAACGCGCAGCTGGCCAACACCGTGCGCCTGGACAGCATTTCGCAGGACGCGTTCGATACCGTGTTCTATCCCGGCGGCCACGGCCCACTGTGGGACCTCGCCGAAGACACCCACTCCATCGCGCTGATCGAAGCCTTCATCGCCGCCGGCAAGCCGGTCGCGCTGGTCTGCCATGCGCCGGGCGTGCTGCGTCACGTCAAGACGGCCGAGGGCGCCCCACTGGTGCAGGGCAAGAAGGTCACAGGCTTCACCAACACCGAAGAAGAGGGCGTCGGCCTGACCGAGGTGGTGCCCTTCCTGGTCGAGGACATGCTCAAGGCCGCGGGCGGTTCCTACTCCAAGGGGCCGGACTGGGGCTCGTATGTCGTCAGCGATGGCTTGCTGATCACCGGCCAGAATCCGGCCTCGTCGGCCGAAGCGGCTGAGGTGCTGGTGGAGCGACTCGCGTCCGCCACCAAGGCCTGAGCCACCGCGACGGCATCGGATGTCACGGTGCCCCACGCCGCCAGGGACGGCAGCAGCGGCAGAAGATGTTTCATGCACATGCGTTGTCCTCCGGGATGGCGTGGGACCGCCCGCTCATGGCGTGGCAGGGAATCCAGCATCGGCCAGCGCGGCCAGGAAGGCGGCCCGCTCGCGGTCGCTCTCCACACGTACTTCGCGCGCGGGCGGATCGGTCTCGATGCGTGCGTGCGGATCGACGCCCTGCAGTGCCTTGGTGACGGAGCGGGCGCAGCCGCCGCAGGTCATGGTGGGAAGGGTGAAACGATGCATCGGGCGACCTCGCCGTGGTGGGTATGAGCCCACTGTCGGGGCTGACAACGTGGCAAGGTCAAGGCCTTAGCGCGTCCGTGTCCTTTTTGCAGGGCATGGACGCGGCCGGGTCGATCAGGAACGTGGCTTGCGGGCCGCGCGCCCGCGCGAGGACACCGGCGTATCCGCACCGAACAGCGGCGTTTTGCGGGACTTCCCGGCGGATGCAGTCTCCGACGGCGCGGAAACGGGCTGGGCCAGGTCGGCGATGATCGGGCAATCCGGGCGGTCATTGCCGTGGCAGTGTTCGGCCAGATGCTCCAATGTCTGCACCATCGCCTGCAGCTCGGCAATCTTCGCCTTCAACCCGGCCACATGGGACAGCGCCACCGCCTTGACGTCGGCGCTGGCGCGTTCGCGATCGCGCCACAGCACCAGCAGCTCGCCGATCTGCTCGACCGAAAACCCCAGGTCACGCGCACGGCGGATGAAGCGCAGGCTGTGCGCGTCCTGCGGGCTGTAATGCCGGTAGCCCGCCTCCGAGCGCGCCGCCGGCGGGATCAGGCCGATCTGCTCGTAATAGCGGATCATCTTTGCCGACACGCCCGAAAACGTCGCGGCTTCCCCGATATTCATCGTCCGGTCTCCCTCTCACTTTCCGCCATGCCGGTGCCCAGCGTATCGGCCTGCATCGGTGCATGGAAGCGCTTGAGCCGCAGCGCATTGCCGAGCACGAACACACTGGACAATGCCATCGCCGCCGCGGCGAAGATCGGCGAGAGCAGCGTGCCGTTGAACGGGTACAGCAGGCCAGCGGCCACCGGGATCAGCACCGCGTTGTAGGCGAACGCCCAGAACAGGTTCTGCTTGATGTTGCGGATCGTTGCCTGGCTCAGGGCGATCGCGTTGGGCACGCCGCGCAGGTCGCCGGACATCAGCACCACGTCGGCCGCCTCGATCGCCACATCGGTGCCGGTGCCGATCGCCAGGCCGACATCGGCCTCGGCCAGCGCCGGTGCGTCATTGATCCCGTCCCCGACGAAGGCCACCTTGGCGCCACCAGCACGGAAACGCTTGAGCGCGGCGACCTTGCCATCGGGCAGCACTTCGGCCGCCACCTCATCGATGCCAAGCTGGCGTGCGATCGCCGCGGCGGTGGCCGCGTTGTCGCCGGTGATCATCGCGACCTTCAGGCCCAGGGCGTGCAGCGCCTGGATCGCCGCCGGCGTGCTTTCCTTGATCGGATCGGCCACCGCGATCACGGCCGCCAGGCGGCCATCGATTGCGGCGTACAGCGGGCTCCTGCCCTGCTCACCCAACCGCTGGGCGGTGGGCCGGAACGCCGCCACCTCCAGGCCGAGCCGGGTCATGTAGCGGTCCGCGCCGACGGCCACGGTGCGGCCGGCGACACGCGCGGAAACGCCGAAGCCCGGCACCGCCTCGAAGCGTTCGATGGTGGCCAGTGCGAGACCGCGCGCTCTGGCGGCCGCAACGATCGCCTCGGCGATGGGATGCTCGGAGCGGGTTTCCACCGCGGCAACCAGGGCCAGCACCTCATCCGCCTGGAAACCATCGGCCGGCTCCAGGTCGGTCAGTTCGGGGCGGCCCTTGGTCAACGTACCGGTCTTGTCCAGCGCGATCACACTCACATCGCGCAGTGCCTGCAGCGCCTCGCCCTTGCGGAACAGCACGCCCAGCTCCGCCGCGCGGCCGGTCCCGACCATGATCGAGGTCGGCGTGGCCAGGCCCATCGCGCAGGGACAGGCAATGATCAGCACCGCCACCGCATTGACCAGCGCAAAGGTCAGCGCCGGTGCCGGGCCGAGCACCAGCCACACCAGGAAGGTCAGCGCGGCAGCAGCCATCACCGCCGGCACGAACCACATGGTGACCCTGTCGACCAGCGCCTGGATCGGCAGCTTGGAGCCCTGTGCCTGCTCGACCAGACGGATGATCTGGGCCAGCACGGTGTCCCCGCCCACCTTGGTGACACGGAAACTGAAGGCACCGGTGGTGTTGAGGGTGCCGCCGACCACCTCGGCGCCCACGGCTTTGGCCACCGGTACCGGCTCGCCGGTGATCATGCTCTCATCCACATAGGACGCCCCCTCCACCACCGCGCCGTCCACGGGCACTTTCTCGCCCGGGCGGACCAGCACGACATCGCCGAGCATGACCTCCTCGAGCGGCACCTCGACCGTCTCATCGCCACGCTGCACGCGTGCAGTCCGCGCCTGCAGCCCGACCAGGCGCTTGATCGCCTGCGACGTGCGGCCCTTGGCCCGCGCCTCCAGCGTGCGCCCCAGCAGGATCAGGGTGACGATCACCACGGCCGCTTCGAAGTAGACGTTGGCGGTGCCCGGCGGCAGCACGCCCGGGGCGAAGGTGGCGACCACCGAGTAGCCATAGGCCGCCGCGGTGCCGAGCGAAACCAGCGAGTTCATGTCCGGGGCGCCGCGCAGCAGTCCCGGCACGCCTTTGCGGAAGAAGCGCAGGCCCGGCCCGAACAGCACCAGCGTGGCCAGCGCGAACTGCAGGTACCAGCTGGTCTGCAGGCCGACGGCATGCATCACCCAGTGGTGCATGGCTGGGACAAGGTGCGAGCCCATTTCCAGAATGAAGACCGGCAGCGTCAGCACCACCGCCAGCAACAGGGAGCGGCGCAGCGCACGGGCTTCAGCCTCGCGGCGTTCCTCCTCCTGGTCACCGGCCGCAGCCGTGCTCACGCCTGCAGCGCGCGCGGTGTAGCCGGCGTTTTCCACGGCAGCGACCAGATCAGCGACGGAGACCGTACCGGCCAGATGGCGCACCTGCGCCCGTTCCGTCGCCAGGTTGACGCTGGCCGCGATCACGCCCGGCAGCTGCGCAAGGCCGCGCTCCACGCGACCAACGCAGGACGCGCAGGTCATTCCCTCGATGCTCAGCTCGGTGGTGGCTTCGCGCACGGTGTAGCCCGCGCGTTCGATGGCACGCACCGCCGCCTGGGGATCGGGCGCCCCGATGAAGCTGAGATCGGCCCGCTCCGTGGCCAGGTTGACCGACGCCGTCTGCACGCCGGGGACGGCCGTCAGCGCGCGCTCCACCCGGCCCACACAGGAGGCGCAGGTCATGCCCTCGATGGGCAGGCTCAGGCGGCTGAGCGGCGCGCCGGACCGGGAAGCAACAGAAGACATGGGGCAGTCCTTGGGGTGAGGTTACCCGCCACCCTAAAGATTCCCATCGTGGGAAGGTCAAGCCCCCGCTTGATGGGGACGGAGGTAATTATTCATCCCCTCCATCCCCGTCAAGGCGCTTTACGGCTGGGCGGGCGTGCCGTCGTGGGTGACCCGCCAGATCGTGTTGGAGAGGTCATCGGCAACGATCAGTGCCCCACGCGGGTCGACCGTGACACCCACCGGGCGGCCGCGGGTCTTGCCGTCTTCGCCGAAGAAGCCGCTCACGAAATCGATCGGCTCGCCGGCCGGACGGCCATTGCTGAAGGGCACGAACACCACCTTGTAGCCGACCGGTGGATTCCGGTTCCAGCTGCCGTGCTCGCCCACGAAGACGCCATCGGCAAACTGGGTACCCATCACCGGCGACGAGAAGGCCACGCCGAGTGCGGCCACATGCGAGCCCAGCGCGTAATCCGGCGCGATGGCCGAGGCGACCTTGTCCGGATTCTGCGGCATCACCCGGCGATCCACATTCTTGCCCCAGTAGCTGTACGGCCAGCCATAGAAGCCGCCCTCCTTCACCGAGGTGAGGTAATCGGGCACGAGGTTCGGGCCGATCTCATCGCGTTCATTCACCACGGCCCACAGCGTGCCGGTGCCCGGCTGGATCGCCAGCGCGGTGGGATTGCGGATACCGGTGGCGTAATCCTTGTGTGCGCCGGTGGCCACATCGATCTGCCAGATCCGCGCACGATCGATCTCCACCGCCATGCCGCGCTCGGTGATGTTGCTGTTGGAGCCGATGCCTACATAGAGATAGCGGCCATCGGCACTGGCGGTCATCGCCTTGGTCCAGTGATGGTTGATCGCCGCGGGCAGATCGGTCAGTTTCGCCGGTGCGCCGCTCGCCTTGGTCTGGCCTTCCTGGTAGTCAAAGCGCACCACCGCATCCTGGTTGGCCACGTAGATCGCGTTGCCGATCATCGCCAGGCCGTACGGCGCATTGAGCTTGTCGGCGAAGACCGTCTTCAGTTCGTAGGTGCCGTCGCCATCGGCGTCGCGCAGCAGGGTCAGGCGGTTGCCGCTCTTGACCGCCGTGTTGCCCTTGGCCTTGATCTTGCCGGCGATCACATCCTTCGGCTTGAGGGCAGGCGCACTGCCGCCGCGACCTTCCGCGACCAGAATGTCACCGTTGGGCAGCACCAGGGTCTGCCGCGGAATGTTCAGATCGGTGGCGATCGCCGAGATGCGGTAGCCCTTGGGCACCGTCGGCAGGGTGTCGCCCCACTGCGCCGGCTTGGCGATGGTCATGTCCGGCATCAGCCCGCGATGCGGCTTGGGCATCTCCGGGTTGCCGCCGTACTGTTCCAGCTCGGGGGCCTTGCCGCTGCAGGCCGCCAGCGCGACCGCAAGCGCGGAAACCGAGAGCATCCGGATCGTCATCTGGCGGCTCATCGCACACCTCCCACGCGCAGGCTGGACAGCCCCACCCAGGTGGCGAGCAGCGCCAGCACCGTCAGGATCACCGAGAGCACCAGGCCCGCCGGCATCACCGCCCATGCATCACGCGCATGGTGGAGACAGTTGATGAAGCCCACGCCCCAGGTCACCGCCAGAATCACGACGTAGGCCAGGTTGCGGCTGCGACGGACCAGGCCGACGATCCCGCACAGCAGGGCCAGCGTGGTCATCACCATCGCACCGATCAGCAGCCAGGAGGCGAAGTTGGCCCACTGGATCTCGTACGAACTCCAGTAGGCGTAGTCCGCCAGCAGTGCGCCGAGGAACAGCGGCAGCACCCCGCCCAGTACAGCGGCGTGGAACGGATGGATGACCCATGATCGGGTCAGGACAACGGTCGAAGCCATGGTGGTCTCCTGGTGAGGGGGCGAATCCCTCCCGATCCTGCCACCCCTGGTGTGATGGGGGTGCTGAGATGCCGCCCACACGAAACCGGGGGACAGCCTGCCCCCCGGTTCGTCGCCATGCCAGCGCTGCGATGGACCTCGCCGCTACTTGCCCGTCACCGCTTCCTGCAGCTTCTCCACCGCCTGGTCGGCCGTGAACGTGTTCGGCTTCTGGATCTTGGGGAAGTCCACGAACGTCTCGTTGAATTTTGTGAGCAGCGCGATCGCGCCGTACACGATGTAGACGTGGTTGATGTACCAGTCCCAATAGGTATTGGAGGTCACATCCGCGAACTCGTACGGATCGGTGCGCAGGTTGTAGATCTTGGGGATGCGCATGACCGTGAACGGTTCGCCCCACAGCTGCATGGTGCCCTTGCAGCGCTGCTCGATGAAGGTCACCTTCCAGTTGTCGTAGCGGATGCCGAGCATGTCGCCATCATCGGAGATGTAGACGAACAGCTTGCGCGGCGACTTGTCCTGCTTGCCGGTGAGATACGGCAGCAGGCTGACCCCGTCGATGTGGTTCTTGTAGGTGCGCCCGATCGCCTTGACCCCCTTCTTGAGGTCCTCGACCACGCCCTTGTTGCCCGCCAGTTCCAGGAAGGTGGGCAGCCAGTCATGGTGCTGCACGATCTCGTTGGACACCGAGCCCGGCTTGATCTTTCCCGGGTAGCGAACCACCAGGGGAATCCGGAACGCGCCTTCCCAGTTGGTGTCCTTCTCACTGCGGAACGGCGTCATGCCGCCATCCGGCCACGAATTGCGGTGCGGCCCGTTGTCGGTGGAGTACACCACCAGGGTGTCTTCGGCGATGCCCAGTTCGTCGAGGTAATCGAGCAACGCGCCCACGTTCTTGTCGTGGTCGATCATCGTGTCGTGATACGGCGACTGCCAGCGCCCGGCCTGCCCCAGGCTTTCCTTCTTGGTATGCGTGATCAGGTGCATGTGGGTGAAGTTGACCCAGACGAAGAACGGCGTGTCGTCGTCGTTCGCCTTCTTGATGAAGCCCTTGGCGCGGTCGGCGAAGTCGTCATCGCAGGTCAGCATGCGCTTGCGGTCCAGCGGGCCGGTATCCTCGATCTTCTGCTTGCCCACCTTGCCCCAGCGCTTCTGGTCGGTGCTGTCATCCTTATCGGTGGCGAAACTGTGGATCACCCCGCGCGGCTTGATGGTCTCGATGAAATCCCCGAACTCGTCCTTCGGGAAGTAGTCGTACATCTCCGGCTCTTCTTCGGCATTGAGGTGGTACAGATTGCCGTAGAACTCATCGAACCCATGGTTGGTGGGCAGCATGTGGTTGAGGTCGCCGAGGTGGTTCTTGCCGAACTGCCCGGTGGTATAGCCCTCGTTCTTCAGCAGGGCGGCGATGGTGACGATCTTCTCGTTCATGCCGACCGGCGCGCCCGGAATGCCGACCTTCGACAGGCCGGTCCGCAGGACGCTCTGGCCGGTGATGAAGGACGAACGCCCTGCCGTACAGGACTGTTCGCCGTAGGAATCGGTGAACAGCATGCCCTCGTTGGCCAGGCGGTCGATGTTCGGCGTCTGGTATCCCATCAAGCCGCGCGAGTAGCAGCTCAGGTTGGAGATGCCGATGTCGTCTCCCCAGATGACAAGGATGTTGGGCTTCTTTGCGGATGAACCGGGCTTCTTCTTTGCGGATGAGCTGGCCATGCACATCTCCGACGACGGTGGTGCTCAATAGTCCGTGTCGGTCATCGTCGCGGCCAGCGTGTTTCTACTTAGACGGCGTCAGTAAGTCTTCGCCTCCCCCGCTCATCCCTCCCAGCTGATGCCTTTTGGCGCACTGGAGAAACCGGCGGCCCGCAGCGCGTCCATCAGGCCGTCGCGTCGGGCCGGCGCAGCGTCGATCAGCTCCACGGTGAACGAGCTGCGCCGGCCCCGCCGCAGTGCGCTGGCCAGCGCCTGCGCCGCGGCAGCCGTCGTGCCTGCCAGGGACGGATCGTCCGCATCGAAGAACGTCAGCAGCTGGCGGCCCCCCTGGGCCAGGTACATCAGCAGCCGTCCACCGCCGATCACCACCACGGCACCGGCGCGGCGCACCGGCCGGACCGCCGAGCCGTGCACCGGCCAGGGCACCACGGTACCGAACGGGTTGGCCGGGTCCACCGCGGACAGCCCGATCGCCACCTCGCCAGCACCGGGCCGCAGGGCATCGGCGACGCCACGCAGTCGATCCACGATCAGGCGATCGGCGAACTGGGCCCCGCCCAGCCCTTCGACGAAGCGGCCGCGCAGCACCCGGCCTGCATCCTCCATGCCGCGATACACCTGTTGCAGCGCCGGGAAGCCGCCGGCGATCCCTTCGGCCATCGCGGCCCCGCGGGTCACGATGCCGTGCCGGTCCAGCAGCCCCTCGGCCAGCGCCACCGCGCGCGCCGTGTCGCTGATCGCCTCACGCTGCAACAGCGACCAGCGCCCGGCCAGCGCGGCTGCCGCAAAGCTGGCGATCACGGCCGGCGCTCCGTCGGCCAAGGGCATGTCGTGCATCGGGACGCCATGGACGCGTCGACCGCGCCGCGGGGCGCGCGCGACCCGCGGCCGCAGCGCGCGGCCCCCGGCCATGCCGCGCAGCGGCGCCCACAGATCCGTGGTCAGGTACCCCGACCATGCCAGGCCCCACAAGGCGTCGTGCAGCTGCGCGGCGGTGATCTCCATGGGCGGGCTGCCGGCCCGCCCCCCGTGCGTGCCCACCGCGGTGACCAGCTGACGCGCGAAGTACGCGCCACCGTCGGCCAGCACCTGCAGCAGCGCATCCTGCAGCGGCGACAGCGCGGTTGCCACTGCAGGCGCGGGCAGCGTTTCTGCCGCGAATTCCTGCAGGTGCAGCGAGACCAGGCCGTCCTCCTCGCCGAGCCGCCCGTGCCCGGCCCACACCACGGTACCCGTGGCGAGCAGCGAATCGAGCATCGCCGGCGCGTAATCGACCACGCGCGCGGGCAGGATCTGCTGTTCCCACACCGACGCCGGCAGCGCCACGCCCGCCAGCAGTTCCACCACGCGCAGCACGCCGTCGATGCCTTCCAGCGCACCCGGCCCGCGGTGAGCGATGCCACGTGCAGCCTGTTCGGCATCGCTCAGCAGCCCATGCCTCTCCAGCAACAACAGGGCATAGGCGTCGCGCGCGACCGGCCGGGTCGCCTCGCGCGCCGCCTGCAGCGAGCGCACCCGCAACCGACGGAACACCGCCTCACCCACCCATTCGTGACGGGCCAGCGGCGCCGGCTCGGCGGCCGCGCCGACGGCCTCGGCATCGCGACGCGCCACACCGAAACGACCCTTGAGCAGCTTGCCCTGCGCTTCCAGCTGCGTGAGTGCCGCATCGGCCACGGCCACGCCCAATCCAAACGCGGCCGCCACCTCGGCCGTGGTGAACGGCGCATGGGTGCGCGCATATCGGCCCAGCAGCTCGCCCAGCGGGTCCGATGAGGCCTGCAGGAAGGGCTCGGGGATGCCGCGCGGGAGGGTGACCCCCAGCGCATCGCGCAGCCGCGCGGCATCTTCGATGGCCGCCCAGTGCAGGCGGCCGGCGATCTGGACCTGGATCGCACGCCGCTCAGCGGCGAGATCGTGCAGATGCCCGGCAGGTTCGTCATCGACCCGCCGCAGCGCCATCGCTTCATCGGTGAGCGGGCCCAGTTCCCGCAGCAGATCGGCCGCCCCTTCCTTGCCGCGCGCACGGCGGTCGGGCGCCAGGCGCTGCAACTCGTTGCCCACCTGCTCCACCACGGCCGCATCCAGCAGTTCGCCCAGATCGACCTGGCCGAGCAGATCGCCCAACAGGCCGCTGTCCAGTGACAGCACCGACGCACGGCGCTCGGCCAGCGGCACATCGGTGCCGTACATGAACTCGGCGACATAGCCGAACAGCAGGTTCGCCGCGAATGGCGACGGTACCTCGGTGGTGACATCGGCGATCGCCACGCGGCCGTCGGTGAGCCGCTGCATCAGCACGCCCAGCGCATCGAGATCGTAGACGTCCTGCAGGCACTCACGCGCGGTCTCGATCAGGATCGGGAACTCGGGATGGCCCTGCGCGATGGCCAGCAGTTCACCGGCGCGCAGGCGCTGCTGCCACAGCGGCGAGCGACGACCCGGCGTGCGCCGCGGCAGCAACAGCGCGCGTGCGGCACATTCGCGGAAGCGCGCAGCGAACAGGGCCGAGCCGCCCACGGCGCGCGTGACGTCGCTGCGCAGACGCTCGGGCTCGAACAGGAACAGCTCCGCGCCCGGCAGGCGCCCCTGTGCGTCGGGCAGCCGCGCGATGATGCCGTCGTCGCTGGCGACCACTGCTGGATCCACGCCCCAGCGTTCGCGGATGCGCGCGGCCACCGCCAGCGCCCACGGATCGTGTACGCGCCGCCCATACGGCGAATGCAGCATCAGCCGCCAGTCACCGGCCTCATCGCGGCAGCGCTCCAGTACGAGCGTGCGATCGGTGGGCAGCACGCCGGTGGCCTCACGCTGTTCGGCCAGCAGGCCGGCGATGTTGGTGATCGCGTTGTCGGCCAATCCGCAGGCCTGCAGCCGCTCGCGCAGCCCGGCCGGCAGGCCCGCTTCCGCGGCACCGGCATCCAGCGCACCGATGAAGGCACCCACCGCCTCGCCCAGTTCGGCCGGGCGGCCCACGCCCTCACCGCGCCAGAACGGCAAGCGCGCCGAACGCCCCGGCGCGGGGGTCACCACGACCTGGTCATGGGTGATCTGCTCGATCCGCCACGAGGTGGCGCCCAAGGTGATCACATCGTTGACCCGTGATTCGTGGACCATCTCCTCATCGAGCTCACCGACCCGGCGCGACCCGGCACGCTCTTCGCCTTCCGGAAGCACGACACCGAACATGCCGCGGTCGGGGATGGTGCCCCCGCTGGTGACCGCCAGCTGTTTCGCGCCCGGCCGCGCGCTCAGTGCACCGGTGTCGCGGTTCCAGACCAGCCGCGGGCGGAAGCCGGCAAAATCATCGGAGGGATAACGTCCGGCCAGCATGTCCAGGGTGGCATCGAACGCGCTGCGCGGCAGCGAACGGTACGGCGCAGCGCGGCGTACGCGCGCATACCAGGCCTCCACGTCCAGTGTTTCCATCGCCGCGGCGGCCACTGTCTGCTGGGCCAGTACGTCCAGCGGGTTGCGCGGCGGATCGATCGCTTCGATCTCGCCGGCCAGCATCCGCTCCACTGCCACGGACGCATCGATCAGGTCGCGCCGCGTGCGCGGGTAGACCAGGCCGGTGGAGATGCCCCCGACCTGATGGCTGGCCCGCCCCACCCGCTGCAGCGCGCTGGCGACCGAAGGCGGCGCGGCGACCTGGATCACCAGGTCGACCAGCCCCATGTCGATGCCCAGCTCCAGGCTGGAGGTCGCCACGACACAGCGCAGCTCGCCGGACTTGAGCGCCTGTTCGATCTCGCGGCGCTGTTCCTTGGAGACCGAACCATGGTGCGACCGGGCGATCAGCGCCTCCGCTCCGGCGGCCCGCCCGGCGGTGCCGCCGTTGAACGACCCGTAGTGCTCGGGGGCAGCCGCCGCCATCGAGGCACGCGCCGGGAGCTGGCCACGGGCGACACGGTCGGCATGCAGTTCATTCAACCGGGCAGTCAGCTTTTCGGCCACGCCCCGTGAGTTGGCGAACACAATCGTCGAACGTCGCGCCAGCACCTGGTCCAGGATGCTGGCCTCCACATGCGGCCAGATCGAGCCGACCCGGCCCGCGGACGCGGGTGCATCGGCGGCAGCGGGATGCGGCGGAATGTCGCCCATATCCTCGACCGGCACCACGATCCGGACCTCCAGCGCCCGCTGCGACGGCGGATGGACCACGGTGACCGGACGGTCGCCGCCGAGGAACCGCGCGACCTCCTCCACCGGGCGCACCGTGGCCGAGAGCCCGATGCGCTGCGCGGGCACCTGCAGCAGGGCATCCAGCCGCTCCAGGCTCAACGCCAGGTGGGTGCCGCGCTTGCTGCCGGCCACCGCGTGGATCTCATCGATGATCACGGTATGCACGTCGCGCAACGTCTCGCGCGCCTGTGAGGTGAGCATCAGGAACAGCGATTCGGGCGTGGTGATCAGGATGTCGGGCGGACGCCGCAGCAGTCGCGCCCGCTCTGCCGGGGTGGTGTCGCCGGTCCGGATCGCGACGGACAGGGTGACCGCCGGATCGCCACGCCGCGCACGTTCGGCGCTGACGCCCTGCAGGGGTATCTGCAGGTTGCGCTGGACATCGGCGCCGAGGGCCTTGATCGGCGAGAGATACAGCACACGGGTGCCGCGCTTCTTCGGCACCGACGCCTCCGGCTGCGCATCGCCCGGCTGCTCATCGCTGGGAGGCTCACCGCTGCGGAACAGCTGGTCGATCGCCTGCAGGAACGCGGCGAGGGTCTTGCCCGAGCCGGTCGGCGCGATGACCAGCGTGTGCTGGCCGGCGCTGATAGCCGCCCAGGCATGGTCCTGCACGGGCGTGGGCGCAGCGAAGGCTGCCGTGAACCAATCGCGCGTGGCCGGAGTGAAGGTGGCCAGTGCGCCGGGGGCGGGGTCGTTCGAGGTGGGCATGGATCCGGATGTCGTGGGACGCTCGCCCAGCGACGGCCGCGAGCGCAATGGAACCAGACTAGGGTATGCCGCGTCGGGCATCCGTCAATCGGCGCGGGACCGACGCGTCTCCGCCTGGCTCCACCCGCCCCTGAGCCCCCGCCACTCGTCCCTTCATCACCCACATCCGGCCCCAGGCCAAGGCCCGCGGGCCTCTGCGGGAACACACTCGCTGGCATCGACCACGCTGCCGCCGCAGGAACGACCCTCATGAAACGACGCGATTGCCTCAAAGCCGGGCTGACCCTCCCGCTGCTGCCGATGCTGCTCAAGGCCGGCCCTGCCTTCGCAGCGATGCGTTCGAGGGTCCGGCCGGGCGCTGCGGGGTGGCCCGCTGCCGCCGAGTGGGACCGATTGTCGCGTGCGGTCGGCGGCATCTCGCGGATGCGCTCGGTGCGTCCCTCGCACGGGGTGGACTGATAATGACGCGCGCCGTCGACCAGGCAGGTATGCACCTGTCGCGGCGGCAGATCCACCGCTGTGGCGCTCATCATCAGGGTCAGCCACCACGCAGGCATCGCATCGCTCCGTCCAGATGCGCCCAGCATGTTTCAGAGGCGGATCACCGAGCCGTGACCGGCTGCACAGTGAGCGGGCGATGCGCATGCCCCTGACACGCCATCACTGCCATGCCCTACCCAAGTGCTATGGCCTGGCGCCCACGTGCAGTTCCAGCACTTCGTCACCCAAGGCGTCGATCTCGCCGGTCGGCCGCCAGCCCAGGTAGCGATAGAAGCCATGCGAGCGCACCGCAGGATCCGCCGCACACCCCAGGATCAGCCGCGAATGGCCGGCCTCGACTAGATCGGCGATGGACATATCCAGCAGCCGCCGACCGATGCCCTGCCCTTCATGGGACGGCAGCATTGCCAGCACCACGATCTCGCCGCCGTCGCGATCGCCGAAGCAGTAGCCGACCATGTGCTCGCCTTCCAGCGCGATATGCCCCGGCAGTACATCGTCACGGATACCGGCCGCCCAGCTGTCTTCGGTGATGCCGAGTCCGGCAAGCTCGGCCGCGGAAAACGCATTTTCGCGGGTGCGCCCACGCAGATCGATGCAGGCAGCGGCATCGCCCGGCACGGCGCGACGGTAATGAATCGGGTGGGTCATGCGTGCTTCCTGCAACCGCCGGAACACTCGGCGGCGCGCAGTATATCGTCGCATGCGCTGTAGACCCAAACGCAGCGGGCCCGGCATTGCCATTGCCGGGCCCGCGAGGGAATTACAGGAAGCGGTAATCGAACTCCAGCCACAGCTGGCGGCCGTAGGGGTCGTAGTTGCCGACCGGATAGAACGGCCAGCCGCCGCCGTTCTTGTCCGCCGGCGGGCGGCTGTCGCGCAGGTTGTTGACGATCAGGCCGAGCGTGGCGTTGTCGTTGAGCTTGCGATACAGGCTGGCGTTGTAGGTCATGTACGGCGCGATGCGACCACTGCCGTCGGTCTTCGGCAACGAGCCGTAACGCATGCCGTACAGGGTGGCGGTCCAGTCGTTGATCGCCCAGGTCACGCTGCCGTTGACCTTGCTGCGCCACTGGTAGGAATCCAACGAGTTGCGCTGGTCCTGCACGTCATCGCCGGCGAACTGGCGGTACCTGTGATCGATCACCAGCGAGTACGCCACGCGGGCGGAGAAACGACCATAGCGGCCCGCGTCCCAGCGCAGGGTCGACTTCAGGTCGATGCCGCGCACGGTTTCGGAGGCGGCGTTGATCGGGTTGATCAGCACGCGCACGACCTGGTTTGGCTGCACTGCCGCGTCGGCCGGGTTGCGGATCACGCGACGCAGCGCGTCCTGGCATTGTGCCGAGCCGATATCGCGTGCGTCGCCACCCACGGTCTGGCCGAGGCGGCAATCGGCTTCATCCTTGAGGATGCGGGTGGCATCCAGGTTGGTGACCTCATCGTCGATGCGGATGTCGTAGTAATCGGCCGTGAAGTCCAGATTGGCAGACGGCGACCACACGAAGCCCAGACCGTAGGACTTGGCGGTTTCCGGCTGCAGCTGCGGATTGGCACCACTGGTGTAATCGATCGCCAGGCCGCTGAAATCGCAGTCGTCGTATGCCTGGCCGGCACTGCGGCAGCGCCAATAATCGGTCATGCCGGGGTTGTAACCGCGCGTTTCGGTGGCGAACACGTAGTTCATGTCCGGCGCACGGAAGCTGGTTGCTGCACTCGCGCGCAGCAGCAGCGTATCGAACGGACGGAACTCCAGGCCGGTGCTCCAGGTGGCCTTGCCCAGATGATCGCCGGCAGCACGGTACTGGTCGTAGCGACCGGCCACGGTCGCGGTCAGGCGCTCCAGCAAGGGCAGCTGCAGCTCCACCCCGGCGGCATAGCGGTCACGCTCGCCACCGGCCGGAATGCCGGCGTTGAGGTTCCAGAACACGCCCTGTCCCAAGGCCGGGTCCGGGCGGTTGCGGTAGCCCTGGCTGCCGGCTTCGACCACGGCGGCCAGCGCTGCACGGCCGCCGGGCAGATCGAACAGCTGGCCGTTGACGCTGACGCTGGCGGTCTGCAGCCACGCAGCGTTGCGGCTCTCGTAGCGGTCCGACAGCCCCTCGTACTCGCCCGGGGTCAGCGGCTGGTACAGGCGCGACGGATCCGGGGCATACACGTCAACGCCATCGCGGGTGCCCAGTTGTGGGCCCAGCAGGTACGCATTGATGCCGACCAGCAGGCCCGGGCGCTGCGTCCTGTTCTCGTAGCGCGAGCGGCTGTAGGCCGCTTCGTAATCCCAGTCCGAGCCGCCGATGCTGCCACGGGCGCCGACGTTGAACGACCACGACTGCTCCAGGAAGCGGTTGGCATTGCGCTGCACGCCGCCGATCTCTTCGGGCGCGAAACGCCGGTACCAGCTTTCCAGCTGACCGCTGTTCTGGTTGTAGAAGTAATTGCGCGAGGAGGTCCAGCTCGGTGCGCGGGTGTTGTTGTAAATGCGCGCAGTGCCGATCGCCGCATCGGCGAACAGTTCCTGACGGTCATTCAAGCGCCAGGTCACCGCGCTGTACGCATCGATGTTGCGCTTCTCGGTCTGCACGGTCCAGAACGTGGGTGCGGCTTCATTGCTGCCGCAGTACCAGCCCTGGCGCGGATTCTGCGCGCGGAAGACACTGCCGCCATACAACGTGCTGGCGGCATCGCAGCCATCGGCACCGGGATCAATGTAGTTGTTGGTGGAGGCGTTGCGGCGATACGCCACGGCCGTCGCGAGCGGCGCCACGCCGCGCGGATCGTCGGTGAGCGAATCCATGAAGTCGCGCTGCGAACCGTAGATCGCTTTGCGGTTGGCGATCTCCAGGCCGAAGATCGCGTCCCAGTTCTCACCCGAACCGCCACCGACCGCCTGCAGGCGCTGGTTGTCGCCGCCACCCTGTTCGGTGGTGCCGGCGCGGATATTGATCCCGACGCCGTCATAGGTTTTCTTCAGGATGATGTTGACCACGCCGGCGATCGCATCGGAGCCGTACACCGCCGAGGCGCCCCCGGCCAGCACTTCGATCCGGTCGATCAGCGCGCTGGGGATGTTGGCCAGGTTGACCACGTTGACCGAGCCTTCGTAGGCCAACGGGTAGTCCGACTGCCGGCGGCCGTTGACCAGCACCAGGGTAAGGTTGGGGCCAAGGCCGCGCAGGTTGATGGTGTTGGCAGCCGGGGTGAAGGTGTTGCCGAAATCCTCGCCCTGCACGTTGCCGGTGTTCTCGGTCAGCGCGCTGAGCGCCTCGAACGCGCTGCGGTAGCCCTGTGCCTCGATCTGCTCCTGGGTGATCACGGTGACCGGGGATGGACCTTCCACGCTGGCGCGGGGGATGCGCGAGCCGGTGACGGTGACGGCCTCCAGCTGGGTGGGTGCATCGGCCGCGTGGACCAGCGATACCGCACCAAGCAAAGGCAACAACGACACAACCAGGGCCCGCCGACGCAGCGGGCGATACAGCACAGACATGCAGATTTCCGGTAAAGACGTACGTGCCGGCGGGGTCAGGCCCGTGCCGGAGCGTAGTGAGGGAGGGGCCGTGATTCTGCTGAACAGGCGGAAAAGGAGGAAATGACCGCCCGCGATATGCTTATCGATATTTTGCCTAAGCAATGAAAAACGGCGGCCCTGCGGCCGCCGTTTCCGTGACACGCCGTGCGCCCGGACTCAGGCGTCGGCAGGCAGCGCGCTCTGGCGGTTCACCAGCGCGCTGAAACGTGCAAGCGAGCTCAGGTGGTGGTGCACCAGCGCCAGCCAGCCACTGCGATGCCAGGCCACGACGGTGGCGTCCGGCAACGCGGCGAACTTTTCCACATCCACGACCTGGAAACCGTTGACCGACATCTGCCGGCCGTCAGCGAGGGTGACGTCGATGTTGCGGTCGATCAGCAGTTCGTTTTCGATCAGGGCGGCAGTGAAGCGGCGGGTCTGGTCATGCTCGCGGGTGTAATCCCCGCAGAAGCGCATGGCGTTGTCGACGATCTCGGTGGCCTTGCCGTCCTGGAACAGCGGCACGCCGTCTTCGTTCTGGCCCTGGTTGACCTGCCTGGCAGCCGAATCCAGCGCGAGCACGTACTCGTCCTGATCACCGGCCTGCATGAACACGAACGGATAGCGGCGCACGTAGGCCGGCACGTAGCTCTGCTCGTCCCACACGCCATCGGTGACGAACAGGTTGCGCTGTGCCAGGCCGACGGCGACCAGCGGCATCGCGTCCTTGCCGGTGAAAATGATCGGGTAATGCTGGGCCAGCGAACCGAATTCGCCGATCACGGCGGGGATCGCGTTGGTTTCCCCGGCAAAATGCGCGGTGTCCGGCACCAGGCGCCAGGCGGCGTGCAGATCCGAGCGCAGCGGAACGGGCGCCTGGTAGAACAGCGGACCGGTGGCCTGGGACGGCGCAGCGGCGGGCGGAGTCGTGGTTTCAGCAGTCATGGATTAAGTCGGATACGTCGCGCCAGTCAGCCCGGGCGCGAAAGCGGGAACCGCATTGAACGGCCACTATAACGTGCCACGTCCGTGGTTTTTGTTTCAATCGCGCTGGATTCCCTGCGCCGCGCGATCGTCCGGTGATTCCACGGTAGCCCGGCACTGCCTCTGATCGGCGATACAGGTGTCGTCCGGGGAAGCGAGATACACGCCGCCAGGAGCAGGCCGGATCCAACACGGTGCGCAGGTGCGACGTTTTTACCCGGCCATGCGCAAGCCGATGCTGCGCGCCCTGCCCTGGCACCGCCTCACAGCACACCGTCCAGCGGGCCGGCGGCACCGGTCAATACCGCGCAGGCGTGATCCTGCAGCTCCTCACCGCTGGCCTTGTTGCCCGCCGCCAGGTCCAACCGGGTGGCCAGCAACACGAAACCGGGCGCACCGGAGGGGCCCGTCTGCCCGGCGACCACCAGCGACCAGTTCCCGATATCGGCCGGATCGGCCAGATGGGCGGCCAGTAGACGCACCGGGTTCGCGGTGAGCTCGGCCCCGGGCAACTGGCGGGCGAGATAGGCATGCCCGCGCAACGGCTCCGGCAGCGGCTGCCAGCTGGCGCCGATGACCGGCTGCAGCCGGCGCAGCTGGGCCAGGACATCCGCCCGTAGGCAATCCACGTGGATGTGCAGTTGGTGCTGGGAGCGGCCATGGGGCGAATTCAGGGCCAGGCTGGCCACATCGCGCGGCAGTGCCATTCCGAGTGCCTGCTCGGTGTGGCTGCGCGCGTTCCACGCGGCGGCGAAGTAGTTGGGGGCACCGGCACGCAGCAGCGCCGGGCTTTCAATGCCCGAGATGCGGTCCAACGGCAGCACCAGGAACTGGTAGTGGCCGTGCGAATCCTTGAGCAGCACATCGCGCCGCTGCGCCTGGGGAGAAACGGCCAAACAGCTGCCGCGAGGGGCGGCCTCGCCGGCGCAGTCGCGCTGGATGATGCCCCACAGGGCGTCTGGATTGGCAGGCGGTCTGGCCGGCGGCCGGGGCGGCGTGGCGCAGGCTGCCAACAGCAGCACCGCACAGGGCAAGGACAATCGGGCGATCACGGACAAGCTCGGACAGGAATGCGGGCCCAGCCGGCCGTGCCGATGGGCGGGCGCGATTGTACCGCGCCGTTTCTGTCGCTTCCGTGTCAGTAGGTGCTGTACGGCACCTCGACCACCACCGGTGCGGCCGGTGCCGGCGGCTGCAGGGTGTAGCGATCCAGCGCGCCATTGTCATCGGCGAAGCGCTGTGACTGCACCTGCAGGCGGTACGTGGTGGTACCGAACTTGACGCTGCCGCCGCTGGCATCCAGCGCGGCACCGGCCGGCAGCAGCAGGCCGCCGAGGTCACTGTAACCGCCGCCTTCCTGCGAGAAGACATGGTCGACCAGGTCGCCCTCGCGCTTCATCGCAAACACATGCGGGTCGCCGTGGCGGAGGTTGTAGTCCTCGTTGCCGAGCAGATCGGCGATCCACACCCCGGGCAGCCGGTAGCTGGTTTCCAGCGCAATCGCATCGAGACGGTCACTGTCTACCACCAGGCAGCAGACCGCCTGCTTGTTTTCGCGGTCCAGGATCGCAAAGCGCTCGCCCTTGGCAACCTCGCGCGGCAGGATCGCAAACGGCTGGTTCCTCAGAACCGGTTCGGCGCCACTGGCCGAATGGAGGTTGCGCCAGCCACCGAATACCGGTGCGTCCGGCTCGGCCGCCACGGCGTTGCCGGCCATCGTCATTCCCAGTGTCACGATCAATGCGGCCGTGATCTTCCTGCTGTGCATGCGCTACTTCCGTTGGTTGACCTGTCGCGACGACATCGCCGGACCTCACAAGACCGCGACACTATGCGCCAGCAGCGGGGCCGCGGGCAATCGGCGCCGCTCAGCCGATCACGATGTAGTCACTGACCAGGGTGATCCCGCGATGCTCACCGCGCTCAAGCTGCACGTGGCGGCCACCGACCTGGTCGATGGCGATGCAGTCATCCACCTCCAGCAGGGCATCGGTATGCGGCTTGAACCAGCTGGCATCGCGCAGGGCCTTGGCCTCGCGCTTGGCCGCCTCGGCATCCGTGGCGACCAGCAGCCGGTAATCATGCGCCTCGCCCAGCGCACCGGCGGCATACCCGCCGAGATTGAGGAAGTACAGGCGCGGCGCGCCAACGGCCGGGGCCGCGTCGCCGAAGCGCACCCGGTACGCCTCCACCCCATCCACCGCGAGCCAGCCATCGAGATGCAGCCCTTTCCGCTCACCGAACCAGTCCTGGCGCAGCTGCGGGTAGGCCTCTTCAATGGCATCGACGTTGGCGAAGGCCACGTCGTGGACCTCGATCCGGGCGCGGGCATGTCGCCCACCCAGCATGAACACGTGCAGCACCTGCGACTCCCGGCATGGCCGATCTGAGAGGCCGCCAGTGTAGCGCCGGTGGCCGTTGCGCCCTGCCCCATCAGCCGCGTGGGCTGCGCCCAACGGTCGCGGGGTGCCAACCACGCGCCGGTGCACACCGCAGTGGTATGGTCGGCGCCTGACCCCGCAGGAGCGACCCGATGGCATCCCTTTTCCGTTACCCCCTCGCCGCGATCACGCTCGCCGGCACCCTCTCGCTGGCCGCGTGCGTGAGCACGCCGGGCCCGGAGATCAAGGGTCCAGGCCTGTGCAAGGCCGATGCCCTGGGCTGGGCCATCGGCCAGCCGGCCGACGAGGCGAACATGCGCAAGCTGCTGGTGCAGAGCGGCGCCGGCCTGATCAACCCGATCGGCCCGGCCACGATCACCACCCGTGACCTGCGCCAGGATCGGCTGCGGGTGTTCATCGACAAGGACAACGTGATTACCGCCGTCCGCTGCGAATGAAGCGTTGCGGGTAGAGCCACCCCATGGGTGGCTGCCCTGAAACCTGCGATACGCCGGCACAGCCACCCATGGGGTGGCTCTACCCGTGGGGGGTGCAGTCGCAGCTGCTCCATCCGCGCGTCTTCGCGGTCTGGCCGATGCCCGGGTTGAACGTATTGCTCGGATCCAGTTGCTGGTAGAACGCCGCCAAGGCCGGCTTGGCCGGGTACAGATGGCCCACGTTGTGTTCGGCCGGATACTCCGCACCACGCGCGTCCAACAGCGCCCACATCGCGTGCTCGATGGCCAGCGGATCCTCGCCCTTGCGCACGATGTAGTCCTGATGGAACACATGGCACAGGAAATGCCCGTAATACAGTTTGCCGGCCAAGCGTGCGTCGAGTTCGGCCGGCAGGTGTTCCACCCACGCGCGGTCATCGCGCCGTAGTGCCACGTCCAGGGCCACAATGTCCTCGACCTCGCGCCGGTGCACCTCGCGATAACGCACGGCCGCGCCGGCCACCGCAAAGCGGTGCAGGAACGCCTTGCGCCCCTCCTCGGCCGTGCACTGGAAGAAGTCGCCCTCGCTGTCAGCGAAGTGAGTGCGCAGGAAGGTTTCGGCGGCGGCGGCATCCACCGCTGACACCTTGAGCAGCAGGTGGTGCTCGTAGCGGTCACGGAACTGGCCCATGCGCGCGGGCAGATGGCCCGGCAGGCAGCGCATCGCCCACTGGATCACGCGGTCGGTGACCCCGCGCAGGCCAAGGCTTTCGAACCATCCATCGACGCGGCTTTTCAGCGCGAACGCCGCCGGCACCCTGGCCGTGCCGAAGCGATCGATGAGCAGGAAGGTGTCCTTGCCGTACCGTTCGCCGATGTCGTACGCCTCGCGGTGCAGGTACTCGCCCGAGATCGGCAGGCGCTCGAACGCGGTCAGCAGATGGCGGCGGATCGCGGTCAGATCCTCCATCGCATTGCTGCCGATGTAGAACACCTCGCCGGGCTCGCGCGCAAACGTATCCAGCCGCACCGCGAACACCGCCAGCTTGCCGGCCGAGCCGGAGGCTTCGTAGTGGCGCGAGGGATCGGCGTTGTAGCGGGCCGGCGTGGCTGCATCGACCTGGCGCACCTGCTCGGCATAGCGCGGGTCGGAGGCGGCGCGGTCGTTGCCATTGTCCACGTCGGCGGGCGCGTAGTCGCCGCCCTGCAGCCGCTCCAGGATCTGCTCGGCGGTATCGCCCAGCGCGATGCCGAGATGATTGACCAGCTGCAGCTTGCCGTTGGAATCGACCTGGGCGAACAACGCCAGTTCGGTATAGGCCGGGCCGCGTCGCACCAGCGAGCCGCCGGAGTTGTTGCAGACCCCGCCCAGCACCGAGGCACCGATGCACGACGAGCCGATCACCGAGTGCGGTTCGCGGCCCAGCGGCGCCAGCTCCTTTTCCAGCCGGTCCAGCGTCGCCCCGGGCAGGCAGACCACCTGGCGGCCCTCGTTGATCAGCTGCACACCGGTCAGGCGCAGCGTGTTGAGGATGACCACCGGGCGGTCATAGTCGGCACCATCCGGCGTGGAACCGCCGGTGAGGCCGGTGTTGGCCGCCTGCATGATCACGATCGCGTTGGCCGCCACGATGGCCTGCAGGGCGCGCCACTGTTCCAGCAGCGTGCCCGGGCGGACCACCGCCAGCACCGGGCCATCGCCGAAACGGTAGCCCTTGCGGAAGCGCCGGGTCGGCTTGTCGCCGCACAGCACGTGTGCGTCCCCGACGATCGCGCGCAGCTGCGCCAGCAGCGCTGCCGTGCCCTGGGATGCCGCGTTCATGGTGCGGCCGCGAGGCGACGCGTGGCGTCCACCAGCGAATCGCGGCTGATGTCGGCGATGGTCCTGGCGCCGGTGAGCGTCATCGCCACGCGCATTTCCTTGGCCATCAGGTCCAGCAGATTGGCCACGCCGGCCTCGCCCTGCGCGGCGAGCGCATAGACGAAGGCGCGGCCGAGCAGCACGCTGTCGGCGCCGAGCGCGATCATGCGCACTACGTCCAGGCCGTTGCGGATGCCCGAATCGGCCAGGATCTTCAGCTCACCCTTGACTGCATCGGCGATCGCCGGCAACGCCCGCGCGGTGGACAGCACCCCGTCCAGCTGGCGACCGCCGTGGTTGGAGACCACGATGCCGTCGGCCCCGAAGCGAACGGCGTCACGTGCATCGTCCGGATCAAGAATGCCCTTGATCACCATCGGTCCACTCCAGAACTCGCGGATCCACTCCAGGTCTTTCCAGGAAATGGACGGATCGAAGTTGTTGCCCAGCCAGCCGATGTAATCGGCCAGGCCGGTCGGGCTGCCCCGATAGGTGGAGATGTTGCCCAGATCGTGCGGGCGGCCGAACAGGCCCACGTCCCATGCCCAGCGCGGGTGCGCCACCGCCTGCAGCATGCGCCGCGCCGGCGCGTTCGGGCCACTCATGCCCGAGTGCGCATCGCGGTAGCGCGCGCCCGGCGTGGGCATGTCCACCGTGAACACCAGCGTGGTCACGCCAGCTGCCTTGGCCCGCTCCAGCGCATTGCGCATGAAGCCGCGATCCTTGAGGACATACAGCTGGAACCACATCGGCCGATCGATGGCCGGGGCCACTTCCTCGATCGGGCAGACCGACACGGTGGACAGCGTGAACGGAATCCCCCGGCTCGCCGCCGCCCGCGCCGCCTGCACTTCACCGCGGCGCGCATACATGCCGGTCAGCCCGACCGGCGCCAGCGCCACCGGCATCGCCAGACGCTCACCGAACAGCTCCATTTCCAGGCTCAGATCGGACATGTTGCGCAGGATGCGCTGGCGCAGCGCGATCTCCGACAGGTCCGCGACGTTCCGCTTCAGGGTGTGCTCGGCATACGCGCCGCCATCGATGTAGTGGAACAGGAACGGCGGCAGGCGGCGTTGTGCCGCTGCGCGGTAGTCGGTGGAGGCGGAAATGATCATGGGTCAACCGTGGGAAGAAGGAAGCCGTGACGCACGTGCGCGCCGGGCCTCGTTGTCATCGAGCGTGCGCAGGGAGGTGTGCACGAATTCCAGGTGCGCGTGCGCGGCGGCACGCGCGCGTTCGGGGTCGCCGGAGAGCACGCCATCCATCATCTCGCGGTGCTGGACGGACAGCGGCTCGAAGGTGCGGGCGGAGGTATAGAGCTTCTCGCGGCTCTGCGAGATGTTGGTCTGCAGCAGCTCGAACAGGCCACGCATCACCTGCAGCAGCACCAGGTTGTGCGAGGCCTCGGCGATGGCCAGGTGGAAGGCCGCATCGGCCTGTGCCTCGCCGGCCGGATCGTCCTTGCCATGCGCAGCCATCATGGTGTCGAAGGCCTGGCGGATCTTCGCGCGGTCTTCGTCGGTGGCGCGCAAGGCGGCGTGCCACGCAGTTGCCCCTTCCAGCGCGTGGCGGATCTCCAGCACGTCGAAGCGGTATTCCGGGTCGCCCTGGAACAGCGGCAGGTACGGCATCAACGGCTCATCGATGGCCTGCCGGGCACGGGCCGCCGGTTCGCTCACGTAGGTGCCGCCGCCGACCCGCGCGTTCAGCAGGCCCTGGCTGGCCAGCTGCGCGATCGCCTCGCGCAGCGCCGTGCGCGAGACCCCCAGCTGCACCGCCAGCGGTCGTTCGGCCGGCAGGCGGTCACCCGGCTGCAGGTTGTGCTCACGGATCAGGCTGCGCAGCTGCGCGGCCACCTTGTCGGACAGGCGTTCGTTCTTCATGCCGCCATTGTCGCCCGCGTGGCGGGCGATGGGGTCGATGCCGGTAGCCGGACTGCCGCGCATGGGCTCAGGGAATCATCCAGGTCAGCCAGTAGGCCTGCACCGTGGTGATGATGCCGACCATCACGGTGAAGATCAGGCTGTGCTTGACCGTGAAGCGGAACAGGTCCGATTCCTTGCCGGCCAGCCCGACCGCCGCGCAGGCAATCGCGATCGACTGCGGCGAGATCATCTTGCCGGTCACCCCGCCGGTGGTGTTGGCCGCGACCAGCAGCACCTCGGACACGCCGATCTGCTGGGCAGTGGTGGCCTGCAGCGCGGAGAACAGCGCATTGGAGGACGTATCCGAGCCGGTCAGGAACACGCCCAGCCAGCCCAGGAACGGCGAGAAGAAGGTGAAGGCCTTGCCGGTATGCGCCAGGGCCAGCGCCAGCGTGGCCGACAGGCCCGAGTAGTTGGCGATGAAGGCAAACGCCAGCACCATGCCGATGGAGTAGATCGGCACCTTGAGCTCCCGGGCGGTTTCGCCGAACGTGCGCAGCGCCGCGGCCGGGCGCATCTTCAGCAGCACGATCGCGATCACCGCGCCCAGCATGATCGCCGTGCCGGTGGCCGAGACCGCATCGAACGTGTAGACCGCCTCGTAGCCGGTCGGGACCGGCACGATCGGCGGCATTTTCAGCACCAGCTGATCCAGCGCCGGTACCGGAATCTTGAGCACCCAGTGCTCCAGCGCACCCCCGGTGGCGAACAGCGCCTTGAACGGCTTGATGCTCCAGATCGTGACCATCGCGGTCAGGATCAGGAACGGCGACCATGCCTTGACGATCTGGCCGGTGGAATAGCGCGGTGCCTCCAGTGCCTGGGCGGCAGCTTCTGCGCTGCTCTCGGTATCGAAGCGGAAGATGCGCACCGGCGTCCACTTGCGCAGGAACAGGGTCAGGCAGACCAGCGACGTCAGCGAGGCGGTGATGTCCGGCAGCTCCGGGCCGATGAAGTTGGAGGTCAGGTACTGGGCGATCGCGAACGAACCACCGGCCACCAGCACCGCTGGCCAGGTTTCCCTGATGCCGCGCCAGCCGTCCATGATCGCCATGATCCAGAACAGCACGATGACGGTCAGGAACGGCAGCTGGCGCCCGGCCATTTGCCCGATCTCGAATGCATCCAGCCCGGTCACCTGCCCGGCCACGATGATCGGAATGCCCATCGCGCCGAAGGCCACCGGCGCGGTATTGACGATCAGGCACAGGCCGGCGGCATACAGCGGCTTGAAGCCCAGCCCGACCAGCAGCGCAGCGGTGATCGCCACCGGCGCTCCGAAGCCGGCCGCCCCTTCCAGGAACGCGCCAAACGCAAAGCCGACCATCAGCATCTGCAGGCGCTGGTCTTCGGTGACCGACAGGATCGACGCCCGGATGATGTCGAACTGTCCGGTCTTGACCGAGACCTTGTACAGGAACACCGCGCCCAGAATGATCCAGGCGATCGGCCACAAGCCGTAGACGAAGCCATAACCGGCTGCTGCCAGCGCCTGCGACAGGGGCATCCGATAGAACAGCAGGGCCACCGCCAACGCGATCACCACGGTGATCGTGCCGGCCAGCCAGCCCTTCATGCGCAACACGGCCAGGGCGACAAAGAAGAAAGCGATCGGCAGCAGCGCGATCAGGCTGGACAGCCAGAGGTTGCCAGCGGGGTCATACAGTTGTTGCCAGGCCTGCATCGGCGGATCTCATCAAGACGGACAGGGGTCCGCGCGGTCAGCACCGCGCGAGCCGAGAACGTCCAACAGTGGTTATTGGTATTACCAATAACCAACATGCCTGTTGGAACAGCCCGCATTGAAACGCCAAACGCGAGACGAGCCTATTAGACCATAGGTCTACGTCCGAATATTGGTCCTACCACTCAGCAGCCGCAGTCGTTCGAACGACCTTTGAGTTCCACCGAGTTGCCGTCCGGATCGCGCAGGCGCAGCGAGAGGCCATCGCCCTCGGCACCGTAATTGCGCTCGGCCGGCCCACTGAGCTCTACCTGCAGTCCCTGCAGATGCACGCGCACCTGCTCGGCATCGAACGGTTCCACGCGCAGGCAGACATGCTCGACATTGCGCCCTTCCCGCCCGGGCGCCGCCCCGCCCTTGATTCCCAGCGGACCGTCCACGCTGATCAGATCGATCAGCGACTCACCGGCATGCAGATGCACCATGCCCAGCGACGGCCGTTCGCGGGCGACCGTGCAGCCCAGAACGTCACAGTAGAAGCGCACGGCGCGGGGCAGATCCTGCACGCGCAGCACCACGTGGTCGATGCGCTGGATCTCGAAGGGACGTTCGCTGCTCATGACGACTCCAGTTTTCTGGCGATACGGCTGAATACCACCAGCACGATCAGGCACAACACACTCACGCCGACAGCGATCACATACTCGCCGATGCCAACCGCGATACCGATCGCGGCGGACATGATCAGTGAACTGGCAGTGGTAAGGCCGCTGACCTGGTCATCGCGCGAGCCCCGCAGGATCGTGCCGGCGGCAACGAAGCCGACACAGGCCACCACCGCCTCGATCAGACGCACCGGATCGACCTGCAGCAGGTCACGGTAGCGTTCCTCCTGGAAGTGTTCGGCAATGCTGTCGCCCAAGCCGACAATCAGTGCGGCTGCACCGGCGATCAGCATGTGCGTGCGCAGTCCGGCGGCGTGCTTGCCCATCTCGCGTTCGATGCCGAGCGTGGCGCCCAGCAGCATGGCTACGGCAATCCGCAGCAGGATCGATAGATCTTGTTCCAGTCCCATCTGCGTCTCTCATCCGGCAATGGACGGAGCGTCGCAGACAGGGGCGTCTGGGGACCGTGAAACCAGTGGCAGGCCCGGCTGAGCCTGCCACCACGTGTCTTACTGGGCCAGATATCCGCCATCGATCGCGTAGTAAGTGCCGGTTGCAAAACCCGCATCCGCGCTGGCCAGCCAGGCCACCAGTGCGGCGACTTCTTCCGGCTTGCCGAGGCGTCCCAGCGCGTGCTTGCTTTCCAGCGCCTGCTTCACCTTCGGGTCCATCTTGTCCAGCAACGGGGTGGCGATGAAGCCCGGGCCCACCGCATTGATGCGGATCTTGTCCGCCGCGTGTTCCCACGCCGCCGTCTGGGTCAGACCGACCACGCCATGCTTGGCCGCGACATAGGCCGCCGAATTGTTGAAACCGACCTGGCCCAGGATGGAGGCCATGTTGATGATGCTGCCGCCCTTGCCCGTGCTGCGCATCGCCTGGATCTGCGCCCGCTGGCACACGAATACGCTGTTGAGATTGACGTCGATGACGTTCCTCCAGCCATCCACGGGGTAATCGCCACTGGCCGCCGACGGCCCGCCGATACCCGCGTTGTTCACTGCGATGTCCAGCCCACCGAGTTCCTGCACGGTCTGCTTCACGGCTGCTTCCACCGCGTGCTCGTCGGTGACGTTCAAGGCGATGCCGATCGATTTCACCCCTTTGCTGCGCAGCGCCTCGGCGGTCTTCTCGACGGCGTCGGCCTTGAGATCCCACACCGCCACCGCCGCGCCGGAATCGGCCAGCAGTTCGGCCACGGCCAGGCCGATGCCGGAGACGCCGCCGGTGACGATGGCGACCTTTCCCTTGAGCTGATAATCAATCATCGCGTTGTTCCTCGGGTTGGAATAAGGCTGCGGGCACGGCCTGCCCATGCCTCGACCATACGCCGCGAAAACGTTACAGAACGTGCACAGCGTGCTCCGCAACAATCCTTCCCATCGCTGCAACGCACCTGCCCCTATGCTCGGGGTCGTACGCCCACATCCTTTCTTTCATCCGCCGCTGGCGGTCGCCCTCCCCCAAGGTAAGCCCATGACAGATTCCACTGACGGCCAACTGTTCTCCCCCACCCGTCTGGGGGCCATCGACGTCGCCAACCGCGTCGCGATGGCACCGCTGACCCGCAACCGCGCCATCAAGGACCGCATTCCCAATCCTCTGGCCATCCAGTACTACGAGCAGCGCGCCAGCGCCGGGCTGATCATCGCCGAAGCCACCCAGATCAGTCCGTTGGGCCAGGGCTATCTGGATACGCCCGGCATCTACAGCCAGGACCAGATCGATGCCTGGAAAAAGGTCACCGACGCCGTGCACGCGCGCGGTGGCAAGATCGTGCTGCAGCTTTGGCACGTCGGCCGCATCTCGCACACCAGCCTGCTGCCCGAGGGCGAGGTACCGGTGGCGCCGAGTGCCCTGCGCGCCGATGCGAAGACGTTCACCGCCAAGGGCTTTGAAGATGTCTCCGAGCCGCGCGCCCTGCGCCTGGACGAGATTCCCGGCCTGATCCAGGACTATCGCCAGGCCGCACGCAACGCCATCACGGCCGGCTTCGACGGTGTGGAAGTGCATGCCGCCAACGGCTATCTGATCGACCAGTTCCTGCGTGATGGCAGCAACCAGCGCACCGACGAATACGGTGGCAACATCGAGAACCGCACCCGCCTGCTGGATGAAGTGGTCAGCGCGATCGTTTCGGAAATCGGTGCAGAACGCACCGGCGTACGTCTCTCGCCGGTGACGCCCGCCAACGACGCTGCCGACTCCAACCCGCAGCCGTTGTTCGAACGCGCCGTGGAGCGTCTGGATGCCATCGGCCCGCTCGCTTTCATCCACGTGATCGAAGGCGCGACCGGCGGCCCGCGCGACAACATCGCCTTCGACTACGCCGCGCTGCGCGCCAAGTTCAAGGGCGCATGGATCGCCAACAACGGATACGACCAGGCGCGTGCCGAAGCGGCGGTCGCCTCCGGCTATGCCGACATGGTCGCCTTCGGTCGTCCCTTCATCGCCAATCCCGATCTGGTCGAGCGCTTCCGTCTGGGCGTGGCGCTGTCCGAGCTGGACAAGGACACGCTGTACGGCGGTGGCGCGCACGGCTACACCGACTACCCGACCATCGACGGTTGAGTGTTGATCCTGGTGGGCCGGATGCACGTTCCGGCCCACCAGGGCGAGATGCGCTGCATCCTGGAAGTGGCGGCCGGTGGCCGGCACTTCCTTCAAGGGTTCAGTACACCGGCAACGAAATGAAGCTGGCCTGCTGCGGCGAATGCCAGACCTGCTGCGTTGCCTTCTGGTAATCGCCCGGCTTGGCGAGGTAGATGTTCGGCACGAACGTCTGCGGGTTGCGGTCGTACAGCGGGAACAGACTCGACTGCACCTGCACCATCACCCGGTGGCCCGGCTGGAACACATGGTTCGCGGTCGGCAGACCGAATTTGTAATCCAGCACCTGGTTGCTCGCGATCGCCTTCGGGTCGCTGAAGCTTTCGCGATACCGGCCACGGAAGATCGCCATCGAGACCGACAGCTCGTAGCCGCCCATCTCCGGCGTCGACGGGGTCTGGTCCGGATACACATCGATCAGTTTCACCACCCAGTCGCTGTCGCTGCCACTCGTGGCCGCCTGCAGATTGACCTGCGGCGCGCCACCGATCCGCAGCGGCTCGGTCAACGGCTCGCTGACGAAGGTCAGCACGTCCGGGCGACCATCCACGAAGCGCTGGTCCTTCACCAGCCAACTCGTCCACATGTCGCGGTCAGCAAACCGCACCGGGCGCGGTACGAACGGCACCGGCTTGGCCGGATCGGATACATATGCCTCGAACGTGGCCTCCCCCGCCTGTGGTGCTTCAAAGGACAGCCTGCCGCCCGCGCGCAGGTACAGCGGCCGGGACTGCGCCGCGCTGCGCGGCCACTGCTGCAGCTTGTCCCAATGGTTCTCCCCGGTGTTGTAGATCAACACCGGCGGTGTCTGCGCGTTGGGCGCGCCATCGACCAGGTACTGATCGAAGAACGGCTTGAGTACATCGCGGCGGAACTGCAGCGCGGTGTCGCCCTCGAACTTCAATGCGCCCAGGCTGCTGCCGTCATAGTTGACCTGGCTGTGCCGCCAAGGCCCCATCACCAGATAGTTCAGCGTGTTGCCGGTGTCACGCGGCTCCATCGCCGCATAGCTGTGCACCGCGCCCCACATGTCTTCCTGGTCCCACAGGCCCTGCAGCCACATCGTGGGGACCTTCAGTTCGGTCCTGGCCATGCGCGCGTCCAGCGCCTGTTCCTGCCAGAACGCATCGTAGCTGGGGTGCTCGATCAGCTTGTGCCACCACGGCAACTGGTCCAGCCCGTTGGCCCTGGCGTAGTCACCGGCCGAGCCGGCGCGCAGGAAGGTGGTGTAATCGTCGTAGCCCACGCTGGGAATCGCCGGGCCCTTGCCGCGCTTGGCCAACTAGCCGGTGAAGTAGCCGAAATTGACCTGCCGGAACGCGCCGTAGTTGAGCCAGTCGTCGCCCATCCAACCATCGATCATCGGGCTCTGCGGCGCGGCCACCTTCAACGCCGGGTGCGGGTTGGTCAGTGCCATCACCACGGTGAAGCCCTCGTAGGACGAGCCCAGCATGCCCACCTTGCCGTTGCTTTCTGGCACGTGCCTGACCAGCCAATCGATGGTGTCCCAGGCATCGGTTGCGTGGTCGACCTTGGTGTTGTTGAGCGGCCCGCGCAGCGGCCGGGTCATCACGTAATCGCCCTCGGAGCCGTACTTGCCGCGGATGTCCTGGAACACGCGGATGTAGCCGCCATCCACGAACACTTCATCGCCCTGCGGCAGGATGTCACGCATGTTCGGCGAATCCATGCGCTTGGCACGATTGGCCGCATCGTAGGGCGTGCGGGTCAGCAGGATCGGCGCATTCCTGGCGCCCTTGGGTACCACGATCACCGTATAGAGCTTCGTGCCATCACGCATCGGCACCATCACCACACGCTTGTCGTAGTTGTCCTGCGCCGTGGGCGTCACGAAGCCCTTGGCTGGAATGTCCGGGGTCATCGGCGAGGTCTGCGCCGACACACTGGCCGCAACCATCAGACTCAACAGCGCAACTGGCAATACACGCACACGCATGGGCTCTCTCCCGGCAGTGATGGCAACCTCCGCAGCCTAGCGCTGCCCGGCGCGCCCCGGTAGATGCCGAACGGCCCGGCGCCGTGTCTTTGCCCGCATTCAGCTGCCAACCACCGTTTCATGCAAAGCCTGCCAGCGCAGCGTGCCGTCCGGGCGGCTCACGAGAACCACCAAGGCCTCACGTCGATGGCCGGTGCCATCCGCGCCGATCTGATCCTCGCGATAGCGCACCGCGCAGGCGGCGGGCGCGAGCGGCAGGTACTGCATTGCATCGACCGTGATCTGGAGCCCGGGCCGGCTGCCATGGGCGGAGGCGAAGAGGTCGGCGAGCGCGGGCTTGTCCAGGCGGACGCCACGGATCCCGACCATGCTGAAGTCCTCGCTGAAGCGGGCCAGCAGTGTGCCCAGCGCAGCCACAGGCGAGCGGCCGGTGAACCAGTCTTCGATCAGCACATGCAGGTCATGGATCTCGTTGAAGGCAAGCGTGTCATTCATGGGGAGGCTCTCAAGGCAAGGGAAGACGCCGGCAGGCGCCATAGCAGAAGCATCGGCAGCAGGCTCATGCCCGCCGCCAGCATCAGGGTGAGCGGGAACGCATGCGCTGGCAGCACGGAGGACAGCACCGCCAGCACACAGGCCAACAGCGCGGCGGCCAGACAGAAGCTGAGTTGGCGGTTGAGATTCCACAGCGCACTACCCGGCAGCAGCTCTTCGTCCGCCAGCCTCTGGAACGCGAGCGTCTGCGCGCTGCTGCTGCACAGGCTCCCGCCCAGCCCCATCAGCGCGAAGGCCAGTACCGGCAGCCATGGGTGAGTGGCCTGCACGCCGATCAGCAGCACGATCCCGAGCGCCTGGCATCCCATGCCGGCGCTCAACAGTGGGCGCGCCCCGATGCGGGGCAGCCAGTGCTGTGTGGTGGCGATGGCGCAGGCCGAGGCGATCGCCCACGGCAGCATGAAGCCACCGATGGCCGCGGCGCCGTAGCCCTGGCGATACAGCAGCAGCGTGGCCACCAGCTGGGTGCCGATGAAGGTCCCGGGTACCAGCAGATAGATCAGCATCGCCAGCCGCAGCGATGCATGCCGCAGCAGCGACCATTGCAGGACCGGGTGATCGGTACGGCGCGCACTGCGGGCATACAACGCCAGCACCAGGATGGCGACCACGAGCAGGCCCGCGCCGAGCATCCGCTGCCCCGGCTCTGCCAACAGGCTCAGCGTAACCAGCAACACGCTCAGGCCCAGTGAGCCCAACAGCAGCCCGCGACCGTCCAGCGCAGGTACGACCACCGGCTCACGCGGACGCACCCACCACGCCGCCAGCGCCAAGGCCACCATGGCCAGCGGCACACTGACCAGCAACACGCCGCGCCATGAGCCCCACTCCACCAGCAGGCCGCCCAGTGTGGGTGACAGCGCCGGCACCAGCAGTGCCACCGCCATGATGCGGGCGGTCAGACGCGCGCGGTCGGCCGGCGGGCATTCGCGGTAGGCCATCGCCTGCCCCACCGGAATCAACAGCCCACCGCCCAGCCCCTGCAGCAGGCGCCACGCGATCAGCCACTCGATGCTCGGCGCGGTGCCTGCCAGCACGGCGCCCACGGTAAACAGGGCCAGCGAGAGGCACAGCACCCGGCGTTCGCCCAGGCGCGCCGCCAACCAGCTGCCCAGCGGAATGACCAGGGACAGCCCGAGCATGTAGGCATTGCCGATCCACGCCAGCTGCGGCACGGACGCGTGCAGGTCGTTGGCGATGGCCGGATACGCGACGGTCCCGATGAACATGTTCACCAGGTCCAGCGAGAATCCCAGCAGGTACAGCGTTTCCACCCTGGCCCGGTATGTCATGACGCGCTCCGATTGCGAGGCGGCAGCATGCGCGTTGCGGCCGGCTGGATATACGGGCAAGCGGATGCAAGACTGTCAAACCATTTTTGACAGTCAGCGTGCCGCCATGGTCAGTCTGGACCGCTTCGAGACCTTCAAGACGATTGTCGATGCCGGCAGCCTGACCGCTGCCGCGCAACGCCTGGGCCAGAGCCGCGCGGTGGTGAGCTTCAACCTCAAGCGGCTGGAACAGGAACTCGGTGTAACCCTGCTGGTGCGCAATACCCGCAGCCTGGCGTTGACCGAAGCCGGCGAGCGTTTCTACCAGCACTGCACGGCGCTGCTGGCCACCGCCGAGCTCGCCATCGAGGAAGCACGCAGCGAACAGCTGCAGCTGCGCGGCACGCTGCGCCTGACCACCACACCGGAATATGCGATCGCCCGGGTCGTGCCGGTGCTGGAGTCGTTCCGTGCCCTGCATCCCGAGCTGCGCCTGCATCTTTCGACCTCCCCGGCACCGGCGGACCTGATTCCCGAGCGGTTCGATCTCGCGATCCGCCTGGGCCGCCTGCAGGACTCGCAATTGCGCGCGACCCTGCTGGACGAACACGCGCTATGCGCGGTCGCCTCACCGTCGTTGTTGGCCACGCTGCCCGATGAGGCCGCGCGCGATGATCCGGACTGGGTCCGCACGCTGCCAAGGCTGGGCTATCCGCGCCTGGCGGATCTCCCACTGGTGGCGCCCGATGGCAGCGACCAGCTGTTTGCCTGCAACCCCGCCCATGCGGTGGTCACGGTTGATAACGCCTCCACCCTGCGGGCGTTCGCGCTGGCCGGGGCCGGCGCGACCGTGTTGCCGCAGTGGTTGATCGATGACGATCTGGCGCAGGGCCGGCTGCTGCCGATCCTGCGCCGTCATTGCTTCCCGCGCCAGGGAGTGTATGCGGTGTTTCCCAACACCGCCCAGCCCTCGCGCCGGGTCCGGCTGCTGCTGGCGCACCTGCGCGAGCACCTGCCGGGGTGACCGGAGGCACGACCCACGGTCGTGCCCTGCCCGTCAGTTCAGCGGACCACCTGCCCGGCCAGCTCCAGCGGCACGCGCTGCACCGGTGCATTGGCCGCGCGCGAGAGCTGCACTTCGTACTGCCCACCGGCGATCTTCCACTGCTTGTCGGCGGTGTCGAAGCTGGCCAGCGTCTTCGGCTCGGCTTCGATGCGGATCCGGCGGCTTTCGCCCGGCTGCAGCGTCACCTTCTGGAAGCCGATCAGGCGGATCGGGGTGGTGCTGCCCTGCGGCAGCTGCAGGTACAGCTGCGGCACATCCGCACCGGCGACCTTGCCGGTGTTGCGCACATCCACGCTGGCGACCACGCGCTGGCCTTCCACCACCACCGTCAGGTTGTCGTAGCCGAAGCTGGTGTAGGACAGGCCATGGCCGAACGCGTACTGCGGGGTCAGGCCCTTGGCGGCAAACCACTTGTAGCCGACGTTGGCGCCTTCGATGTCGTAGTCGATGGTGTCATCCGGCTTGTTCTTCGGGTTGAAGCCCAGGCCGTTGACGTGCGGGCGCGGCAGCTGACTGACATCCACCGGCCAGGTCACCGGGAGGCGGCCGGACGGATTGACCTTGCCGGTCAGCAGCGCGGCGATGCCTTCACCACCGCGGATACCCGGATACCAGGCCTGCAGGATGGCCGGCACCTGCTGCAGCCACGGCAGCTCGACCGGGCCATTGGTTTCCAGCACCACCACCGTCTTCGGGTTGGCCTTGGCCACCCCGGCGATCAGCGCGTCCTGGTTGTCCGGCAACTGCATGTGCGGCAGATCGACCGACTCGGCCGACCACTGGGTGGCGAACACGATGGCGACATCGGCCGCAGCGGCAGCGCGCGCGGCGGCCGCGACATCGCGGCCATCCACGTAATCGATGCGGGCATCCGGACGCTCGGCGCGCAGCGCTTCCAGCGGCGAGGACGGGTGGAAGATCACCGGGCCCGGCCAGGTGGTCGGCATCACGCCCGGCACCGCATTGGTGCCGCGGGCGGTCCAGCCCACCATCGAGGAACCACCACCGCCGATCACGCCCTTGTCGGCATGCCCACCGATGATGACGATGCGCTGCACGTCCTTGCCCAGCGGCAGCAGGTCATCGGCATTGCGCAGCAGCACGCTGCCTTCTTCGACGGTGCGCTGCGCGGCCAGGAAGCCGGCCTCGTCATCGATCGGCTCGTGCACCGGCGGCAGGTCGAAGTTGCCGTGCGCGAACATGGTGCGCAGGATGCGGCCGACCATGTCGTCCAGGCGCGCCTGCGGCACGACGCCACCGGCCACGGCCAGGCGCAGCGGCTCATCGAAGTAGACCGCCTTGTCGAACACTTCACCGGCCGACTGCTGGTCCAGGCCGGCCAGCGCCGCCTTGGAGCCGCTGTGCACGCCGCCCCAGTCGGACATCACGAAACCGGGGAACTTCCATTCCTGCTTGAGCACCTCGTTCATGAGGTAATCGTGTTCGCAGCCGTAGGTGCCGTTGATGCGGTTGTACGAGCACATCGCCGAACCCGGCTTGCCGATGTCCATGGCGATTTCAAACGCCAGCAGGTCCGATTCGCGCATCGCCTGCTCGCCGATCTCGGCGCTGTGGAAATTGCGCGAGGTCTCCATGTCGTTCAGCGCGAAGTGCTTCATCGTGGAGATCACGTGCTGGCTCTGCACGCCGCGGATCGACTCGCCGACCAGCACGCCGGCCAGCAGCGGATCTTCACCGGCGTATTCGAAGTTGCGGCCGTTGCGCGGGTCGCGCTGCAGGTTGACGCTGCCGGCCAGCAGGATATTGAAGCGCTGCTGCCAGGCTTCGCGACCCATGGTGGCACCGCCGGCGAAGGCGATGTCCGGGTTCCAGCTCGATGCGGTGGACGGGCCCGACGGCATCGCCGTGGCATGGTCACCCTTGCGCAGGCCACCCGGGTTGGTCACGCCGACGCCGGCATCGGCCGACTGCTGCGCCGGAATGCCCAGGCGCGGCACGCCCGGCACGAAGCCGGCCGAACCAACCGCACCTTCGGGCAGCGGGCCGCCGTCCTTGCCCAGCCCGAAGTAGCTGTGCAGCATCTGGAACTTCTCGTCCACGGTCATCTGCGCGACCAGTGCCTTGGCACGGGCATCGGCGTTCAGGCCGGTGTCCATCCATGGCGTATCGCCACCGACCGGCGCGGTGTAGCCCAGGGTCAGCAGCGTAGCCGCGGTGGTGCCCTTCTTTCCGTCATGGGTGCGCAGCTTGATGGCGGCCGAGGTAGCCGACTGGAAGCCATCGCTGAAGTAGCTTTCGTTGGCTTCCAGCGCGACACGCGACGGATCGAAGCCGGCGGTGGTGGCCGCATCGGCACTCACCGCGCCCAGCAGCACGGCCGGTGCGCCCAGGCGCGAGCCGGTGACCAGCGGCGGCAGCGCGGCGGCATCGGCGGCACTGGTGTACAGCGCGACCACATGGCGGCCATCGTTGAGGCGCAGGTAATTCAGCGACGGCTGTTCGGTGCCCGACTCGGCCTCGATCGGCAGGCGGGTCAGCACGACGCTGCCGGTCTGCTGCGCGGCGGCCGGATCGGCGGTCACGAAACGATAGTGATAGCCCAGCGCATCGGCCAGACCCTGCAGCGGATCCACGCGGTCGGCGCGGCGCTCCACGTTGCGCACCGTCACGGCATCGACCTGCAGCTGTTCCAGCTGTGCGGCGACCACGGCCGCATCCAGCTCACCCGGGGTCTGTTCCAGGGTCAATACGGTGAACGCGTCGGTGGTGGCGGCCGGGGCAGCGGCCCAGGCAGAAGCGCTCAGCGAGAGCGCGATGGCGGCCGTCAGGGCCAGGGGCTTTGAAATCGTTTTCATGAGCGGACGAAACACCTTTGCTTGCGCAATAAATCCAGGGAGTCTTGCCGCAGAAGGGTGCAGCGCCATATCGGCGGGAACCACGCGCAGGGGCGCGGAACCGTTTACAACGCAAGGCGATGACGGCTACGTCCAGGCCCCTCCGCCCGTCGTGACAGCCGCACCACCCGGGAGGCCCTTGCCGGCACCTCACCCCGGAAGAGTGTCCGAGCGTGTTCATGCCTGTCAACAGGATGCTTACATTTGAGACAGCGAAACCCGGCCCGAATCAGGGCGACGGCGGCTTGATCAGCTGGGTGTCGGCAGCCGCCACCACCTGCCCATGCTGGTCACGCGGCTGCATCAGCGCCAAGGGCAGGCCATCGCTGTCGGCCTGCAGCACCGAGCGCGGCTCGCCCGGCGCGAACAGGAAGGCCTCGCCCCACTGCCGCAGCGCCACCACCAGCGGGAATAGCGCGCGGCCGCGTTCGGTGAGCACGTATTGCTGGTAACTGCGCCCCTCCTCCAGCGGCTGCTGCGTCAGCACATCGGCCTCCAGCAAGGCCTGCAGGCGCTGGCTGAGCATGCTGCGCGACATCCCGAGGCGGCGCTGGAAATCACTGAAGCGCCCTACTCCATCGAACGCCTCGCGCACGATCAGCAGCGACCAGCGGTCGCCGACCAGGTCCAGCGCGCGCCCGACCGGGCAGGGTGTCATCGACTCGGTGGCCATCAGGATTCTCCGCTCATAGTTTCATTTTAGAACCACATCCTGCAGAATCAACTGGTTCTATTTTGAGACCTAATGATGGCGACCAGCGCATCCGGCACTTCCCCCTCCCCGCTCCCCTCGTCCCTGCTGATGCTGTTCGCCTGCGCGGCCGGCCTGAGCGTGGCCAATGTCTATTACGCCCAGCCCCTGCTGGACGCTCTGGCTGCCGACCTGCAGATCAGCACCGGCCGCATCGGCACGGTGATCGCGGCGACCCAACTCGGTTCGGTCGCCGCCTTGTTATGGATCGTACCGCTGGGCGACCGCATGGACCGCCGCCGCCTGATGGCGGTCCAGACCGGCGGCCTGGTGCTGGCGCTGCTGGCCGTCGCGCTGGCCACGCAGGCCTGGAGCCTGCTGCTGGGGATGCTGGCGGTGGGCCTGCTCGGCACCGCGATGACCCAGGGGCTGATTGCCTACGCCGCCGCCGCGGCGGGCGAGCACGAGCGTGGCCGGGTGGTCGGCGCCGCACAGGCAGGCGTGGTGGTCGGGTTGCTGCTGGCACGGGTGGTGGCCGGGGCGGTGGCCGATCTGGGCGGTTGGCGCGCGGTGTACCTGCTCTCGGCAGTGCTGATGATCGTGACCGGCACCCTGTTGTGGGCACGGCTGCCGCGATTGCCTGTGTCGGCCGCACACGACGCGCGGACCGGCTTGTTCGCGCTGCTGCGGCAGCAGCCGGTGCTGCGCCAGCGCGGCGTGCTGGGCCTGCTGCTGTTCACCGTGTTCGGGGTGTTCTGGAGCAGCATGAGCCTGCCACTCAGCGCGCCACCCTATGCCCTCAGCCACACCGCCATCGGCGCTTTCGCGCTGGTCGGCGTGCTCGGTGCGTTGGCCGCGGCCCGCAGCGGGCACTGGAGTGACCGGGGCCATGCCGGGCGGGTCACCACCGGGGCCCTGTGGCTGATGCTGCTGAGCTGGGCGCCGATCGCGGCGATGTCCCATCACCTGGGCTGGCTGGTGCTGGGCGTGCTGCTGCTCGATCTGGCCGTGCAGGCGCTGCACGTCACCAATCAGAGCCGGATCCTGGCCGCCGCACCGCACGCGCAGGCACAGGTGATCGCCGCTTACATGCTGTTCTACGCGGCAGGCAGCGGGCTGGGCGCGTTGGCCGGCAGTGCGCTGTATGCCGCCTTCGGCTGGCCCGGGGTGTGCATGGCCGGCGCTGCCGTCTCGCTGCTGGCACTGCTGGCGTGGTGGGCGATGCGGGGTTATCACACCATCACCGGTGGTCATGAGCCCAGCCCGGTTCCCGGTGGATCGCGGATCGATAATGACCGCTCACGTCCCGGAGCGACCGCATGCCCCCACACCGCCACTTCGATCAACTCTGGCGCGACCGCAACGACACCTCCCGGCAACGCAGCCCGCGGGTGCTGATCCGGGTGTTCGTCGGCCCAGGCGAACTGGAAGCGCGGGTGGCGTTCTACGAGCAGTTGCAGGGGGTGGTGGCCGATGCGGGCTTTCCGTTCCCCGAGGCCGGCCTGCGCCTGGCGATGGTCGGGGCGTTCCTGCTGATCGAAGGCGCGCCGGACAAGCTGGCCCCGTTCACTTCCACCACCGGCACGCTGCTGGTGGATGACGTGCAGCCGTACTACGAGCGGCTGGTGGCGGCCGGGGCGGAGATCATCTTCCCGCTGCAGGTCGTGCCGACCGGCGCAGCCTTCAACGCCGTGCATCCGGACGGCACCGTGGTCGAGTACGTGCACCACCGGCCTGATCCGCAGGGGCGCTAACACCCCGCTCGGTGTGCATCGAGAGGGCGCCCAGCCCCCAACCCGTGTAGATCCACGCCATGCGCGGAGGCTCTCGCTGAAGCATTCATCACCCTCAACCGCTTCGGAATCCGGCCGTCGAATTCGTTAGCATTTTTACTAATTGCGGGTAGGATTGTCGGTCTCAGCCTTTGACACGCGTGCTGCCGATACTCGCCGCCATGCCCTTGTTTCCCGCCCGTTTCCGCCTGCTCCAGCCCTGCCGGGAGGCCCGCTGATGGGCGCCGTGCTGGCCCTGGACCGGCTGCTGGAAACCCGCCGGGTCTGGCGGGGGCAGCCACGTACGGCGTTCCCCGAGGTAGCGCCGCACCCGACCGGCCACCCGGCACTGGATGCCCGCCTGCCCGGTGGTGGCTGGCCGCCCTCGGCCCTGTCGGAAGTGCTGCTGGCCTCGCCCGGGGTCGGTGAGCTGGCGCTGGTCTGGCCGACCCTGGCGCGGTTGAGCCAGCAACAGCAGACCGTGGTGCTGATCGCCCCGCCGCACCTGCCGCATGCCCCGGCCTGGGCACGCGCCGGGCTGGCACTGAGCCAGGTGCAGGTGGTCCAGGCCAGCCCGCGCGATGCGTTGTGGGCGGCCGAACAATGCCTGCGCTCGGCTGCCTGCGCGGCAGTGCTGTGCTGGCCGCAGCAGGCCGATGACCGCGCGCTGCGCCGGCTGCAGGTGGCCGCTGAAACCGGCCAGTGCCTGGGCTTTTCCTTCCGCGATGCCCGGCATGCGCGCAATCCCTCCCCGGCCGCGCTGCGCCTGCAGCTCGACGATGGCCAGGTGCGGGTGCTCAAGTGCCGTGGCGGGCTGGCACCGGTACAGCCGCTGCCGCTGGCCGTGGCCCATTGAGCCGCCGCCGTGGATTGGGCCTGCCTGCTGCTGCCGCACCTGGCGCTGGATGCCGCCCTGCGCCAGCAACCCGATCCGGACGCGCCGCTGGTGCTGGTCACCGGCCCGGCGCAGCGGCGCGTGCTGCACGCGGTCAGCCCCTCGGCCCGGCAGCGCGGGCTGCGCCGCGGCATGCTGCTCTCGGCCGCCCAGGTGCTGACCCGCGACGTGCTCACCGTGGAGTACGACCCACGCGCCGAGCAGGCCACCCGCCACCTGCTGGCCAGCTGGCTGTACGGCATCAGCTCACAGGTCAGCCTGGATTTCCCGCATGCGATGGCGCTGGAAATCCGGGCCAGCCGCGCGCTGTTCGGTGATTGGCCGAAGGTCGAGCAGCGGCTCACCCGTGGCCTGACCGAACTGGGTTTCCGGCATCGGCTGGTGGCCGCACCGAATCCGCATGCCGCCAGCGTGCTGGCCCGCGTGCATGGGCGGCTCGGCGTGGCTGCACCCCAGCTGGACGCGGCCCTGGCCCAGGTGCCGATCGAACGCAGCGGGTTGCCGGCCGAGGCGGTCACGGTGCTCGCGCGCTCGGGCCTGCGCACGCTGGGCGCCACGTTCGGCCTGCCGCGCGAGAGCCTGGCCCGGCGCTTCCCGCCGCAGGTATTGGCGCATCTGGATGCACTGCGCGGTATCAGCACGCCACCGCTGCGCTATTTCCAGCCACCGGACCGCTTCGATGCGCGCATCGAGTTCGAGTACGAGGTCGAGTCCACCCAGGCGATGCTGTTCCCGCTGCGGCGCCTGACCGCCGACCTGGCCGCGTTCCTGTGCTCGCGCGATGGCGGCGTGCTGCAGTTCGATCTGTGGTTCGAACACGAAAACCACCCCGACACACGGCTCTCGATCGGCCTGCTCGCCCCCGAACGCGAACCGGCAATGCTGTTCGAACTGGCCCGCAACCGCGTCGATCATCTGCAGTTGCCCGCCGGCAGCCGTGGCCTGCGCCTGCAGGCCGAGCAGCTGCCGCCATTCGTGCCGGCCGCACGCGATCTGTTCGACCCGCGCCCGCAGCAGGCGATGCCGTGGGAGCAGTTGCGCGAACGCCTGCGTGCCCGGCTCGGCGATGACGCCGTGCAGGGGCTGGGGCTGCGCGCCGACCATCGGCCCGAACGCGCGACCGGCGATGCCAAGGGCGCCCCCAAAGCACCGCCGCCGCCGCTGCCGATGCGCCCGGGCTGGTTGCTGGCCCAGCCGCAGGCGCTGCAGGATCCCCACCTGCGCATCCTGTCCGGACCGGAACGGATCGAATCGGGGTGGTGGGATGCCGGGGACATCCGCCGCGACTATTACGTGGTGGAAACCACGCAGGGCCAACGCGGGTGGGCGTATACCGCCGCCGATGCACGCAGCGGGCCGTTCATGCTGCACGGCTGGTTCGCATGAGCGCGCCCCTGCCCGACTACGCCGAGCTGCATTGCCTGTCGGCCTTCAGTTTCCAGCGTGGCGCGTCCATCGCCGAGGAGTTGTTCGCGCGTGCCAAGGGCCAGGGCTACCGCGCGCTGGCGATCACCGATGAGTGCTCGCTGGCCGGCATCGTGCGCGCCTGGCAGGCCGCGCAGAAGCACGCACTGCCCCTGATCACCGGCGCTGAATTCCAACTGGAAGACGGCCCGAAACTGGTGCTGCTGTGCACCGATCAGGGCAGCTACGCCGCGCTGTGCCAGCTGATCACCACCTGCCGCAGGCGTGCACCCAAGGGCGAGTACCGCTGCCTGCGCAGCGACATGGAACAGCTGCACGCGGGCCTGTTGTGCCTGTGGGTCGTTCCCAGCCCCGGGATCGAGGATGCACAGTGGCTGCAGGCCTGTTTCCCGCAGCGGCTGTGGCTGGCGGTTGAACTGCACCGCGAGGCCGACGACCGCGCGCGCCTGCAGCGGCTGCGTCGTTTCGGTCGCGACCTGGGCATTCCACTGGTGGCCAGCGGCGATGTGCACATGCATGTGCGCCGCCGCCGCGCGCTGCAGGACACCCTCACTGCGGTCCGCCACCACTGCACACTCGGCGAAGCCGGCTGGCGCCTGTTCCCCAACGGTGAGCGCCACCTGCGTACCCGCCAGGCCCTGGCCACGCTCTACCCGCCCGAGCTGCTGGCCGAAACCGTGCGCATCGCCGAGCGCTGCCACTTCGATCTCAAGCAACTGCAGTACACCTACCCACGCGAACTGGTGCCGGCCGGCCACGACCCGGCCAGCTGGCTGCGGGTGCTGGTGGAAGAAGGCATGCGATGGCGATGGCCAGCGGGCGAGACGCCCCGGCAGCGCCACCAGATCGAACACGAGCTGGCGCTGATCCATACCAAGCAGTACGAGTCCTATTTCCTGACCGTGCACGACATCGTGCGCTTCGCGCGCGGCCAGCAGATCCTGTGCCAGGGCCGCGGCTCGGCCGCCAATTCCTCGGTGTGCTACGTGCTGGGCGTGACCGAGATCGATCCCAGTGAGATGGAGCTGCTGTTCGAACGGTTCATCTCCGCCGAGCGCGACGAGCCACCGGACATCGACATCGATTTCGAACACGAACGCCGCGAGGAAGTGCTGCAGTACGTGTTCAACCGCTACGGCCGCGAGCGTGCGGCACTGACCGCCGTGGCGATCAGCTACCGTGGCCGCAGCGCGGTGCGCGATGTGGCGCGGGTGCTGGGCCTGCCGCCGGACCAGGTCAACGAACTGGCCGCCTGCCTGGACCGCTGGAGCAGCCACGAGCCGTTGCCCGAGGCATTGCGCGAACGCGGCTTCGATCCGGAGACCCCGTTGATGCGACGCGTGGTGGCGCTGACCAGTGAACTGGTCGACTTCCCGCGCCACCTGTCCCAGCACCCGGGCGGTTTCGTGATTTCCGAACACCCCTTGTCCACGATGGTACCGGTGGAAAACGCGGCCATGGACAACCGCACCGTGATCCAGTGGGACAAGGACGACCTGGACGTCACCGGCCTGATGAAGGTCGACTGCCTGGCGCTGGGCATGCTCACCGCGGTACGCAAATGCCTGGCGATGCTGGAAGCGCATGGCGGACCGCGGATGACCATGGCGAAGATTCCGCAGGGCGATGCGCCCACCTACGACATGATCTGCCGCGCCGATACCCTGGGCGTGTTCCAGATCGAGTCGCGCGCGCAGATGGCGATGCTGCCGCGCATGCAGCCACGCTGTTTCTACGATCTGGTGATCGAAGTGGCGATCGTGCGCCCGGGCCCGATCCAGGGCGACATGGTTCACCCGTATCTGAATCGACGGAAGCGGCTGAAGGAAGAAGGCATCGAAGAGATCGACTACCCGCCCGCCCTGGAGAAGGTATTCAAGCGCACCCTCGGCGTGCCGCTGTTCCAGGAACAGGTGATGCAGCTGGCCGTCGCCGCCGCCGGCTTCAGCCCCGGGCAGGCCGACGCACTGCGCCGCTCGATGGCGGCGTGGAAACGCCACGGTGGGCTGGAACCCCACCGCGACAAGCTGCTTGCCGGCATGGCCGCCAACGGCTACAGCCGCGACTATGGCGAGCGCCTGTTCGACCAGATCAAGGGCTTCGGCAGTTATGGCTTTCCGGAAAGCCACGCGGCCAGCTTCGCGCTGATCACCTATGTCAGCTGCTGGCTCAAGTGCCACCACCCTTCCGCGTTTGCCGCCAGCCTGATCAACAGCCAGCCCTTGGGCTTCTACACCCCGGACCAGATCCTGCAGGACGCGCGCCGCCATGGCGTGCCGGTGCTGCCGGTGGATGTGCGCTACAGCACATGGGACTGCACGCTGGTGCCTCCCGCCTCGCCGGGCCGGCCGTTCGGCATCCGGCTGGGGCTGCGCCTGATCGATGGCTTCAGCGAAGATGTCGCCACCGGCGTGGTGCAGGCACGCACCCGCGCCCCCTTCGACAGCGTCGCCGACCTGAGCCAGCGCGCCCGGCTGGACCGCCGCCATCAAGGCCTGCTGGCCGATGCCGGCGCACTCAAGGGCTTGAGCGGCCATCGCCATCGCGCGCGCTGGGAAGTCTCCGGCGTGGAGAAGCCGCTGCCGCTGTTCGAGACCGCCCGTGCCACCACCGAAGCCGCCGTGCCACTGCCGCTGCCCAGCGCCTTCCAGGACATGCAGGCCGACTACAACACCACCGGCACCACGCTGGGCCGGCACATGGTCTCCTTCATCCGCAGCCAGCTGCGTCAGCGCCGTTGCCACCGTTCCGATGAACTGGCCGCGCTGCCACACGGGCGCAGCGTGCGCTTTGCCGGGCTGGTGCGCATGCGCCAGCGCCCGCAGACCGCCAGCGGGGTCACCTTCCTCACCCTGGAAGACGAATGCGGCATGGTCAACGCGGTGGTCTGGCGCAAGATCGCCGACCGGCAGCACCGCGTGCTGGTCGAAGCCCGGATGATGCAGATCGATGGCCGCCTGGAACGCGTGGACGGCGTGCAGCACCTGATCGTCCGCCAGATGCACAACATCGATACGCTGATCGACGGGGTGCGTACCCACAGCCGCGATTTCCGCTGAGCCATCCCGTGACCGGGTTCACGGTCTGGTGGTAATTCCAGAATTTTCCGACTGGTGCCGTCAATGGCCTATCCGGTATGGTCGCAACCTTCCAAGGATCCGGAGAACCCATGTCGCGCGCCCTGACGCTTACCACGCTGGTCGTCTCCAGCCTTGCCCTGGCCGTCTCCGGCTGGACCGCGCTGCGCCTGCACCAGAGCCAGTCCGATGAGCGTGTCATCACCGCACGCGGCCTGGTGATCCGCGATGCCAGCGGCCAGGCGCGGGTGATCCTCGGCGCACCGGTGCCCGATCCACTCACCAAAGGGGTCACCCAGGGGCCGCGCGCCTCACCGCTGTCGGGCCTGATCCTGCTGGGCGCCGATGGTTCCGAGCGCGGCGGCTACGGTACCGCCGATGTCGGTGACGAGGCCATCCTTACCCTGGACGATGCCAGCGGCACCACCGAAGTGTTCAAGGTCACCGCCAATCCGGACCGGGGCGCGACCCTGGTGGTCAAACACCAGAACAGCACCGGCGCTATGCTGACCTCCTGGCAGGGCAAGCCGGAACTGATCTTCCTCAACGAGGACGAACAGTCGCACTACGTCAGCCCCAACGCTGCCGCTGCCCCCTGAACCCGAGCGGCCAGCGCCTCGCGCAGATCCCGGGCGAAGCGCCTTGCGTCGGTCGCGGTCAGCGTGGCGGTGGTGATCCGCACCCCGTGCACCGGCGTGTGGACCGAAAACACTTCGCCGCCGCGTACCTGCCAGCCGCGCTGGGCCAGGGCCATCACCAGCGGCTGGCTGTCACGCTGCAGCGGCAGCCACAGGTTCAACCCATCCATCTGCGCGCCCACCGCGATGCCTTCGGCCCGCAGCGCCTGCCGCAACACCTCCCGGCGCGCCACGTAATCATCCCCGGCCCGTTTCATCCGCGCTGCCACCCGGCCAGACCCCAGCGCCGCGGCCGCCGCGTCCTGCAGCAGATGGCTGACCCAACCGGTACCCGGTGCCATCCGCAGGCGTAACCGGGCTGCGGTTTCGGCATCACAGCCAACCAACGCCAGGCGCAGGTCCGGCCCCAATGACTTGGACAGCGAGCGCAGCAACGCCCAACGCCGGGTCGTTGGCGGAATCACCGCGTGATACGGCTGCCGGGACAACAATGCGAAATGGTCATCGACCAGCACCAGCACCTGCGGGTAGCGCTCCAGCACTTGGCGCAGCGCGCGCGCACGTCGCCGGCTGAGGCTGGCGCCGGTGGGATTGTGCGCACGCGGGGTCAGCAGTACCGCCCGCGCGCCGGCGGCCAGCGCCTGTTCCAGCGCCTGGACCTGCATGCCCTCGTCGTCGATCGCCACCGCCACAGCGTCGTAGCCGGCCGCACGCATCGTATTGAGGCTGCCGAGGAAACACGGGTTCTCGACCGCCACGGGATCACCGCACAGCAACCAGCAGGCCAGCACACGTTCGATCGCATCGACCGCACCGTGCGCCAGCTCCAGCGCATAGCCGGCCGGACAATCCGAAGCCAGCTGCTGATGCGCCAGTTCAGCCAGCACCGGATCGATCGTCGCTGCGCCGTACAGGCGTGGCGGCCGCGCCGGCAACAACGCACGCAGGTCCGGCAGGCAGCGCGGATCCGGATTGCCACTGGCCAGATCGTGCAGTGCCGAGCCCGCCTGCGTGCCCTCCTGCGCCCCAGGGCTGGGCCGTGCACTGACCACGGTGCCGCGCCGGCCCTGGGTCTGGGCCAGACCGGCCGCGTCCAGTCGCTTGTAGGCCGATGCGACCGTGTTGCGGTTGATCCCCAGTGCGAGCGCCAGATCGCGAACCGGGGGCAGCAGCTGCCCGGGCACCAGCGCGCCACTGAGGATCTGCTGGCGGATGCTCTCGAACACCGCACTGGCGGTCTGGCCGGTGATTTTCATTTTGTCCTATGCCAATATGTTCATCGTCACGGGACAGTGTTGCACGTGCGCTGCCACCTTGCAGCCGTCCCCGCTTCCGGAGCTCCCCATGCCCATCGCTGCCCCCACCTGGCCCCAGGCCACCACTGTCGACGAGATCCGCCACAACCTGCAGGCGGTCCGCGAGCGCATCGCCCGCGCCTGCGCGCTGGCCGGTCGCGATCCGGCCAGCGTGCGGCTGCTGCCGGTCAGCAAGACCGTCGATGAAGCCCGCCTGCGCATGGCGTGGGACGCCGGCTGCCATGAGCTCGGCGAGAACAAGGTACAGGAAGCCCAGCGCAAGGCCGCGGCCATGGCCGACCTGCCCGGCCTGCGCTGGTCGGTGATCGGCCACCTGCAGACCAACAAGGCGCGCGACGTGGCGCGCTTCGCCAGTGAGTTCCAGGCGCTGGACAGCCTGCGCGTGGCACAGGCACTGGATCAGCGGCTGGAACTGGAGCAGCGCACGCTGGACGTGTTCGTGCAGGTCAACACCTCCGGCGAGGACAGCAAGTACGGCCTGGACCCGATCGAGGTCGCCGATTTCGTGCAACAGCTGCCGGCCTTCTCCAACCTGCGCGTACGCGGGTTGATGACGCTGGCAGTGTTCTCGCCCGATCCGGAACAGGTACGGCCGTGCTTCGCGAGACTGCGCGACCTGCGCGAGCGGCTGCGCCCCACGCTGCCGGCGGGCATCAGCCTGGAGGAACTCTCCATGGGCATGTCAGGCGACGTCGAGATCGCCATCGAAGAAGGGGCTACCGTCGTGCGCGTCGGCCAGGCCATCTTCGGTGCGCGCTCCACCCCGGACAGCCTCTACTGGCCGAGCCCGGCATGAGCCACTATCGCTTGATCATCCATTGCCACGATCAACGCTGGGGCCAGTTCGACAGCGAGGGCCCGCAGGCCCGCGAGCACCTCATCGCGCTGGCCGCCCGACTCCCCGATGCGGACGGTTTCCGTCTGCAGTGGCAACAGGCGATCGGGGAGCAACGGCTGCTGCACAGTGGGCCGGACGGACTGAAGGTGCTCAGCAGCGAGCCGGTGTACCGGGACATGCCTGCGCCCTGAACGGCCGCAGCCCGGGTTCACTCCAGGGCGCCCATCGCACGCCGATGCGCCGGCCGACACCGGATGTGCCATGCTCGCCCCGTTGCAACCCACCTGGAGAGCGTCATCATGGCCAAAGGCCTGAACCAACAGAAAGAGCAGAAAAAGAAACCTGCCAAGACCGCCAAGGAAAAGAAGGCGGAAAAGAATGAAAAGAAGACCACCCGCGGTTTCGCACCGGTCTGACGGCGGCCGCCCGCAGTGGCGCGGGCATCATGGGAGTGCGGCCACACTACGGTGTCCCGCAGCTCCTCCCCTCCGCGAACCGCAGCCGCTGGGCATCGGTCGCCGGGGGCAAGCCGAACAGCCGTGAGTAGTCCCGGCTGAACTGAGAAGGGCTTTCATAGCCCACGTTGAAGCCGGCCTCGGCCGCATCCAGGCCATCACTGACCATTAGTCGCCGCGCCTCCTGCATCCGCAGCTGCGTCCTGAAATCCAGCGGACTCATCGCCGTGACCGCCTTGAAGTGCGCATGGAAACTGGAACGGCTCATGCCCGCGATCCCGGCGATCTCTTCGATCCGGCAGGCCTCCCGGAAGTGCGTGCGGATCCACAGGATCGCGCGGGCAATCTGTCCTTGCCGGCTGTCGTTGAGGGTCATCGCCTGCAGCACGCCGCCATCGGGGCCACGCAGCAGCCGGTAAAGGATCTCGCGCGATGCGAGCGGGCCCAGTGCTCCGGCGTCTTCCGGTGAATCCAGCAAGCAGACCAGGCGCGTGGTGGCATCCAGCAGCCCGGGCGTCATCGCGCCGAGCGACAGACCCGCGGCTGCCCGGTGCTCCGCAGCGGGCCGCGGGTACTGCAGCGCAAGCTCGCCCAGCACCGCCGCGTCCAGATCGAGCTGCAGGCTCAGATACGGCTGCGCTGCCGTTGCCTCGATCACCGAGCCCATGACCGGCAGCCCCACCGAGGCCATCAGGTAGCAGGTGGGATCGTAGTAATAGATGCTGGTGCCGAGCATCGCACGCTTGCGGCCCTGGGCCACGAAGCAGACGGTCGGCTCGTAGATGACCGGCATCGGCAGCGTCGGCGTGCTGCATCGGATCAGCTTCACGCCGGGCAACCGGCACTCGAAGGTGCCGTCGTGCGGGGCATGCCGGGCGATGGCATCACGGAACAGGTCAAGCGAGGGCATGCCGTGGTCTCCGACGCGCGCCTGCGCGGGCGCTCATCTTCCCTTGCCTTCGGACGATCGTGCAAGTTTCCCGGAGGACGGTGCTACCGGCTCCGGGCACTGCGGCGGAACACTGGGCGTCCACGCAGGCAATCGCTGCCCACCCCGGAGAACAACCGCATGACCTCCCCCACCTCACTTGATCACTACCGCCTGCTCGGCCGTTCCGGCCTGCGCGTCTCGCCCCTGTCGCTGGGCACGATGACCTTCGGTGCCGACTGGGGCTGGGGCGCGGACGACGCCGAAGCCCGGCGCATCTTCGATGCCTATGTCGACCGCGGCGGCAATTTCATCGACACCTCGGTGAACTACACCAATGGCGCATCCGAACGCATCCTCGGCCGCTTCGCCAAGGCCCAGCGCGACCGCCTGGTGCTGGCCACCAAGTTCACGATGGCGCGCGATGCCACCAACATCAATTCCGGGGGCAACCACCGCTACAACCTGGTGCGCTCGGTGGAAGCCAGCCTGCGCCAGCTTGATACCGACCGCATCGACCTGCTGTACGTGCACGCCTGGGACTTCACCACCGGTCCGGAGGAAGTGATGCGCGCGCTGGATGATCTCGTCCGCGCGGGCAAGGTGCAGTACCTGGGCATCTGCAACACCCCGGCCTGGCGCGTGGCCGAACTGCAGACGCTGGCCGATCTGCGCGGCTGGTCGCCGTTGGTCGCGCTGCAGATCGAGTACAGCCTGGTCGAGCGCACCGTGGAGCACGAACTGCTGCCGATGGCCCAGGCCATGGGGCTGGGCGTGCTGCCCTGGTCCCCGCTCGGCGGTGGCATCCTGACCGGCAAGTACAGCCACGCCGATCTCTCCGACGAAAACGGTGCGGACGTGGCGAGCAGTCGCAAGGGCGTGATCGCGTCGATCGGCCATCTCAACGAACGCTCGCTGGCGATTGCCACGGTAGTGGGCGAGGTGGCCGAGGAGCTGGGCGTGACGCGCTCGCAGGTGGCCATTGCCTGGACGCTGGTCAATCCGGCCGTGGTCTCGCCGATCATCGGCGCCCGTACCGTCGCGCAGGCCCAAGACAACCTCGGCGCGCTGGAGATCGTCCTCAGCGAGGCGCATCTGGCCCGGTTGGATGAGGCCAGTGCACCGGCACCGATCTTCCCCGCCCGCTTCATCGGCCGGCCGATGGCCCAGCAGTTGATCTTCGGCACCGCCACGCTCAGCGGGCGGAGGTAAGCCATGGCATCCTCTCCCCTTGGCGGGATGCTCGCCATGGCCATCACGGTGGCCACGCTCGCCGTTGGGCCAGTCATCCCGGTCGCCGCGGCGGCTGAAGCCACCCTGCCGCACACGACGCACAACAAGCAGGTGGTGACCGACGCCTTCGATCGCTGGGCGGCCGGTGGTACGGCGTTCTTCGACGAAGTGCTCGCACCCGAGGTCGTGTGGACGATCGCCGGCTCCAGCCCGAGCTCAGGCACCTACCGCGGGCGGGAGGACTTCATCGCCCGCGCGGTGCGTCCCTTCGTCAGCCGGCTACGCACGCCCGTCCGCCCGACCTCCCGACAGATCTGGGCGGACGGCGAGCATGTGATCATCCACTGGACCGGCAACGCGGTAGCCCTGGACGGCAAGCCGTATCACAACGACTACGTCTGGATTTTCCGCATGCGCGATGACACAGCGGTCGAGGTACAGGCCTTCCTCGACCTGGTGCCTTACGAAGATGTCCTCCACCGGATCCCTGGCAAGAAAGCACCCTGACGCCGCCGCACTTTCGCCGTTATGCCGGTCACCTGCGGTGGCCACCGTGGGCATTCACGCCTCAGGCGTTGACGTCGACCACGGTGCGGCCCTGCACCCGCCCCTGCAGCACCTGGCCGGCCAGCGCCGGCACCTCGGCAAGACTGATCATCTGCGTGGTGCGGGCGAGCTTGCCCAGATCCAGATTCGCCGCCAGGCGCGTCCACGCCTGTTCGCGTGCGGAATACGGCGCGTTCACCGAATCGATACCGGCCAGGGTCACATTGCGCAGAATGAAGGGCAGCACGGAACCCGGCAGATCGGCCCCCTGGGCCAATCCGAAGGCGGCGACCACGCCGCGATAGCGGGTCTGCGCCAGCACGTTGGCCAGCGTATGGCTGCCCACCGCGTCGATAGCACCGGCCCAGCGTTCCTTGGCGATCGGCGCGCCCGGCTCGGACAGCGTCGCGCGGTCAAGAATCTCGGCGGCGCCCAGTCCCTTGAGGTAGGCGGACTCCTCCAGCCGGCCGGTCGATGCCACCACTCGATAGCCAAGCGTGGACAGCAGCGCGATGGCGATGGAGCCGGCACCGCCGTTGGCACCGGTCACCAGGATGTCCCCCTGGTCCGGTGATACACCGCCATGCTCCAGCGCCAGCACCGACAGCATCGCGGTGTAGCCGGCCGTACCGATTGCCATCGCATCGCGGCTGGTGAACGCCTCGGGGATCTTCACCAGCCACTCGCCGGGCACGCATGCCTTCTGCGCATAGCCGCCGTGGTGGGTCTGGCTCAACCCCCAACCGTTGACCAGCACACGGTCACCAGCGGTGTAACCGGGATGGCTGGAGGTCTCGACCACACCGGCCAGATCGATACCGGGGATCAACGGGAAGGTACGGATCACCGGTGAGCGACCGCTCAGCGCGAGGGCATCCTTGTAGTTCACCGTGGAGTACTCCACGGCCACGGTGACGTCGCCGGGCATCAGGTCCTGCTCGGTCAGCTGGACGACACCGGCGCTGATGGCATCGCCGGTCTTGGTGGCAAGGAGGGCGTTGAAGGTCATGGGATCTCCGGTTGCGGTGCATGAGGGACAGTGCAGACCGGACCAGTGTGCGCACCTGGCCGTACCGTGGCGTTAAACCGCTGGGATCACTCCACAGTACAGAGCAGGGGCTCCGCCCGTAGATCGGCAGGAAGATGGCCGGCATGTCGGGCACCACACCGGAGAACATGGAGCTGTTCCTGGTGACCTGCATCAGCAGTACGGCGGTGCCGAAGGCTACTTGAAATCCATCGGCGTCAGCAAGGCGGAGATCGATCAGCTGAAGGTACGGTTGGGTCAGGCGGGCTGACCGCAAAGCATGACGCAGGCGCCGGGGGACGCCCGGCGCCTGCTCGATCCGAGGTGAGCCAGCAGCTCTCGATCCCGGTCGAGCACGCGGCGCTGCGTGGGCATGAGCGATGACGGCCTATTGCGCCAGCGGCTCACCCAACGGGCGCTGCTGCCGCTCGTCCTGATCGAACGTGATGTAACGGCGGTGGATGAGCTTGGCATCCATGTCCCAGCGATACGTCTCCACCCCGCCGTTGCCTGTACCGTCGGACAGAAGACCGACAATGCCGCGGGTCAGGTTGTCCGTGAGCAGTACCTGGGAAGCACCGTCGGCATTCACGCGCAGGCTCAGGCGATCACGCAGGTGATCCTCGCCCTTCCCCACCGGGGCATCGAAGGCAAGAGCTACCAGGCCATCTTCGTGGGTTGCCATCCCACCGCGTTCATCGCCTTTGGCGTCGTACAGCCACACACCGGCCGTGCGCGATCGCCTTCCGGCATCAACTGCATCCTGGCCCACCTCAACACGCATTACGCCTTGGTCATCCAGCACAACGATGCGATGGGCACGGAGTTCATCAACGGTGAGTGTTCCGCGCGGCGCCATCGACAATGCGATGACTGCCACCGCCAGGGCTGCAACAAGCAGTCCAAGGGCGGTAGTCAACAGAGTGAGGCGGCGTACGGACGTGCGAAGCACCTCCAGCGGTTCTACAACGTCCATGTGCGTGGTGCTCCTTTGCTGATGTCCTTCCTTGGATCATAGCCCTGGCATCGCCGCTGACCTTGCGCCACGCGGTGATACCTGGTCGGCCAGGTACCCTCTTCCAACGCCATCTAAGGCTGCCCGGCCATCACACGTTGAATCCAGTCCCGATAGTGACTCACGCGCACATTGCAGGTCACCTGCCCATAGCGCCCGGGCCGGGCCGTCAGCACATTGCCCTGGACGACTTTCCACGACCCCTGCCCTGCCAGCAGCCACTGGCCATCGTGCTCGACGAGCACGGGGCCACCGCTGTCACCGTTGCCCAGCGCACCCTCGAGCGGCAGCGATTCTGGTGGTGCATCGAAGACATAGCAGAGCCAGCGGTCGTAGGCACTGGTGATCCGGTTGAATGCGCGGCGAAGGTCGGTGCGGTTGGGGCCATTGGGAGAGTGCCCGGTAGCACCGGTACCCGTCGCGCCCTTCCCCAGGATTTTCGCGATCTGGCCGGCCTCGTCGCTGCCGCTGTAAAGCACAACAGGCGCGACGTCGGTGACGGGCGTCTTCAACTTGATCAGGGCAACATCATCGCCCGAGGCCAGAAACACCACGATCAGCATCGCCTCGCCACTGGCCATGGCCTGGTCGATCAACGTCTGCGGCAGCGTGCGATAGCCGGGATGGGTGACGACGCGCTCGACGTCCCGGGCACTTCCGTTGATCACCACCTGCTTGAGGTCGGCATGCATCGGCAGCGTGTGCGCGGCGGTGAGCACCCACTGCGGTGCGATCAGCGCACCGTGGCCTTCGCCGGGCATATCCACGAGGGCGGGAAACTCGGTGGCGGGAACGCGGTACCGCGCATCGTCCACGTCGTGGCGGATGACGATGGCGTGGGCGGTCGAGGACGCGACCGTGAGCAGGGCGAGAAGCAGGAATCCTTTCACGTGTGATGCCTTGAGGATCTGACAGGGGCGTCCAAGCGACGGGCGGTGGCCTGAAGTCTGCGCTGCGTCGTTACGGCTCCCGCTCACGGGCTTCCAGCGCGCTGGCGAACTGTGCCATCAAACGGACCAGCTCCGATACCTCCTGCGCGGGCCACGCGGCGAAGATCTCACGGCCGATCCGCTCGCGTGCGGCGTCCAGCCGATCGGTCATCTCCTTGCCCTTCGGCGCGATGGTCGCCTCCCGGATACGGCGGTCCTGCGGGTTGCCACGACGCGTAACCAGCTCCATCGCCGCCAGCTTCGCGACCTGCCGGCTGATGGTGGTGTAGTCGCGGCCCAGCCGATCGGCCAGCTCAACCACCCCGATCGGCCCAACCCGCTCGATCACCACCAGCAGGCGGAACAGGGCCTGGTCCAGCGTCACCCCGGCCTCCTGGATGAGCCGCTCATCGTTGCGCGGCCGATTCATCACGCTGGCGAGGCTGACCATGGAGAGGTGAAGCGACCTTAGCTCGGCCGAATTATGTGTATCTTGCACCTTCTTTTTCACCGGCATAGCATCCCTCCTAGTAAGTGCATATTACACACACCTGGAGCGGAATGATGGGCGACACCCTTGATGTAGTGATCTGCGGTGCCGGCGCCGCCGGCCTCACCCTGGCCATCGAACTGGCCCGCCGCGGCGTGGCATTCCGCCTGGTGGAGCAGCGGGAACAGCCCTTCCATGGCTCACGTGGCAAGGGCATCCAGCCGCGCAGCCAGGAAATTTTCGAGGACATGGGCATCGTCGACAGACTGTTCGCCGCCGGCGGCCTCTATCCAGTCTCGCGGTCGCACCATGCCGATGGCACCTGCACGGACGCCGCGGTCATCGAGGCCGCCCCGGCAACACCGGCCGAACCCTATCGGCGGCCGCTGATGGTGCCGCAGTTCCTGACCGAGGCCGTGATGCGCGATCGCCTCGCCGAGCTGGGCCACCGGGTCGAGTTCGGGCACGCAGTGATCGGGTTGGAACAGGACGCCAACGGCGTAAGCGTCCGCCTTGCCACGCCAACGGGCGAGCAGACCGTGCGCACGCGCTACCTGGTCGGCGCGGACGGCGGTCGGAGTTTCGTACGCCAGGCACTGGACATCGGCTTCCCGGGCAAAACACTGGGCGTGCGAGCGGTGGTGGCCGACATCGTGCTGCACGGTCTGCCGCGCGATGCCTGGCACAACTTCAACGAAGACGACCCGCAGCGGCGGATCTCGCTGTGCCCGCTGATGGGAACGGCGCTGTTCCAGCTGCAGGCCCCCGTACCGCTCGACGGTGACGTGGACCTTTCCGTCGACGGGCTGGCGGACATGGTGCGCGTGCGTACCGGCCGCAATGATCTCGCGGTGCTCGATGTCTGTTGGGCCTCGGCGTACCGGATGAACGCGCGATTGGCCGACCGGTACCGCAACGGCCGCGTGTTCCTCATCGGCGACGCCGCCCACACGCATCCGCCCACGGGCGGCCAGGGCCTGAACACCAGCGCGCAGGACGCCTACAACCTCGGTTGGAAACTGGCGGCGGTGTTGAAGGGTGCGCCGCAGGCCCTGCTGGATACCTACGAGCAAGAGCGCCGCCCCATTGCAGCCTCGATGCTCGGGCTTGCCACGACGCTGCTCGCCCAAGCCCAGCGCGGCGACAACCGCCGTGGGCGCGACGTCCAGCAGCTCGATCTCGCCTATGCTGAATCGTCACTCACGCTGCCTGCCGAGGCCCGCAGCGGACGCATTGCGCCGGGCAACCGGGCGCCGGATGCGCCGCTGCAGGGCGCGGGTGGACAGCGCGTGCGCCTGTTCGAGGTGCTGCGCGGAACGCATTGGACGTTGCTGGGCTACGCCTGTGATCGGTCCAACGCCCCCTCCCGTGCGGGGTTGCGCGTCCACGTCATCGGCCCGGCTGGCGACCTGCGCGATGCGGAGGGGCACTTCGTCGAAGCCTATGGCGTGCAACCGGGCGACTGGCTGCTGATCCGGCCCGACGGCTACGTCGCCGCTGTCGTCGACACGCCGCACCTGGCGGCGCTGCTGGCGCATTTTGAACGCCATGCGCCGTGACGACGCATTACTTGCCGGCGGGACCCGCGCGGGCTCCCTCATCGCCCTGGGTCGCCTCGCGACTCTTCGCGAACTCCGGGAAGGTCTCGGCTATCGATGCCTTGTCGGGCAGCACGTAAAACACCCCGCCCCGCTGGAACGTGGATTCAATGATCTGCGCGTAGAACGCCGGCGAGACATTGATGCAGCCATGGGTGACGCGATTGTCGTCCGGTGACGCCGATGCCAGGCGCTCGGCCCGTCGCTCTTTCGGGACACCTGTCGCTGTGGGGTGGATGGAGACGGCGGAATCGTAGTCGACCCACAGGACGCGGCCCGCGTCGATGGACGGCCCAAAGCCCCCCACGAAGCGCCCGGCGGGCGTCGTGCGATCCCGGCCTGGAATTTCGCGAAGGGCGAGTCCGGCGATGCCGGGCGCGATATGGTCGCCGGTGGCCGAGCCGAACAGCCCCGGGGCGGCGCCGCGAAGTTTGCCTTCGCCGTCGAAGACCAGGATCTGCGCAGCGGCCTTGTCCATGATGGCGAACGGATAGCCCTGACTGTCCTTGGTGGCGACAACCCAGCCGGCCAGGTCAATCACGGTGTTGGAGACTTCCTGGCCCGGCGGAAGTTCATCGACGGCGGCGGTCGGTTTCGCGACAGCCTCGTCGGCATTGGCCACGCCAATGCTCGCGAACGCCAGCGCCAGGGTCAGCGCCCCGCGAAGGGCCAGGACGGCAGGAGATGAGTGCGTACGGATGGGACACTTCCTTGCAAAGGACATTGCACGACCAACGGAGACCAGTGGCCTGCACAGGCCACCGGTCGCCGATTCAGACGTTGCACACAAACGGTGCAGCAGCGATCAACCGCGCGGCTTGCGGCGGGGCGCCTGTTCGAGCTGCTGGACGCGACCTTCGATCTGATCCAGACGCTGGTTGGCCTGCTGCGCCGACTGGTTGGCCGACTCGGCACTCTGGGCGGCGCCCTGCACCTTCGTGTCGAGTTGATCCAGGCGGGAGTTGATGGTGGCGAACTCGTCTTTATACGTAGCGCAGGCACTCAGGCCCACAGTCGCGATCAACGCCACTGTCAGCGTACGTGCCGTTGTCAGTTGCTGTTTTGTCAGGAACATTGCACTGCCTCCTTCGTATGGGGTGTTCGGACGATAGCGGCCTCATCGCCAGAGCCATGACCGGGGTTCAGTTGAAGCCGAAAGACGTAGACGGAACGTGAAGAAACTGAACGCTTCCGATCAGGGTTCGCCGTTGACCTGCGCGTCCATCGCAACGCGTTTCAGGTGCGACAACATGGCAAAGGCAAGGCCACGCCGCTGCTCCGCACGCATCCCCTGCCGGCTTTTCCAGCAGAGCCGCCAACACCGCGTGGTCGTCGTGACTGTCACGCAATCCGGCGTTGCCAACGGCACGCGCACGGCCTGCCTCGCCGCGGGGACGTTCGCGATCGGCTGTCAGGCAACGTCACTCACCCGCGTCGCCCGGATCGCCCACGCCCGATCCCCACCCCTTCGTCAAACCCCACCCGTCGCCGCCCCGCTCCAGGCGCCATCCTTCGCGGAGTACGATCGTCCAGCCTGGTCCCGTCCATCTGGAACCCGCGCCGTCCACTACGCCGCCGCTCACGCTGAGCAACGCCCAATCCCTGGACAGAAGCCCCCCGGATACTGCCGTCAACTCGCCCCACTCATCCCGCACCGTCAGCGGCGTATAGACCGTCCCGGCATCATCGAGCGGGAACAGCGAGCGGGGATCGAAGGAGATCGACGGGTTGCGCAGGGGCAGACGAATCGCATCGTTGCCGAGGAAACGCTCGCGATAGCCGGCACTGCGTCGCTCCCGCTCTTTTGCTCGCTCGCGTTCCTCTGTACGCACCTCATCGGCGCCATAGCCGGCACCGTTCTGTGCGATGCCGGCCCCACGCCATGTGACGCCCAGCGCATCCGCCAGCAGCGCAGGCAACGTCGTGCCGGCAGACAACCCGCGGCGCCACGCTGGCGACCAACGGTCGAGCAGCAGTCCGTACGCGGGCCCGGTCACGTACGCCGCCGAACGCACGAAACTCTGCGACGCATCCGCCTTGGCGAGTGCATCTACGGCGGCAGCTGTCGCATCGCCACCGTGGGTGGCCGCAGCGATCGCGCGTCCCGAGTACTCGGCCAGGCCTTCATTGCGCTCTACCTTGGCTTCTTCCTCCAGCGCGCGCGTCGGCGGTGCCGCGGCAACCGCACGCAGAGCCCTGTAGCCCAGCGCTGCTACCGCATGCTGGCGCGCTTGGTGCTCGTCGCGCGTGGAAAGTGCCTGCGCCAGCGCGCGCATCTCCAGCCGCAACGCCGTGCGACCGGCTTCCCCATCCAGGTGTGCGGTGTCGCCCTCGGTGGCAGGCAGACCGAGGGCCGCCTGCACGCAGTGCCACTGCTCGTGCCAGAACAGCGTCGCCAATCCGTCCCGGTCGCCGGGAAGCGGCAGAAGCAGCAGGACGGCAGGGGCGCCATCGATCGTGATGCAGGTGTTGGCGGGCGGCTGGTCATTCCGCAGTACGACAGGCAGCGCGGGCCCTGTGGCGGAGTCTCTGCGCCAACTGCTCCCGGAGGCGCGGTCATGCACGATAACCGGCGCGTCCAGCGGCATGCGCCACAGCGCCTGTGCGGCCTGCGTGGAGGCGGGTGCGTCCGCCACGGTGGCGATGCGGGTCAGCGCCTCCTCCACGCCCACCGGCGGACGCTGGGCTGCAGCCATGCATGGCATCAGCCAGAGACCGGCGACGCTGGCTGCAACGGCGGCAGCAACGCTGTGTCGCCGAGGAAGGTGCCGCTGCTGCCCCGCTCGTTCTGCTGTGGACTTCCCTGCCCTCATCTCCGGCCTCTCCCTGACAGCACCCGCGCTGCGTCAGATCCGGACGGTAACCCACGCCAGCCCGCGATGTCATGACGTGCCGCTGGCGCGCTATCTCATGGCGCGCGCTGCGCGGCCACCCAGCGGGCGCCCAGGCGCTGGATACGCAGGCTTGGCGCGCCGGGCCCGGGCGATACCCTGGGGATCAGCGCCAGCCGCGATTGTGGTTGCGGCGGTCCTGGTTCCAGCGACGCTGGTCATGGCGGCGATCGTGATGGCTGGTGCGCTCGTACCGGTGGCCACGGTCATAGCGACGATCACGGTCGTAGCGATCATTGCGGTTGTCGCGACGGTCCTTGGTGGTCACGTTGCCGATGGCACCACCGGCCACTGCTCCGCCGGCGGTCATCAGCGGATCACCGTTGGACAGCACGTGCCCGGCTACGCCGCCCACGACGGCGCCGACCAGCGTGTTCTTGTCCTTGCGCGACATTGCATCCGCATTGCCTGCCGCGGTCACGCCAGCGGTCAACGCCACTGCCAGGGCCAGGCCGCGGAAGCTGAAAAGGTCGAGGTGATCATGGTGGGTTGCTCCTGGGGAACGGTGTTTAATCGAATCTGGTCGCCGAAGGTTGCCGGAACATTGCGTACCCACGGATGAACCAACCCCCTGTTCAGGTTTCGTGGGCAGGGCGTGTTACGCCATCGGCCGCTTCACGTACGCATTTGTTATGGTGCCCTCCGTCAGCCCCTCCTCCCTGGAATCCCATGCCCCGTACGCCTTCCACCGCCCCCTCCGCAGCAACGATGAATACCCGCCTGGCAGCGGCGGTCGCGCGGTCGGGACTGGACGAGCAGGCGCTGCTCAAGGCGGCGACCAAAGAGGCCTATGAGCGGGTCACTGTGCTGCTGACCACCAGCTATGCCGATTTCAGCCCCGAGCAGCAGCGCCGGATCCGGGCGCTGTTGGACACCGCGCCTGCGGCCAGGCGCGAGAAGGCCCCCAAGGTCGCCAAGGCCCCGAAGGAAGATCTGCCGCCCCGTTTCTGGTTGCCGCATAGCGGCGCCACCTGGTCGGGCCGCGGGCGCGTGCCAAATGCTTTCCTGTCCTGGGAAGGCACGGTCGCGCATACCGAATGGAAGAAGACCCACCCCGATCAGCGCTTCCCGTCCTATCCTGGCTGAGGCCGCACGCATGCCCCAGACCGTCATTCCGCAACTGCGCATGACCGATGCCGCGATCAGCGTGCCGTTCTACCAGCGGCTCGGGTTCGTGATCGACTGGGAACATCGCTTCGCACCGGACATGCCGCTGTTCGTGCAGATCAGCCGTGAGGGCCAGCAGATGTTCCTCAGCGAACACACCGGCGATTGCGAGCCGGGGGGCGCCGTGTATTTTCATGTGCCTGACGTGGACGCATTGCATGCCGCGTTCGTTGCGGCCGGCGCGCCGGTCTTCCGACCGCCGGCAGATGTGCCATGGGGCGGGCGCGAAATGATGGTGATCGACCCGGACCACAACCGGCTGCGCTTCGCCACGCAGGGTCACTGATCGAAGCGACTATGATGCTCGCCATTGAACGAAGCAGTGGTTGCAGATGAGTCGCGGAATCAAGATGCGCAAGGCAGTGGGCACGCACGGCACCCTGCACCGGGTGGGCGACCTGCAGAAGCGTCATGACGCGCAACAGACCCTGCCAACGCTGCTGTGCGATGGGTGCAACGTGCCGGTGAGATTCGTTCCCGAGCACAGGAGGCCCGGCGTGGACCGCGCCCCGCCCCTCCATTTGCCCGCCTACCTCGCCTTGAACAAAGGCACCGGGCATCTGCCCGGGTGTCGCTACAACGCGCCCGCCCATCTGCAGGCCCTGCTTGCCGCCGGAGCCGATCCCGAGTTTCTGACGACCCTGGATGATGGGACGCACGAGCTTCGCCTGCTCATCCTCCAACACGCCCTGAAACGCGGCAGTTCGGGCCCGGCGCTGCTGCCGGCAGACGCACCGCTGGACGGTTACCTGCGCACCCTCTCCGACCTGCTCACGCTGCAGGCGATGTGCGAGGACGACACGCTGCTGGCCCCGCAGCTGACCCTGCGCCTGGGCAAGAAGCGGGTGGACTGGACGAATTTCCTCTACCGGCAGGAGCGCTACGACGCGGCATGGGAGCGGCTTGGCGCCGCCTCGAGCGAGCTGCCGATGGCACTGCTCGGAACCGTGCGGTCACATCGTACGCCGCAGCCCGGTGACCCCCATGGCGTCACCTTCCTCAATTGTGCCCCGAAGTATCAGCACACCGGCGTGACCGACCGCCGGGATTTCTACGAAGTCAGCGTCGGGCACCCCGATGCCACGTGGCTGAAGTCCTTCCCGGTAGGGGCGGAGATCGTGATGTTCGGGTTGTGGCGCCAAGGCAGGAGCAGCACCGCCTCCCGGCCGCATCCGACCGATCCGCGCCGCACGATCACCAGCGTTACCCACAAGCTGGCATTGCGGCCGAGCTTTTCCCGGCAATTGACCCTGGTGGAGTGATTCGCTCGGCCGGGATGGTTTTCCTGTGATAGACAGCGCGCAACGCTAACGACATCCGATGCCGTGGAGATGTATCACTACATTTCAAATGCGAATGGTTCGTGATACGATTGTTAAGATTTCTTGAAACCCCCACACGGACGTCCCCAGCCATCGCCAGCGGGCTCCCATAGCCACGGAGTATTTTCGCGATGTCGCACCCCTCCCCCTCTCCCCGTCGTCCCGCCGCCACGCTGGCCGTTGCCATTGGCCTGGTGCTGACCGCCCAGGCGCATGCCGATGCTTCGGCGGACGCCGCCTCCTCGCCCCGCCAGATGGATACGGTCGTGGTCACCGCCACCGGCGCCCAGCAGTGGATCAAGGACGCCCCGGCCAGCATCAGCGTGATCACCCGCGAGGAGATCGAACGCAAGCCGGTCAGCAGCATCGGCCAGCTGCTGAGCACCGTTCCCGGCGTGACCGGTGGCTATGCGCTGTCCGGCGCGCAGTCCAAGATCCGCCTGCGCGGCCTGCCCGAGCAGTACACGTTGATCCTCATCGATGGCCGCCGCCAGGGCAATTCCTCCGGCGTGAACTACCGCGATGACCTGGGTCCGCAGGATCTGAACTGGCTCTCGCCGGACATGATCGAGCGCATCGAGGTGGTCCGCGGGCCGATGTCCTCGCTGTACGGCTCGGACGCGATGGGCGGCGTGATCAACATCATCACCCGCAAGATCGCCAACGAATGGGGTGGCTCGGTCACCTACAACTACAGCAAGCCGGATTCCCCGACCCGCGGTGACACCACCCAGATGGGCGCGCTGTTCAGTGGCCCGCTGACCGAGAATCTGGGCCTGCGCGTCGGTGCCAACGTGACCAATCGGGAATCGGACACCGGGCGGCGGCAGACGCCGGGCAACAAGGCCGAGAACGCCAATGCCCTGCTCAACTGGCGCATCAACGATGACCACACCGTGGGCTTCGAAGCCTCGCGCGGCGAGCAGCGAAACAGCGGCGCTGGTGACGTCGGCGCCTGGGGCCTGTCCAAGCTGGTGCAGACCGGCTATGTGGTCATGCACGATGGTCGCTACGGCGATGCCGCCACGTCCAAGACGACGCTGGTGCAGAACGATTACGAAGACAAGGGCAGCGCTGTCGGCAACCACTCCAAGGAGACGGTGTTCGATACCGCGTTCACCCGCAGCTTCCATTGGGGGTTCGAGCAGAGCTTGAACGTGGGCGGCCAGTGGAAGCGCGAGGAGCTCAAGAACGGCGATACCATCGGGACGGTGCCGGTGACCTGGACCGGCACGGGCCGGATCAGCCCGGTCAGTGAAGCCGATTCCTGGGCGCTGTTCGCTGAAGACCACATCACGCTGCACGAGCGTTTCATCTTGACCGTGGGCCTGCGCTGGGACAACACCGACAACTACGACGACAACCTCAGCCCACGCGTTTACGGCGTCTGGCACCCGTCCGATGACTGGACCGTGCGTGGCGGTGTCTCGCAGGGCTTCCGTGCACCGACGCTGAAGCAGGGCACGGCCGGCGCGGCGACGCAGTCCGGTGGCAACGGCTGCACTGCCCTGACCGCCGAAGGCTGGACCAATCGCTCGGTCAGCGCCGATGGCACCACCGGCTGCTACATGGCCGGCAATCCGAACCTGGAACCGGAAACCAGCACCAACTACGAGCTGGGCGTGGGCTTCGACAAGAACGGCTGGTCTGCCTCGGCCACCTACTTCCTGACCGATTTCGATGACAAGATCCAGCAGGTTCCGCTGCGCGAGATTCCGGGCCAGACCACCAGCTTCGTCAACGGGTTCTGGTGGACGGTCGCGCAGAACATCCAGAAGGCCCGCACCCGCGGCGTCGAAGCCAGCGTCACCGTGCCCCTGCATGAGCGACTGAACTGGATCACCAATGCCACGCGCATGCTGGAGTCGAAGAACCGCACCACCGGTGCGAGCCTGCTGGTGGTGCCCAAGCTGACCGCCAACACCTCGCTGGACTGGCAGGTCACCGATGCCTGGTCGCTCAACCTGAGCGCGCAGCACATCGGCGAACAGCTGGTGTCCTCCACCAGCGCCACCTTCGCCAAGGCGTACACCACCTGGGATCTGGTCACCGGCTACGACGTCAACGAGCACCTGACCGTGCGCGCGGGCGTGCTCAACCTCGGCGATGTCTCCACCATCGAGGAAGGCAACAACTACGATGGCGGCGCACGTACGTTCTTCGTGGGGGCCACGGCGCGGTTCTGACCGCGCCGGGTCGAGCGCAGACCTGAAGCAACGAAGGGCGGCGCGGACTTAACCGCGCCGCCCTTCTGCGTTGTGGAGCAGCGCATCGTTGCGCGCCACCGTCCATGCTCGCAACCCCATCACGGCCAGGCCGACGAACACCAGATACAGCACGGCCGTCACGTGCAGTGACTTGACCATGTACATGCCAACGTAGACGACGTCGACCAGGATCCACAGCCACCACGCGGCCGTATGCCGCCGTGCCTGCCACCACTGGGCGACCAGGCTCAGCGCGGCCAGCATCGCATCCAGCCACGGCAGCGCAGCGTTGGTGTAGACATGCATCGCCGCGCCGAGGGCGAGGCCGAACACCACGCCGATGGACAGATCACGCCACAGGGCGACCCGCGCCAACGGCACGATCGCGACCCGCCCATCGTCCTCGACCTGGCCACGCCAGCGCACCCAGCCGTACACCAGGAAACCACCGAACACGATCTGCAGCAGCGTGTCCGAGTACAGCCTGGCCTCGACAAAGACCAGTGCATACAGCGCGACCGAGATCAGCCCCACCGGCCAGGCAAGGGGGACCCGGCGCGTCATCAGCCACACGCCCAGCATGCTGACGATGGCGGCCGACCATTCCAGGATGGCCGGGTTCATAGCGCGAAGGTGACCGACAGCCGAGCCTGACGGGGCGCGCCCGGGAACAGGTAGTAGTCGCCCGAGCTGCTGCCGGTGTCACGCCAGTAGAAACGGTTGAACAGGTTGTCCACCGAGAGGTTCCAGGTCACCGGATGCTCACCCACGCGGTGTTTGAAGCGCAGCCCGGCGTCGAACACGCTGTAGGCCGGTGCGCTGACGCGGCCGTCGGCGGTGGCCACGTTGGAGGAGGCATAGCGCCAGCCGCCGGTCAGCCCCAAGCCGGTCACGAACGGCAGCTGGTACTCCGCATGCACGCTCGCGCGCGTCTTCGGCACGTTGATCAGCTGGTGCCCCTCGTAATCCGCCGTGCCCGCATCGCGCGCGCGGGCCCGCAGGACGCTCGCACTGGCGGCCAGCGACAGGCGCGCGGTCAGCTGCCCCTGTGCGGTGAGTTCCAGCCCGGTATGGGTCTGCTGCCCCTCCTGGACGAAGGTGTAGCCCGCATCGCTGCCGTCCGGCTTGGCGTACTGGAACGGCTGGGAGGTGCGGAACAGCGCCGCCCCCAGCGTCAGGGTATCGCTGGGCACGTACTTGACGCCCACTTCGGTCTGTCGCGACAGCACCGCAGGCAAGAACGTGCCTTCGTTGGAGGTCCAGAACGGCGCTTCCTGACCGAGCGAGATGCCGCGCACGTAACTGACATAGGCGTTGATCTCATCGGTCGCCTTCCAGACCAGCGCGGTCTGCGGCAGGAAGCGCGACAGGCGGCTGTGCCGCTCGGGATTGCCGCGCTTGTCGTAGGCACGCTCGTCCAGGCGCACGAAGCGGCCACCGGCCAACCACTGCCAATCGCCGAAGCTCATCCGGTCCAGCGCGAACACCGCCGTCTGTGCGCTGTCCAGGCGCCGCGCGGACGGGCCCGGCATCAGCGGCGACGGGTCGAACTGCGGCACCTGTGCATCATGGATGTTGGCCGTGCCGACGTACTCGTTGACGTTGCGGCGCTTGTCCACGGTGCGCTCGAACCGATCCGCGCCAACACTCAGCTCGTGCCGGATCTCACCGGTGGCGAAACTGCCACGCAGCTCGCCACGGAATTCCAGGTTGCGGCGGGTGTCGTCCGGGCTGCGGTAATCGTAGATGTCGTAATCGCCGTTGGGCGCAAAGTAGTTGCCCGGCACACTGCCATCCGCACAGCCGGCGGCGTAGTAACAGCCGTAGGCGAAGGCGACATTGTCGTCGATCACCGAGCGGCTATAGCTGGCGGAAACGCGCGACTGCCAGTTCGGACTGAAATCGAAGGTATGCAGCGCGGTCAGGTTGGTGCTGTCGATGCCGACCGGCCGCTGCCAGGCCTGATACCCCAGCAGGTGCTTGCGGTCCACGCCGCGCGGCAGCTCGGTGGCCCCCAGCAGCTGATAGCCCGAGGCCGAGCGCTGCGCGCTGGTCTGGTAGTTGGCATCCACTTCCAGTTTGCCGCGCTCGCCGATCAGCCAGTCGGTGGCCAGCGAATAGAAGTTGCGGCGACCGTCGGCATGATCGATGTAGGAATCGCTGTCTTCCCAGGCGGCATTGAAGCGCACGCCGAAACGGGGCGAGAGCCAGTGGCCCAGATCCACGGCGGTGTAGCGCGAGCCTTCCGAGTCGGTGCCGAGGGTGACAGTGCGGACCTCGGCCGGGCGCTTGCCCACGTAGTTGATGATGCCGCCCGGGGCCATCACACCGGCGGCGAGGCCGGCCTCGCCCTTGAGGATTTCCACCGCCTGGATGTTCTCCAGCGCCAGCCGCTGCTCACCGGTGATGGCCAGCCCGTTGAAGCGGTAGCCGGTGCCGGTATCCAGCGGGAAGCCGCGGATCGCGATGTTCTGGTAGTAACCAACCGGCGCGTAGCTGTCGCCCAGCGACGCATCATTGCTGGCCAGCTCGGACAGCGTCCGGACCTGGCGGCTGTCCAGCAGGTCGCGATCGAGCACGTTCACCGAGGCCGGCGTGCTTTTCCAGTCGCCGGCGCCGAAGCTGCCGGTCTGCATGGCGGTGGCTGCCGGCTGATGCGCCTGCACGCGCACGGCGGCCAGTTCCGTCGGCGAGCGCTCGGGCGCCTCGGCGAGTTCATTGGCATGAAGGGGCAGCGCGGCGCAGAGGGCGGCGGACAACAACGTAGGGCGGAAGCAGCGGTTCATTCGATTCGTCATCAGCTGGAGGAGACGAAGCGAAGGCGCGCACGCGCACCGACCCATCACGGCGGTATGCCTGCTGCTCAAAGCTCCCTACGCCGGTGCAAACCGGATCAGGTTCCAAGGGACTCTCTCAGCCTGGTTTCGCCAGGCACCCCCGCTTCTGTGACTATTTCACTACAAATGGTACGGATTTGCGAGCCCGCCCTTCAGGCGGCTGCGTGCAGCGCCTTCAACAGGCCCTGCCCGGCCGCGCTGCTGAACCAGTCAGCGTGGCCCAGCAGGAAGGTGTGGTAGGCCACGTCGGCATTGGCAGGCGAGTGCGTCACGCCCTGGAAGTACTCCACTTCCGACAGCGCGAAATCGAGCTGCACGATGGGCAGCAGATCAGCCAGCAGATGCACGCGCTTGGCCGACAGCGGCACGATCTCGCGGTAGCCGGCCAGCAGCGCCAGCGCGATATCCACGCGCACGGCCGCCTCGCCGCCTTCCAGCGCCAGCCAGGCAATGGCGTTGCGTTCGATGGCGGTCGCAAGGTCGAACAAGGCACTGGTCGGTGAGGCAAGACCCAGATCAAGCACGGTATCGACCACGGTGGCATCTCCTTGCTGGCGCCAGAGCAGATTGGAAACATGCCAGTCGTTGTGTGCCCACAGGCGCGGCTCGGCCTGCAGCCGCGCGACCAGGCCGGCGTGCCACGGCGCAACGGCCCGCCGCAGATCACCCTGCCAGTCCTGCCGCGCGAGATAGGCGGCCAACCCGGGACGACCCGGAAGATCGGCCTGGATGGCGGCGATGGGGTCGGCGGCACGGATCAGATCATCCCGTGCGACCAGCAGATGGGTGCTGCGCTGGGGCGCGTGATAGCAGGCCGACGCGCTGTGCAGCTTGGCCAGCATCCGCCCGGCTTCGCGCGCCTGCGCGGTATCGGTCAGCGGCGTCCAGGAAGGTGCATCGCGGTACAGATCCTGGCCCTGGCCCACGCGATGCAGCTCGTAGGTCCAACCCTCGTGCTCCACTGCCGTGGCGCCATCGCGGTCACGCAACACCTCGACCACCGGAACGCCGTGATCGGCCAGATGCTGGATGAAGCGATGCTCCTCGGCGAGGCTGGCTGCCGTGCGGACGCTGCCATGGTGGCGCTTGACGAACACCCGCTCCCCGTCGGTCTCGACGATGGCGGCGGCGGACATTGGCCGCGGGCTGTGCCACTGCAACCGGCCAGCGCCGGCCAGCGATGCGAAGCGCTCGCGCAGCCAGCTGACCTCGCGTTCGGTGATGGCGGGCCAGTCGGCGGCCACCTCATCGTTGTTGAGGCCTTGGACGCGGTGGGTGCTGTTGCTCATGGAATGACGGGTCGATGACGGGCAAAGTGCGCGCTGTCACCAGACAGTGGGCGCGGCGAGGATAGCAAGCCGGGCCCGGCAAGGGGGAAGCAGATGCCTGCCCTCAGCGCTTGCTGTCGCTCGCCTTTGCTGCGGCCGGCGTGGCCGGCAGCAGACGAGGCTGCTCGGCATACCAGTCACGCGCACCGGCGAGGTGCCACTTTCGCTGCTCGCCCTGCAGCTCGATGCCGGCGCCCAGCACACCCCAGCGCAGGTACAGGTCGCCCCGGCGTTTGCCATGACTCAGATCCAGCCGCGCCTGCAGGGACAGCCGCTCATTCTCGGCCTGCAGGTCCTCCACGATCAGTTCGCCACTGCGCCAGCGCAGCTGGCCACTGGCCTGCACTTCGCCGGAATCCAGCATGCCGAGTACCCAGCGCGGGTACTCACTGCGCTGTGCGAACACGCCCAGCAACGGCCCGGCATCGCGCAGGCGCAGGTCGGCCAGCCCATCCACCTGGAACGGCGCGGCGGCATCGATGTGGCCGCTGCGGATCGCGACCTTGCCCCACCAGCGGCCGTCACTCTTTTCATCGCCTACATGGATGTTGCGCAGCTCCACGGTGGTGCCACCGAGATCGAACTGGCGGCTGTCGAAATCCGCACGCTGCAGACGCGCCTGGAGTTGCGCATCGCCGCGCATCGCAATACCGGCGACGCTCAGCCGGGCACCGGTGCCCCGCAGATCGGCACTGCCCTTGCCGACCCGCCCGGAGGCATCCAGTGAGACATCCCCACTGAGCAGGCCGGTCCCGCCGAGCAGGCGCACGTTGTCATTGCCCAGGTAACGGTTGTAGGCGGTCAGGTCCGGTACCCGTGCATCGGTGAAGCGGAGCTGGGCCCGCATGCCGTCGCTCAGCTGCTTCAGGCGCGCATCACCGCGCAGGTTCAGCGCAAGCTGCCGCCCATCGAACAACAGCGCCTTGGGTGCATTGGTCGGCGCGGCCTGGAAGCGCGGGATCTGTACCTTCAGTTCGGCCTGCGCAGGCGTGCCCTCGACAATCCGGCCCTGCGCCTGGGCATCGCCCCGCATGCGGACGCCGGCGACTTCGGCCACCGCCGCCACCTGCGGAATATCCACTGTGCTGCCCGGTGCGAGCTCGCCGTCGGCAAGAATGATGTCAGCCTTGAGCAGACCGCCACCGTCGAGATGGAACCACGGCTTTTTCACGAACAGATCGCTGATCCAGTTCAGCGACTGGAACTGCCATGCGCCCTGGACCTTGCCGGACAACCGCGGCAGCAGCTCGGCCGGCGCCTGGAACGGAATCTTCCGGCCGGTCACGCGGAGATCGGCGTTGAGCTCACTGCCCGTCTCCGGGTCACGCGGCAGCCGCGCCTGCACCCGCATGTCCTGCGCCACGTCCAGCTGCAGCGACAGCAGGCCGCGGTCATCTGCGTGTACGCCGGCGTGCAGTGGCAGCCGCCAGACCAGACGGCTGCCGGGACGCAGCGCGCCCTGCTCCAACGTCACATCGGCAGTGAGGCGCGCATTGGAGACCGCGCTGCCGACCTTCACGTGCGGGCCGCCGGTGTCGATGCGCAGCCCCTGGCTGCGCGCGTCGATCTGCAGCTGCGCCCAGGTGATCCCGAGCTTCTGCAGGCCCGGCGCGTCGTCACGGTAATGCCGCGGGAAGTGGAACCGTGCGGCGATATGGGCATCGTCCAGCACGTTCACGCCATCGAAGCTGACCTGGGCGTCATCGAAGCCGGCAGTGGAGTCGAACAGCTCCGAAGGCCCACCTTTGAGCTGCTTGAGGAACCCGACATTCCCGTGCCCCTGGCCGACGATCAGGAGCTTGCCGAAGCGCCCACTGCGGATCGTGTCGCTGTGGATCGCATCGAAACGCAGCGTCCAGCCACGGTCGCCGCGCGGCGGCGGCGGAATGGCGTTCTCGACCCGTTCGACCTCCGCTTCCACGCCCGTCGCGTCGATCCGCGGAATACGCACTTCCTTGCGCAACAGCGCCGGCAGGTCGATCCACGCACTGGCCCGATCGGCACGGAACACGTACTGGGTACGATTGGCCTGGCCGCGCATGCGGATGTTCCAGACCACGGCCTGCCCCGGCATCAAGGTCACCGCCGGGCCGGTCTGCATCGTGAATTTTTCAGGTTTGCGGTTGGTCACCGCATCGAACAGCGGCGTATTGAGGAATACGTTGCCCGCCAGCAGGTACAGCGCATACAGCGCCAGCAGCGAGAGCAGCGCCACGCGCCACGGCCGGGGCCAGCGCTGGACGCGCTCGGGAATCAGGGGCATGTGGATCCGCGACAGGAAGCAGGATGACGGCCCACTATCGGCAACGCGCAGCCGTCACCGCGTGAAGGCGTGCTACGGCAGCTTCGCGATCACCTTGATCTCCACGTCGAATCCGTACAGCCAGGTCACCCCGATGCCGGTCAGCGTCGGGTACGGGGCCTCGCCCCAGTAATCGGGCACGATCGCCCAGACCCGTTCGAAGATCTTTTCGGGATTGACCAGGAACACGGTGACGTCGACCACGTCCTCGAACGTGCAGCCTGCGGCGCCGAGCACGGCGTTGAGGTTCTCGAACGCGCGCCGCACCTGGGCCTCGAGGTCGGGTTCGGGCGAGCCATCCTCGCGGCTGCCGACCTGGCCGGACACGAACAGGAAGCCATTGGAGCGTACGGCCGGCGAATAGCGGTTGCGCTCGTACAGCGCTTGGCGGCCCGGCGGGAAAACGACGTCACGTGTTGCCATGAACCACCTCTGCCTTGGGCCGATACCGGCCCATCAAGAATGAAAGGCCACGGTAGACCGGCAGGGGGCACCGGATAAACGCGGCCTGCTGCCCAACATTGTTTGTAGAATCCAAACAATCATCCTCTCCGTGGAAAGCAGATGGACCGGTTCGATGCGATGCAGGCCTTTGCCCGGGTCGTGGAAACGGGCAGCTTCACCAAGGCGGCCGAGACACTGCACATGAGCCGCACCACGGTCACGCAACTGGTGCAGCAACTGGAAGCGCGGCTGCGGGTGCGCCTGCTGAACCGCACCACCCGGCAGGTGAAGGTCACCGCCGACGGCGCGGCCTATTACGCGCGGGTGATCCGCCTGCTGGCCGACATCGACGACGCTGAAACCAGCCTGTCGACCGCGGCGGCGGCGCCTCGCGGGCGCCTGCGCATCGACGTTCCTGCACCGTTCGCCCGTCTGATCCTGGTGCCTGCCCTGCCCGGGTTTCAGGCGCGCTACCCGGATATCCAGCTGGATCTGGGTGTGAGCGACCGGAACGTGGACCTGATAGACGAGAGCGTGGACTGCGTGATCCGCGGCGGGCAGATCGCCGATCAGTCGCTGATCGCCCGCCATATCGGCGATCTGCAGGCCGGCCTCTATGCAGCGCCCGGCTACCTGGCCCGGATGGGACATCCTGCCCATCCGGCCGATCTTGAAAACAGCGCGCACCACATCGTCGGCTACCGCCGTGCGCGCGGCGGTGGCGTGCTGCCCTATACCCTGCAGCGCTGCGATGTGTCCCTGACCGTCCACGGCCAGTACCTGTTGGCGGTGGACGACGGCAACGCCTACCTCGCCGCCGGCGTGGCCGGCCTGGGGGTGCTGTGGCTGCCCGAGTACATGGCGGCCGCCCACGTGGCCGAAGGCGAGCTGGTGCGCCTGTTCGCTGATTGGCAGCTGCCGCCGATGCCACTGCATCTGGCCTTCCCACCCAACCGCCACGTCAGCGCCACGCTGCGTGCCTTCATCGATTGGGTCGGTGGCATCGTGGCCGATCATGCACCCGTGGTGCGACCGCCGCCGGGCTGATGCACGATGCAGCCACGGATGCCCGCCTCAGTCGGGCATCCGCTCGCCCGTGCGCAGGGTCAGCACCTCCACCCCGTCGGCGGTCACCAGCACGGTGTGCTCGGCCTGCGCCGAGAGCTTGCCGTCACGGGTGGTCACGGTCCAGCCGTCGTCGCTCATGTCGATGGCGGCACGGCCCTGGTTGATCATCGGCTCGATGGTGAAGGTCATGCCCTGCTCCAGTTCCAGCCCATCGCCGCGACGGCCGTAGTGCAGCACCTGCGGCTCTTCGTGCATCTGCTGCCCGATGCCATGGCCGCAGAATTCGCGGACCACGCTGTAGCCGTGGGCCTTGGCATGCTGCTGGATCGCAAAACCGATGTCGCCCAGCGTCGCGCCCGGGCGCACCACCCCGATCCCCTTCCACATCGCCTCGCGGGTCACCCGCACCAGCCGCTTGGCCGCGTAATCGACCTCGCCGATCAGATAGGTCTTGCTGGAGTCGGCGATGTAACCTCCCTTCTCCAGCGTGATGTCGAGATTGACGATGCTGCCGCTGCGCAGGATGTCATCGGCCGACGGCACTCCATGGCAGACCACGTTGTCGATGGACGAATTGAGCACGTAGCCGAAGCCATACTGGCCCTTGCTCGCCGGGCGCGCCTGCAGCTCATCGACGATGAAGCGCTCGACCCAGTCGTTCACCTGCAGCGTGCTCATGCCTTCCAGCGGCAGCGTGTCCAGCGCTTCGAACACCTGGGCCAGCAGGCGCCCCGATACCCGCATCAGCGCCTGTTCTTCAGCGGTCTTGATCATGCTTCGGCCACCCGCAGTGCGCCGGGTTCAACCCCTGCAGCACGCAGTTCACGGTTGACGATCTCCTGGTAGGTCGAGCCGGGATTCATTTCGCACAGCATGCCGATCTTGATCCAGAAACCGGCCTGGGCATTGATCGAGCGGCCCGAGACGCCGCTGGCGCGGCGCAGGTTGTCGTGCAGTTCGTCGTCGATGTTCACGATGCCCATGGGCAACCCCTCTCATAAGGTATATACACATCATATACGTTTCGTATAGCGCTGTGCAGGCCCGCCCAAGGGTCGTCACCGGCCGTCTTCGCGCCACTGCGGTGCTGGGCGGTCGTGATCGCGCGGTCAGGGATCGATCAGGTCCAGGCCGGATCGGCAGTGAAATCGATGGTCAACCAGAACTCACTGCCGCGCGCATCCAGGCGCTCGGCGATCTCATCACGCAGCCGGTCCACATTGCCGATGTTGCCGATCACCGTCTCCGGGTGGGTGAGGATGTGGATCTCCACGAACCGCATACGGCCCATCTTGGCCACGTGGCTGGTGAAATCCAGATAGCCGTGTTCGGCGACGAAGTCCTTCATCACCGCCTGCACGCGCGCATCCAGCGTATCCGGCGCCACCTGCAGCACTTCGCGCATGGCCTTCCATGCACTGCGCAACGGTACGGGTAGTACCGCCACGCTGATCGCGGCCAGCACCAGCGGATCCAGATAGGGTATCCAGTGCGCATGCTCGCCATCGCGCAGCAACAGCGCGATCGCAAACGCCAGCACCACCGCCAGGCTCATCATGCCGCTGAGCAGCCAGGCCCGCACGTCCAGCCACAGCAGCGCCGAGTGCAGCTGCATCGCGCGGGTGCGCACGAAGGCCGCCATCGCCAGGTTGCTCACGCACAGCAGGGCCGCCCACAGCAGCGCAGGCCCGGCCTTGACCTCATGCCCGCCCGTGGTCAGCCCGATCACCGAGTTGGCCAGCGCATAGATGCAGGCCAGCGACAGGATCGCCCCGCCAAGCGCCTCCACCATCGGCTCCAGGTGCCAGTAGCCATACTGGAAGCGCGGGCTTTCTTCCCGCGCCACCAGCCGCAGTACCGACAGCGCCACCAGGGTCAGCGCCACGTCCACCAGGCTGTAGACGCCATCGAACAGGATGGCCTGCGATCCCACCAGCAGGCCACCGATGAAGCCGATGGCGCTGACCGCCATCGTCACCCCGATGGAGAATTTGAGGACCCGCTGCTCGCGTGCTGTATCCATCGCTGGCCGAGGGTCCTGCGCGCAGGCGTCAGACCTTCAGCACCTCCACCTTGTAGCTCGGCGCATCGCCGTCGGTGTCGATGATAAGCCCGTGCACATCCGACTCGAAGCCCGGGAAGCGCGCGTTCTGCTCACGGGCGATCCGCAACGACTGGATGATCGGCTCATCGCTGGCGCCGAATCGCTCGCCCGGCATGATGGTCGGGATGCCCGGCGGGTAAGGCACCAGCATGGTGCCGGCGATGCGGCCGCTGATCTGTTCGATGTCGACCCGTTCGATCTGGCCGCGGACCAGATGGTCATAGGCTTCGGCGGGCGTCATCACCGGCTCGGGCAGATCCACGTACATGGCGCGCATCACTTCGGCCACGCCGAACTCGCCGTTGAAGGCGTGCAGCGCATCGCAGAGGTCACGCAGGCCCCACCCGGCGTAGGCGATCGGGAACTCGGCCGCCAGCTGCGGCAGTGCGCGGGTCAGCGGCGCATTGCTGTCGTAGAGCTCCTTGAAGGCCATCAGCTCGGTGACCAGGGTGCTCCACTTGCCCTTGGTGATGCCCATCGAGAACAGGAACAGCACCGAGTACAGGTTGGTCTTCTCCACCGTGATGCCGCGGGTCCACAGGAACTTGCTCAGCACTGCGGCCGGAATGCCGCGCTGGCCCATCTCGCCGTCCATCGAGAGTCCCGGCGTGAGCAGGGTCACCTTGATCGGATCGATCAGCACGTAGTCGTCGACCAGGCCATCGAAGCCGTGCCATTGCGCATCCGGCTGCAGGTACCACTCGCTGCGCTTGGCCACCATCGGGGCCGGTGCGTCGCCCTTGGCCAGCGAACGTTCCAGCTTGTCCGGCTGCCACACGCTGAACCACCAGTCGTCGCGCCCCAGATCCTCGCGTACGTGCAGCATCGCGCGGCGGAAGGCAATCGCCTCGTCGTGCATCTCCTGCACCAGCGACTCGCCCGCGGCGCCTTCCATCATCTTGGAGGCCACATCGCACGCGGCGATCACGCCGTAATGCGGGCTGGTGGTGGTGTGCATCATGAAGGCTTCGTTGAAGCGTTCGGCATCCAGCGCCTGGGTCGCGGCGTTGCGCACGTGGATCATCGAGGCCTGCGAGAACGCGGCCAGCAGCTTGTGCGTGGAGTGCGTGGTGAAGATGATCGCATCCTGCTCGCGCGGCTTGCCCTTGGCCATGCCGTAATGGTTCTCATAGAACGGATGGAACGCGGCATAGGCATACCAGGCTTCGTCGAAATGCAGGAAATCGACCGCGCTGCCGATTTCCTCGGCGATCTTTTCGGCGTTGTAGCACAGCCCGTCATAGGTCGAATTGGTGACCACCGCGATGCGCGGCTTGGAGCCGGCCTTGTAGGCCTTGCTGGCCAGCGGGTTGGCGGCGATGGCCTGCTGCAGTGACTCGGGCGTGAACTGGTCCAGGCTGATCGGGCCGATGATGCCGTGCGCGTTGCGGCTGGGGGTAAAGTACACCGGGACGCCGCCGGTCATGATCAGCGCGTGCAGCAGCGACTTGTGGCAGTTGCGGTCAACAAAGACCACGTCGCCCCGCCCCACGGTCCCGTGCCAGACGATCTTGTTGGCGGTCGAGGTGCCATTGGTGACGAAGAAGGTGTGGTCGGCGCCGAAGTTGCGCGCCGCCTCGTTCTCGGCATCCTTGATCGGGCCGGTGTGGTCGAGCAGCGAGCCCAGCTCCGGCACCGAGATCGACAGGTCGCTGCGCAGCGTGTTCTCGCCGTAGAACTGGTGGAACGCACGGCCGACCGGTGATTTGGTAAACGCCACGCCGCCGGCATGGCCAGGCGTGTGCCAGGAGTAATTGGACTCGGCGGTGTGGTGGATCAGGGCCTTGAAGAACGGTGGCAGCAGATTGGCCATGTAGTCTTCGGCCGCCCGCATCACCTGCCGCGAGATGAAGCTCTTGGTGTCTTCGAACAGGAAGATGTAGCCGTGCACGAACTTGAGCAGCTTGCTCGGCACCTTCTCGATGGTGCGGCGCTCGCCGTACAGGAACACCGGCAGGTTGGCGCGGCGTGCGGTCTGCTCGCGCAGGAAGCCCAGCAGGCGCTGGAACTGCTCCGGGTTCTCCTCGGTGCCGTCGATGGAGATCAGCACCGCCGAGGCCGCCACATAGGTGCGCGCGCCGGCCTGGGCATCGGCCAGGGTCAGGCCGCACAGCACGCGCTGGTCATTCTTGCGCAGCTCGTCCACCAGCGCACGGATCAGGATGCCGCCGATGCGCGGGGATTCGTAGTCGTCGTCGATGACGATGATCGGGTAATCAAGGGACTTGAAGTACACAGGGATTCTCCTGGGGCAATATCACGAAAGCGTCGTGCGGACGGCGGCGTCGAGCGCGGGCAGCTGGCCGCGCTGGCGGCGGCGCTCCTCGCTGAAGAACGGGTAGAACACCGTGATGAAGAGCACAAACAGGAAGGCGTACTGCACGATGTTGCCGGCCGACCCGAAGATCGCCCACAGGCAGTACACGACGGTGACGCTGGTCAGCAGCCAGAACGCGCCAGTGTGCACCAGCGTGTGCGAGCGCTCGACCACGAAGTAGCAGGCCACGCAGGAGTAGATGTACGGCAGCAGGGTCAGCACCACCGCCGCCGAGGTGATCACATCGAACTGGGCCGAGGCGGTCTTGGAGGTGGAGGTGACCAGCACCGCCAGGGTCATCAGCACCGCCACGATCAGCACGCCCTTGACCGGCACGTCGTCCTTGTTGGTCTTGCTGAAGATGCTCGGGAACAGGCCGTCATCGGAGGCCGCCTTGGCACTCTGCGCGGTCAGCAGGATCCAGCCACCGAGCGAGCCGGCCGCGCCCACGAAGGCGCACAGGCTCACCAGCGCCCCGCCCCAGCCACCGACCGCATTGGCCGCGGCCAGCGCGAACGGCGCATCGGAGACCTGCAGGTCGCCATTGGGCACCATGCCCATGATCACCGAGGAGCTGGCGATGTAGGCGATCGCAGCCAGGAACACGCCACCCAGCGTCGCGCGGGCCACGTTCTTCTCCGGGTTCTCGACCACGCCGGCAGTCACCGAGGCCGATTCCACGCCGATGAAGGCCCACAGGGTCAACGCCGCGGCACTGGAGATCGCGCCGAAGTTGGACTCGCCGGAGACGTTGTAGGCCCCCTTGAAGATGGTCGGGTCGAAGAAGAACCAGCCGAAGATCGCGATGCCCAGGATCGGCACCAGCGCAAAGCTGGTGGTCACCGTCTGCAGCTTGCTCACGAACGAGGGGCCGACCACGTTGGCGAAGCTCAACGCCCAGACCAGCGCCAGCACCGCGATGCAGCGCGGCAACGGCTCGGACAGGATCGGGAAGAAGTAGCTGAAGTAGCCGACTGCCGCGATCGGGATGGCAACGTTGCCGATCCAGTTGGCGAACCAGTAGATGGTGTTGGTCTGGAAACCCATGTAAGGGCCGAACCAGTCCCTGGCGTAGGCATAGGGACCACCGGCCTTGGGCGCCAGCTTGCCGAGCTTGGCAAACACGAAGGCCAGCAGCAGCGCGCCGGCGGTGGTGATCAGCCAACCCCAGATCGAGGCCGTGCCGATCTTGGCCAGGCTGGAGGGCAACAGGAACACCCCCGACCCCATCATGTTGCCGGCCACCAGGAAGGTGGCACCGACCACCCCGATTTTCTTCGCTTTTGCCATGACGCTTGCTCCTTTGCCAGGCAGGGACCCGGTCATGCCGGGCGTTGGGAGTTACTTGATGAAGTTGTATTGCAGGCTGCCCTGCAGCCGCATCGTGTCGCCGCGTTGTCCACTCTGCTGTTCCAGCTGCCCGTAGAGCAGCTCCATGCCCATCGTCCAGGACGGGGCCGGGCTCCAGAGCAGGTTGAAGACGCCGTAGCGGCTCTGGCGGAACGCATCGGCGGCCAGCGCATCGTTGCGTCCACTGGTGAGCTGGCCGTAGATCAGGTTCGAGCGCCACAGCGGCGACCAGTAATGGGTGTAACCAACGAAGCCGCCATACAGCGACAACGCCTGCAGCCGCCCGTCTGCGCTCACCACCGCGTCCATGCCCGAACCGGTCAGGTCGGCCGTATAACGGGCCAGGCCCTTGCCGCCGAGCGCGCCGAACAACAGCAGGTCCTGTTCGCCCACCGCGGCCGAGCCGCTGAGCTGCAGGCCACCCGCAAAGCGCCGGCCATCGCCGGCATCGCCGTCGTACCCCAGGCTGCGTGCGACCGCACCCAGCTGCAGATGGCCCCAGTCACGCTCCATGCGCGCGGTTACGGTGACGTCCGGCAGCTGGTCCACCGGCATGATCCCCTCGGCGGGGTTGCTCAACTGGGTATCCGGATCCTCGGCCGCCACGGTCAGGGTGTTCCCCTTGCCCATTGCGAAGCTGTGGTGGATGCCGGCCACGAGCAGGTACCCCGCCCCACCCGGCCCGGCGAAATCCAGGGTGTCGGGCAGGCTGTCGGCATCCATGAACGTGGAATAGCCATAACCGGCGTAGGTATTGCCCAGTTGCCCGTAGGCGTGGCGCAGGCGGAACTGATAACTGTCGCTGCTGCCGAAAAAATCGTTTTCCAGATAGAAGCGCAGGTTGCCATGCGTGGTCGGGCGCCGCGCTTCGAAGCTGAAGCGGGTCTGCTTGGCATGCAGCGTGAAGCTGGAGACATCCCGGTGCGCACTGCCGACCGGAATCGACGAGGTGACGAACTGTTCCTGGTCACCGGCTGCGCGCGAATCGGCGATCGCATCGAGCTTGGCGTAGCCGCCGATGCGGATCAGCGTATCGGTATTGGGGATCGCGAAGAAGCCTTTCAGCTCGGGATCGGTCGGGCCGGCGGCGCTGTCCGGGCGGGAGGCGGCGCTGGAGGGATCGGCGACGGAATCGCGTTGCGGCAGAATCGCCTGACCCATGCCCGGCACCTGGGCCTGGGCCGTCAGGGGCGCTGGCAAGGGGGCGGGCGTGACGCCCGTACCGGACGCAGTCGCCGCCGTGATGGCCGGCGAGGCAGGTGGAGGCTGCCCGGACTCGATCGCCTGCAGTCGTTTCTCCATCTGCTCCAGCGTCTGCCGCAGCGTCTGGATATCCTGCCGCAACGCGGCGGCCGAATCCTGCGCGTACACGGGCGCCGCAGCCAGTGCTGCCGCGCATGCGACCGTCAATACAGACAAACGCATCACGTCCTCCTTGAACCGTACACAGTTCCACGTGTCGATTCCGGCAGGCGTCCATGACGCCGCAGGCAACCGGCACGCGGCCCGGCACTGCAATGCGCGCGACCTCCGCATGCGCGTGGTCCGGTGGCGGTCAAGCCGGCGGACGCATCGCGTGCGTGGGTACGCTCGCACGGGATCCCCTCATCCCTGATGACAGCCACGCATGTGCGTGTCAGCCAGCGCCCTGAGTAACAATCGCAAAGTGAGAATGCCGTGAATGTTGTCAGGCAGTTTTCTGACTGGGCAGTCGCGCGTCCGGTGCGTGTGGGGCAATCCATGAAATAGCGCATCGGGGCAGCTTAGCGACCGCCCCGTTTTCAGCCTTGATCCAAATCAAGCCGAATGCGTCAACGCATCCGGGCCAGGCCGCACGACGCCCAAACCAAGCGCGCCGGGCAGAGCCCGGCGCGGTGTGCAGTGATACCCGGTTCGGCTCAGCGCGGGCCGAGCACCACGGTCATGTCATCGCCCTGGGGCATGCCGGAACGGCGCTGCACCATGCCTTGGGCATCCTCGAACAGAATACCCGGCGTACCCTGGAAGCCCAGTTCGATCATCAGTACCTGATTGGCATCGAGCTTGTTGGCGACCTCCGCGGTCAGCGAAGCCGCCGGCTTGATTCCGCCGCGATCGAACAGCCGTTCGTTCTCCAGCAACGCGGCGCTGGGGTTGGGCGCGGTGAGGATCGCGGCCGCCTTGGCCGGGCTGTCCTCACGGATCACGCCGACCATCACGTGGCGCAACTGCACCTTGCCGGCGTCCACCCACGGCCGCGCCGCTTCCCAGAAACGATGGCAATACGGGCAGTTCGCATCGCTGAAGGTGTAGACCACGCGCGGCGCATCGGCGCGGCCATCACGGACCCACGCGCTTTCATCCAGCTTCTTCCAGCTGCGCTCGGACATCGGCTTGGCCACCAGCTTTTCCAATGGTGCCGCCCCCACATCCTCGCCGTTGGCATCGAACAGGCTGCCGACCACGACGTGCTTTCCGTCCGCGGTGACGTAGGCCGCCGCGGCCTGCTGCCCACCGACCACGCCGGCAAAGCCGCGCAGGCCACCGGGCGCGTCGAACTCGCCGATCACCTCGAAGCCGTGCTTCTCGATGCCTTTCAGCACCGCCGGGCGATCGGCACCGCCCTTGGCCGGCGCGGCATCAGCGGCGCTGGGCGTCTGCGCCTGGCTGCACCCGGCCAGGGCCATCAACAGCGAGACCGCCAGCACGGTGCCCAATGGGCGCGAGGACTTCAACTTCATGGTGACTCCTGGATTCAAGGAACATGACAACGCGACCACCCTTACAGGCTGTCGAGCTTGGATTGCAGGCCGGCGGCACTGAGTTCGCCCAGATGAATCTGCTGCAGCCGGCCCTGGCCGTCGAAGAACAGGGTAGTCGGATAGGCATGCACCTGCAGCCGCTCGGCGGTGAGCGCAGCCTCGTCAAGCAGCACGTTGTCCAGCGTCAGCTGCTCGGCGGCGATGAAACCCTCGACCTCTTCGCGGGTTTCACCCTGGTTGACAAACAGGAAGCGGATGTCCGGGTGGCGCTGCTGCGCGCGAGCCAGCACCGGCATCTCGCGCCGGCAGGGGCCACACCAGCTCGCCCAGAGATTGACCACCACCGGGGTGCCCTGCGTGTCGGCCAATGCGATCGGCTCACCCTGCAGCGAAGTCAGGCTGATCGCCGGCAGCGTTACCCGCGATTGCTGCAGCCAGCCAGCACCCGCCGACAGTACCGCCCAGCTCAGCACGCCGGCCAGGGCGGCGGCCACGACCGGCCGCCGGAGCGACGGCCAGCGGCGCAGGCGCCAGGCGCCCCATCCCAGCCCCGCCGCCATCGCCGGCCACACCAGGAAGCCGCCATCGCCAATGCGCAGCACGCCCCAGGGATCCTGCGCATAGTCGCCCAGGTGCCAGATCACGAACGCCGCACGTCCGGCCAGCAGCCCCAGCAGCAGCATGTCCACCACCAGCGACCGCGGACGCGGCACGCCTTCGATTGTTGGAGCACGCACCACACTGGCCACCAGCATCGCGATGGCCAGACCCACCAACACCCACACGACCGCAAGCGGTACCGGGCCTACACTGCTGATCATTGCTTTTCTCCGCCGCCGCCCGTGATCTGCCACGTGGCGACGGCTGTTGCATCGGGCCCGCCGGCATGGTCCCAGCAAGCCGACAGGGGATCAAGCACGCGACAGTCGTGCGATTCAGGCAGCCGGACGAATCGATTCAAGCACCCGGGCGACCGGGCGTGAGTGCGCCCGCTCACGCTGCTGGGCAGCGAGCTGGCGGCGATAACGTGCCGGAGTCAGCCCGACAATACGCAGGAACAGCCGGCGGAACGCGCTCTGGTCCGAGTACCCCACTGCCCATGCAACCTGGTCCACGACGCCGCCGGCCTGCAGCAGCAGCTGCGCCTTGGCGATGCGCAGGCGCTGGCAATACTCGATCGGGCGCATCCCGGTGGCTTTCAGGAACCGACGCTGCAGCGTGCGCGGTTCCAGCCCGGCCTGCACGCAGATGTCGTCGAGCCCCACACCCCGGGCAGCGATGCCATGCAGCCAGCGCTGTGCTTTGAGGATGCTGCGATCGCCGTGGGCGAAGTTGGGGCTGAAGCGTTCCAGATCATCCAGTTCCGTGCGTGGAATCATCAGCTGCAACTGCTGGATGACGGTATTCATCACACTCTGCCCATAGACCCGTGCGATCAGGCGCAGGCTCAGATACTTCCATGCGTCCGGTCCGGCGGCGGTCAGCAGATCGCCATCGTCGACCAGGGTCCGTTCACACGGCTGCCAGCTGGGCACCATCGTGCGCAGCGCCTGGCAACGGGCCGGATCGGGCACGCTGACCGGGCGGCCGGCCAGGATGCCCGCCGCGGCCAGCAGCAGGCCACCCTCGTCGCAGGCCGCGAGCAGGCTGCAGCCATCGTGGCATTCGCGCAGCCACGCCAGCAGGCGTTCGTCCGGCGGTGCCATGGACCAGCTCGATTCGCTGCCGGGGATGACGATGATCGCCGGCAGTGCATCACCGAACAGTTCGGCGCCAGCAACGCGCTGCATGCCCCGGCTGGACATCGTCCATCGCGTCACCAGCATCCGTGCGCCGGTGCGGCGCCCCGCGGCCACTGTGCGGTTGCAGCGCTGGGCAAGTTCGGACAGCACCGGTGCGGCGGCGCGCAGACTGCCGGGGAATTCAACGACCGCCACTTCCATCAGGGTCGGCGCGTCCGGCCGGCGGTCCGGCTGCAGCGTGTTGCGGGGTGCGTCCATGGCCATTCTCCTTGAACAATGCCTGCCGACACGGGGCCGGGCAGAACAGGTCTGTACATAAGATGGCCTGAGGCTACGGGCGTCCCGCGAGGACGACCATGCAACTAATTGCAAATTTCACGCGCGATGAATCTTCAGTTGGGTTCCAGCAAGGCTTGACCCTTGACCAGACTCCAGGGTCCACAATGACCGGGTCATCCACGAGGTGCTCATGAACATTGGACAGCTCGCGCGCCAGGCAGGCGTGCCCATCGATACGGTGCGCTACTACGAGCGGCAGCAGCTGCTGCCCACCGCCCGCCGCAGCGCCGGCGGCTACCGCGTCTTCAGCGAGGCCGACCTGACCCGGCTGCAGTTCATCCGCCGCGCCAAGGCGCTGGGTTTCAGCCTGGATGAAGTCGCCGACCTGCTCGGCTTCAGCGATCAGCGCGGCCAGGACATGGCACAGATCCGCGACAGCGCAGTGAACAAACTCGCCGATATCGAACAGCGCATCAACGAGCTGCAGCGCATGCACCGGGCGCTCAAGCACCTGGTCGAGGCCTGCCCCGGGCACGGCGACAACGCGCAGTGCCCGATCCTGTCGGCGTTGACGGACGTCCGCCAATGACGCACGCCCACGATCACCCCGGCGCCACGGCGACCAATGCAGGCACCGTCAGGGATCCTGTCTGCGGGATGATGGTCGACCCGGCCACCACGCCCCACCATGCCCGCCATGACGGCAACGACTACGCGTTCTGCAGCGATGGCTGCCGACGCAGGTTCATTGCCGACCCGCAGCGCTATCTGGCCGCACCTGCTGGCGTCGTCAAACCAGCCCCCGCCGGCACGCGGTACACCTGCCCGATGCACCCGGAAATCGTGCAGGACGGTCCCGGCAGCTGTCCTCTGTGCGGCATGGCGCTGGAACCGGCGATGCCCAGCCTTGAGGAAGGCGAGAACCCCGAGTTGACCGACTTCCGCCGCCGCTTCTGGTGGAGCCTGCCGCTGAGTGTGGCGACGATGGCCCTGGCGATGCTGGCGATGACCCCCGTGCTGCATGGCCTGGCGCCCGATCTGCGGGTGTGGATCGAGTTGGCCCTGGCGACGCCGGTGGTGCTGTGGGCCGGTTGGCCGTTCCTGCAGCGCTGGGCGCAGTCGATCCGCAGCCGCAGCCCGAACATGTGGACCCTGATCGGGACGGGTGTGCTCGCTGCGTACGGCTACAGCGTGGTCGCCACCGTCGCGCCCGGTCTGTTCCCGCCGTCGTTCCAGCAGCACGGGCATGTCGGCGTCTATTTCGAGGCCGCAGCAATGATCATCTCGCTCACGCTGCTCGGCCAGTTGATGGAGCTGCGCGCACGGGCAAAAACATCCGCCGCGATCAAGGCGCTGCTCGGCCTGGCACCGAAAACCGCACGCGTGCTGCGCGCGGATGGCCGCGAGGAAGACGTCGACATTACCGCGCTGCAGCCCGGCGACCGCGTGCGCGTGCGCCCGGGTGAGAAGGTGCCCGTGGATGGCACGGTCGTCGAAGGCCGCTCCTCCATCGATGAATCCATGCTCACCGGTGAGCCGGTGCCAGTGGCCAAGGCCGTGGGCGACGCGGTGATCGGCGCGACACTCAACGGCACTGGCAGCCTGGTCGTCCGTGCCGATCGCCTTGGCGATGACAGCATGCTGGCGCAGATCGTGCAGCTGGTGGCGCAGGCGCAGCGCTCACGCGCCCCGATGCAGCGCATGGCCGACACCGTCGCGTACTGGTTCGTGCTGGCGGTACTGTCGGTCGCGGTGCTGACGTTCCTCGGCTGGGGACTGTTCGGTCCGGCGCCGTCATGGACGCATGCGGTACTGAGCGCGGTAGCGGTGCTGATCATCGCCTGCCCGTGCGCGTTGGGGCTGGCCACACCGATGACGATCATGGTCGCCACGGGTCGCGCCGCGCAGCACGGGGTGCTGTTCCGCGATGCCGAGGCGATCGAGGCACTGCGCCAGATCGACACGCTGGTGGTCGACAAGACCGGTACCTTGACCGAGGGCAAGCCAGCGTTCCGTGACGTACAGGCGGTGACGCCCTTCGCTGCCGATCAGATCCTGCAATGGGCGACCAGCCTGGACCAGGGCAGCGAGCATCCGTTGGCGGCCGCGATCGTGGCCGAAGCACGCGCGCGCGGGATGCCGCTGGCCAGCGTGGACGATTTCGATTCCCTGACCGGCATGGGTGTGCAGGGCGCGGTGGACGGCAGGCAGCTGCTGCTTGGCAATACCGCGTTGATGGACGAACACGGTATCGCGCTGGACACGCTGCGCGAACGTGCCGAGCACTTGCGCAGCACCGCGGCCAGCGTGATGTACCTCGCCGTCGACGGCCAGCTTGGCGGCCTGCTCGCGGTGGCTGACCCGATCAAGGCCTCCACCGCCGAAGCGATCGTGCAGCTGCACCGCGATGGCCTGCGCATCGTCATGGCCACCGGCGACGGCGCGGCCACCGCGGAAGCCGTCGCGCGGGAACTCGGCCTGGATGACGTCCACGGCGAGATGCGCCCCGCCGACAAGGCCGCGTTGATCCGTTCGCTGCAGGCGCAGGGCCGCAAGGTGGCGATGGCCGGCGATGGCATCAACGACGCGCCGGCGCTGGCGAGTGCGGACGTTGGCATCGCGATGGGCAACGGCACCGATGTGGCGATGTCGAGCGCACAGGTCACGCTGGTCAAGGGCGATCTGCGCGGCATCCTGCGTGCGCGCCAGCTGTCCACTGCAAGCGTGCGCAACATGCGGCAGAACCTGGGCTTTGCGTTTCTCTACAACGGCCTCGGCATTCCTGTTGCAGCCGGCGTGCTGTATCCGCTGGGCATCGTAATGTCGCCGATGTTGGCGGCGGTGGCGATGAGTCTGAGTTCGGTCTCGGTGATCAGCAATGCACTGCGGCTGCGCCATCAACGACTGCCCGGCGAGTGACCGCGGATTGCATGACGATATTTCTTCACTTTTTTCTTGCCAATCCAAAACGTCGTCGCTATGATTTCGCTCCTCACGACGTGGGGCCATAGCTCAGCTGGGAGAGCGCCTGCATGGCATGCAGGAGGTCGGCGGTTCGATCCCGCCTGGCTCCACCAATCCGATCATTAGGCCGATCAGATTGCAGTGACAAAATTTGAAGTTTTCGTGCGTCCCCATCGTCTAGAGGCCTAGGACATCACCCTTTCACGGTGGCGACCGGGGTTCGAATCCCCGTGGGGACGCCAGTTTCAAACAAACAGCCCTGACTTCGGTCGGGGCTTTTTGTTTGTGCCGCATCGAGCAACGCTCGGCATTGGCGGCCTGTTTTATCGCGTGCGTGCTGGTGCACTCGCGCGGGCAACGATCAGCCTCTGCAGATGGATGCCTGCATGCATTCTTTCTTCGGTATTTCAGAAAAAAGACTTGGCGAATGCTTCACGGCCGCGTAGAATTCCGCCTCCAGCATCGTGGGGCCATAGCTCAGCTGGGAGAGCGCCTGCATGGCATGCAGGAGGTCGGCGGTTCGATCCCGCCTGGCTCCACCACTCCGGACCTTAGGCCGTTCGGTGTGCTGAACAATTTGATGAGTTTATGCGTCCCCATCGTCTAGAGGCCTAGGACATCACCCTTTCACGGTGGCGACCGGGGTTCGAATCCCCGTGGGGACGCCACTCATCAGAAGAACACCGAGGCCCGGCATGCCGGGTCTTTTTGTTCACCGCCTACTGCGGTTGCGATGCGGATGCCCGAAAGGCTTCCACAAACGTGAACAGGCAGATATACTAGGCGGCTCGCGGTACAACGTGGGGCCATAGCTCAGCTGGGAGAGCGCCTGCATGGCATGCAGGAGGTCGGCGGTTCGATCCCGCCTGGCTCCACCACTTCTCCGGACACAGGCCGTCCGATAGAAGCCAAAATTCGGTTTAACGC
>NZ_JAMYED010000010.1:0-207672 GCF_033843685.1 Stenotrophomonas sp. RG-453
CCGCGAGGGCGGATGTGTTCGAATACATCGAGCGGTTCCACAACCCGAGGATGCGACGAAGGGTCGCCAGGCAAGACCAGAAGTTCTCAGCCCTTTTACAACCGTCCGTGATTTCGGGGTAGAACCCAAGGTAGGCCACGAGGTGGGAGCGACGTTCCTCACGAGGGATGCCGCGCATGGAGAATGGAAGAAGGTCTATGCCGCCCTCACTGCAGATATGGAATCGGCGGCAACCTCCCCTGAAGCCAAGCGCGCGCTGTCGCGTGCCAACAACTATTACAAGCTTCGCCAGATGAAGCTCGAGCAGATCGGCAAGATCGTGCAGAAAGAAGGCGGGCCGGAGGTCGCTTATCAGGCGATGTTCGCCGGTGCGAAGAACGGAGCGACTCCACTCAAGCGTGTGATGGACGCCCTTCCGCCGTCTGCCCGTGAGGATGTGACAGCTTCCTTCCTGCAGCGCATGGGGCGCGCGACCAAGGCAAACCAGAATGCGGCCGGAGACGCCTTCTCGATGGAGACCTTCTTGAGCAACTGGGCGGACCTGAGTCCTGAGGCTCGGAAGCAGCTGTTCAGCAATGCTCGTTTCGGCTCGGACTACGTCCAGAACGTCAGCAAGCTCGCGAACGTGGCTGAAGCGATTCGGACTGGCGGGAAGGTGTTCGCTAATCCCCCGGGGACCTCCCGCCAAGCCGCGCTCGGGGTGACACTGGGCGGAACTGCACTGATCTCTGGCCAACAGGCACTCCAAGGGAATCTTGGCCAGGCTGCGATCGTCCTGGCGTCGTCCTTGGCTCTAGCAGGCAGTAACAACTTGCTGGCCCGGATGATGACCAACCCCCAGACAGTTCGCTGGCTGGCGAAGAACACGGAGAGGAACACGGGCGACATCCAAGCCCAGCTCAACGGGCTTAGGCAGATCGGCGAGAAAGAAGACGACGATGAGGTTGTGGAATTGGCGAACCGGCTCGAGTCGGAGGTGGGGCAGGCCCGTTAACCGCCGAAGAACTTCAGGACGGAATAGACCAGTCCGACAATCGCCACCAAGGCCAGAGGGATGGCCACGACTGCCAATGCGATCGACCTGGAACCGCCCTTGCCATTCGGATATCTCTTACTGAAAGCCTCGCTCTGGACCGACCGCCAGCCTTGCTGAGGCGCGTACTTGTTGGCTTTCCAGTTCACGTGCTTCCCCAAGTCCAGATCCTTGGCCGGAATCGTAGCACCCCCGCTGCGGGGCCACCTCTTGGGCCGCAGCCTTGCTCAACGGAGTCGTAGACCAGATGAAAAAGGGCCTCAGGGAAAGCCAAGAGGGACCTAGCCACCGCGCAGCAACCCTGGAGGTGCCTGTGGATGGCGGGGAGACCATGGCTGGGAAGTCCGCCCGCTTGATTACCGAGGGGGTGGCCAGCAACGCCTTCGTAAGCATGATGTTCTGCCAGTACTCCGGGGTAAGTGGGGGCGACGAGCTTTCAGAACTCGTGAAGTCCACCCGACAGACTGTGGAGGCCAACGCCAAGGGCGGCACCGAGCAGGCGGAGGCACTGCTAACAAGCCAGGCCATTGCCCTCAACTCCGTCTTTCTAGAGATGAGCCGGCGCGCAGCGATCAACATGGGCTCACACCTCGGTGCGATGGAGACCTACATGCGGCTGGCCTTGAAGGCGCAGTCCCAATGCCGGACCACGCTGGAGTCACTGGCGGAGATCAAGAACCCCCGGGCGGTGGCATTCGTGAAGCAGGCCAACATTGCCAACGGCCATCAACAGGTGAACAACCATGCCCCGGAAAGTCCCGGGCAGGCACCGGAACGGAAGGGGCGCGCGGGAAGAAAAAGACAGCAGAACAAACTATTGGAGGACGTCCAAGATGCGCAGTGGTTGGACCCCAGAGCGGCGCCGGCGGCAAGCGCTGGCGATCCAGAGATGGCGACCGTGGGAGCGATCGACGGGGCCTCGCACCAGCGGGGGCAAGGCAAAGGTCGCCCTGAACGCCTGGAAAGGAGGGGAGCGCCCCGCGCTCCGCGAGCTCGCTCAGGTGCTGGCAGGGCTGCGGCAGTAGGCGGGGGCCAGGAATGAGTTCTCTAGCGGATATCCCAGCACTCCCTGCGGCAGCCGAAGCCTTGGATTCTTGGGACTGGATGGAGCGGATCCTAGCCGCCCATGAGCGGCAGCCAACGGTCTACCAGCACTTCGTGTACCACGAGGGGGGCTGCGGCGCGCCGGAAGGGGAACCCTGCACCTGTGGTCTGATGGCCGCCTTCTATGACGGGCGACACCTTGTAGTCGTGAATCCCGAGCTGCAGTGCTGGACGTACTTCGTCCACTAGCTGCGGCGGGATCAGCGATCGCAACTCTCGGGTTTGCACTGCGCAATTTTGTGCAGTGCTTTGAAATCAACCACTTGGATGGAAGGGAAGGAGGCGCCGGCCTCATCTTTACGGCTATCGCTGGCGCAAGGGCGAGGGAGGTTGATGCTGCTGCCGCTCAGTAAGCGCGTTCACGAACGGGTGGCGGGTCGCCAATGTGGGCGGGTCTCACTCGCTCCAGGCAGTCCATTCGCTGAACTTGCTAACGGCCCTAGCAGGAGGCCACCATTAGTGCTGAACGCGCGACCGATCTGGGGGACGAATTGCTGATTGGCGGACTGTAGATTGCCGGTTAGGATCACCTCGGCAAGGGGTGATCCCCGCGCGGCCGATAAGCCGTGGCGACTGGATCGAAGGACAGACCACAAGATGGAGAGTGCAGAATGGATGCACGAAGGATCAGAGCGTGATTCCTGCGCTGGATGACATTGGATTGCTGCCACCCGGGGTGTGGGAATGCACTTTGGCTGAGGCAGAAGCGGTTTTCGCTACTACGCCACATCGGCGCGAATTGTGGAAAGGCCTCCTCCAGTTCTTGGCCGATGAAGTTGAGCCGCATACGCCCGTTCCCGTCTGGATCGACGGCAGCTTCACGCGGCGTAAAGACCACCCATTGGACATTGACGTTGTGGTGGATTTTTCCGGCCTGCCTGAGGCAGTCGCCATGCCAATGGCGGTCTCTCTATACCTGCGTAATTCGAAGTTGAAGGCTACCTACAACGTAGACGCGTACCCTCGACATCCCGAGATTGCTAACGACTTCGCAGAATTCTTCCAGTACGCAGGGTCTAAGGCCGCGGCAGAATTCCAAATCGACAGCAAACACCCCAAAGGTATTCTGAAGGTCCAATTATGAGTGAGCGCACCCTTACACAAGCATTTCTGCGCGCGCACTTGGAAAATATGGCGTCTATGGCACAAGCGTCGGTCAAGTACGGGCTTGAAGCAACGCCCGCGCAGTTGGTTGACGGAATAGAAGGCGCGCTACTGGATCTCGTGCGGACCAGCCTGCCCTTGGATCACTTGCTTGAGACTTCCGACCTGGTGTTCCATGCCGAGGGGCCAGGTGTGCGGACAAATGCGCCCGCGCTATCGGCGTTCAACTGGCTGTCGCGCGCAACAGAGGCGGCTCTCCGCAAACTGTCTGGCGAGATGTTTGATCTTTCAGATCGCAATGCGAAACAGCTAGGCAGAGCGCTTGATCTGCGCCTAACCGGCATGGCGCCCGGCAGCCTCTATCTGGGGATCGCGCTTGAGTCTCCTCCCGCAGATATGATTCCGGCGGACGATGAGCCAATGTTTGTAAAGCTCCGTTCGACTTTTCGCGGTCTACCGGAAGCTACTACCGCAATTGGCGACGAAAGCATCAAGCCTGAAATTGGGGAAATGATTCCAGATGCTGCAGAGCGTGACGCAGTTCTTGCTGCTTTGCTTCGCCTTTCGCCAACAGGTAGGCAGGGTATTCACACTCTGGATGTCACGTCCCCTGGCCTGGCCCGCGGGACGCTCTCACAACGCGAGCGCGTCGTGCTGCGAGAGGCGATCAACCATCCACTGTTGGTGAATCGGAAAGCCGGGGCATTCGTCGGTGAGGTCCGGGAAGCTGACCTGGACAAGAATAGAATGCACCTTCGGGGTGTTCCGGGCGTCGGTAACCTGCGTTGCGTGTTGCCGGTAATGGATAAGTCACTCTTTGGGGAGACAGTGAGGGTGAGCGGGGAATACGAGTCGGACCGCACCGGAAGACCGCGTCTGATGCTGGTTAACCATGTGGAGATAGTGCGGCCGTTAAAGGAGCAAGTCGAGTTTCCTGCTTAGGCTCCGGTCTTGGATATTGTTCGGCCACCGCCCGACGGCGAGTCGTATCGGAACGGATTCTCGGTAGCTCCTCAACTGTCTGATATGAAAGAGCTTCCCGTCGCGACATCACCCTTACGTCAAGGCACCGATCTAAAACTGCCTTGCGAGTAGCTGGGTGATTTTTCAACTTCCAGTCTTAGTACTTTCGTAAGTGCTGGTCACCTTCTCAGCATTGAGTTTCGCCGGATTTGAGTGCCGCCAGAACTTGACTGTCCAGCCACTAACTTCTGTGAACTGAATGTACTTGCCGACTCGGCTCTCCAGCTCTTTTAGCAGGCCTTCGTACGCCTCTAGGTGTTGTGACTTCTTCTGGCGATTCAAAGCATCATGCATCTTGCCTGGGCCACCATGACCCTCGTGCTTTTGGATCTCTTCAAGGTGGAACTTGGCCGTATGTCCATGCTGCTGGATCTTCCCAAGTATCGAATAGACTCCGTCCTTTGCGTCAAATAGAAACTGGGACTCTCGATAAGCTTTCGTGATCGCGATGGAACGCTCCTTGACCTTTTCATGCTCATGCCAAAGTGCTTGGTAGTAATCGAGCGCAGCCTCGTACACCGCGAATCGTTTGTTGTACAGGTCGAGCCGAGCCTTTGCGCTTGAAATCCTCATCTGGGCGAACGCTACCCCGAAGGTGACAAGGCTGACCGCGAGGGCCGCGCCGCCCAGTAACACCGTTATCGAATCCTTGTCCAAAGCGATCATCCGTAGTGCCGATATCTACAATCTAGGGGCTGACATTCTGCTTGGCAACGGTCAAGTCTAGCTGTAAGGCGTTTGGCGACTGGCGCGAAGTCGTGGCTATCGATTCCCTGCCGCGATCGACCGATCGATCCAGGCCCTTTCGACATGTGGGTGACGTGGGAACCGTTGGCAGACGGATCGGAAGCCTTTTGTTGCGGGCTGAGCGGAGTGACGTCACCGTTATGTCACGCACTGCGCAACGAGTAGGGTGGCGCGCCGCCTGCTGGGAAATACTCGGCGATTCCCCTCTCCCCGATCTCGGCGACTTCGTTGGACAATGCCGCCCAATGCGGGCGATAGTCCGGCGACCTAGTCCTTGCGGCGACCCATGAGCATTCTCAATGTCCTAATGACGCCGGAGCGAGCATTCGTGGCGGTCGACACCCTTGCTCAGGACGCCGTCACTGGCGAGACATCTGAGGGGGCCAAGCTGCTGCTGATCCCCCAGCACAACATCGTCGTTGCCGCGCGTGGGTCCGGGCAGTTCTTCCTTCGTGTGTATCAGCTGTGCCTTGAGGCCAGCTTCCGGAACGCCTTCAGCATTGAGCAGATCATGCGGGAAGTCGGCCCCGTCATGGACCAGTTGTGGCCCAAGTACGTCCGGGCTGTTCGGGACGCCAACATGGACCTGGGTCAGCTTCAGTCCGAGATCGTAGTGGTGGGTTGGTCGAAGGCCCAGGACCGGATCGTCGGCACTGCCTACGCGAAGTCAGGGGTCGAACAACACGCACTTGTCGCCGAGCTGGTGGGGGGTATTGCCGCGCCAGGTCAGCCGCTGCGCGATCTCCCCGATAGCTTCCATCCTGACGCGATCCTCGCCGCTGGGTGCCGGCAAGCCGAGTACGTCAACGCTGAAGAAGGACGGCACGTAGCCGGGGGGCGACTCATTGCAGCCTACTTGCAGCGGGGCGAGGCCGTCGTGCGGGATCTGGGCGCCATCTAGGATCGATTGATGAGCCCGAGACTGGCGCCTACGCATCGCCTTGGGCATTGGGGTAGGGGCGCACTTCCGAAAGGGGCATCGGAACACTCTTTAAGCCGTCCGTAACCTTCAGTGCTCCCCTGGTTTCAGGGCGCACAATTTTCAGTAGTGCTTGGAAATCAATGACTTGGCGAATGGCAAGCCTGAGCCAGTGGTGCAGATGGCCAAGGACGGATTCATGTTTCTGGGCGCCTCTACGCGCGAGCCTCGAACGGTCGAAGGAGTTTTGCCAGGCCCGAAAGTAGGCGGATAAAGATGCCTCGAGCCTTTCAGCCATGACTGCCTTCGGCGTCTAGGCGACTTTGCCAGTCCTAACCCAACACCCCCTGCAGAAGCGGAAACGCCTTCTGCCAGTTGGCCAAGCCGGCATCCACCAGCTTCAGAGCGAGGTGTTTGGTAGCATCGGCGGGCAGCTCGCGAAGCTTGTACATGAAGGCCTGCTTCTTCTCCGGCGAAAGGTCTGTGGCCTCAATTTTTGCTGCCACAAGGTCCTTGATAGTGTCTTCGTGGACCCTGATGGTGACCACTCCGAGGATCGCGCCTAGACCTCCGTCATCTGCAAGGAAATCCATGCCTTTCGCAGTGACGGTGGCCTCAACCAGCATGTTGCCCTGATCTAGGGATCCGTACCATTTCCCTCGGACCAGGCCGTGTTCGTGAAGATACGCCACGTTTACGCGGACTGCCCCCGGAGCCTGTTGCTCTAAGAAGTCTGCGGCCACCGACGACGGGTAGTGAGCAGCCAGCTCAATGAGCAGGCGCCTCTGATACTCGCGATTAAGCAGCTCCATGCTCTCAGCCTAAGTGGTCGACGGTTTGACTATCCTTTCCGCTAGCTCGTTCAAGGGCGTCTTCGCCGGCGGTGCTCAACTCTCCGCATCAAAGACAGATGGCTCTAGTCGTTCATTTAAGCAGTTGATTTATAAGCAAAACTCAAAATTGAGTTTTGCGCATCACCGGACGCCTCCGCTACATCCCGCTCTAGCGCCTCAGAACTTGCCGCCCATTTCGCGACATGTACGCGCACGCGTACAGCGCTTTCGGACTGCGGCTTTATAGGATCCATCAGACGGAAACGTTCTAGTGACGTTCCTGACTGGCCCCACTCTACGATAGGATCGGGTCACAACGGGCGCCAGGAACGCTGAGCAATGTGGACACACTCAGTCGCCAAGGAAGAGTTTTTGGCTGGTAGCAAAGTTGCAGCGCAGATACTGTTCGACGCGATCAAGCAGCAAAGTAAGTCCTCGCAGACTAAGGCGATAGCTGCGCTTTGCCAGCCAACGCTAAGTTTGGATGACTTCAGTGCTGCGTCGGTCGAACACGTAGCATGCGAAATGCTCGCGGGATCGCTGATCGTGCTTGCCTACAAGATCATCGATCTGCATGGTGTCGCGCAAGCGAAGGGCCCAGGGGCCTTGCATTTCGAATCAGAGATCAACCGTTTAATCCGAGAGCACCCCGATGCTCGGATCAAGAAAGAGTTCAAGATACCTCCCCGACTATGCGTCGGCAGAGAAGTAGGTCACCTGCCGCTAGGTGTAATCGTCCATGGCGCAAGAAATCAGTACTGCCACTTTGGTGAGCATCGCCGCCTTGACCCACTGAACGAGCTCGTCTTCAACCATTTGCAGCAGCTCTATGCAGATGCAGAGTGGTTGAACTTCGATGCGAAGGACGGAGGCAGGATCCTCGCGTTTACCGCAACCTCTGCGCTGCACTGGACCGCCAATGGGAACGATGGGAGCACTGGGTTCGAGAGGTTCTGTGAGGACATGTCAGAGGTTATTGGGCAGCCTTATTGAGCTATGCCCATAGCGCATGACGCGTGGGGCACCTGTGAAGCTCTGCCGTCGACGCGTCTTTGTATAAGGCCCAAGCGAGCAGTCTGGATATGAAGATCGCGGCTGGCGAGTCAGGGGCAGGGCTATCGTCCCACCCCGAGGTCACCGCGGCCGGTCTTGACCGGACCACCATCAACATTAGGCCTGAACACGTCGATGCCTAGCTCAACCCGAACCCGGCCGACCTTGGCGCGCTCTACGCGATCTTCGACGACAAGCGGCACCCGTTCTACGAGAGTCGGCTGGCGGCGTGAAGCAGGCCCGACGCTGCTTTGCGCAGTTGGCCTATGGTCCCCGGGTGCGGCGCGGCCCATGATCTAGATGCTGAATCCGGGAGAGGCAGGCAGCTCAGCCCGCCTGCTGGGGCGCCTGAGCAGCGCCCCGCCGGCACCTTTGCATCCGCCTGACGCGCCGTCGCGAAATCTGAGACCCCGGTCCGTATCCTGCGCGCATGCTTCCGCCCTGCGACTTCACCGTCTTCAAGACTGCCCTTCAGCCGCAAGGCTGGGTGCAGCACGGCGAGCACTGGGGGCTGTGGTGGCGAAATCGTCAGATCGCCGGCGTGCAGCCAGACGTCCGGGGCGTACGGGTCGTGTTGGCCTGCAGGAAGCTGTGGCAGGACAAGGAGGTCCGAGCAGCCAGCATCGCCCAGGGTAAGCGCTACGCCGAACGGTGGTGTGCCGCCCGGGTACTGGAGGGCGTGCCACTGAAGGAGGCTGTAGCGCAGCTGGTGGCGCAGGATCGACCTCCCAAGCCCAGCCGAACGGAGGTGCAGCAACAAAGACGACTAGACGCGATCCCCAACCCGGAGCTGTAGCGGTGCCAGTCAGCCTGCGTTGCCTCCGTATCGGCGCGTGCGACCGTCGGCGGCGACAGTAGCAGCATGGGTCAGAAGAGCATCGGCAAGGCACACTGGGCGCGAGCGCGAGCGGCTTCGCTATGGCAGCAGGCCGACGACTTGGACAGGAATCACAGCGGCGACTGGCGGGCGAGGGCAACTCGGAGGCGGGGCGCCGCTCGACTGCGGACTGAGGCTCATCGGTTCGAATCGATCGCCCTCAGGCTGGACCCCGAGTTGGCCGAGCAGGCAGCCTAAGACTCTTCGATTGGCATTGGGATACGTAAACAAGCCTCGGCACATCCAGTCCCCGGAAAATATGGAAGTCTTCGGACGGGGCTGGACCAACAAGGACGCAATCTACCCATTGGCTGGCGGGCTCTGCAGAGGTAGCATCTCCCCTGGATGGCGGGCGCGCGCGGCCAGTAGGCGTGTTCAGCGGACGGCGGCCGGGTTAAAACAAGGATTACGGGGGAAATGGATGAAATGTAAGTCGTCAGTTCGCTGGTACGACGTCACGTCGTGCGGCTATTACAAACATGGGGAAACCGCAGCGCCTGTCTTTGGTGACATCTCTTCAATGCTCGCCGAGCTCGTGCATTTCGCTAAGGGCAAGAAACTTGCTCAAACGCGACTGCTTGGTAGTGACGATACACTTGGCACATATTTGGCTGGAATCTCCAGTCATGATGGTGTGTACGTGATATCTCTTTGGAATCAGGTGAGCGGAGACACGTCGAACGCGGTGAAGTCGCTTCCCGAGGACGCACTAGTGGGTCAAGCAAAAGCCGTCAAAACTAAGATCGCAAAAGGCAACATTCCAGGATATCCAACATACTTCGTTGTGCTTCCTGCCGAAGGAGTTGTGGGGACATTGAAGGTTCGGGATAATGTGCCTGGTCTTGATGCGTTCAAGCGATACGCGAATGAATTCCTATCCACTTCTACTCGGCAGACGGTAACGAAGCTGGCCAAAGGTGAGGTTGAGATTCTTGGTTATCGTCAGAGCAAGAAAGACGAGATAGCAAAGCTCCATCCGCGCATGGTGCTGCAGGTCCGCCGCGACAAGGATCGGGCGGCTTACATTCGGGAAAATGCCGAAAAAGTCAGGAAAGTGGTTCGCTCGCGTACTCTCAATGTCCTGGCCAACCCCTCGGACTTTACACTCTGGCAGAGTTTTCTCAAAGCAGTCGGCATGTCTTCAAAGCATGCAGGTAAGCACGAAATGCACGTTAAGCATCAGGTGGATGTGAACAATGATGCTCCCGCGATCATCGCGCTCGTGGACGAACATGAACACACAGTGGTTCCTAAAGACAATGATTTCGGGTTCGTCTTCACTGGACAAAGCGAGCCCCACTGGCTCAGCAACGCCCTTTGCAACACATCTTTTGAAATCGACGTCCCCGCAGTGAACGGCGTCTTTTTGGCGAGCGACCTTGCCGTGAAGATCGCAGCCAAGAAGGCTGCCATAATCGCAACCTTGTGAGTACGGGGATGCCCCCATGAATGCCACCGTCCGGATCGCGTTGGTCGCACTGTGCATTGTGACGGCGTGCGCAGGCTTTCTAATAGGTCGGGCAATACCATTTGCCCAGCAGTGGCCAGTATTTGAAGGGTTGCGAACAACTGCGTCCATCGTTTTTGCCGTAGTCGGGGCATGGATGGCGATTGCTTATCCTGAGCGTTTGAAGCTCAGCTTGCGGGGTGAATCTAAGGCCCAAGCGCCTATGCCGCGCATGTCGGCGTTGCTGACCCCGATTACACATTCGACGATCATCTTGGCAATTGTTCTCATGGTGAGCATCGCGGCCCCAATTGCCAAAGGGCTTCCCATGATGATGAGGACGCCTGAGTTGTGGCGGGGGATTTCGTTCTGCATCGCGGTTATGTTGACGCTATGGCAAGTAGCAATTGTCTTACTCACCCTCCGTCCTGCGGATACGCTGAAAGCTGCAGATGATGCTGCTCACGCCACGCAAGAGCGTCTGACTAGCGTCTTTGGCAATACGGACGTAGTTGAGGACGATCAGACTGAGCGTCGCGAATAGTCCATGGAATCGGTCGTGTTGTATTCCGCTTTTCGAGGCTGCCTTAGCTCGTCTTCTATTGACAGCTCGCGAACCTATTTGAATGAGGCGCTCACGTCACCGTGACGTCACCTCCCTTTGGCCTTCCGTCGCGCCGCAGGCCTGGCTTTGGAGGCTGATCGCGGCAGGATGCGTGCGGATCTGATCGTCCTCCGTTTCGAGCGTCGGTGAAGCGATCGGCAAGCGGATAGGCGGTACAGCTGCGAGCCTCGACTGGGCCCAGCAAGTATCAATTTCGCCGTCTCCATGGACTGAAGGCCACGAAGCCACCGATGATTCGCTGAGCGCGTGAGGGGAACGCCGTCGCAGGTCTCCATAGAGGAAGCCGGGATCGAGTCTGCGGCTGCGCAGGCCGGGCAACTTGCTCCTAGCAAGGTGCAAGTCGTGCCTGCGCCTGCGGCTGTACCTGATCCTCAGGATCCCGACACTTCCGCGCCCGCCGATGAGCCTCAGCTAAGCGCGGAGGGGGCTAAGCCGAGCCAGGCGTCCATCGAGGATGGGCCTAAGGCATCAATTCCGGGCGTGAGGAAGCTGAAGCTCTAACGGGAGCTCTTAAGACCAGGCCGCCTCTCGTAGCGCGCCAGCTTGGTCACCTGCTGTTGCGCGACACCCGGACCGCTGAGGAAAAGCTGGCCGCCTCGTTTAAGGAGTCAGCCAGGCGCAAGGGCAGTGGACGGGCGAAGTGGTGGGAGAAGGGAGCAAGCGGCTAAGTCGCGGGCTTCCTTTTAGCTGCAGGCTTCTTCTTGCCTTTCGAAGGGCCAAGTAGCCGGTCTAGTCTTTCATCTACCGTGTCGAGCGGCACTGGCGGGTGTGCGTATGGGAGGCTAGGGAAATGCACTGGCTCCAGCCGAGATGCAGCCCACCACGCATCCAGATCGACCGGGTGGATGCGATCAGACTTTGCGCCTTGGCCCAGACGGTACGCGGTCAGCTTCCCGGCATCGATGGCCCGGCGTAGCGTTTTGGTAGAACAAGCTGAGAGTTCCGCCGCTTGCGCAAGGGTCAGAAGCTTCCCGCCGTCACTCACTTTCGTCTCCCCATGGTCGGGTCCTCCTTCCTTTCATACCGCGCCAGCCTGGCCAACGCCTCTGCAGGGCCCGGCGAGCTGGGAGCGGGCGCGAGCCCGGAGGTGGCAGTTGTTGCCCATGGCCTGGCGTCGTGGATGGCGCGGTGCAGGCCGGCCTCCTCGTAGAGTTTCTTGCCCATGAAGTTGCGCGGCTCGATTCCGTATTTCGCGATGTTTGAGTCGAACTGGCTCCTGGACACCCCACAGTAGTGCGCGGCCTCTTCGACGGTTAGCCAGTCCTTGCCGGACAGGTCGAATCGCAATGCTGCCAATTGCTGCCTTAAGGTGGCAATCTCTGCCGCCAGCTGGGCCAAAGGTGCTGGTGTGTTCATCAGGTGTCCCTTATCGCTCTGGCCGAGAGTACCTCCCTGCGGCATGATCGGCACTGGTCGCTTAGGGGGCATCCGATGTCATGGGAAGTGCTGTCGCGCGCTGAGGTTGAGGAAATCAGTAGAACTCCGATTAGGTCTAGACAGCTGGACTTCTTCCGCCAGAACGGCATCCAGCATCACGTTGACGAGTACAACAGGGTCATCGTCCTACGCAAGGCGGTTGGGGCACCATTGACGGCTGACTCGCCCAGGCCGGCATGGCGGTCCAACAAGGCGGTATGAAATGTCAGAAAAGCTCTGCTTGACCCGCGACGAGATCAAGGCGCTGACGCGCACGCCCCAGAAGGCTCGGCAGCTGATGTTCCTGCGCCAGAACGGCATCCGGCACTACATCGATGGCCATGGGTGGCCCGTAGTCCTGCGGGCCGCAGTGGGCATCATTGAACCGGCTCCAGTGGCCAAGGTGCCTGAGTGGCGGTCTAACAAGACCGTCTCAGACCTGGACTGAAGCGGCGCCAGTCAAACAGATTTCAAACCCATAACACGATAGGGAGGGGCATCAGCCTCTCCTCTATGCCGGCGCAATGCCGGCTCCCTACTGACTAGGAGCCTATCGTGCTGATCGAACGATCCAATTCCCCTCTCGACTACCTGGCCGCCTTCGCGGTCGTCTTCATGGCTGGGGTCCTTTGCCGCGGCCGTCTCAGCTGAGGGCTGTAGGGAGCCTCCCATGGGGCTCCCGTCTCTGCAATCTGATTCCTCCCTCCGCGAAAGTTGGTTCCTTGGAGACTTGTGGTCCAGATAAATCAATGGGTTGCAGAAAGTTTTTTTTTACAGGGTCTACGCGTCTTCGTCAGGTTCGCGCCGGCAACTAGTCTTTGCCCATCGTCAACCGAGGACACCGCGGTGCAGCAAAATCAGCAAATGGCCCTACGCGTTCTACGAAGGGAGGAGGTGCAGAGGCGCCTGGGAATCGCCCGCTCAACTATCTACGCCTACTTGAATCAGCGTTCCGCGACCTACCGACCGGAGTTCCCCAAGCCGGTCTATCAGGGCACCTCTATGGGCTTCATCGAGCAAGAAGTCGATGAGTACGTTCTTGGCCTGATGCGTGCCAGAGGCAGCTAGCGCTACGACTCTATTTTTCAGTCGGCCACGGCCGGCTTAGCTCCTCCGAGTAGCACGTGAGGCCAACATGGCTTGGCGATCTGATGCTTTCGCTCGGTAAGGAATGAACGTTGTTTGTAGCAATCGGAGGTAGAGGTGCTCCAAATGGGAACAGCAGCAAACAGTACGGGATTGACCCGTCGGTCCTACATATGGACAAAAGACGGGTCGGTCCTACGCAGTGCTCAGAGTCACGCAACGTACGAGCTGAAGAACATCGTTGACACAATGGGCAAGTTGATGCGCTCGAAGGCGCCACTCTTCCAAGTTGTCCAACATCGCAAGGATTTCGTAAAGGAATCTCCACTGGGGATACGACTTCGTGGGTGCCTTAACGCCGATCTGGATCAGATTTCCAGGATCTTTCCTTCCCATCGACACAGCCCGCTGTACACGATCTTCAAGCGTTTTACTGCGCCGCTGCGACGTGCGGGCTTGGGACGCACGATGTTCGTTGAGGACGTTGAAATCATCAATGAAACGGTCGAAAGGATGAGGGCCTTCTTGAAGGGAGATGCCCTAGGCAAGGCGCTTGGGAATCTTAGGCGTTGTGAGAGGGCGAACCTGCGCACTAGCCGCCGTCTGCTGGCGGAGCTACGAGTCCGCTACTCAAAGGTCTTGGTGCTTCGCGTGGACCTTGGCTACTACTCCACTCACTCACCTGGCAAGCATATTCAGGGGCTGCCAATAAGCCTGGAGCAGGCTCAACTGCACCGAAACCGGCTACTGACCTACCTGCGGAGAGGCCCCCTCTCTGATCATCTGGCTGGCTACATCTGGAGGTTGGAGTTTGGAGTAGAGAAAGGGCACCACTACCATCTCGCGGTCTTCTTGAATGGGCAGGCTGTCGCTAAGGACATCGTCATTGCCGACATCATCGGTGCCTACTGGAAGCGTGAGGCTACTGGTGGGCAAGGCATGTACTACAGCTGCAACAAGAGCAAAGAGGCATACGCCCGGTGCGGGATTGGCATGGTGTGCCGAGTCGAGGATGAGAAATGGACCCACGTCGAGGAGGCAATCTCCTACCTGACTAAGCAGGATTTCTATTTGAGGTTCCGTCCGGGACCGAGGGTGCGGACATTCGGGGCAGGAGGGCCGTACGGGGGAAGCCGCCTCCACGCTGCACGAGATGCATGAGGGATGGCATTCGCTACTTGTTCGGCAGTTTGCTGTAAATCTCATCCAGTTCCGGGACTGCCTTTTTCACTCGATAGATCCAGCCTTCTCCTTGATCAGCTCCTTCCGCCAACGCATACAAGGCGTCCTTGAACGCTTGTTTTGATCTGAAGGGGCTTACCTTGTGTGCCCTCAACATCTGGGCGCGGACGGCCTCGTTCGTGGCCACTACCGATTTACGGGGAGCCCTTCCGCCCTTCGCGCCATTGACCTCACCTGCCCGTCTAAGGACGGCAGCCTCAGAACCCTCGTAAGCGGCCGATGCCACTCCAATCCGTTGGGCCAATGTGTCCTGCGCGCGCACTAGCAAGTACCAGGTATGCTCGATCGTGCCGGATGAGTGCAACTGTCCTGCGTGCTCGATCAATGACCGAATGCGATCGACTTCAAAGGGCTCCAGGAACACCTTGTAGGAGTGGGGGCCGTCATCCTCAATGTGAAACCGCAGTTCTGCCAAGACCTCTTGAAAGGACCACGGGAAAATTTGCTCTGCATGACCCTGTAGCTCCGCAACGGGCGCCATGGTGTCCTCCTTTTTTCTAACCATGTTCAGTCTCGCCCCTACGCGGTGTCCACTGGGGCCCAAGTCAGCAAGTGGGAACAGTGCGACTAAAGTGAGTCCGAAAGCGAGTCAATCCTTGGGTGTCTCCTAATGCAAGATATATATATCAATGGGTTGCAGTTCGATTGCGGTTGCTGGTGGGCCACCAATTCAACCGGGGTGCGGTAGTTCTCGTTGTCTTCGCCATCCTTGGCGGGTTTTTCGTCTGCGTTGCGGACGTTGTCTCTTCCGTCTTGACGGTCTTCCTCGCGCCGGCCGCTCCTGAGCAGTCTTGCCACTGCCACTGCCGTTGCCAGTGCCGCTGCGGCTGCCGCTGCCGCTCGTCGGAGGATTCATCTGATCAACTCCCACCAAACAGTGCTCAGCGGTAACTCTGGCGCAAAGTGATTTTCTCGCTCTGTCGTAGTGATCGGCCGGCACCAGAAACGTCTATTGCCTAGTGCGTACAGCGCAGCTGGGATCGCATGGAAGAAGGCGCCCTCATGGCGTCTGCGCTTGAGCAACAATAGGAATATACAAAAACAGAAATGCCGCGCATTCTGTTTTTGTTAAGTGCGCGTCAACTATCGTTCCGCCCCGTTTGACGGCGCCATGAGTGGCTTTGCCGATTTCGCGATGTGGTTTTGCGCATCGCTTCCTGTGCGCGTGGCGGTAGTGCAGCGCAGTTTTCCATCGGCCATATGTGGTGGCTGTCAAAGAGGTTGATTCATGAAGTTTCTCACTATCCCGGCAGCCCTTGCCGCGACATTGCTTGTGTCCGGTTGCACAACCAGCAGCTGGATCCAGGCGGCCGGTGGCGTGATGCAGGCAAAGGATGACTATGACAAGCAGGCGCGCAACCAGCGCATCCGCGACGCCAACGCGGCGGCAGCGCGTGCGCGCCGGCAGTGAGCGCCGCCCCCATGACCAAGGCGATCCTGCTGGCGTGTGGTGTCTGCGCGGGTCTGTCCGCATGCATGCCCAGCGTTCTTCAATATGACCGCGGCAATCCGGTCGTGATCAGTTCGCTGCAGCAGGGGGCGACCCGCGAGTCAGTCCTGAGCGCCGCGGGACGGCCGCTGGATGCAATGGTGGTGCCCGGCATCAACGGCGTCTGCTACAACTATCTCCTGCGCAACCGCGGCAACACCTCGCCCTACTATGTGGTCTTCAACGCGCAGGGGCGCGTCGTCAACGCAGGCTATATCGCCTGCGAGAAGGCTCTCGCCGCGGGGTACCTGGATTCCAGTGAGCCAATCAAGCCGCGCTACTGATTGAACGACAACGCGATGCGCACGCGCGTCATCGCAACAGCGATGGCGCTTGGTCGATCCGCCACGCACCATTCAACGCGAGCACCACCGCGAACCTTCCGCACAGCAACACGTCGGCCTCGTTGTTCTCGCGCAGGTAGCGATCCGCCCCCGGCAGCATGAGTACCTCCACATCGCCGATGAAGTCATACCGCTCGTGATGCCGGGCGCGCACCATCACGCGATACGGCCCGCGAAGTGTGCGCACTACCGGCCGGGTTCCTGCGGCCTGCGCCGCCTTGATCAGGTCGATCACGTTGCCGCGCGGCATGCGCCAAACGATGCGCTCGGGTTGGCCGAACCACTCCAGCGCTTTCACCTCGCGGGTGTGCAGTGCGCGCGTGGGTGGCATGCGACCTAATGCCAGTGCTGCGCGGCGGCTGCGCAACGCACTCCACAGCATGCTGCCCACGATGAACAGCGCGGCCGCCATCAGGTACACGAACACCAGCCCGAACCACGGTGAGCTGTTGGGGATACCGAACAGCATGGCAAAGAAGATGAGCAGCATCACCCCCGTGATCCACTCGACCGTGTTGTTTCTTGTCGCCATGCCGGATCCCTTGAGTCACCCCGCAACACCCGGGGAGCCGGCCATTCTGACCCGGCAGGGGGCGCTCGTCAGCGGTTGGGTGACTTCTTTCGCAGGCTGAGGACGACGATGGCGATCACCGCTGCGATGGCGACCGGGATGAGCATCAAGCCGCCGATGATGATCCAGTGGTAGATACTGAAACTGCCCATGCGTAAGACCTTCCGTTGGTTGCTTCAATCCTACTATCTTTGTCCGTAGGCGGCATCGGGAACTGGGTGCTGGAGCCCATAAGCCGGAAAGGACGCTCGCATAACGCCTTTGGACCCCTATGCCATCCGGCACGTGGCCGGCGCCGCATCTGCCTGCTAGAAAGGCTGTCACGGACTTCCCCGGGGGTGATGCATGAAGCAACGCGTGTTGTCGGCCTGCGTGATGGCCCTGATCCCGTTCTGCGCCCAGGCGCAGATCGACCTGGCAAACCTGGACAAGGACATGGTCGGCCCACGCACCCAGGTCCTCGTGCTGGGCAGCGTGCACCTGAGCGAGCACGAGGCCTTCGATCCCAAGGCGCTGGATCCGCTGCTGGACAGGCTGGCGGCCTTCAAGCCCGGCTACATCACCATCGAAGCCATCAGCGGCGAGCAGTGCGATCTGGCCAAGCGCCATGCGGCGGTCTACGGCGATGACTACTGCGCCAGCACGGACACCGCGAAGACGGCCACGGGATTGGAGGTGCCGGCGGCGATCGTACAGGTCAACAGGACGTTGGCGGCCTGGCCGGCTGCCCCCACCGCCGCGCAGCGTCGCCAACTGGCCGCCCTGTTCCTTGCCGCTGGCGAACGGGCGTCTGCCTACGTGCAGTGGCTGCAGCTGCCCGTGGCCGAGCGACGCGCGGGCGACGGCCTGGACGGCAGCCTCGTCGAGCTGCTCAAGCAGATTCAAACGCGCAAGAACGAGAGCTACCAGATCGCTGCGGTCCTGGCCGCGCGGCTCGGTCTGCAGCGCGTGTACGCCGTCGACGACCATACCGGTGACAATCACCAGATCGCCGACCGCAAGGCGTTCAGCGCCGCGCTCCAGCAGGCGTGGAGTGGGTATGGCCCCACGTTCGATGCCATGACGGAACGCGAAGCGGCCTTCATCGCGTCCAACGATCTGCTCTCGCTGTATCGCAGCGTCAACGATCCCGCGGCGCTGCAGGTGCTCGCCGAGTCCAACGTGCGCCCGACACTGGCCGCCGTGTCACCGCAGCACTACCCCCAGATCTGGGTGCAGGGCTGGGAAATCCGCAATCTGCGCATGGTCGCCAACATTCTCGAGGTTGTGCGTGACCACCCCGGCTCCCGCGTCCTGTCCATCGTCGGTGCCTCGCACAAGCCGTGGTTCGATGGCTGGCTGGGGCAGGTCTCGGGGGTGGATATCGTGGACACGCAGGAAGTGCTAAAGGAGTAGGAGGGCACCGCCCGCAGCGCCCTCCACCTGCCTCAGAACCGATAGCCGACTTCCGCACCGACGATGCGCGGGCGGTCGATGGGACCGTAGTAGTTGCCGTCACGGCCGAACGCCAGGTTGTCGAAGATCAACCCGTTGATGCGTCGCTTGTTGGTCAGGTTGTCGACGTACACGCGCGTGCTCCACGGTCCGGTTTCATAACCGAGCTGCACGCCGAGGATGGCCACAGCCGACTCGTAGGCGCGATTGCGTTCGTCCAGCGCCATGCGGCCATTGAACGATGACTCCACGCGCGCGAACAGCCCGGAGCGGTGCTGGTAGCGTGCGGCAAGATACGCCGTGTACTGCGGAGTGAGTTTGACGTCGTTGCCGGCCAGGCTTTCATTGGCGCCGACGAACAGCTTGCGGTACTCGGCGTCCACGTAGCCCGCGTTGGCGGTCAGCGTCAGGCCGGGCAGGACCTCCAGCGCGCCTTCCAGCTCCACGCCGCGCGAGCGGATGGACGCATCCGAGCCTACGTAGTCGGAGGAGATCGGCCGGCCGTTGGCATCGGTGGCCAGCTGGATTTCCTGCCAGTTGTCCGAGGTGATGTGGAACACCGCGCCACCGATATGCCCCCGCCCGCCGAGCACGTTCATCTTGAAGCCGAGCTCGTGGCTCCACATCATTTCCGATTCGTAGCGCAGCACTTTGTCGTTGACGACGTCACTCTGCGCGGCCGCCAGATTGAAGCCGCCCGGAATGTAGCCCTTGGCGGATGCGGCGTAGAACGAGAGCGTGTCGCTGGCGTCGTAGCGCAGTGACACGCGTGGCAGCGTGGCAGTGAAGGTGTGTGCGAGCTCGGCATCGCGATAGAACACCAGGCCGCCCGGGCCCAGATCGAGCGTGCCTTCGCGCTGCCGCGTCGAGCGCTTGGCCTGCTCATGGCGCAGGCCGAGGCTGGCGGTCAGTTTCGGCAGCGTGGGTGGCGTGTAGCTGGCCGTGCCGAACACGCTGTAGTCCTGGCCATCCGAGCCCTGCAGCGGGGCGAGGTCATAGCTGCCCAGGCCGCGAAGCGGGGGGCCGACCAGGGTACCAAGGATGGAATCCTTGTGATGCCGGTAGGTGGAGACGCCGGCGATGTAGGTCAGCGCCTGGTCGCTGGGCGAGCTGAAACGCAGCTCGCCGTTCCAGCTGTGTTGCTTGTCGTAGATGCGGCCGGCCAGCGCGGGTGTGGCGGTCATGTCGAAGTCGTAGCCGGCGGAGGTGTCTTCCTCCTGCCGGTAGGAGAGCGCGGCATCCAGGGTGCCGCCGGAGAGCTGCCACTGCGCGCTGGTGCCGGCGACGGTTTCATTCCTGGTGGTGCGCTTGGGCGCATCGTTGATGTAGGTGAAGTCACCCGCACGGCGGCCGCCGTTGTAGAGATCGCCATAGGTGCGGTTGTACAGCCCCACATCCAACGGCAGGTACTCATACTCGAACATCCCGGGCGCACGCGTGCCCAAGTGGTAGGCGATCGCGTTGATGGCCAGCGTATCGGTCGGCTCCCAGCGCAGCTTGCCCTGCAGGTAGGTCTCCTTGACCTTGCCTTTGACCCCATTGAACGGCGTGAGGTTCTTGAGGTGGCTGTCTTCGTCCGAGGCCATGAACGCGACCGAGCCGAACAGCCGGTCGCTGTCGCCCAGTCCGCCGCCGAGGAAGCCATCCACGCTGCTGCCATGGCCGTTGCCGAAGGAGGTCAGCCCGACATTCACCTCACCTTCGGTCGTCGCCGACGGTGCGCGCGTACGCACCAGCACCAGGCCGGATTCGCTGTTCGCCCCGTACAGCGTGCCCTGCGGGCCGCGCAGGATCTCCACCGACTCGACATGGTTCAACACCGCGTTGCTCAGTTCGCGGAACGGGATGCCGTCGATGTAGACCGAGGCGCGGTTGACCAGGAACGGGTTCGACTCGATCCCGCGGATGGAGATGAACATGTCGCTGAGCTGGCCCATCACGTTGAACTTCACGTTCGGCGCCAGCTTGTCGAGGTCGCGGAACTCGGTGACGTGCGCTTCCTTGAGCGCTTCGCGGTCGAGCACGGTGACCGACATGTCGCTCTTGAGGTACGGGGTATCGCGTTTGCTGCCGGTGACCACGATGCCGTCCAGCTCGGTGGCCTTGGCGGGTGGGGTGGACTGGGCCTGGGCGGGCGCACTGGGCAGCAACTGAAGCGCGGCGAGCACGGCGCCGGCAAGTACAGCGTGTTTCACGAGGAGCCTCTGGGGTGGTGGCGCGCACCACGGTGATGGGGAGGAATCGCAAATGTTATTGTGTAACAATGAGGTGCTGCCGCTCCATTCCCGGCAGGGCGGATCCAGAACTGGACACCTGATGACCTGCGCCACTGCCACGCCAGCGACAGCGGTGGCCGCCCGTGTGGCGGCCGAAGCCGGCCGTCCGCTGGACGCCTGCGTCGGCAGCGCCGACGGCTCGGTGCTGATGCTCCGCCATGCGTTTGCGGCGGCGCAGGGCACGATGGGTGAGGGTGGTGCGCTGCGCATCGGGCTGCTCACGGCGGGCGGCGGCACCCTGTATCAGCGCACGGCGCTCGGACGCATCGCGCAGCCCTGGTGCGCAGGCGCGTTCAATGTTGTGTTGCCGGACTGCCCAGGCGAATTCCGCAGCCCAGCGCTGGCGCTGCTGGGCCTGGCCATCGACGCGCGGCATCTGCAGGGGCACGACGTGCGCTTGGAGCAGCTGCATCGCGCAGCATCGGCGCTGCATGGGGACCCGGTGATCGCCTCGGTGATGGGGGCGCTATGGCACTGCGCTGAAGCGCATGCAGGCTCAGCCGCGTTCTTCGAGCACGGTGTCGATCTGGTGCTGAAGCGGTTGGCGGGACTTCCGGTTGCGTCGCCCCCGACGCGACGCGCGTTGTCGCCGGCGCACGTCAAGCGCGTGCAGGAACTGATCGATGCCCATCTCGGCGACGATCTGGGCGTCGCCCGCATGGCGCAGGAAGTCGGGCAGGAAGCCAGTGGCTTCAGTCGTGGCTTCCGGCTGGCGACCGGCATGACGCCCTACGCGTACCTCACCTGGCGCCGGATGGAAGCGGCCAAGCCGATGCTGCTGGCCGGCCGCAGCGTCACCGAGGTCGCCCTGGCGATGGGCTATGCCAACCCCGGCAAGTTCGCCGCGGCGTTCCGGCGGGTGACCGGGCAGCCACCGTCGCGCTGGGCAGGCAACGCGCGAGGTGAACTGGCTGGCCATGTTTGAGGCCATCGGAGGACTGCGCTATCCTGCGCGCCGCTTCCACTGCCCCGGCAGGACCCTTGTGATGACGCCACCCTGATACCGCGTTGACGACGCGCCGGCCCTTGCGCTGGCTCAGGGAGTGCTTTGTCTTCATCACACAACGCGCCGTGCGCATCGCCGGTGCGTGGAGTCTGTCCATGTCTGTGTCCTATCCGCTGCGCCAGCAATGGCTCGGCAACATCCGCGGTGATCTGCTGTCCGGCGCCGTGGTCGCCCTCGCGCTGATTCCCGAAGCGATCGCGTTTTCCATCATTGCCGGGGTCGACCCCAAGGTCGGTCTGTACGCTTCGTTCTGCATCGCGGTGGTCACCGCCATCGCCGGCGGCCGGCCGGGCATGATCTCCGCGGCCACCGGCGCGATGGCGCTGGTGATGGTCGATCTGGTCCGCGACCACGGCCTGCAGTATCTGCTGGCCGCGACGATCCTGGCCGGGCTGCTGCAGATCGTCGCCGGCGCGCTCAAGCTGGGTGCCCTGATGCGCTTCGTCTCGCGCTCGGTGATCACCGGCTTCGTCAACGCGTTGGCCATCCTGATCTTCCTTGCGCAGTTGCCCGAGCTGATCGGGATGCCATGGACGGTGTACGCCGTGTGCGCGGCCGGTCTGGCGATCATCTACCTGCTGCCGCTGCTGACCCGGGCGGTGCCTTCGCCGCTGGTGGCGATCGTGGTGCTCACCGGGCTGTCGATCTGGCTGGGCCTGGACATCCGCACCGTCGGCGACATGGGCGCGCTGCCGGACAGCCTGCCGACCTTCCTGCTCCCCGATGTGCCGCTCACCTGGGAGACCCTGCGCATCCTGCTGCCGGTCTCGGCCACGCTGGCGGTGGTGGGGCTGCTGGAGTCGATGATGACCGCGCAGATCGTGGAAGACATGACCGACACCCCCAGCCAGCGCAACCGTGAGTGCGCTGGACAGGGCCTGGCCAACATCACCGCCGGGCTGTTCGGCGGCATGGGCGGCTGCGCGATGATCGGGCAGTCGGTGATCAACGTCTCATCCGGGGGCCGCGGGCGGTTGTCCTGCCTGGTGGCCGGCGTGCTGTTGCTGCTGCTGGTGGTCTACGGCGCGGAGTGGGTCCGGCAGATTCCGATGGCCGCGCTGGTCGCGGTGATGATCATGGTCAGCATCGGGACGTTCCATTGGCGCTCGTTCGCCGAGTTCCGGCTGCATCCCAAGAGCTCCTCGCTGGTGATGCTGGGCACGGTGATCGTGACGGTCGCCACGCATGACCTGGCCAAGGGCGTGCTCACCGGGGTGCTGCTGTCGGCGCTGTTCTTCGCCCGCAAGGTCGGCCGGATGCTGGACATCGCCGATGCCGAAGCCGCCGACGGCAGCCGTGTCTACACGGTCAGCGGGCAGGTGTTCTTCGCCTCGGCCGGGCAGTTCGCGGCGGCCTTCGACCTGCTGCATGTGCCCGAGAGCGTGGTCATCGATCTGAGCAACGCGCACGTCTGGGACCTCAGTGCGGTCGGTGCACTGGAGCGGGTGGCCGGCAAGCTGCGCGCGCGTGGCGCTAGCGTGGAGGTGATCGGACTCAATGCCGCCAGCCAGACGCTGGTGGAGCGGCTGGGGCGTGGCGAGCGCGGCGCGGGCGTTCACTGAACACGGTCAGGAAGCGGCGCTAAACATCGGGCCGATCACGCCGTTATCCAGCTGAGTCCCTTCTCTGGGCCGGCGCCGTCAGGGTGCCGGCAGGTGGTATCTCCACAGAGCAGGGCGGTGGCATCGATCCCTGCTGGCCGCGCCGTGATGACACCGCGCGCGTGCCGGCCCGCAATGGACTGCGTGTTTCCGTGGCGGCGCACGCGTGCGTCCGCCGGTATGCCCTTTTTCCGGAACCGCCCCCCATGCCCGTGTCCCGCCCCACCGCGTCCAAGCGCCCTGGCAGCATCGCCAACCGACTGATGCTGGGTACTGCGTTGATCGCCATGCTCTGCTTCGGTGTCACCGCCGCGATCAGCTATCGCGAAGCCAGCGCGTCGCTGGTCGATGCCTCACGCCACACCATGCAGAGCGAGGCCCAGGCCGAAGCGCTGCGGGTGAGTGGTGATCTCTCCAGCGCCTTCGCCACCAGCCAGGCGCTGGCGCAGAACCTGCTGGTGCAGCGCGCCGCGGGTACGCTGTCACGGGCGACGGTCGCCGCCGTGATCCACCAGCAGGTGCAGGTACACCCGGAGTGGGTCGGGTTCGGCACGCTGTGGGAGCCGGAAGCCTTCGATGGCAAGGACACCGAGTTCGTCGGTGCCGAGGCACACGATGACACCGGCCGGTTCATGAGCTACTGGGCCTGGCACGACGGTGCGCCGATGCAGGATGCGCTGAAGGGCTACGACGTGCCCGGCGACGGCGACTGGTATCTCAAGCCAAAGGAGTTGAAGCGGCAGACGGTGGCCGAGCCTTATACCTACGAAATCGGCGGCCAGAAGGTGCTGATGACCACGCTGTCCACCCCGGTGATCGATGACGGCACCTTCCTCGGCGTGGTGACGGTGGATTTCGCGCTGGCCGCACTGCAGAAGCACCTGGCCGCGTTGCGCCCGATGGGCGAAGGCCACGTTGAACTGATCTCGCCCGGCGGCATCGTGCTGGCTGCGGAGGACCCGAACGAGATCGGCAAGCGTCGCGAGGATGCGGTGACCACGCAGGTGTTGGCCGCGGTGAAGGCGGACAAGACCTTCGATGCCTTCGAACCGGATGCGGCCGGCAACGTAAAGGCCTATGTGCCGCTGCGCATCGGTGGCAGCCAGGAGCATTTCGCGCTCGGTGTGATCGTGCCGCACGCGCTGATCACCGCGCAGGCACGTGCGCTGCTGTGGATCATTCTCGCCGTTGGCCTGGGCGCGGCGCTGGTGCTCAGCGGCAGCGTGTACGTGCTGCTGCGCCGCCAGGCGATCCGTCCGTTGGCCGATGCGGTACGCCTGTCCGCCGAGGTGGCCGAAGGCCGTCTGGACACGCCGCTGCCGCCCGCGCGCAACGACGAAGTCGGGCGCCTGCTCGAATCGATGCAGCGCATGCGCAGCCAGCTGCGCGCCGTGATGGCGGCGCAGGGCGAGATGGCCCAGCGCCACGACGCCGGTGAGTTGAGCTACCGCATGGACGCGCAGGCCTTCCCCGGCGAGTACGGCAAGATGGTGGAAGACACCAATCAGCTGGTTGGCGCCAACATCGCGGTCACGCGCCGTCTGGTCGAGGTGATGCAGCGCTACGCGGTCGGTGACCTGAGCCAGGACATGGACCGCCTGCCCGGCGAGCAGGCCGCGTTTACCGCGGCGATGGATACCACCAAGGCCAACCTGCGCGCCATCAATACCCAGATCGGGGACCTGGCCGGCGCGGCGGCGGTGGGCGATTTCAGCCAGCGTGGTGACGTGGTGCGCTTCGACCACGACTTCCGCGCCATGGTCGAAAACCTCAACACGATGATGCAGGTCAGTGATGACAATCTGCAGCAGATTTCCGCGCTGCTGCGCGCCATCGCAGCGGGTGATCTCACGGCACGCATGCGCGGTGAGTTCCATGGCGTGTTCGCCCGGATGCGTGACGACGCCGATACCACGGTCGCGCAGCTGACCGATATCGTCGGCCGCATCCAGCAGGCCACCGGCAGCATCAACCTGGCCGCCGGTGAGATCGCCGCGGGCAACAGCGATCTGTCGCGCCGCACCGAGCAGCAGGCCGCCAGCCTGGAAGAGACCGCCGCCTCTATGGAGGAGCTCACCTCCACGGTCCGGCAGAACGCGGACCATGCGGTGCAGGCCAACCAGCTCGCCGCCGGTGCTGCCGAGGTGGCCTCGCAGGGCGGTGTGGTGGTCGGCCAGGTGGTGACCACCATGGCCGGCATCGAGGCCTCGTCCAAGCGTATCGCCGAGATCATCTCGGTGATCGACGGCATTGCCTTCCAGACCAACATCCTGGCCTTGAACGCCGCCGTCGAAGCAGCCCGGGCCGGCGAGCAGGGCCGTGGTTTCGCGGTGGTGGCCACGGAAGTGCGCGCGCTGGCCCAGCGCTCGGCGGGCGCCGCCAAGGAGATCAAGACGTTGATCGACGACTCGGTGACCCAGGTCAGTGCGGGCTCGGCACTGGTGCAGACCGCTGGCCGCACGATGGAGGAGATCGTCACCGGCGTGCGTCGGGTCAACGACATCATGGCCGAGATCTCGGCCGCCTCGAAAGAGCAGTCTGCCGGCATCGAGCAGGTCAACCAGACCATCACCCAGATGGACGAGACCACACAGCAGAACGCCGCGCTGGTGGAGGAAGCCACGGCGGCGGCGCGTGCGATGGAGGAGCAGGCCCAGCAGCTGGGTACTGCGGTGGCGATCTTCCGCCTGCAGTCCAGTGCTGGCGCGGCCAGCACATCGGCACGCCGGGCCGCGCCCGCGCGCAGCACCGCGCGGATGCCGGCAGCGGCCGTGGCCGGAGACGGGGACGACTGGCAGACCTTCTGATCCTGCCCGGCGTGCCACATCCCATGGCGCGCCGGGTCGCGTGATTCACCGGATGCTCACCGCGCTGCATTGGTAATCGGCGCTATCCTTTGCAGGCATGGTGAGCACATGACCTCCCGTTCCGACCGGCTTGGCCTGACCGCGCTGACTGCCCTGGTGGTCGGGTCGATGATCGGTGCCGGCATCTTCTCGCTGCCGCAGAACATCGCGCGCAGCGCCGGCCCGGGCGTGGCATTGATCGGCTGGATGATCAGCGGGCTGGGCATGTTGATGCTGGCCTTCGTGTTCCAGAACCTGGCCAACCGCAAGCCCGAGCTGGATACCGGCATCTATGCGTACGCGCGGGCCGGGTTCGGCGATTACATCGGCTTCTCGGCAGCCTGGGGCTACTGGGTCTGTTCGCTGCTGGGCAACGTCAGCTATTTCGTGCTGATCTTCAGTGGCCTGGGCTATTTCGTGCCGGCCTTCGGTGAGGGCAATACCTGGCAGGCGGTGGCGTGTGCGTCCGTGCTGCTGTGGTCGATGCACGCAATGATCCTGCGCGGCATCCGCCAGGCCGCGCTGGTCAATGCCGTCGTCACCGTGGCCAAGATCGTGCCGATCGTGGTGTTCCTGATCATCGCCGCGGTCGGTTTCAAGGCCGATATCTTCACCGGCGACTTCTGGGGCACGGCAGAACTTGGCAGCGTGGGCGAACAGCTGCGCGGCATGATGCTGATCACGGTGTGGGTGTTCATCGGCATCGAGGGCGCCAGCATCTACTCGCGGCGTGCGGCCAGGCGCTCGGATGTCGGGCGCGCGACCATCATCGGGTTCCTGTGCGTGCTTGCGCTGCTGATGCTGGTCAATCTGCTCTCGATGGGGGTGCTGCGCCAGGACGCCCTGGCCCATGCACGCAACCCCTCGATGGCCTTCGTGCTGGAAGCCATCGTCGGGCCCTGGGGCGCCACCTTGATCATCATCGGCATGATCGTCTCGGTGCTGGGGGCGTTGCTGGCGTGGGTACTGCTGTGCGCCGAAGTGCTGTACGCAGCGGCGGGGGATGGCACGATGCCCGCCTTCCTCGGGCGTGAGAACGCGCGCCAGGTGCCGGCCAATGCGCTGTGGCTCACCAACGGGCTGATCCAGCTGTTTCTGATCATCACGCTGTTCAGTGCCGGCACCTATACCAGCCTGGTGCTGCTGGGCGCGTCGATGAGCCTGGTGCCGTATCTGTTCTCGGCCGGTTACGGCGCCCTGCTCGCACTGCGCGGGGAAACCTATGCCGGGCAGCGCGGGCTGCGGGCCCGCGATCTGCTGGTGGCCGGGCTGGCAACGCTGTACGCGCTGTGGCTGGTCTATGCCGGCGGGCTGTCCCAAGTGCTGCTGTCGGTACTGCTGTATGCGCCTGGCATCGCCATGTTCGCCGCCGCCAAGCACCAGCATGGGCAGCGGATATTCACCCGGGCCGAGCAGGTGATCGTGGCGGGCGTGATCGTTGTTGCCTGCTGGGCGGCGTGGGGTCTCTACCAGGGTCATCTTCACCTGGCCTGAGCGCGCCGGATCGGCTCAGCCTTCCCGGTTGCCGCGCGCCCCCCGTTCGGTCAGCAGATCGATCTGCTGTTGCTGCTGTTTCAGGTGGTGTCTGGGAAACCGCGACGTCCCAGCCGCAGCGCGAGGTGGACCAGCACGATCAGGACCGGCACTTCCACCAATGGCCCGATCACGGCGGCGAACGCGACCGGTGAGCCCAGCCCGAAGGCGGCGATCGCCACCGCGATGGCCAGCTCGAAGTTGTTGCCGGTCGCGGTGAAGGCGATCGCCGTGGTGCGCGGGTAGTCGCGTGCGATCCAGCGGCCCATGACGAAGCTCATCAGGAACTGCACGAAGAAGTAGATCGTCAGCGGGATGGCGATACGCACCGCATCCAGCGGAATGCGCAGGACGTCACCCCCCTTGAGGCTGAACATCGCCACGATGGTGAACAACAGCGCGACCAGCGTGATCGGGCTGATCGCGGGCAGGAAACGGGTTTCGTACCACGCGGCCCCGCGCAGCCGCAGCAGTACCCGTCGGCCAAGGTAGCCCGCTGCGAAGGGAATGCCCAGGTACACCAGCACCGCGCCGGCGATGGTCCATGTGCTGACATCGATCACGCTGCGCTGTAGCCCGAACAACGGCGGCAGCACGGTCAGGAACAGCCACGCATAGACGCTGAAGAAGGTGATCTGGAACAGCGAGTTGAACGCGACCAGGCCGGCCACGTACTGATTGTCGCCGCGCGCCAGCTGGTTCCAGACCAGCACCATGGCGATGCAGCGGGCCAGCCCGATCAGGATCAGCCCGGTCATGTATTCCGGCCGGTCGTGCAGGAACAGCGCGGCCAGCGCGAACATCAGCACCGGCCCCACCACCCAGTTCTGCAGCAGCGACAGCGCCAGCACGCGCTTGTCGGCGAAGACGGCGGGCAGGGCCTCGTACTTCACCTTGGCCAGCGGCGGGTACATCATCAGGATCAGCCCCGCGGCGATGGGCAGGTTGGTGCCGCCCAGGGTCATGGCCTCCAGCGCGGCGGGCAGGCCGTCGAACAGCGTCCCCAGCGTCACGCCAAGCGCCATCGCCGCGAAGATCCACAGCGTCAGCCAGCGGTCCAGGAATGACAAGCGGGAAGAGGCGGGCGTCGTCATCGCAACAGGCGCGGTCATCTAGGTGTCAGCGCGGCGGCGCGCATTGGCCGCCTGGGCCACAGTCCGCCTCGCCGGCGCAGCAGTTTTCGGTCAGGTAACCGATCAGGCCATTCATCGCCTCGAAATCGGCGCGGTAGCAGATGCTGCGTCCGCGTGGCTCGGCGTTGACCAGTCCGGCTGCGCTCAGCTCCTTGAGATGGAACGACAGGGTGGCACCGGGCAGGCCCAGTTCGGTGGCGATCTCGCCGGCCAACCGGCCGCCGCGGCCGGCCTGGACCAACAGACGGAAGACACTGAGGCGGGTGGCATGGCCGAGCGCGGCCAGGGCGTGGGTTGCGGTTTTATGTTCCATGTTTCTAGAATAATCGAACAAATCATCCGGAGCAACCCGATGTCCCGCTTGCCATACCTGACCGCTGCGGCGGTCGACATCCCCGATCCCGCGCGGTTGTCGACGCGTGCCAGTGACCATCCGCCGCGCATTCTGGTTCTGTTTGGCTCACTGCGCCCGCAGTCGTACAGCCGGCGGCTCGCCAGGGAGGTGGAACGTCTTCTGCAGCACTTCGGCGCCGAGGTCCGCGTGTTCGATCCGCACGAGCTGCCGATGGTCGACGCGGTGGATGCCGACCACCCCAAGGTCCAACAGCTTCGTGCCTGGTCGCACTGGTCCGAAGGCCAGGTCTGGATCAGCCCGGAACGTCACGGCACCCTCAGTGCGGTGTTCAAGAATCAGATCGACTGGCTGCCGTTGTCCGAAGGCAGCGTACGCCCCACGCAGGGCCGCACCCTGGCGGTAATGCAGGTGTGTGGCGGCTCGCAGTCCTTCAATGTGGTCAACGCATTGCGGGTGCTCGGGCGCTGGATGCGGATGGTGACCATCCCCAACCAGTCTTCGGTTCCCAAGGCTTGGCAGGAGTTCGATACGGACGGCCGGATGAAGCCCTCGGCGTACTACGACCGCGTGGTGGACGTGGTCGAGGAGCTGGTGAAGTTCACCCTGCTGGTGCGTGACCACAGCGACTACCTGACCGACCGATACAGTGAACGCAAGGACGACGTGTACGCGGCGCAGTTGGCCCGTACTGCCGGCGTGGTGGAGCCGGTCCCGCCACCGCCGCCGCTCGCCGTGGGAGACCGCGCATGAAGGCGGTCATCTATCACAACCCCGCCTGCGCGACCTCGCGCAATGTGCTCGCGCTGATGCGCCATGCCGGCGTCGAACCGGAGGTGGTGGAGTACCTGCGGACCCCGCCGGATCGCGCGCGTTTGATCGCACTGATCGCGGCGGCGGGGCTGCAGGTGCGCGATGCGCTGCGGGAGAAGGGCACGCCCTACGCCGCACTGGGCCTGGCCGATCCGGCGCTCGACGACGCGCAGTTGCTCGATGCGATGTTCGCGCATCCGATCCTGATCAACCGGCCGTTCGTGCAGACAGATCGCGGGGTGCGCCTGGCGCGGCCCTCGGAGACCGTGCTGGAGATTCTGCCACCGGTGCATGCTCCGTTCCGCAAGGAAGACGGCGAGGTGGTGATCGACGCCCAGGGCCGGCGCCCCACAAAAAAGCCCGGTCAATGACCGGGCTCTTCATCCACGCCTGCGCGCTGCTTACCAGCGCATGCCGGCGAAGGGGTTCCAGCTGGTGTCGCCCTTCACTTTTTCCAGGTAGTACGAATAGTTGGTGGTCAGCGCGATCAACACCGACCAGGCCACCCCGATCGCACGGCCGACCACGTCCGGCAGGAACGCCACGACGACCATCAGCACCAGAGTGATGCCCAGGATGGTCAGCGCCTTGCGCCACATGCCCACGATCAGCAGGTAGATCCAGCTGAAGAACAGGGCGTAGAAGTTGAAGTTGACCTTGATCTTCTGGCCGAACGGCAGCGTCTTGTACGCCGCCTTGAAGGTCGGCGTATTGGGGGCGCCGTGCTGTTCGAAGAAGTTGAAGCGGAACTGCCACTTGGGGCTGTAGGGGGAAGCAGTGTTGGAATCCATATCCGAATCGTTTGTTGAAAACGATTACATGATACCGACAAGCTCTTGATTGGCACCAATTTTTCGACGCTTCCGGCGACGCATGGAAGGGACCGCGGGCACCGTCACACATTCGTCCCGGTTTTCCGATAGGGTGCGCAATCCGCGCGGCCGGAAGCCCCGCGGGTCATGAGAAGTCAACGAGATGCCAGACCATGTCCATTGATGTGATGTCCCCCGAGCGCCCTGTGGCAGGACCGCAGATCACGCCGTGCCCGGTCGCCACCCAGGCGCAACACCTGCTTGCCCAGCTGCAGTTCTCGCAGGTGAGCGCGCGTGCGCTGTCGCGCCCGCCGGTCGACACCGACCTGGCCATCGCCGCCACCGTCGCCTGAGCCCAACGCGCCACTGCACGCCGGTGCGCCCGGTCGTCCAAACGCACGCCCGTTCCCCCGCCCACGGGATGGAAAACCGCGCAACATCGGCCCATCCGGCCCCGCACCCGGGCCGTTGGAACGGTGTCCATCGCCATGCGGGGCCTGGACCGGCCGCCTGCAAGATGAATGGGCAGAGGCCCATGGCACAGGGCCTGCGCGGCGGTGCCTGTGCGGGGCGCTCCACTTGTCTCGATCCAAAAGCTGAATGCGGAGAAATGCCCGGTCAGCCCTTCGCGCGCACCTTACATTTCGCGCCATAGACTGAGCCGCATTTTTCGTCTCAAGTCGGTTTGGAGAGTTCGTGGGTTCCGGTAGTCACAGACATACGCTGCGTGCCGGTCTCCGGCCCGCACCGACAGGACGCATGCGTGCCAGCGCGCACGCCGGGCTCAGGACGCCCCCTTCCGCACTTGGCACCCCCGGCCTGGCACGCCCTGCACAGGGACACCGCGCATGAGTACCCAGACCCTCAACGCCCCGCTGGATGCCGGCCGGGCGACGTTGCCGGCCGAGTCGCCGTTGCCGATGCCCGAGCAGTCGCTGCGCGAAGGCCGGCTGCAGGTGCCACGCCAGCGCACCTCGCCGCGGATGATCGGGCTGCGCCGTTTCTACATCCTGGGCGGCACCGCGGCGATGACCGCTGCAGCGAGCCGGATGATGTGGAAGGTGCTGGCCGTCAACGGCATCAGCGTGCTCGAGGCCTGCCTGCTGGTGCTGTTCGTGGGCCTGTTCGCGTGGATCGCACTGTCGTTTGCCGGCGCCGTGGCGGGCTTCCTGACCGCCGTGTTCGATCGGGGCTACAAGCTGGGCATCGACCCGGACGCACCGCTGCCGACCGTGCACACGCGCACCGCGCTGCTGATGCCCACCTACAACGAAGATCCGCGCCGGCTGCTGGCCGGCCTGCAGGCGATCTACGAGTCAGTGGCCGAGACCGGGCAGCTGGCGAACTTCGATTTCTACGTGCTCAGCGACACCCGGCGCGATGACATCGGGCAGGCCGAAGAAGCGGCCTACCGCGCCCTGTGCGATGCCGTGGGCGGCCATGACCGCATTTTCTACCGTCGCCGCGGCGACAACAGCGGGCGCAAGGCCGGCAACATCGCCGATTGGGTCCGCCGCTTCGGCGGCGCTTACCCGCAGATGCTGATCCTGGACGCCGACAGCCTGATGACCGGCGACACCATCGTGCGCCTGGTCGCAGGGATGGAGCACAACCCGGATGTCGGGCTGATCCAGACCCTGCCGGCGGTGGTCGGCGGGCGCACCCTGTTTGCCCGCATGCAGCAGTTCGGCGGGCGCGTCTACGGCCCGGTGATCGGCCGCGGCGTGGCGTGGTGGCATGGCGCGGAGAGCAACTACTGGGGCCACAACGCGATCATCCGCACCCAGGCCTTCGCCGAGCAGGCCGGCCTGCCGTCGCTGCCGGGCAAGGAGCCGTTTGGCGGGCATGTGCTCAGCCACGATTTCGTCGAAGCCGCGCTGATGCGCCGCGGCGGCTGGGCCACCCACATGGTGCCGTACCTCAAAGGCAGCTATGAGGAAGGCCCGCCGACCCTTACCGACCTGCTGGTCCGTGACCGCCGCTGGTGCCAGGGCAACCTGCAGCACGCCAAGGTGGTTGGCTCCAAGGGCCTGCACTGGGTCAGCCGCATGCACATGCTGGTCGGCATCGGTCACTACTTCACCGCGCCGATGTGGGCCATGCTGATGTTGATCGGCATCGCGATCCCGCTGTTCCAGGGCGGCATCGACCTCAATGAAGTACTGCATCTCTCGCCGGGCGTTTACTGGCGCCACCAGGACGAGACGCAGGTGATCCGCATGTTCGCGATCACCATGGTGGTGCTGCTCTCGCCCAAGGTACTGGGCTATCTGGCCATGCTGCTGGAGCCGGTGGAACGCCGCGGCTGCGGTGGCACGATCCGCGCCTTCATCTCGATGCTGCTGGAGACCATCCTTGCCGCGCTGATGGCGCCGGTGGTGATGTACGTGCAGTCGCGCGGCGTGGCCGAAGTGCTGGCCGGCAAGGACTCGGGCTGGGATGCGCAGCAGCGCGACGATGGCGGAGTGTCCTGGCTGGCACTGGCACGTGGCTATGGCGGGCTGAGCGTGTTCGGTCTGTTCATGGGGGCACTGGCCTATGCGGTCTCGCCCTCGCTGGCGGCGTGGATGGCGCCGGTGGTGATCGGCATGGTGCTGGCGATTCCGGTGGTGGGCTTCACCTCCTCGCGCACCGCCGGCGTGTGGATGCACCGGCTGGGCCTGATGGAAATCCCGGAAGAATCGGCACCGCCCAAGGTGCTGGTGCGCGCGGCCGAGCTGCGCCGTGCGGCTGTCGAGGCGCACCCGGCCGGCTGAGCCCTGCGTTGCCGCGATCAGCGCCCCATTGCAGCGGGGCGCGGTCATAATGCGGCTTGAACGTACTGGAGCCGCCTGATGCTGGATACCGTGGAAAACGAAACCGGCGCCGACCCGCAGTGGTCGGTGCTGTGGCTGCATGGCCTGGGTGCCGATGGCCATGACTTCGCCCCGATCGTGCCCGAGCTGGTGCGCCCGCACTGGCCGGCGATCCGCTTCGTGTTCCCGCATGCGCCGGTGCAGCCGATCACGATCAACAACGGCGTGCCGATGCGCGCGTGGTACGACATCGTCAGCATGGATTTTCGCTCGCGCGCCGACAGCGCCGGCGTGGATGCCTCGATCGTGGAACTGGAACTGCTGATCGAGCGCGAGATCGCCCGCGGCATTCCGGCCGAGCGCATCCTGCTGGCCGGCTTCTCCCAGGGCGGGGCGGTGATCCTCAGCGCGCTGCTGCGCCGCACCCGTCCGCTGGCCGGGCTGATCGCGCTGTCGACCTATCTGCCCGACCCGGCCAAGGCTGCGGCCGCGCGCGTGGCCGGTGCGATCAGCGTGCCGGTCTTCATGGCCCATGGCACGCAGGATCCGGTGATTCCGGTGGCGATCGCCGAGCACACCGCACAGACGCTGGGCGCGCTCGGCCTGCCGGTGGAGTGGCACACCTATACGATGGCCCACCAGGTCTGTGCCGACGAGCTCGACGCACTGGGCAACTGGCTCGAGGCGCGCTTGGCCGCCTGACGCCATGAACGACCCGCGCCAGCAGTCCTGGTTGCCCGAGCTGTGCCGCCTGCCGCGACTGGCGGCGATGCTCGGGTTGGCCGAGCTGGTGGTCGTGGTGGTGGCGCTGGCACCCGATGGCAGCCGCCACTGGACGCTGCCGGACTTCCTGTCCGCCAGCGGCTTCGCGTTGTGGCTGGCGCTGGCAGTGACGGTCAGCCTGTGCAGCGTGCGTGCCATGCTCTCGCGCCTGCCCGAGGTGCCGGGCATGGTGCTGGTGGTGGTGATGACCGGCCTGATCGCCGGCGCGTGCGCGGCGATCGTGCATGCGTTGTACGGGGTGATCGGCGGCGGCAGCTTCGCCCAGACCGTCGGCTTCTGGCGGTTCACGCTGGGCAGCGCGGCGATGACCGCATTGATCAGCGCACTGGCGCTGCGCTACTTCTACGTCAGTGATCGTGGCAGCGCGCAGATGCTGGCCAATGCACGGGCCCAGGCCGATGCGCTGCAGGCGCGGATCCGGCCGCATTTCCTCTTCAACAGCATGAACCTGATCGCCAGCCTGCTGCGCCGCGATCCGGACGTGGCCGAGCGCGCGGTCCTGGATTTGTCGGACCTGTTCCGTGCCGCGCTGGGTGCCGGCGATGGCGACTCCACCCTGCAGGCCGAGTGCGAACTGGCCGAGCAGTATCTGTCGATCGAATCGCTGCGCCTGGGCGAACGCCTGAAGGTGATCTGGCTGCGCGACGAGCCGTTGCCATGGTCGTTGCCGATGCCGCGGCTGGTGCTGCAACCGCTGGTCGAGAACGCGGTGCTGCACGGCATCTCACGGGTGCCTGCCGGCGGCACGATCGTGCTGGCGCTGTCCAGCGACGGCACCCAGCTGCGCATCCGGGTGCGCAACCCGGCGCCGGATCCGGCCACCCGCGGGCTGCCGCTGCTGCAGGGCGCAGGCCACGCACAACGCAACATCGCCCACCGCCTGGCTTGGCGCTTCGGCCCGGCCGCGCGGATGACGGGGGCGTGGGCCGACGGCTACTATGCTTGCGAAATCACGGTCCCGGTCCAGTGAGGAAACTGTATTGAAGGTGGTGATCGCCGACGACGAACCGCTGGCCCGCGAGCGCCTGCGCTCCCTGCTTGCCGACCAGGCCGGCATCGAGGTGGTGGCCGAGGCCGAGAACGGCGAACAGGCGCTGCATGCCTGCGCCGAACTGCAACCGGACCTGGTCCTGCTCGATATCGCCATGCCCGGCCTGGACGGGCTGGAGGCCGCACGCCATCTGGCGACCTTCGAACCCCGCCCGGCCGTGGTGTTCTGCACCGCGTACGACGCGCATGCGCTGTCCGCGTTCGAAGCGGCGGCCATCGATTACCTGATGAAGCCGGTGCGCCCCGAGCGCCTGGCTGCCGCCCTTGAACGGGCGCGGACCTTCCTGGCCGGCCGCAGCGGCCCGGCGACCGCCGCCAGCCAGCAGGCGCGCACGCTGCTGTGCGCGCGCCTGCGCGGCAGCCTGCGGCTGATCCCGGTCGAGGACATCCATTACCTGCAGGCCGAAGAGAAATACGTCGTCGTGCACCACGCGCGCGGCGAAGACCTGCTGGAAGAATCGCTGAAGTCGCTGGAAGAAGAATTCGGCACCCGATTCGTGCGCATCCATCGCAATTGCCTGGTCGCCCGGCACGAACTGGTGGAGCTGCGACGAAATGGCGCAGGCCAGGTCCAGGCGGTGCTGCGCCATGGCCACGGGCCGCTGGAAGTCAGCCGCCGCTGCGTGGCCAGCCTCAAGCAGGACCTCAAACACCTGTAGGCCACGGGGATCCCATCGGGCCTGGCAGGCGCTCACCGTTGGTCGATATGCCTCCGTGCGTCGATAATGGCGCCATGAAGACCCTGCGCATCGCCACCCGAAAGAGCCCGCTTGCCCTGTGGCAGAGCGAATACGTCGCCGACCGCCTGCGCCAGGTGCACCCGGGGCTGGAGGTGGTGCTGATCCCGATGAGCACCCGCGGCGATGAGGTGCTGGACCGCTCGCTGGCGGCGATCGGCGGCAAGGGCCTGTTCCTCAAGGAACTGGAACTGGCGATGCTGCGTGGCGAAGCGGATTGCGCCGTGCACTCGCTCAAGGACGTGCCGATGGAACTGGACGCGCCCTTCGCGCTGCCAGCCATGCTGACCCGTCATGACGCGGCCGACGGGTTCATTTCAAATCTGTACGCCTCGCTGGAGGCATTGCCGATCGGCGCCCGGGTGGGCACCTCGTCGCTGCGCCGCCAGGCCCAGCTGCGCGCGCTGCGCCCGGATCTGGAGTTGCAGGACCTGCGCGGCAACGTCAACACGCGCCTGGCCAAGCTCGACAACGGCGGTTACGACGCGATCGTGCTGGCGGTCGCCGGGCTGGAACGCCTGGGCCTGGGCCACCGCATCGTGGCGCGCCTGGCCGCCCCGGACTGGTTGCCGGCCCCGGCGCAGGGCGCGGTCACGGTGGAGTGCAACGGCGAGGACGCGGCGGTGATGGGCCTGTTCGCTGCGCTGGACGATGCCGACACGCGTGCCTGCGTGGAAGCCGAGCGCGCCATGAACCGCGCGCTGCACGGCAGCTGCCATGTGCCGGTGGCCGGCTTTGCGCAATGGGAGGGCGAGGATCTGTTCCTGCAGGGCCTGGTCGGCGGGGTCGCCGATGGCCGCATCGTGCGCGCGGAAGCGCGGGGCCCGGCCAGTGATCCGGAGACGCTGGGCCAGCGCGTCGCGCGCGGCCTGCTCGATGCCGGCGCCGGGGAGCTGCTCACGGTGTAGTGCCGGCCGCTGGCCGGCATTCCAGATCGCGCGAGGTTCCCGGGTAGCCGGCCAGCAGCCGGCACTACGTCACGATGGCGGGCGCACCGGCGCCCGCAGCGATTACTTGAACTTGTAGACCACGTTCATCGTGGTCAGCGTGTCGGTCTTGCGCTTGTCATCGGCGACGTCGCTGTTGTGACGCGCCTGCCAGCCGGCCTTCAGTGCCAGATGCTCGTTCATGCTCACCGATACGCCGAAATCGTTCTGCGCGAAGGTGTTGTACGAGCCCGATTCGACCAGCAGCGTGTTCACCAGGTCGGTGTTCGGGGTCAGCGTGTACTTGAGATCGAACAGGCCGCGGCCGATCAGGCCGGTACGGGTCGAGTCGTCTTCGGTGTTGTGGGTGCGGCGCACACCCGGACCGATCTGCGCGTCCATGTAGAACCGCTCGGCGTCGATGATCCGGGTGCCGTAACCGAGACCGAACGAGCTCTGGCGGTCGTAGGTGGCGAAATCGTCGCGCTCGTAACGCACCGTGGCGGTGATCTGGCGGTGTTCGCCCAGCTGCAGCGCACTGCCGGCGCTGCCGGTGTAGCGGTTGGCGGTGGTGTTGCGGCGGCGGATGGTGGTGCCGTCGTCGTTGGTATCGGTGTACTCCGAGCGCGAGCGCAGGCCGAACAGGTCCATGCTGTGCACCCAGTCATCATCGGTGTAGCGCAGGCGCAGACGACCGTTGAAGCTCTCGGTATTGCTGTTGCCGCGGGCCGAGGCAAAGCCCAGTTCGCCGCCACTGCCGCTCCAGGGGGAGGTCATCGCCGCCAGTTCGGCAACGTCCTGTGCATAAACCGCCGGGGCGCAGAGCAGCAGGGGAACAAGCAACGAAACGCGCAGGGACATCAACGGTTCTCCGTGATCGGACAAGGGGGAGGGACAACAAGGGGGGGATGATACTTGATGCGTTCCACGTCACATTCGGCGATGGGCCGGGGCTTTAGGACCCGTTCGGCCTCGCCCCTGTTCAGGGAATATCGATCCGCAGCGAGGCGTCGTCGAAGCGCGAGTAGGTCACGGTGATCCGGAACGGCTGCCCGTTGGTCTGGCCCTTGCGCTCGATCTGCACCGGCAGGCCCTGCACATTGACCCAGTACAGCAGGCCATCGGGCGCTGCAGTGGCGTGGCGCACCTCGTATTTGTGTGCGCGCTGGCCGCCGGCGCGTTCTTCGCCGAGGTCGCGCACCTGCAGCTGCGCCGGCTCCAGATCAGCGGGCAACGGATTGCGCCACTGGGCCAGCATCCCTTCGGGCACCGGGATCTGGCGCACTTCGCCGGCACGCTGCAGGAAGAAGGTGCCGCCGATGATGGTCTGCGGGCCATCCTCGGTGACGAGGCGGTAGCGGTCCGGGGCCACGTAGTCCATCTGCGCTTCCACCGCGCGCGGGCCCTGCATTTTCATCACCGCATGGAAGCTGCGCAGCTGGCCGAAGCGCTGGCTGGCGGCCAGCACCGTGCCGACCGGGTCGGCGGCCGGTGCGGTCGCGGCAGGCACCGCAGCCACGGGCGTTTCAGTGCGCCCGCAGCCGCTGGGCAGCAGGGCGGCGGCGGACAGGGCAAGGGCGGGCAACAGGCGCATGACGGGCGGCAGCAGGCGATGGGGGGCCCCACGATAGCCGAAGATGCAGCCGAAGCCGCCACAACGACGGCGACTCGGACATAATCGGGTCATGGACCGATATGAACGCATCAACGCCCTGCATCGCCTGCTCAAGTCCGCCCGTTACCCGGTAACGGTGGCGGCCCTGCAGGAAAAACTGGAGTGTTCCCGCGCGACTGTCTACCGCGACCTGGCCTTCCTGCGCGATGCGCTGATGGCGCCGGTGGAAGGCGATGGCGAGGCGGGCTTCCGCTACCAGGCCGACGAAAGCGACCGCTTCGAGCTGCCGGGCTTGTGGCTGAGCTCGGAAGAGCTGCACGCGCTGCTGGCCTCCCAGCACCTGCTTTCGCGGACAGGGGGCGGCGTGCTCTCCTCGGTGCTGGCCCCGCTGCAGCAGCGCATCGAAGGGCTGCTGGCGGCGCAGGCCGGTGTCTCCAGCTGGCCGGTCGACCGGGTCCGGGTGATTCCGCACCGCGGGCGCAAATTCGATGAGGCCAGCTTCCGCGCGGTGGCCTCGGCGGTGCTCGAGCGCAAGCAGCTGGCCTTCGAGTACCGGGCCCGCTCCACCGACGAGGCGACCCAGCGCACCGTGTCGCCGCAGCGCATGACCCACTACCGCGACAACTGGTACCTCGATGCGTGGGACCACGGCCGCGAAGGCCTGCGCAGCTTCGCCGTGGACCGCATCTACAAGGCGCGCGTGATCGATACCACCGCGCGCGATGTGGATGAGAGCGAGCTGGACGAGCAGCTCGGCGCCAGCTACGGCATCTTCTCCGGGCCGCCCAAGGGCTGGGCCACGATCGTCTTCAGTGCCAAAGCCGCGCGCTGGGTGGCCGATGAGCATTGGCATTCCAAGCAGCAGGGCCGTTTCCTGCCCGATGGCCGCTACGAGCTGAAACTGCCCTACAGCGTCTCGCGTGAGCTGCTGATGGACGTGCTGCACTACGGCTCGGACGCGGAGATCGTCGAGCCGGTGATGCTGCGCGAACAGGCCAAGGCCCTGCTGGCCCTGGCGCTGACCAGCTACGAGTAAGCCGGCCCGGCCGGCATCGGCTCATGCCGTGGGGTCATATGCCCCGGATTCCGCAAGGGCCGGGGCGTGCGGTATCGTGGGGCGTTGCTGCCCCTACGGATTCCGCTGCCCCCATGAAAAAGTACCTGCTGCTCCCGTTGCTTGCCGCCTCGCTGGCCCTGTCCGCCTGTGGCAAGCCGGCCCATGATTCCCAGAAGCTGGTGGTCGCGGCCACTGCGGTGCCGCACGCCGAGATCCTGGCCGTGGTCAAGCCGATCCTGGAGAAGGAGGGGCTGACCCTGGAGGTGCGCGTGTTCAACGATTACGTGCAGCCCAATGACCAGCTGGTGCAGAAGCAGGTCGACGTGAACTACTTCCAGACCGAGCCCTACCTGGACGCCTACAACCGCGACCGCAAGACCGACCTGGTCAAGGTGATCGGCGTGCATATCGAGCCCTTCGGTGCGTACTCGCGCCGCTTCAAATCGCTCGATGCGCTGCCCAACGGCGCCGATGTGGTGATCCCCAACGACCCGAGCAACAACAGCCGCGCGCTGATCCTGCTGCACAAGGCCGGCGTGATCACGCTCAAGGACCCGACCAACGCGTTGGCGACCCAGCGCGACATCACCGCCAACCCGAAGCAGCTCAAGTTCCGCGAGCTGGACTCGGCGATGCTGCCGCGCGTGCTGGACCAGGTCGATCTGGCCCTGATCAACACCAACTACGCGCTGGATGCCGGGCTCAACCCGACCCAGGATGCGCTGGCGATCGAGAGCAAGGATTCTCCGTACGTGAACTTCCTCGTTGCCCGCCCGGACAACAAGGACGATGCCCGCGTACAGCAGCTGGCCAAGGCCCTGACCGGCCCGGAAGTGAAGGCCTTCATCGCCGAGAAGTACAAGGGCGCCGTCCTCCCCGCGTTCTGACCGGCACCCGCGGTAGCGCCACGCCATGCGTGGCTGGCCGCGCCCCGCGCGGCAATGATCGCCGACGCGGGCGTCACCCCACGCGGAAGCCCATCGTCGCTTCCACCGCCTGCTGCCAGCCGCGGTACAGCGCCTCGCGCTGATCCGTCGGCATCTGCGGGGTGAAGCGGCGGTCCACCGCCCACTGTTCGGCGATCTCCGCCCGGCTGCTCCAGAAGCCGGTGGCCAGCCCGGCCAGATACGCGGCGCCCAGCGCGGTGGTCTCGGCCACCTGCGGGCGCAGCACCGGCACGCCCAGGATGTCGCTCTGGAACTGCGCCATGAAGTCATTGGCGATCGCACCGCCATCGGCGCGCAGTTCCTTCAGCTCGATGCCCGCATCGGCCTGCATCGCCGCCAGCACATCGCGGGTCTGGTACGCCATGGATTCCACCGCCGCGCGGATGAAGTGTTCCTTGGTGGTGCCGCGGGTCAGGCCGAACATCGCGCCACGCACATCGCTGCGCCAGTACGGTGCGCCCAGTCCCACGAACGCCGGCACCAGGTACACGCCACCGTTGTCGGCGGCGCGCTCGGCGTACGCTTGGCAATCGCTGGATTTGCCGAACATGCGCAGCCCGTCGCGCAGCCACTGCACCACCGAGCCGGCGACGAAGATCGAGCCTTCCAGTGCGTATTCCACGCGGCCATCGATGCCCCAGGCGATGGTGGTGAGCAGCCCGTTCTCGGATACCACCGCCTTGTCGCCGGTGTTCATCAGCATGAAACAGCCGGTGCCGTAGGTGTTCTTGGCCATGCCCGGCTCGAAGCAGGCCTGGCCGAACAGCGCGGCCTGCTGATCCCCTGCGATGCCGGCGATGGGCAGGTGCTGGTCGAAAAAGAACTGCGCCTGGGTGGTGGCATACACCTCGCTGGAGCTGCGGACCTGCGGCAGCATCGCGCGCGGAATGTTGAACAACGCCAGCAGCTCATCGTCCCACTGCAGCGCATGGATATCGAACAGCAGCGTGCGCGCGGCATTGGTCACGTCGGTGACGTGCGCCTGGCCGCCACTGAGGTTCCAGATCAGCCAGCTGTCGATGGTGCCGAACAGCAGCTCGCCGCGTTCGGCACGTGCCTGCGCGCCCTCGACGTGATCGAGGATCCAGCGGATCTTGGTCGCGGAAAAATAGGCATCGATCAGCAGCCCGGTCCTGCGCCGGATCAGCGGCTCGTGGCCGTCGGCCTTGAGCTGCTCGCAGATCGCATGGCTCTGCCGCGACTGCCATACCACCGCGTTATGGATCGGCTGGCCGGTGGCCTTGTCCCAGACCACGGTGGTCTCGCGCTGGTTGGTGATGCCGATCCCGGCGATCGTGCGCGGGTCCACCTGGTGGCGGTTCAACAGTTCGGTGATCGTGGTGTAGACGCTGGTCAGGATCTCGCGCGGATCGTGCTCGACCCAGCCCGGCTGGGGGAAGATCTGGGTGAACTCGCGCTGCGCGCTGCCGGCGATGCGCCCGGCACGATCAAACAGCATGGCGCGCGAACTGGTCGTGCCCTGGTCGATGGCGAGCACGTAGTGCTTGTCCATGGTCTGCTCCGTGGAATCGATGCCGTGAGGCGTGACAGACATACAGCCTACGGCATCGAAACGCGCGCCTGCACGGTGGCCGCCAGGGCCTCGCGCTGTGCAGCGTCCAGCCGCAGGCCGAGATGGCTGCGGCGCCACAGCACGTCCTCGGCGGTGCGTACCCATTCGTGCGTGATCAGGTAGTCCAGCTCGCGCTCGTGCAGGCCGCCGCCATGGTCCTGGCCCAATGCGTCGCGTGTCTGGGCGCCGGCAAGCAGGCCGCTTGCGCGCGTGCCGTAGCTGGTGGCCAGGCGCTGGAGCATGGCAGGGGACAGGTGAGGATGATCGCGCTGCAGGGTCTCAGCCACCTGTACCGCGTCGCCACCGTCGCCACCGGGCAGCGGTGGCCCGCCGGCCGTCCAGGCCGGTCCCATCGCCGGCAGCGAGGGTGACAGGCGCCCAAGCGCTTCCTCGGCCAACGCGCGGTACGTGGTGAGTTTGCCGCCCAGCACGCTCAGCAGCGGGGCGCCGGCGGTATCCAGCTCCAACCGGTAATCGCGGGTGACCTGCGATGCAGCGCGATGATGATCGGCCAGCAGCGGGCGCACGCCGCTGTAGCGCCAGACGATGTCCTCGGCCTCGACCGGCACGCGCAGGAACCGGTTCACCGCATCAAGCAGATAGGCCTGCTCCTCCGCGCGCGGTTTGACCCACGCCGGATCACCGTCGTAATCGGTATCGGTGGTGCCGATCAGGGTGAAGTCCTGCTCGAACGGGATCGCGAACACCACGCGCTGGTCGGGCTGCTGGAACAGGTAGGCGCTGTCATGTGCGAACAGGCGCGGCACCACCAGGTGGCTGCCCTGCACGAGCCGCAGCCCGAGCGGTGCATCCAGCCCCGCGCGCTGCAGCACCGTGCCGGCCCAGGGGCCGCTGGCGTTGACCACGCAGCGGGCGCGGATGCGCTGCACGTCGCCGCTGGCCGTACGCAGCACCGCCCACCAGTGGTCGCGGTGGCGGATCAACTGTTCGCAGCGGGTGCGGGTGCGGATATCGGCACCGCGCTCGTGTGCATCCAGTGCGTTGAGCACCACCAGCCGGGCATCGTTGACGCGGGCGTCCGCATACGTGAAGCCGGTCCGGTAGCCCGGCTGCAACGTCTCGCCGCGGGGATCGCGTTGCAGGTCGATGCGCTGCGAGGGCGGGAAATGCGGATTGGGGCGGCCCAGGTGGTCGTACAGCCACAGGCCGGCACGCAGCATCCAGGCCGGGCGCAGATGGCGCGCATGCGGCAGCACGAACGTAGTCGGGGCAATGAGGTGCGGGGCGAGCTGGCGCAGCGTTTCGCGTTCGTTGAGCGCCTTGCGCACCAACGCGACTTCACCCTGCTGCAGGTAGCGCAGGCCACCGTGGATCAGCTTGGTGCTGGCGCTGGAGGTGTGGGCGGCCAGGTCATCCTGCTCGCACAGACATACCGAGAGCCCGCGCCCGGCCGCATCCCGCGCGATCCCGGCGCCATTGATGCCGCCGCCCACCACCAGCATGTCGAAGGACTCGCGCATCGGTTCCCCGGGGCGGATCGGCGTGGTCCGCCGTGGTGGCCAGTGTCGGGCAGTGGTCGGCAACGCCCGATGAAAGTAGCGGGCCCCACAACGACAACGGGCCCGCAAGGGGCCCGTTGTGCGTACTGCGTGGTGCGGAAGAGGCGTGCTTAGAAGCGCGCGCCGATGCCGAAGCCCACGGTCCACGGATCCAGCTTGGCCTTGTCGCCGGTGCCTTCGCCGTTGACGGTCAGTTCCGGGCGCGAATGCATGTAGCGGGCATCGGCGCGGGCGAACCAGGTGCTGTTGATGTTCATGTCCACGCCGACGGTGCCGATCGCGCCCTTGGCGGTCTTCACACCGATGTGGCCGATGTCGCTGGCGAGGTCTTCATTGCTGAAGTTGGACTCGTAGTAACCGGCGCCCACGAACGGACGGAACACGTTGTCGGCCTGGCCGAAGTGGTACTGGCCGCTCAGCGCGATCGGCTGCTGCTCGACGGTGCCCAGGCGGGCGCCATCGGTGCCGCGCACGCGGTGGTCGAACTTGTCCGCTGCGCCCCACAGTTCCACGGCCCAGTTGTCGTTGATGTAGTAGCTGAAGCTCAGGGTCGGGGCCGGGCCACCGTCCACCTTGCGCACGCCGTCCAGCGGGTCATTCTTCGGCTGCAGCAGCGAGACGCCGCCGACCACGGCGAAGTGCTTGCCGGACGCGGTATCAACGGTGCTGTCCTGCGCGAAAGCAGCCGGCGCAAAAGCAAGAGCAGTCAGGGTAGCCAGGGTCAGAGTACGGATGGAGCGCATGGGGGAATCTCCTCAGGATGTTTTTGTTCTGGGCCCCGGTGTTGTGGGGCGAGGCAACCGTAGTCCCCGCAATATGAATCGCATCCGACGCGCGTTAAATTTTAGTTGTTTCCATTCAGCGATCAGTGCGAAACCGCTGTATTTCCGGGCGATCATGCAACCTCCGACATTCATGCATCTGGTGACCGTGTGATGGAAACAACACGCTGCATCGGCTTTCCTGCGCAGCTGAATGCAGGATGCCGCGTGCTGGTGCTCGGCTCGATGCCCGGCGTGGCGTCGCTGCAGGCCGCGCAGTACTACGCGCATCCGCGCAATCGTTTCTGGCCGTTGATGGGCGTGCTGTGCGGGATCGACGCAACGCTTGCTTATCCCGATCGCATGCATGCACTGAACGCGACCGGCGTGGGCGTGTGGGATGTGATCGGGCAGTGCGAACGGCGCGGCAGCCTGGATGCGTCGATCGTGCGTGGCAGTGAAATCCCCAATGCGCTGGGCGCACTGATCGAGGGGCTGCCCGCGCTGTGCGCGATCGCCTGCAATGGCGGCACCGCCTACCGCGCGTTCCAGCGGTTCATCGCGCCCGCGCTTGTCGGACGGGCGCAGGCGTTGCCGGTCTGGTCGCTGCCCTCCACCAGCCCCGCCAATGCGGCCTGGCCGCTGCCCCTGCTGGTGCAGGCGTGGCAGCCGCTGTTCGATGCCGTGCGCCGCTGAGGCGGGGACAGCGGCGGACAATACGGTACCGACTGGAAAATTCCGCTTTGCACTGTGCCAAGCCGAATGCGGCCAAAGCAGATGCCTGCAACAGCCTGTCCCGGGACAGGGGGGCGGAAAATTCGCCAAGCCGGTTGGCGCTGGCGCGCGATACCCCCACAATAGGCGATTCCCTACACCAGATTGCCGGAGTTTTCCCCATGGCCGAAATCAAGGAAGCACTTGTCCCCGATATCGGTGACTACAGCGATATCCCGGTAATCGAGGTACTGGTCGCCGTTGGAGATACCGTCAAGAAAGACCAGGGTCTGGTGACGCTGGAATCGGACAAGGCCACGATGGAAGTGCCGTCCTCGGTGGCCGGTATCGTCAAGGAAATCAAGGTCAAGGTCGGCGACAACCTCTCCGAGGGCAAGCTCGTGGCCCTGATCGAAGTCAGCGAAGAGGCCGCCGCGCCGGCCGCTGCGGCTGCCCCGGCCCCGGCCGCCAAGACCGAAGCGGCCGAGACCGCGACCAAGGTCGAGCCCGTCGCCGCCCCGGCCGAGCCGGACAAGCTGGCCGCCCGTGACATCGAACAGTCCGCCGCCAAGCCGACCCAGCCGGCCCCGGCCGCTGCTGCCCCGTCGGGCGGCTCGCCGACCAGCCCGCCGGTCGCCTTCAACGCCGACAGCGTGCTGCCGCAGAAGGTGCCCTACGCATCGCCGGCCGTGCGCGTGTTCGCCCGCGAGCTGGGCGTGGACCTGAACCAGCTGAGCGGCACCGAGAAGGGTGGCCGCATCACCAAGTCCGACGTGCAGAAGTTCGTCAAGTCGGCCCTGGCCGGCGGCGGCGCCGCCGCTGGCGGCACGGTGGCGGCCGGTGGCGGCCTGAACCTGCTGGCCTGGCCGAAGGTCGACTTCAGCAAGTTCGGTGAGGTCGAGGTCCAGCCGCTGTCGCGCATCAAGAAGATTTCGGGCGCGAACCTGGCCCGCAACTGGGCGATGATTCCGCACGTCACCCAGTTCGAGCAGGCTGACATCACCGAGCTGGAAGCCCTGCGCGTGGCCCTGAACAAGGAAAACGAGAAGGCCGGCATCAAGCTGACCATGCTCGCCTTCCTGGTCAAGGCCAGCGCCGCGGCACTGAAGAAGTTCCCGGAGTTCAACGCTTCGCTGGATGCCAGCGGCGAGAACCTGACCCTGAAGAAGTACTTCAACATCGGCTTCGCGGCCGATACGCCGAGCGGCCTGGTCGTGCCGGTGATCCGCGATGTCGACAAGAAGGGCGTGGTGCAGATCGCGCAGGAATCCGGCGAACTGGCCAAGAAGGCGCGTGATGGCAAGCTCGGCCCGGCGGACATGAGCGGTGGCTGCTTCTCGATCAGCTCGCTGGGCGGCATTGGTGGCACTGCGTTCACCCCGATCGTCAATGCGCCGGAAGTGGCCATCCTGGGCGTGTCCAAGTCGTCGATCCAGCCGGTCTGGAACGGCAAGGAGTTCGCGCCGAAGCTGATGCTGCCGCTGTCGCTGAGCTATGACCACCGCGTCATCGATGGCGCGCTGGCCGCCCGCTTCACCACCTACCTCTCGCAGGTGCTGGCCGACATGCGGCGCGTCCTGCTGTGAAGCAGGGCCTGGTCCTGGCCGGGCTGCTGATGGCGCTGCCGATGGTGCAGCGAGCGCAGGGCGCCGGTGCTGGACGATAACGTGCGGTCCTCCACCGTGGAGGGCCAGCGTTACAGCGGCACCGGCCTGGCGTGTGGTGCGGGCCGGCGGATGATGAAACAGGTGGCGCTGCCGATCCAGGCCAGCGACACCAGGGAAAAGAAGCTCGACCGTCGCTGGAAAGATCTGGACGAGTCGCTCGAAGAACTGCAGCAACTGCTCGGCGGCAAGGCCGGCTGAGCACCAGGAGAACACGAATGGCCGCAATTGAAATCAAGGTTCCCGACATCGGCGATTACAGCGGTGTGCCGGTGATCGAACTGCTGGTCGCCGTGGGTGACACGGTGAAGAAGGACCAGGGTCTGGTCACGCTGGAATCGGACAAGGCAACGCTGGAAGTGCCCTCGTCGGCTGCTGGCGTGGTCAAGGAAATCAAGGTCAAGCTCGGCGACAACCTCTCCGAAGGCGATGTGGTGCTGCTGCTGGAGGCTGAGGGTGAGGCGGCTGCAGCGGCCGCGCCGGCCAAGGCCGAGGCACCCAAGGCCGACGCACCGGCCAGCAAGCCGCCGGTGACCCCCTCGCACCGCGCCCCGGCCGAACCGGCCGCGCCGCAGCCGGCGCTGTCCTCGGGCAAGCCGGCCGACATCGAGTGCAAGATGGTGGTGCTGGGCGCCGGCCCGGGCGGTTACACCGCTGCCTTCCGCTCGGCCGATCTGGGCGTGGACACCGTACTGGTGGAACGTTATGCCAGCCTCGGTGGCGTCTGCCTCAACGTGGGCTGCATCCCGTCCAAGGCGCTGCTGCATGCCGCCGCAGTGATCGATGAAGTTGCCCATGCCGGTGATTTCGGCGTCGAGTTCGGCAAGCCGACCATCACCCTGGACAAGCTGCGCAGCTACAAGGAAAAGGTGGTCACCCAGCTGACCAAGGGCCTGGCCGGCATGGCCAAGCAGCGCAAGGTGCGCACCGTGCAGGGCCTGGCGAAGTTCGTCTCGGCCAACGAGCTGGAGATCGTCGGCGACGACGGCAAGACCCAGCTGCTGCGCTTCGAGCAGTGCATCATCGCCGCCGGTTCGCAGGCGGTGAAGCTGCCGAACTTCCCGTGGGACGACAAGCGCGTCATGGACTCCACCGATGCGCTGGAACTGGCGGACGTGCCGGGCAAGCTGCTGGTGGTCGGTGGCGGCATCATCGGCCTGGAAATGGCGACCGTGTACGGCGCGCTGGGCAGTGAAGTGACCGTGGTCGAGTTCATGGACCAGCTGATGCCGGGCGCCGACAAGGACCTGGTCAAGCCGCTGGCCGATCGCCTGAAGAAGCAGGGCATCGTGGTGCACCTGAAGACCAAGGCGACCGACGTCAAGGCCGACAAGGCCGGCATCACCGTGTCCTTCGAAGCCGCCGTGGAAGGCGAAAAGCCGGGTCTGGAGGCAACCACCTTCGACCGCGTGCTGGTCGCCGTGGGCCGCTCGCCGAACGGCAAGAAGATCGATGCTGAGAAGGCCGGCGTGCAGGTCACCGACCGTGGCTTCATCCCGGCGGACCGCCAGATGCGCACCAACGTGCCGCACATCTTTGCGATCGGCGACATCGTCGGCAACCCGATGCTGGCCCACAAGGCCACGCACGAGGGCAAGCTGGCCGCGGAAGTGGCCGCCGGCGAGAAGAAGGAATGGGTGGCGCGCGTGATTCCGTCGGTGGCCTACACCAACCCGGAAATCGCGTGGGTCGGCGTGACCGAAACCGAAGCCAAGGCCAAGGGACTGAAGGTCGGCGTAGCCAAGTTCCCGTGGGCCGCCAGCGGCCGCGCGATCGGCATCGGCCGTACCGAGGGCTTCACCAAGCTGATCTTCGACGAAGAGACCCACCGCATCATCGGTGGCGCGATCGTCGGCGTGCACGCCGGTGACCTGCTGGCCGAGATCGGCCTGGCGATCGAGATGGGCGCGGAGGCCGAGGACATCGGCCACACCATCCACGCCCATCCGACGCTGAGCGAATCGGTGGCAATGGCCGCGGAGATCTACGACGGCACGATCACCGATCTGTACATGCCGAAGAAGAAGTAACTGGTCGATCACCGCTGTTGGTGGTGGCTCCCGTTCAACGAAAAACCCCGGCGAATGCCGGGGTTTTTTGTTGCTGGTGTTGTCGATCCAGCTTCGCTCGGGCGCCTGGCGCTCTCCTGCAGGCCACCACCGGAACTTGTCGGGGCGGTACGGATACCCTGTGGGGCGAAATCAAGGAGGAGGTGACGGCCACAGGCCGTCGCCGGGGGACATTCGCCCGACAGGGTATCCGTGCCCGCCACCCGATCACCATGCTGTTGCCCCACCCCGCAACCCAAAAAAAACGCGGCCCCGATATCCCGGAGGCCGCGCTTGGAGAGAGGTGTTGCGAGGGGCTTAGAAGACGAAGCTGACGCCTGCCACCGGACCCTTGAACTCCTGCTTCAGACCGATCGTGCCATCGCTGCCGGTCTGATCGACGTCGAGCTTGAACCAGTCGTAGCCGGCGAACACGCCGAAGTTCTTGGTGAAGCGGTAATCGACGATCGCATTGGCACGGCTCAGGTCGCCGTCGTAATCGTCGAAGTTGCCCCACTTGGTGTTCAGGTACTGGCCCTGGAAGGTGATCATCCACTTCTCGGACGGGGTGAAGCTCAGGCGTGCACCAACCACCGGGGCGACACCGTCGGCCTTCTCGTCCAGGAACTCGCCCTGGTACAGATCACCGACATCCGCGTAAGCCTTGGTGCTCACCTTGGCGTACTCGGCACCCAGCTGCAGGCCGAGGTCGAACTTGTCGGTGTCCACGACCGAGTAGTCGTAGACCAGGCTGGCGACCTGATACTTCAGCTCACCCTTGATGAAGCTGCCGGCCGGCACGTTGGTATCGCCGAAGCTCACACCCTGGTCGAGGGTCTCGCGGCGATCCTTGTCGTACTTGAAGTAGTTGAACAGCAGGCGCTGGCGGTTGCTGATGCGGAACATGCCGTCCACGCGCGGCTCCCATTCCTTGCCACCGAGGCCGAAATCTTCGGAGAAGCCCACATCCTGGCCAGCGATGTTGGTGTTGCCGCGGATCGTGTTGTCCGAATCGATCTGCATCGCACCCAGGCGCAGGGCGAAGCGGTCATCGCCTTCGGCAGCGTGGGACGGAGCGGCGTAGGAAAGCGCGGCCAGTGCGACTGGCACGGCAAGCAGGGAGAGCATCGGGCGCATCGGGGGTCCTTGCGGTGGTTCTAGTGATGTGGCGTCACATTGCCCACTGCGACGTCCACCATTCGTGAAGGTATGGTGGAGGCTGTGTGTACCGTTCATGCACTTTGGCTTACCGAAGGGCGGTTTGCTGGCCGGTTCCCGGGCCAGACCCCGTTACACGCGCTACCCGCCGGCGTTGTTCGACCCGGCCGCCAGCGCCGCAGGCCGCAAAAAGAGGGTGGCCCCGGAGAGGGCTTCGGGGCCACCCTGTACTGGCCTGCGCGCGGGACGCCGACGAGGATTCAACGGCAGGCTGGTCGTTATGACCGGACCGTGCGACCAAAGTTCAATATGCTGCACCGCCGCATCGCGTGTCCCTTTGCGCAGTGGGATTGGCCCGGTGGTGGAACAGGTTCGCAAGAGCCGCCAACGGCGGGCTTACATCCGGGATGAACAGGCAGCGGTTGTCTCTCAAATTGTCCCATTGCTATAATTTGGCGGCTCGACGAGGCGCTAGCTTGCGACCTCGGCCTTTCCTACTCACAACCATGCAGGACATTCACGTGCTGAACTCCGTTGACGCGGGTCGGCGACTGATGCTGCGCGCAGCGGTTTACCCGCTCGTTGCAGTGGCTGTCCTGGCTCTGGCCCTGCTGCTGTGGGGAGGCCCGAAGGCAGCCCTGGGGGCGTTGCTCTCCGGCGTGGCGGTTTCGGCGGCCGGCTGGGTGGCTGCGCGGATGGCGCTGGGGGGTGGGGTGCAGGCCGCAGGCTCGGCGATGACCCGCCTGATTCTGGCGGTCGTGGCAAAGTGGGTGCTCGTATTCGGCGTCCTGATGGTGGGTTTCCTGGTCTTCAAGCTGCCTGCATTGGCGCTGCTGGCCGGTATCGCCGTCGGATTGATGTTCCAGGTCCTGGCTCTGGCCAGGCGCTGATCCAATTTTCATTTAACTCAAGGTTCCGGACACATGGCAGGCGAGGCGCTGACACCCACCTCCTACATCCAACATCACCTGCACAACCTGACGTTCCATATGCAGGAAGGTGGTTTCTGGGCGATTCACGTCGACACCATTGTGACTTCGGTCCTGATGGGCCTGTTGATGGTGTTCGGCTTCTGGATGGCAACCCGCAAGGCCACCGCCGGCGTCCCGGGCAAGTGGCAGGCATTCGTCGAGATCTGCCTGGAATTCGTTGACCGCCAGGCCAAGGACACCTACCACGGCACCAGCAAGCTGGTGACCCCGATCGCGATCACCCTGTTCTTCTGGATCCTCATGATGAATCTCATCAAGATGATCCCGGCCGACTTCATCGCCATGCCGCTGGAAGCCCTCGGCGTGCCGTACTGGAAGCCGGTCCCCACCGCTGACGTCAATGCCACCCTGGGCATGTCGATCAGCGTGTTCTTCCTGATGCTGTTCTTCGCGCTGCGTTCCAAGGGCCTGGGTGGTTTCACCAGGGAATTCCTGACCGCGCCGTTCGGCAAGTGGATGATGCCGTTCAACCTGATCCTCAACATCGTCGAGTGGCTGAGCAAGCCGATTTCGCTGGCGATGCGACTGTTCGGCAACATGTTCGGCGGCGAAATCGTCTTCCTGCTGATCTGGGTGCTGGGCGGTGCGGGTATCGCCGGTGCCATCGCAGGCGGTGCATTCGGCCTGGGCTGGATGCTGTTCCACCTGCTGGTGATTCCGCTGCAGGCGTTCATCTTCATGATGTTGTCCATCGTGTACCTGAGCCTGTCGGAAGACGCTCACTGAGTTTCGCTTCACCCTTCATCCGTTTGTTTCTAAACCCTTAGCTATTCAAAGTTCCAGGAGAAAACCATGTACTTCGCCGTCCTGACCAACCTCGCCCAAGTCCAGAGCTCCACCGTCCTCGCCGTCGGCATCATGATCGGCCTGGCCGCGCTGGGTGCCGGTCTCGGTCTGGCCATCATGGCCGGTAAGTTCCTGGAATCGGCTGCCCGTCAGCCGGAACTGATTCCGGTTCTGCAGGTCCGCATGTTCATCACCGCCGGCCTGATCGACGCCGCGTTCATCATCTCGGTCGCCGTCGGCCTGCTGCTGGCCTTCGCCAACCCGATGATCGGCGAGTTCGTTGCACGCCTGCCGCAGGTTGCTGGTTAATCCAGCAACAGCGAAACGATCAGGCGCCGTGTGCGCCTGATCGCGGATGAAGGATCGGATGCGCCGCCAAGGCGGCCCATCCACCCCGTCACCCCCGATTGAGCGAACCCCATGGATATCGGTTTTACCCTCGTTGCCCAGGGACTGGCGTTTGCCGGTCTGATCTGGATCATCGCGACCAAGATCTGGCCGCCGTTGATGAACGCCATCGAAGAGCGTCAGCAGAAGATCGCTGAAGGCCTCGCCGCTGCCGACCGCAGCCAGAAGGATCTGGCCCAGGCGCAGGAAAAGGTCAACGATGCACTGAAGGATGCGCGCACCAAGGCCAACGAGATCATCGATCAGGCCCACGCACGCGCCAACCAGATCGTTGATGCCGCCAAGAATGAAGCCATCGTCGAAGCCAACCGCCAGAAAGACCTGGCCCACGCCGAGATCGAAGCTGCCGCCAACCGTGCCCGTGAAGATCTGCGCAAGCAGGTGTCCGCCCTGGCCGTGAGCGGTGCCGAAAAGCTGCTCAAGCGCGAAATCGACGCCAACGCCCACAAGGCGCTGCTCGACGAGCTGGCCTCGGAGATCTGATCGATGAGCCAGGCCCTCACGCTTGCACGCCCGTATGCCCGCGCCGCGTTCGCGACCGCGCGCGACGAAGGCACGTTCGCGCCGTGGTCGGACGCGCTTGCGTTCTCCGCCCACGTAGCTGCCGACCCGCGCGTGGCGGCCTTGCTGTCGAACCCGGAACTGGACCGCGACGATGCCGTCGCGATGCTGGTGCCGGAATCGTCCAGCGAGACCTTCGGTCGCTTCCTGGCCATCCTGGCCGATGCGCACCGTCTGCCGCTGCTGCCGGAAATCGCCGGCATGTACGACCAGCTGCGCGCTGAAGCCGAACACGTGGTCAAGGCCACGGTGACCTCGGCCACCGAACTGTCCGGCGCCGAACTGGACGCCATCAAGGCCGCGCTGCGCAAGCGCTTCGGCCGCGAGGTGGACGTGACGACCGCGGTCGATGCGTCGCTGATCGGCGGTGCCGTGATCGACGCCGGCGATGTGGTCATCGATGGCTCGCTCAAGGGCAAGCTGTCGCGCCTGCAGACCGCGCTCGCTAACTGAATTCATTTAACGTCCGGCGTGATTGCCGGCACTAGGACTTGACGATGGCAACCACGCTCAACCCCTCCGAAATCAGCGAACTGATCAAGAACCGCATCGAGAAGGTCAAGCTGGCCGCGGAATCGCGCAACGAAGGCACCGTGACCAGCGTGTCCGACGGCATCGTGCGCATCTTCGGTCTGGCCGACGTGATGCAGGGCGAAATGATCGAACTGCCGAACAACACCTTCGCCCTGGCCCTGAACCTGGAGCGCGACTCGGTCGGCGCCGTGGTCTTGGGTGGCTATGAGCACCTGCGCGAAGGCGACGTCGCCAAGACCACCGGCCGCATCCTGGAAGTGCCGGTCGGTCCGGAAATGCTGGGCCGCGTCGTGAACGCGCTCGGTGAGCCGATCGATGGCAAGGGCCCGATCGCGGCCAAGGCCACTGCGCCGGTGGAGCGCGTTGCGCCGGGCGTGATCTGGCGCAAGTCGGTCGACCAGCCGGTGCAGACCGGTTACAAGTCCGTCGACTCGATGATCCCGATCGGTCGCGGCCAGCGCGAGCTGGTCATCGGTGACCGCCAGACCGGCAAGACCGCCCTGGCCATCGATGCGGTGATCAACCAGAAAGAAACCGGCATCAAGTGCGTGTACGTCGCGATCGGCCAGAAGGCCTCGACCGTGGCCAACATCGTGCGCAAGCTGGAAGAGAACGGCGCCCTGGCGCACACCGTGGTGGTCGCTGCGACCGCGTCCGAATCGGCCGCGATGCAGTACATCAGCGCCTACTCGGGCTGCACCATGGGTGAGTACTTCATGGACCGCGGCGAAGACGCGCTGATCGTGTACGACGATCTGTCCAAGCAGGCTGTCGCCTACCGCCAGATCTCGCTGCTGCTGAAGCGCCCGCCGGGCCGTGAAGCCTACCCGGGTGACGTGTTCTACCTGCACTCCCGCCTGCTCGAGCGCGCTGCCCGCGTGTCCGAAGAGTATGTGGAGAAGTTCACCGACGGCGCCGTCAAGGGCAAGACCGGCTCGCTCACCGCGCTGCCGATCATCGAAACCCAGGCCGGTGACGTCTCGGCCTTCGTGCCGACCAACGTGATCTCGATCACCGACGGCCAGATCTTCCTGGAAACCGATCTGTTCAACTCGGGCATCCGCCCGGCCGTGAACGCCGGTATCTCGGTGTCGCGCGTCGGTGGTGCGGCCCAGACCAAGATCATCAAGAAGCTGTCCGGCGGCATCCGTATCTCGCTGGCCCAGTACCGTGAACTGGCTGCCTTCGCGCAGTTCGCCTCGGACCTGGACGAAGCCACCCGCAAGCAGCTCGAGCGCGGTCAGCGCGTCACCGAGCTGATGAAGCAGAAGCAGTACGCCCCGATGTCCATCGCCAACCAGGCGCTGTCGATCTACGCCGTCAACGAGGGTTACCTCGACGACGTGCCGGTCAACAAGCTGCTGGCGCTGGAAGAAGGTCTGCATGCGCACTTCGCCAACACCCAGGGCGAGCTGATCAGCAAGATCAACGCGACCGGCGGCTGGGACAATGACATCGAAGCTGCCTTCAAGAAGGGCATCACCGAGTTCAAGACCACCGGCAGCTGGTAATACCGGTCCTGTAGAGCGGAGCGTTGCTCCGCTGGGCTGAAAGCAGCGGAGCAACGCTCCGCTCTACGTCAAACGCGGGGCCTGTGCCCCGCGCCACGGGAAGAAGAGATGGCAAGCGGACGCGAAATCAAAACCAAGATCAAGAGCGTGCAGAACACCCGCAAGGTGACGCGTGCGCTCGAAATGGTCTCGGCCTCCAAGATCCGCAAGGCGCAGGAGCGGATGAAGACGTCGCGTCCGTATGCGCAGGCGATGAAGCAGGTGATCGGTCACCTGGCCCAGGCCAGCACCGACTACCAGCATCCGTTCCTGGTCCAGCGTGACGAAGTCAAGCGCGTCGGTTACATCGTGGTCTCTTCCGACCGCGGTCTGGCGGGCGGCCTGAACAACAACCTGTTCCGCAAGATGCTGGGCGAAGTGCGCCAGTGGCAGGACAAGGGCGCCGAGATCGACGTGGTCACCGTCGGCCAGAAGGCCTCGACCTTCTTCCGTCGCGTCAAGGTCAACATGGTCGGCACCGTCACCCACATGGGCGATGTGCCGCACCTGGAACAGCTGATCGGCGTGATCAAGGTGATGCTCGATGCGTTCACCGAAGGCAAGGTCGACCGCGTGTACCTGGTCTACAACCGCTTCATCAACACGATGACGCAGAAGGCCAGCTTCGATCAGCTGCTGCCGTTGCCGGCGGCTGAGAAGCAGGTCGCGCATCACGACTGGGACTACCTGTACGAACCCGACGCCGCGACCGTGCTCGAGCACGTGATGACGCGTTACGTCGAGTCGCTGGTGTACCAGGCCGTGCTGGAAAACGTCGCGTCCGAGCATGCAGCCCGCATGGTCGCGATGAAGTCGGCCAGTGACAACGCGAACAAGCTGATCGGCACCCTGCAGCTCGTCTACAACAAGGCGCGCCAAGCAGCGATCACCCAGGAAATCTCCGAAATCGTCGGCGGCGCGGCAGCAGTCTGACGCGCACAGTCAAAGCACACATTAGAGGATTGCAGCAATGAGTCAGGGCAAGATCGTTCAGATCATCGGCGCCGTCGTCGACGTCGAATTCCCCCGCGAGTCGGTGCCGAAGGTGTACCACGCGCTGAAGGTGGACAACACCGAAATCACGCTGGAAGTGCAGCAGCAGCTGGGTGACGGCGTGGTCCGCTGCATCGCGCTGGGCTCCACCGACGGCCTGAAGCGCAACCTGGTCGCCACCAACACCGAACGCGCCATTTCGGTGCCGGTCGGCGCGGGCACGCTGGGCCGCATCATGGACGTGCTGGGTCGCCCGATCGACGAAGCCGGTCCGGTCACCGCCAGCGACACCTGGGAAATCCATCGTTCGGCTCCGTCGTACGAAGACCAGTCCCCGGCCACCGAGCTGCTGGAAACCGGCATCAAGGTCATCGACCTGATGTGCCCGTTCGCCAAGGGCGGCAAGGTCGGCCTGTTCGGCGGCGCCGGCGTCGGCAAGACCGTCAACATGATGGAACTGATCAACAACATCGCCAAGGCGCACAGCGGTCTGTCCGTGTTCGCCGGCGTGGGTGAGCGTACCCGTGAGGGCAACGACTTCTACCACGAGATGAAGGACTCCAACGTCCTGGACAAGGTCGCGATGGTGTACGGCCAGATGAACGAGCCGCCGGGCAACCGTCTGCGCGTCGCCCTGACCGGCCTGACCATGGCCGAGTACTTCCGCGATGAGAAGGACGAGAACGGCAAGGGCAAGGACGTGCTGCTGTTCGTCGACAACATCTACCGCTACACCCTGGCCGGTACCGAAGTGTCGGCACTGTTGGGCCGTATGCCGTCGGCCGTGGGCTACCAGCCGACCCTGGCCGAGGAAATGGGCGTCCTGCAGGAGCGCATCACCTCGACCAAGAATGGCTCGATCACCTCGATCCAGGCCGTGTACGTGCCCGCCGATGACTTGACCGATCCGTCGCCGGCCACCACGTTCGCCCATCTGGATTCGACCGTGACCCTGTCGCGTTCGATCGCCTCGCTGGGTATCTACCCGGCCGTGGATCCGCTGGATTCCACCAGCCGCCAGATGGACCCGCTGGTCATCGGCAACGAGCATTACGACACCGCCCAGCGCGTCCAGCAGACCTTGCAGAAGTACAAGGAACTGAAGGACATCATCGCGATCCTGGGCATGGACGAACTGTCCGAAGAAGACAAGCAGGCCGTGACCCGCGCCCGCAAGATCGAGCGCTTCTTCAGCCAGCCGTTCCACGTGGCCGAAGTGTTCACCGGCTCGCCGGGCAAGTACGTGTCGCTGAAGGACACCATCCGTGGCTTCAAGGCCATCGTCGATGGCGAATACGACCACCTGCCGGAACAGGCGTTCTACATGGTCGGCAGCATCGAAGAAGCGGTCGAGAAGGCCAAGAAGATGGCTGAAAAGGCCTGATGCGGCGGGGACGGGCGCCATGCCCGTCCCGACCCGTCACACGGGGTGGGCGCATGCCCACCGCTGAGGACATCCTGCGGTGGGCGCGAGCCCGCCCTAAAGCGAGAAGAGTTTCATGAGCACCATCCGTTGCGACATCGTCAGCGCCGAGCAGGAAATCTTCCGTGGTGAGGCGACCCTGGTCGTGGCCACCGGTGAGCTGGGTGAGCTGGGCATCGCGCCCAAGCACGCCCCGCTGATCACCCGCCTGAAGCCGGGCAAGGTGGTGGTGACCACGCCGAGCGGCGAGCAGATCGACTTCGCCATCTCCGGCGGCATTCTCGAAGTGCAGCCGCAGGTCGTGACCGTGCTGGCCGACACCGCGATCCGTGCCCAGGACATCGACGAAGCCTCGGTCCGCAAGGCCAAGGAAGAAGCCGAGCGCATCCTGGCCAACCGTGGTGAAGCAATGGAAGTGGCCGAAGCGCAGCAGCGCCTGGCGGAAGTGTCCGCCCAGCTGCAGGCGCTGGAGCGCCTGCGCAAGAACCTCAAGCACTGAGCGGAGTGGCGCGACGGCGCCATCCGCGAAGGGAAAACGCCGGCTTGCCGGCGTTTTTTTTTGCCTGCCTCCGGGGATGCCGGCTCAGCGGAAGATCAGCGTCCGCATCAGCAGGAACGACACTGCTGCGAGGCCACCTTCGACCAGGGGTTTGGCCAGCCACGCGTAGCGAAGCCCGAGATGCTCGGCCGCCAGCGTCACCAGCAGCGTACTGATCGCGGTCAGCACGCCCCACAGCAGCAGGAAGCGCACGAACCGTGGCCAGCCCAGCCGGTGTTCGCCATCGCGGGCAAAGGTGTAACGGCCATTGAGCCAGAAGCCGAGCAGCATGCCGCTCACGCGCCCCAGCAGATTGCCGGGTGCCGCAGGCATGCCCAGCGCGGTGGCAGCCACGAACACGGCCCAGTCCAGCGCGAGCTGGATCAGGCCGATGACGAGATAGCTGCTGCCTTGGCGGAGGAGACTCACGTGCGATCCGGGTGCGGGCAATCCCACATGTTAACGAGCGGCGCACTAGAATTCCCTTCTACGATTCCCGGAACGTGATCTGCCCATGACCCAGCCCCTGCACGTGATCATCCTGGCCGCCGGCGCCGGCAAGCGCATGAAGTCGGCCCTGCCGAAAGTGCTGCAGCCCATTGCCGGCCGCCCGATGCTCGCCCACGTCATCGACACCGCGCGCCAGCTGCAGCCCGAGGCGATCCACGTGGTTTATGGCCATGGCGGTGAGGCGGTGCGGCAGGCCTTCGCGGACCAGCCGGACCTGCACTGGGCAGAGCAGAGCCGGCAGCTGGGCACCGGGCATGCCGTGCTGCAGGCCATGCCCGAAGTACCGGATGCGGCAACCGTTCTGGTGTTGTACGGCGACGTGCCGTTGATCCGCGGCGAGACGCTGCGCCACCTGCTGTCGCAGCCGGGCCGCCTGGCCGTGCTGGTGGCCGAGGTCGCCGACCCGACCGGCTACGGCCGGATCGTGCGCAACGCCGAGGGCAAGGTCGGTGCGATCGTCGAACAGAAGGATGCCAGCGACGAACAGCGCAGCATCCGCACCATCAATACCGGCATCATCACCGCCGAATCGACCGCGCTGCGCCGTTGGTTGTCCCAGCTGTCCAATGCCAACGCGCAGGGCGAGTACTACCTGACCGACATCTTTGCCGCGGCAGCGAGTGACTACACCCCGGCCGAGATGGCCTTCGTGCAGGACCCGCAGGACGCCGAAGGCGCCAACGACCCGTGGCAGCTGGCCCAGCTCGAACGCGCCTGGCAGCTGCGCGAAGTGCGTGCACTGTGCGCGCAGGGCGCGCGCGTGCTGGATCCGGCGCGGCTGGATATCCGTGGCCCGGTCACCGTCGGCAGTGACGTGCAGATCGACGTCAACGTGATCCTGGAAGGGCGCGTGGTGCTGGGCGACGGCGTCAGCATCGGCGCGTTCACCCGGCTCAAGGACGTCACCCTGGCCGCGGGCACCGTGGTCAGGCCGCACTGCGACCTGGATGGCGTGATCAGCGAAGGCGCGGCGGAGATCGGTCCGTTCGCGCGCCTGCGCCCGGGTACCGTGCTGGCCGAGGGCTCGCACGTCGGCAATTTCGTGGAAACCAAGAAGGTCGTGCTCGGCGCCGGCAGCAAGGCCAACCACCTCACCTATCTGGGCGATGCGGTGATCGGCAGCAAGGTCAACATCGGCGCGGGCACCATCACCTGCAACTACGACGGCGTGAACAAGTCGCAGACCACCATTGGCGACCGGGCCTTCATCGGCTCCAACAGCTCGCTGGTCGCGCCGGTGGTGATCGGTGAAGGCGCGACTGTCGCCGCCGGCTCGGTGATCACCCGCGGCGCCCCGGCCGACAAGCTGACCGTCGCGCGCGCACGCCAGGAAACCATCGACGGCTGGAAGCGCCCCACGAAGAAGTAACGCCGGCCGCTGGCCGGCAAGCAGGCGATCCCGGGTCCACGACGGTGCCGGCCAGCGGCCGGCACTACCGGGCGTCGGCCGGCAGGAACACCGCGACGCACAGGCCGCCCTCGCGGCGGTTCTGCAGCGAAATGCGGCCGCCATGTGCCTCGACGATCTCGCGGGTAAGCGCCAGCCCCAGCCCGGTGCCGTTGCGCTTGGTCGAATAGAACGGCATCAACGCATTCTGCAGCACCGCCTCGTTCATGCCCTTGCCGCGATCCAGGACTTCCAGCCGCAACCACTGCGGCAGCCGGGTCAGGCGGACCTCGACATCGTCGTTGGGTGGTTCGGCTTCACTGCAGGCTTCATGCGCATTCTTGAGCAGGTTCAGCAGCGCCTGCCCCAGCTGGGCGATGTCCACGCGGCTGTGCAGGTCGTCGGGCACCTCGGCCATGCGGAACGGGATCTGGTGCTGCAGCCCGCCCAGGAACAGGTTCCACTGCACGGTCTGCAGCTGCGGCTGCGGCAGTTTGGCGAAGCGTGCGTAGCCGCGGATGAACCCTTCCAGGTGCCGCGCGCGCTCTTCGATCGTGCCGAACACTTCTTCCAGCCGCTCGGTCTTGCCGCGCCGGACCAGCTCGCCACCGGAGTGGGCGAGCGAGGCGATCGGGGCCAGCGAATTGTTCAACTCGTGGCTGATCACGCGGATCACCTTCTTCCAGGTCTGCACTTCCTGGCGGCGCAGTTCGGCGGTCAGCAGGCGGATCAGCAGCAGGTCGTGCGGGCGGCCGTTGAGGTGGAAGTTGCGCCGTGACAGATGGTAGATCTGCTCATCGTCTTCGTCGCGCTCATCGTCGCTGTCCTGGCCCTCGCCGCGGACCGCGAACAGGCTGTCGCCGCCACGGGCGATGGCGTCGCGCAGCTCGATCGGCATCGTCGCCATGACATCATGCATGCGCTGGCCTTCCAGCTTCCAGCCGCTGTGCAGCAGCTTGCGCGCGGCCAGGTTGGAGAACACCACGCGCTGCACGCCGTCGCCCCCGTGGGTGAGCAGGAGCATGGACACCGGCGTGTTCTGCACCATGGTGTCCAGCAGCAGTTCGCGCTGGACCAGGTCCTGGCGCTGTGCGCGCAGCACATCGCCGAGTTCGCGGTGGGCCTGGACCAGGTCGCCGAGTTCGTCGTTGGAGGGCCAGTAGATGCCGAAGTTGTATTCGCCATCGCGGTAGCTGCTGGTCGTGCCGGACAGCGCGCGCAGCAGCGAGCGGATCGGTGCGGTCGCGCGGCTCAGGCTCCACCACATCAGGCCCATCAGCACCACGGTCGAGATCGTGGTGACCGCCCAGCCATGGTCCAGCCAGTACGCCAGATACCACGGGAAGGCGGCCGCCAATGCCAGCACCGGCAGCAGGCGCAGGAACAGCCGGAAGGTGAACGAGCGCCGCTTCATTCGCGTGGAATGCCGTAGCGGTCCATGCGCCGGTACAGCGCCTGGCGGCTGAGCCCGAGTTCGGCAGCGGTCTGGGCGATGATGCCGTGGTTGTGGGCCAGCGCGGTTTCGATCCGGCTGCGGTCCGGGTCCACCGTCGGGCTCGCCGCGCGCGGGGCAGCCGCACGCGGCAGGTTGAGGTCACCGGCCTCGATGCGGGGGCCGCTGGCCAGCAGTTCGGCGCGCTGCAGCACGTTGCGCAGTTCGCGCACGTTGCCCGGCCAGGGATGCCGCTGCAGGGCGGTGGCGGCGGCGGTGGACAGCGGCTTGCCGCTGCCCAGGAAACGTTCGGCCAGGGGCAGGATGTCACCGGGGCGTTCGGCCAGTGGCGGCAGGGCCAGCTCGACGGTATTGAGGCGGTAGAACAGATCTTCGCGGAACTGGCCGTCGCGGATCATCGCCGGCAGGTCGGCATTGGTCGCACTGATCACGCGGACTTTGACCTGGCGCTCGCGGTTGGAGCCCAGCCGCTCGAATCGCCCGGTCTCGAGCACGCGCAGCAGTTTCATCTGCCCGCTGGAGGAAAGGTTGCCGATCTCGTCCAGGAACAGGGTGCCGCCGTCGGCGGCTTCAAATTTGCCTTCGCGTGCCTTGTTGGCGCCGGTGTAGGCGCCGGCCTCGGCACCGAACAGCTCGGCCTCGATCAGCTCGGCCGGAATCGCGCCGCAGTTGAGCGCGACGAACGGGCCCTTGGCGACCAGCGAATTGGCCTGGATGATCTCGGCGATCTTCTCCTTGCCCGCGCCGTTCGGGCCGGTGATCAGCACCGGCAGTGCCGAGCGCGCCACCTGGCAGGCCAGGCTGACCACGCGCTCGCTGGCCGGGTCGGCCACCACCGCACCGCGCAGATCGTACCGGGCCTCCAGCGCCGAGCGATCGCGCTGTTCGCGGTCGCGGCGGCGGTCGAGTTCGCGGCGGGTCTCGGACAGTTCCAGCAGGTTGTTGACCGTGACCAGCAGCTTGCGGTCGTCCCAGGGCTTGGCCAGGTAGTCCGCCGCGCCGGCCTTGACCAGATCCACCGCGCTGCTCAGGTGGGTCCAGGCGGTCAGCAGGATCACCGGCAGGTCCGGATGGCGTGCGCGGATCTGCTGGAACAGCGCCTCGCCTTCCTCGCCCGACGTGGTGTCTTCGGTGAAGTTCATGTCCTGGATCACCAGGTCCACCGGCTGCTGCTCCAGCAGGGCCAACCCCTGTTCGGGGGAAAGCGCGTGCAGGGTGTCGATGTCGTGCAGCGAGAACAGCACGTTCAGTGCGGTGCCGACGCTGGCGTTGTCGTCAATGATCAGGATCGAGGGCATGCGGCAACGAAGGACCGGAAGTGGGTTCAAGAGTACCGGAGCGCCGGGCCAACGGGCAGATGGCCCGGCGCGGCTGGCCTCAGCCGCCGGTGCCGGGCGCCTGCGGAATCGGCGGGGTCGGTACCGCCAGCACCTCGCTCCAGGCGGCGGTATCGACATCGACGGTCACCTGGTTGCCCTTGCGCAGCACGGTGACCGGAACCCGGGTGGCCTTGTTGCCGACCAGCGCATGGGTGAGGTCGGCCATGCGCCGTACGGGCTGGCCATCCACGCGCAGGATCCGATCGCCGCTGCGCACGCCGAAGTAGCTGCTCGGCTCGGTGGTCGTGACGCGCACGATGCCATCCTGGGCATCCACCACCAGATAGTGGCCGGCGTCACGCCACTCCAGGCGTGCGGTATCGGTCTGGGTGGCGGCCAGCGCAGGTGCGCTGGCCAGCAGGAGGGACAACAACAGGGTCGTGATGCTGGTCTTGGTCTTGGTCATGTGTTTGCTCTGGGGATGGGTCTGGTGCATTTCAGGCACTCCGGGTGGCAACGGCAGGGGGAACGGCCGCGGCGCGACGGGCCGGGCCGAAGACAGCGATCTGGCCGAGCAGCCACAGCAGCACCGCACCGATCGGCAGGTAACTGATGGGCATGCGCGGCAGCTCGTAGTTGTTCATCAGCCACAGGTTGATCGTGTAGGCCATCAACATGCCCAGCACGATGCCGACCGTGGCCAGCAGGAAGTTCTCGGTCTGGAAGTACCGCAGGATCTGGCTGCGGGTCGCGCCCAGCGCACGGCGGATGCCGATCTGCTTGGTGCGCTGCTGCACCCAGAAGCTGGCCAGGCCGACGATGCCCAGTGCGGTCACCACCAGCAGGGCCACACACACGGTGATCAGCAGGCCGACCATGGCGCGGTCATTGGCGAAGTACTTCCTGCGCTGCTCCTCGTAGGTGTACTTGCCGTGCACCAAGCGGCTTGAATCCACCCGCTCCAATGCCGCCACCGCGGACTTGAGCACTTCGTCGCGCCGGCTCGGATCGGTGACCCGGATCAGGTAGAAGCCCTCGTCATAGGTAGTGCGCAGTGGCAGGACCATCGAGAACTGTGAATCGCCTTCGCGAGCGGTCGGGCGGGCGAGTACCTTGACGATGCCGATGATGCGCAGCGGCATGGAGCCGCTATAGATCGTCTTGCCCAGTGCATCGCCGCCGGGGAACATCTTGTCCGCAATCGCCTGGGTAACGATGACGGCCGAGCCCTCGTCCGCGGCTGCTTCGTCATTCTTGACGACTTCCAGGTCCCGGTACTCATCGGGCTGGAAATCACGACCGGCGATCAGCTCCACGCCCAACGTATCCAGTGCGCCTTCGCGGCCGAAATACTGCGAAGCGCTGAGCGTCGGGCGCTCCTGGTCGGGAACCAGGCCCACGCTCGTATTCCAGGAACTGTTGCGGAACGGGATCTGGTTCAGGGTGACCGCACTCTTGACGCCCGGCAACGCCTGCAGCGCGGCAAGGTCCTCGCGGGTGCGCGCCACGGCGTTGACCTGTGGACCGATGCCGCCCAGGCGGACTTCGATCAGTTCGGTCTCGGCGATGCCGCTGGGCTGGTTGATCTTCTCGATGCGCTGCCCGATCAGGAACAGCGCATTGCAGACGATGGCGCAGGTCAGGGCGATCTCGAGCACGATCAGCGATGCGGCGGTTTTATGCCGGCGGAGCGTGGAGAGGATGGGACGGATATCCATGGTGTGCTCCGGATCCTTACTGCGATTTGAGTTGGATGGCGGGCGCGACCTGCATGGCGCGCAGCGCCGGCAGGAAACCGGCCAGCAGGCTGGCGACCAGGGTCAACGCGAAGGTCATCAGCAGCATCTGCCCATCCAGGGTGGCGAGCTTGGCGTAGTCCACCGGTTGCTGGCGCACCGCGTACAGCCCGAGCAGTGCCAGCAGCAGGCCCAGCAGGCCGCCGGCCAGACCGACGGTGCCGGCCTCGATCAGCGACTGCAGGAAGATCTGGCCGCGGCTGGCACCCAGCGCCCGGCGCACGCCGATCTCACCGCTGCGACGCAGGAACTTGGCCAGCAGCAGACCGACCGTATTGATCAGGCAGACCAGCAGGAAGCCCATTGCCAACCACAACTGCAGACGCACGTCGCCGGGGACGACCTTTTTGAAATCCAGCCATTCCATGACGTTGCGCAGCCGTACGTTGTTGGGGCGTTCGAAACGACCGGCGGCGCGCTGCTGGTCGGAGTAGTTCTCAAGATAGCGACGGTACTCCGCGGCCTGGCCGGGGTTTTCCAGCTCCACCCAGTACTGGATCCAGGTGCAGCTGGCGTTGGGACCGGTCGGGTCGGTCTCGTTGCGGCGCCCGAAGCAGTCGATGCTGCCGTTGCGGTCGAACTTCAGCTCGATCGCCGTGGAGAAGGGCAGGTAGACGTCTTCGCTGTCGCCGTAGCGGCCGGTATACAGGTCATAGAAGTGCGGGTTGGGATGCCAGTCACCCAGCACGCCCACGACGGTCATCGTGTTGCCGTTGAGGCGGACCGACTTGCCGACGCTGTTGGCGCCCTGGAACAGCTTCTGGTTGAGCGTGCTGGAAATCACCGCGACCCGACCGCGCCCGTCGTCGTCGGTTTCCTTCCAGCCCTGGCCATAGAGGAACGGCGTGTCGAACATCGGGAAGAAATCGCTCGAGGTATACCGCGCATCGGTGTTGAACGGACGCAGCGTGCTGCCCTCGGGCTCGAGGGTCACACCGCCACCGGTCATCATCGCCTGCCGCTTGGCATGCTTCTCGCGCAGCAGTTTCTCAGCATCGAAGCGGGTCAACTGGTCGGCCGGTTCTTCGCCAGGCTGATAGCCCAGCGCTGACTGTGGATCGACCAGCACGCTGAACAGCCGGTCGCTCTTCTGCGGGATCGGATCACCGGACAGCACATGGAATACGGTCAGCGTGGTCATCGAGGCGCCGATGCCCAGCGCGATGGCGATCACCATCAGCGCGGTCAGCACCTTGTTGCGCCGGAAGCTGCGCAGGGCCAGTCGGAAGTAGTAAGCGATCATGGCCGGCCTCAGTCGTTGGCGATGGCAGCGGCAACCGCGGGGCGCGGCGTGGCGAGCACCGGGTCGCGCAGCAGGTCGGTGACCTGGCCATCGACGATGTGCACGTTGCGCTTGGCGCGGGCGGCCAGTTCCGGATCGTGGGTCACCATCACGATCGTGGTGCCCTTGGCGTTGATTTCTTCCAGCAGCTCCATCACGCCGCGGGCCATCTGGCTGTCCAGGTTGCCGGTCGGTTCATCGGCCAGCAGCAGGCGCGGGCTGCCGGCCAGCGCACGCGCGATCGCGGCGCGCTGCTGCTGGCCGCCCGAGAGTTCGGCCGGGTAGTGCTTCATGCGCGAGCCCAGGCCGACCTGGGCCAGCGCGTGCTCGATGCGCTCCTTGCGCTCGGCCGCGGGCATGCCGCGGTAGCGCAGCGGCACATCGACGTTGTCGAACAGGTTGAGATCGGAGATCAGGTTGAAGCCCTGGAAGATGAAGCCGATCTTCTGGTTGCGCAGGCGGCTGCGCGCATCATCGCCGAGCTGGCTGACATCCTGGCCGTCGAGCAGGTAGGTGCCGCTGGTGAAGGTCTCCAGCAGGCCGGCGATGTTGAGGAAGGTGGTCTTGCCCGAACCGGACGGACCGGTCACGGCAACGAACTCGCCTTCGCGGACGTGCAGGTCCAGCGACCGCAGGGCATGGGTTTCCACCTGTTCGGTGCGGAAGACTTTGGCGACCGAGCGCATTTCAAGCATGGCTGTTTCCTTTGAGGGTCGAGAAGATCGAAAGGGACTGAATCAGTTGATGGAGACGCGCTCGGCATCGCCGAACAGATCGCTGCCGGACACCACGACGCGGTCGCCGGGCTGCAGGCCAGAGAGGATTTCCACTTCACCCAGGCTGCTCACGCCGAGCTTGACCGGGCGACGGACGGCATGGCTGCCATCCATGACATAGGCGTAGCCGTTGCCCTGTTCGACAAACGGGCCACGTTCGATCTTGAGTGCGTTGCGGCGGGTATCGAGCAGCACGCGCGCCTGCATCCGCTGGCTCTGACGCAGGCCCTGCGGCTGCTTGTCGGCGAAGCGGATGCGGGCATTGACCTCGCCGGCGACTACTTCCGGGGAGACGGCGGAAATCTCGCCGGCGAACTGGCCGCTGCCACCGGTCAGCTGCGCAGGCATGCCGATCGTCAGCTCGCGGGCGAAGCTCTCCGGCACCTTGATCTCGATCTCGAAGCGCGACAGATCGACCACGCCCAGGATCGGCGCATTGGCGACCACGTTGGTGTGCTGGGTCGCCTGCACCTGGCCGACCTGGCCATCGAAGGGCGCACGCAGCGTGAGCGCGTCCACCTGGCGCTCCACTTCGGTCACCACCGCGCGCTGGCGATCGGCCAGCAGGCGCTTGTTGCGGGCATCCAGATCGGCGCCCTGGGCCTTGAGCATGGCGTCCTTGCGGGCGTGCTCGAGCTGGATGTCGCTCTTCTTGACGGTGTCCTCGGCCTTGGCCACGTCCACCTGCGGCACCGCGCCGCCATCGAAGCCGCGCTTGTATCGCTCCAGGTCACGCACCGCGGCCTGGCGTTCGATCACGGCCTGGTCAGTGTCCTTCTGCGCGGTGGCGCGCGCCAGGGTCGCATCCAGAGTCGCGCGGCTTGCCTCGGCCTGCAGGCCGGCCAGCGTGGCCTGTTCCTGGGCCAGCTTGCTGCGCAGCTCGGGGCTGTCGATCACGGCCAGTTCCTGGCCCTGCTTGACCACATCACCGGCCACGACCTTCAGGTTCACGTTGCCGGCGGAGATCGCATACAGCACCGGGTTGTTGGCGGCGATCACGCGGCCGTCGGCGGCGATGTCGCGCACCATGTCGCCTCGGGTGACCTCGGCGATGCGGACACGGGCGCTGTCGTAGGAGCGGCTGGCCCCCAGCCAGGCACGGGCGGCGAAGCCGATCGCCACCAGCACGACCAGCGCGGCGACCGCCGGCCACAGCCAGCGCTTCCACGGGGCGGGCGCGGCGTGCGAAGAAAGGGTCTGGTCCTGGGCGGAAGTGTCGCGGATCATCGGGCTCGTTCGCGGTTGGGTTGTGGAGTACCAAGCAGACTCCGTGCCAACTTTTAGCCCTTTGGAAACAACAGCTTGCAAAATTGGGCCGGTGTCCATGTGTCCGCGGACACCTGACCGGACACTTTCGTTAAGCCGACAGCGCCCAAGCCGCCGGGGCCGCCACGCTAGAATGCGAGGCTTACCAGCAGGGATCTGAATCTATGTGCGGCATTGTGGGAGCGATCGCCCATCGCGACGTGGTACCGGTACTCATCGAAGGATTGAAGCGACTGGAATACCGGGGCTACGATTCCTCCGGCATCGCCGTGATCGATACCACCGCCGCCGAACCCGATGTCCGACGCGTGCGCCGTACCGGCCGGGTGGCGGAGATGGAGAAGGCTGCCGCGAGCGAAGGCTTCCAGTCGCTGCTCGGCATCGGCCACACCCGCTGGGCGACCCACGGGGGCGTGACCGAGGCCAATGCACACCCGCACATCAGTCACGGTGTGGCGCTGGTGCACAACGGCATCATCGAGAACCATGAAGAGCAGCGCGAGAAGCTGCGCGCGCTGGGCTACACCTTCGAGTCGCAGACCGACACCGAAGTGATCGCGCACCTGATGCACCATCACCTCAAGGAAGGCGACAGCCTGCTGTCGGCGCTGCAGCGCACGGTCAAGGAACTGACCGGCGCCTATGCGCTGGCGGTGATGAGCCGTGCCGAGCCGGACCATTTCGTCTGCGCCCGCATGGGGTGTCCGCTACTGGTGGGCGTGGGCGAAGGCGAGAACTTCGTGGCCTCCGATGTCTCGGCGATCATCCAGGCCACCCGCAAGGTGATCTTCCTGGAAGAAGGCGACACGGCCGACATCCGCCGCGACAGCGTGCAGGTCTACGACGAGCACAACCAGCCGATCGTGCGCGATGTGCATCTGTCCGATGTGTCGCTGGCCTCGCTGGAACTGGGCCCGTACCGCCACTTCATGCAGAAGGAAATCCACGAGCAGCCGCGTGCGCTGGGTGACACCATCGAAGCGGCGATCGATGCCGGTGGCTTCCCGGCCACGCTGTTCGGCAAGAACGCCGAGGCCGTGCTGTCGGGCATCGAAGGCGTGCAGATCCTCGCCTGCGGTACCAGCTACTACGCCGGCCTGACCGCGCGTTACTGGATTGAATCCATTGCCGGCCTGCCGTGCAGCGTGGAGATCGCCAGCGAGTACCGTTACCGCGCTGCCTACGCAAACCCGAAGCACCTGATCGTCACCATCTCCCAGTCCGGCGAAACGCTGGATACGATGGAAGCACTCAAGTACGCCAAGTCGCTCGGCCACCTGCACACGCTCTCGATCTGCAACGTGCCCGAGAGCGCGATTCCGCGCGCCAGCGAACTGGTCTGCTACACCCGCGCCGGTGCCGAGATCGGCGTTGCCTCGACCAAGGCGTTCACCACCCAGCTGGCTGCCTTGTTCCAGCTCACCATGGTCCTGGGCAAGCTGCACGGCCGCATCGATGCCGCGCAGGAAGCGGACTACCTGGAACAGCTGCGTTTCCTGCCCGGCAGCGTGCAGCACGCGCTGAACCTGGAGCCGCAGATCGCGGCCTGGGCCGAGCGCTTCGCACGCAAGGCCAACGCCCTGTTCCTGGGCCGGGGCCTGCATTACCCGATCGCACTGGAAGGCGCGCTCAAGCTCAAGGAGATCTCGTACATCCACGCCGAGGCCTATCCGGCCGGCGAGCTGAAGCATGGCCCGCTGGCGCTGGTGGATGAGGACATGCCGGTGGTGGTGATCGCGCCGAACGACAGCCTGCTGGAGAAGGTCAAATCCAACATGCAGGAAGTGCGTGCACGCGGCGGTGAGCTGTTCGTGTTCGCCGACCAGGACAGCAACTTCGTCGCGTCCGAAGGCGTGCATGTGATCCGCACCCCGCGCCACGCCGGTGTGCTCAGCCCGATCGTGCACACCCTGCCGGTGCAGCTGCTGGCATACCACACCGCACTGGCTCGCGGGACAGACGTGGACAAGCCGCGCAACCTGGCCAAGAGCGTGACGGTGGAATAAACGCGCGCGTCGCGTTGTGGATGTGGAGAAGGGGGCCGCGCGGCCCCCTTTTTTGTGGGTGTCAGGTAACCGTGTTCGTCGGTTGCGCCGCGCGGTGGCTCTACCGGCGGCAGGGGGGCGTGGAACTTTAGTCGTGGGCCGCGGCGGCATTCAGCGACGGTTTTACTGGCGGTGCCATTCTCGGGGTCGTCCACTGCTTTCCACGACGAACCGTCCCAGATTTGCAAACTTTTGGCCCAGGGTGCGGTCGTAGAATCGAGTGACCGAGGACTGCATGGCATCGCCACCGACCTCGCTGCAATCAGGCGCATCTCTCGACTTCAGTAACCTGTAACAGGAAACAAGAATGAACGTCCGCGAACTCCTGCAATCCAAGAAAGAAGCCATCGTCACCATCGATGTGGAAGACACCATCGGTGCCGCCGCGCACAAAATGAGCGCGCACAAGATCGCCGCCCTGGTGGTCATGAAGGACGATGCGCCGGTAAGGATCGTGTCCGAGAAGGACATCGTGCGCAGCCTTGCGGAAGATGGTCCCCAGGCCGGCCGACGCGTCATTTCCAGCCTGCCGTCGGCAGGGCTGGAAGGCATCGGCCCGGATGCGACGCTCAAGCAGGCGATGGCGCTGATGACGTATTCCCGCCATCGTCACCTGATGGTGACCGAGGGCGCCACGCTGGTCGGCATCCTGAGCCTGGGCGACATCGTCAAGAACCTGCTCAGTGAACTCGAGCTGGAAAAAGCGGTGCTGCAGGACATCTACATGGCAGCGCACTGACGCTGCCTGGTCCGTACTGACGGGCATTGCCGGCCGCTGGCTGGCAACCCCGGACGAGGTCAGCGTAGGCGTTTGACCTCGACAAGCTGCTGGAGGTCGCCCTTCAGCAGCTGATAGGCCCCATCGCGCGCTGCATCACCGGTTTGCCGCAACACCCACGACGGATGCACCGTCGCGAAGGCGCGCGTGCCGTCATCCAGTACGTGCCAGCGTCCGTGGTTCGCCATCAGGTTGAAGCCGGCACCGAACACCGCCGTCGCCGCGGTAGCACCGAGGCAGACGATCACCTGCGGTCGCACGTTTTCGATCTCCCCCATCAGCCACGGCCGGCAGGCGTTGACGTGGGTGATCTGCGGTTTGCTGTGGATGCGCCGCTTGCCGCGCCGTTCAAAGCGGAAGTGCTTGACCGCATTGGTCATGTACAGCGCGCTGCGCTCGATCCCCAGCTCGCGCAGCGCACGGTCGAGCAGCTGTCCTGCCGGGCCGACGAACGGGTGCCCGCTGAGGTCCTCGCTGTCGCCGGGTTGCTCACCCACCAGCATGATCGATGCGTCGGCCGGGCCCTCACCGAACACGGTCTGCGTGGCCGGTTCCCACAGGGGGCAGCGGCGACACGCCGACGCGGCGTCGCGCAGGGTATCGAGCGTGGCCGGTGCAGCCTTCGCGACGACCGGCAAGCCCGAGGCGGGTTGGGGGATGCGGCGACGCGGTGCCTGCGCTTCGCGGTCGTGCATCTCCTGCACGCGATCGCCGGCGTCCCGCACCAGCTGCGGCAGCAACGCGGCCTCCGGCAGGTGCTTCCAGTATTTGGCCGGCATCTCCTGCTGCATCATCCGGGTATTCAGCCGTGCCGGATTGAAGATGTTGGCGTAATAGGTGCGCCACAGTTCTTCGCGGGCATCATCGACAGGCGCATCGCTTTGGCGGCCGCCGGGACCGAACGACAGCGCCTGTCCATCCCAGTGTGCGCTGCGCCCCGGCGTGAGGATCGCCCAGCGCATCCCGGCGAAGCGGCGTGCGAAGAAGGGTGCCACGCGGTCGACGATATGGTGCTCGGGCTCGAACCAGGCGATGAACGCATCGTCTTCGCCCGGCACCTCGCGGAAGCGTACGAACGCCTTCATCTTGTGCGTGTCGCGGCGCACCGCCTGGCTCAGTGTCATGGCCCGCAGCACGTCCGCATCGGCCGGGTTGGAGAGCAGGCTGCGCTCGCCGTGGGTGATGCGCCAGAGCATGCGGTACAGCAGTGGCATCCGCTGTGGATCGCGATGGCACAGGCAGGTGGCGGCCAGCTCGATGAAGGCCTTGGACACGTGGATCGGTGCCTCGGCCGAGACCACGGAATCATCATCGAGCGCCGGCAATGACGGCGCATCCAGCAGCGAAATGTCCTCGCCCTGCAGCCAGTCCAGCTGATCCGGCGCAACGGCGTGGCGCAAGGCCAACCGCGCAGCCGTGCGCCACGCCTCCAGCGACCACACCGGGTCGACCCGCACGCTCCAGCGCGCCATCTCAGTGCGCGGCCGTGTCGGGGAACAGCGAGCCTTGCTGTGGCGGAGGGGCCAGCCGGGCACGCAACGCCGCCGGGTCGTCGAGTGCGCGGTGCGGGTGATGGTCGGCCAACTGCACGAACGGCAGCAGCTTGCTCATCGGTGCGCGCAGGCGCGCCACATCGGCCACGCGCAGCCGACCATGACGGCGTGCCATCAGCACCCGCTTGACGTTGCGCACGCCCAGCCCGGGTACGCGCAGCAGCAGCTCCTTGGGGGCGAGGTTGAGATCCACCGGGAAACGTTCGGGATGGCGGATCGCCCAGGCCATCTTCGGGTCGATATCCAGATCGAGCATCCCGCCCTGGGTGGTGCTGGTGATCTCGTCCACGCCGTAACCATAGAAGCGCAGCAGCCAGTCTGCCTGGTAGAGACGGTGCTCGCGGGCCAGCGGCGGCGCCTGGAGGGGCAGGGCCTTGCTGGCATCGGGGATGGGACTGAACGCGGAGTAGTAGACCCGGCGCATCCGGTAGTTGCCATACAGATTGTCGGCCGCGCCGAGGATCTGCTGGTCGCTGGCACCGTCCGCACCGACGATCATCTGCGTGCTCTGGCCGGCCGGCGCGAAACGCGGCGCGCGCGCGCGGCGGCCGCGTGCCGAAGGCGCGGGCACGGGAGCCGATGCTGCGCCGGCCACTGGCTGGGCCTTGCCTGCTTCCTTGGCTTCTTCGATGCGCCAGCGCAGCTCACCCATCGCCCCGCGGATCGAGGGCAGTGATTTCTCCGGCGCGAAGCTGGCCAGCCCGGCCTCGGTCGGCAGCTCGATGTTGATCGAGAGCCGGTCCGCATGTCGCCCGGCGAGCGCGAGCAGTTCGGGCGAGGCTTCCGGAATCGTCTTGAGGTGGATGTAGCCGCTGAAGCGACGTTCCTCGCGCAGTACGCGCGCGACCTCCACCATCTGCTCCATGGTGTAGTCGGCGTTGCGGATGATGCCGCTGGAGAGAAACAGCCCTTCGATGTAGTTGCGCTTGTAGAAATCCATCGTCAGCGCGACCACTTCCTCCACGCTGAAACGCGCACGCTGCACATTGCTCGAGACACGGTTGACGCAGTACGCGCAGTCGTAGATGCAGAAGTTGGTCAGCAGGATCTTCAGCAGCGACACGCACCGGCCGTCGGGCGTATAGCTGTGGCAGATCCCCATTCCCTCGGTGCTGCCGATGCCGCCCGAGGCACGCGAGTCGCGCTTGCCTGCACCGCTGGAGGCGCAGGACGCATCGTATTTCGCGGCATCGGCAAGGATGGCCAGTTTGCGGATCGTCTCCATGGAAAGACCGTAGCGGGGCACGATCTCATCCAGTGAGACGCTTCAATGCATCCCTGAAGAATTCAGCTTCCGGCTCAGCCTTGGAAGCTAACCTTCACCGAATCCGCGCTGTAGTCGGCCGGCCCATGGAACACCACTTCGATGTTGTTGCCATCCGGATCCAGGACGAAGGCGGCGTAATACCCCGGATGGTAGGGGCGCTCGCCGGGCGCGCCGTGGTCCTTGCCGCCGTTGGCCAGCGCCGCGTGGTGGAAGGCCTCCACGGTGGCGCGGTCGCGGGCCTGGAAGGCAAGATGATGGCGGCCGGTCAGCTGGCCGAGGGCCGCCTCGCTGTCCGGTGTGGAAATGAACAGCTCATCGGCCCAGAAATACGTGTCGCCCTCGCCGGCGATCGGGATGCCGATCGCGTCGAACACGGCCTGGTAGAAGCGGCGGCTGGACGCCAGGTCCCTGACCACCAGTTGCAGGTGATCGATGAGGCGGCCGCGGTGAAGTTCCATCGTTTCCATACCTGCTCCACAGAGGGTGGGATGGGACGCAGATATACCACCGGACACAGCGTTGCGCAGGGCGGTGCCGGCGGCGGCCCTTCCGCCGGCCCGCGCAGTGACCTACGCTGCGTGCTGGCGCCATGAACGCGCAGGCGGAGGAGGCACGATGCTGTGGATGGTGATGATGGCCCAGGCGGTCGCCGGCGACGCGGGCTACCCACAGGTGCATGCCTGGGCGCAACGTGATGAGGCCAGCCTCGAACCGGCGGCGTACACGGCGATGGTGGACAGCATGAGCGCGGTTGGGGGTGCCGCCTTCACGCGCTGCATGCCGACTCCCGCGCCGCAGACGCTGGCCGCGTTCACCGTGGTGTTGCAGCTGGATGCGCAGGGCAGGGTGGTGCGCACGTGGCGCGAGGGCGAGGAGGCGGTCGCACGCTGCGTGGACGCAGGCTTCGCCGGGAAAACCCTGTTCGTGCCACCGAAGGCGCCGTTCTATGCGGCGTTCGAGTTCCAGGTCGAGCCGTAGCACCGGCAACGCACCGACCGGTGCCGGTGCGTTGCGCCGCCGCAGGGATCAGGCGATCGGCGTGTTGGAGATGATCTCCACCCAGTAGCCGTCCGGGTCCTTGATGAAGGCCAGGTGCTTCATGCGGCCGTCTTCCAGGCGCTTCTGGTAAGGCACCTGCAGCTCATCGAAGCGCTTGCAGGCGGCCTGGATGTCCGGCACGGACACGCAGATGTGGCCGAAGCCACGCGGGTCGGCATTGCCGTTGTGATAGACCGGGCCGTCCTGGTTTTCGGTGCCATGGTTGTGGGTCAGCTCGAGCACGCCGGGGATGCCGGCCATCCACACGCGGCGGGCATCGTCACCCTCGGGAATCTGCGTGCCGGCCGGCAGCAGGGCGAGGAAGTACAGACTGAATTCGGCCTCGGGGAAGTGGCGCAGGTCGATCAGCCGGAAGCCCAGCACGCGGGTGTAGAAATCCAGCGAGGCCGTGGCGTCCTTGACGCGCAGCATGGTGTGGTTGAACACGAACCCGGCGGTCTCGGCAGGCACGGTGGCGGCGACGCCGGGAGAGTTCTGGAGGGCGGCAAGGCTCATGGGGATTCCTGGGGGGCAGGGCCGCATCAGCGCGGCGGACCCCTCATTTTACCGGTCCCGGCCGGGCCACGTGACAGGTAGAATGGTGTGTCTTCCTGACCAGCGTTCATCCATGTCCCAGCGTGAATGGGTGGCTGCGGCCATCCGCAAGATCGACGCCGATTTCAACCGTTCGGCCGATACCCACCTGATTCCGATGGACCTGCCCGGGTTCGAGGGCATCGACCTGTATTTCAAGGACGAGTCCAGCCACCCGACCGGCAGCCTCAAACATCGCCTGGCACGCTCGCTGTTCCTGTATGCACTGGCCAATGGCTGGCTGCGTGAGGGGCGCCCGGTGATCGAGGCCTCCAGCGGCTCCACGGCTGTGTCCGAGGCGTATTTCGCGCGGCTGCTGGGCCTGCCGTTCATTGCGGTGATGCCGGCCACCACCTCCCCGGAAAAAATCGCGGCGATCGAGTTCCACGGGGGCCGCTGCCATCTGGTGGAGCGCGCCTGCGACCTGAACGCCGATTCGGAAACGCTGGCCCGCGAAACCGGCGGCCATTTCATGGACCAGTTCACGTACGCCGAGCGCGCGACCGACTGGCGTGCCAACAACAACATCGCCGAATCAATCTTCAAGCAGATGGCCGAGGAGCCGCATCCGGTACCCGAGTGGATCGTGTGCAGCCCGGGCACCGGCGGCACGGCGGCCACGCTGGGCCGCTACGTGAGCTACCGCCGCCATGACACGCGCATCCTGTGCGCGGACCCGGAAATCTCCGTGTTCTATGATGGCTACTGCGCTGCGCTGGCAGGGCAGCCCTGGCGTGAGCTGACCTGCAGCGGCGGTTCGCGGGTGGAAGGCATCGGCCGGCCGCGGGTGGAATCGAGCTTCATTCCGACCAGCGTCGATGCGATGGTCAAAGTGCCCGATGCGCTGAGCCTGGCCGCGATGCGCCACGTCAGCCGCCAACTGGGGCGCCGCGTGGGCGGCTCCACCGGCACCAACTTCATCGGCGTGCTGCAGGCCGCGCAGCTGATGCGCGATGCGGGCCGCAGCGGCTCGATCGTGACCATCCTGTGTGACAGCGGTGACCGCTACGCACACAGCTACTACAACCCGGAGTGGTACCCGAAACAGGCCATCGACGTGGACGGCGCCGATGCGGTGCTTGCGGCCGCGGTGGCGGGCAAGGGGCTGCCGGTGCTGCCGTGCGTCTCGCTGGAAGCACTGTACTGAGCGGGGCGCCCGGGCGGGCGTGAACCGGGCCCATCGGCGTACCCCGGGGGCTTGTGTGGGGTGGGGGCCAATGCCATATCGTGGGGTGATGCCGCTGCAGCGGCCCCGTTGTCTGGAGATGCCTGTGACCCCCACCAATCCTCTGCTCGATTTTTCCGGCCTGCCGCGTTTCGATGCGATCCAGCCCGAGCACATCGCCCCGGCGATCGATGCCCTGCTGGCCGACGCCGAAGCCGCGGTGAAAACCGCCGAAACGGTCTCCCCGGTGACCTGGGCGAGCTTCGTCGAGCCGCTGGACGACGCCACCGAGCGCCTGTGGCGCGCGTGGGGCCAGGTGGGCCACCTGCAGGCCGTGGTGAACACCCCTGCGCTGCGCGAGGCCTACAACGCCAACCTGCCCAAGGTGACGCGCTTCGGCAGCGCGCTGGGCCAGAACCTGGCGCTCTACCAGCAGTACCGTGCCCTGGCCGACGCGCCCGAAGCGGCGCAGTACGACGCGGCACGCCGCAAAGTGCTGGAGAACGCGCTGCGCGATTTCCGCCTGGGCGGTGCTGAACTCGATGACGCCGGCAAGGCGCGGTACAGCGCGATCCGCGAGGAGCTGTCCGCGCTGTCGGCGACGTTCTCGCAGAACGTGCTCGATGCGACCGATGCCTGGTCGCTGCACGTGCAGGACCCCGCCGAGCTCGCCGGCCTGCCGGACGATGTGATCGCCGCGGCCCGCGCTGCCGCGGAGAAGGAGGGCCTGGCCGGCTGGAAGCTGACCCTGCAGATGCCGTGCTACATCCCGGTGCAGACCTACGCCGAACATCGCCCGCTGCGCGAAGCGCTGTACCGCGCCAATGCGATCCGCGCGTCTGAATTCGGCGATGCCACGCTGGACAACAGCGGCAACATCGATCGCGTACTGGCGCTGCGCGCGGAGCTGGCCACGCTGCTGGGCTTTGCCAACTACGCCGAGTACTCGATCGCCACCAAGATGGCCGAGGATGCGCCGCAGGTACTGGGCTTCCTGCGTGATCTTGCCGCGCGTGCCAAGCCGTACGCGCAGCGCGACCGTGCCGAGCTGGAGGCCTTCGCGCGCGACGAGCTGGGCATGGCCGCGCTGGAGGCGTGGGACCTGGCGTTTGCCGCGGAGAAACTGAAACAGGCGCGTTACAGCTATTCCGAGCAGGACGTGAAGCAGTACTTCACGGAGCCGAAGGTGCTGGACGGCCTGTTCAGTGTGATCCGCAGCCTGTATGGCCTGGCGGTGCAGCCGGACAGCGCGCCGGTGTGGCATCCGGATGTGCGCTTCTTCCGCGTGGTCGATGCGCAGGGCGCGCTGGTCGGCCAGTTTTATCTGGATCTGTACGCGCGCGAAGGCAAGCGCGGTGGCGCGTGGATGGACGATTGCCGCAACCGCCGCGAGACCGCCGCCGGCGTGCAGACGCCGCTGGTGTACCTGGTCTGCAACTTCGGCAAGGGTGCACAAGGGCAGCCGGCCACCTTCAGCCACAGCGATGTGACCACGCTGTTCCATGAGATGGGGCACGGCCTGCATCAGTTGTTGACCCGCATCGGTGAGCTGGGCGTGGCCGGCATCAACGGCGTGGAGTGGGACGCGGTGGAACTGCCGAGCCAGTTCATGGAGAACTTCTGCTGGGAATGGGACCGCGTGCAGGCGATGACCGCACACGTAGCCACCGGTGAGCCGCTGCCGCGTGCGCTGTTCGACCGCATGCTGTCCGCACGCAATTTCCAGAGCGGCATGTTCACCGTGCGCCAGCTGGAATTCGCGCTGTTCGATATGCAGTTGCACAGCGAGTTCGATCCGACCCAGGACAGCGTGCAGGCGCTGTTGGAACGCGTCCGCGATGAAGTGGCCGTCAACCGGCCGCCGGCGTGGAATCGCTTCCCCAACCAGTTCAGCCACATTTTTGCCGGTGGCTATGCGGCCGGCTACTACAGCTACAAATGGGCCGAGGTGCTCAGCGCCGATGCCTACGCCGCGTTCGAGGAGGCCCCGGACAAAGTGACCGAGACCGGCCAGCGCTTCCGCGATGAAGTGCTCTCACGGGGCGGCAGCCGCAGTGCGGCCGAGAACTTCGCCGCCTTCCGTGGCCGCGCGCCGACAGTGGACGCGCTGCTGCGGCATAACGGGATGGTGTGACCCCGGCACTACCCGGCAGCGGGATCGTGTGTGCTACCGCGGCACGTTGATCACTCCGCGTAGATCATCTTCCGGCTCATGCCGCCGTCGACGATGTGGTCCTGGCCGGTGATGAAGCCGGCCAGGTCCGAGAGCAGGAAGACCGCCAACGCGCCGATGTCCGGCGGCTGGCCAACGCGGCCGACCGGGTGCTGCGCATGATCGCGACGGGACAGTTTGGGCGTGCGTCGCCGTGAGGGCGCCTGCCAGGCATCGGTGGTGATCCAGCCGGGGCTGATGCTGTTGACCCGCACGGCCGACCCTTCGCTCAACGCCAATGCATGGGTGAAGGCGACCAGCCCGCCCTTGGCCGCGGCGTAGGCTTCACTGTCCGGTTCGGACTGCCAGGCACGCGTGGAGGCGATGTTGATGATCGCCCCGGCATGCTCGCGCAGGGCGGGCAGGGCATGCTTGCTGCACAGGAAGGCGCCATGCAGGCTGGAGAGGCGGCGTTGCCACTCGGCCAGCGGCATCTGGGCCAGGGGCGTGCCATGCGCACTGGCGATGCCGGCATTGTTGACCAGGCCATCCATGCGCCCGAAGCGCTTCAGCGTCGCCTTCATCAGCGCCTGCACGCTGCGTTCGCTGGCCACGTCCGCGCGTTGGAACGCCGCGCGCTCCGGCAATGCCCATTCCTTCAGGCAGGCCTTGCCGGCATCGGCATCCAGGTCGGCGATCATCACGCTGCCGCCCGCGCCGAGCACCGATTGCGCGATGCCGCGCCCCACGCCCTGCGCACCCCCGGTGATCACCACCACGCGGTCGCGCAGCGGCTGTGCCGGCCAGTCGAGGAGGGTCGGGGTCAGTGACACGGCGGCATCTCGTTGCGGCCCAGCAGGCGCGTCCAGCCTTCGATGCCGAGTTTGTCCAGCGTCTCGATGTTGCGCTCCACGATCACGTGCGGATCCGGGAAGGCCGCGACCGCGCGCTCGACGCTGTCTTCGCGCAGCAGGTGCAGAGTCGGGTAGGGCGCGCGGTTGGTGTAATTGCTCACGTCATCCGGGGCCACGCCGGCGAACTGGTACTGCGGATGGAAGCTGGCCACCTGCAGGATGCCCTGCAGATCCAGTGCCTCGATCGCTGCATCGGCGTTGTCGAGGAAGTCGTTGTACTCCAGGAAATCGGTCAGCACGTCCGGGTGCACGATCAGGGTGGTGTCGATCTGCTCGGCGGGCGTGTCGCGCAGCAGGATCAGCTCTTCGGCCAGTTCCTCGACCAGCGCCTCCGGCGTGGTCGCATCACTGAGCACGAACCGCACCTGGTCCTTGACGTACACCGCCTTGGCGAACGGGCACAGGTTCAGGCCGATCACGATCTGCTCCAGCCATTTCCGGGTCTCGGCAATGGGGTCGCGGGTGGCGGTGAGGAAGGCATCGTTCATGGCGGGCGGGGTCGCTGGCGGGGCCGTTGATTGTACGGCGCGGCGGTGAAGTGGACGCCCGATCGGCTCCACTGTCCATTAACTGGACACCGGTCATGCTGGAAATTCCTTATCCGGCAATCACTTGCAGTGATCCTTCCAGCGGCCAATAGGCAGTGGCCGGCTGCGGGTATCCAATGGCCGCGTACACGACGCAAGGAGTTCTCAGTGATGGCAACACATGCATTCCTGCCGACGGCCACGTGGTCCGGCAAGCTGTTCGATGGCCAGTGGGCCGCGGGTGCCGGCACCCAGCACGTGGTCGAGCCGGCGACCGGCGAGCGCCTGGGCGAGATCGCGATGGCCGACCCGGCACAGATCGCGCGCGCCGCCGCCACCGCCGCCAAGGCGCAGCGCGACTGGGCCAGCGCCCCGTATGACACCCGCGCGCAGGTGCTGCGCCGCGCGGCGCAGTTGGCCGAAGAACACAACGACGAGATCGTGCAGTGGCTGGTCCGCGAAAGCGGCTCCACCCAGCTCAAGGCCGGTTTCGAGGCCAAGGTGAACACCAAGGCGCTGCATGAGGCCGCGGCACTGCCCTCGCGCAGCATCGGCGAGGTGCTGCCGTCCGAACCGGGCCGTTTGAATCTGGCGCGCCGCCGCCCACTCGGCGTGGTCGGCGTGATCTCGCCGTTCAACTTCCCGCTGTACCTGGCCATGCGTGCCGTGGCCCCGGCCTTGGCGCTGGGCAACGCGGTGGTGCTCAAGCCCGATCCGCGCACCGCCGTGTGCGGTGGCTTCGTGATCGCGCGCCTGTTCGAACTGGCCGGGCTGCCGGCAGGCCTGCTGCACGTGCTGCCGGGCGATGGCGCCGCCGGTGCGGCGCTGACCAGTGACCCGAACATCGCGATGATCCAGTTCACCGGCTCCACCGGCGCGGGGCGCAAGGTCGGCGAAGCGGCCGGCAAGCACCTGAAGAAGGTATCGCTGGAACTGGGCGGCAAGAACTCGCTGATCGTGCTCGACGATGCCGACATGGACCTGGCCATCGCCAACACCGCGTGGGGCGTCTACCTGCACCAGGGCCAGATCTGCATGGCCACCGGCCGCGTGCTGGTCCAGCGCAGCATCCATGCGCGGTTCCTGGAAAAGCTGGTGGCCAAGGCCAAGTCGCTCAAGGTCGGCAATCCGGCCGATGGGGAGGTGGCGATCGGGCCGCTGATCAACGCCCAGCAGCGTGACCATGCCGCGCGCATCGTTGCCGAAGCGCAGGCGGCTGGTGCCACGCTCGCGACCGGCGGTGGGTACAAGGACCTGTTCTTCGAACCGACCGTGCTCAGCGATGTGGGCCGCGACAACCCGGCCTTCCACGAAGAGATCTTCGCACCGGTCGCGGTGGTCGTGCCCTTCGATACCGATGATGAGGCGGTGGAGCTGGCCAACGACAGCGAGTACGGCCTGTCGATGGCGATCGTGTCGAGCAATGTCGGCCGCGCACTGAAGCTGGGCGAACGGTTGCGCACCGGCCTGCTGCACATCAACGACCAGACCGTGAACGATGAGGTGATCAATCCGTTCGGTGGCGTCGGCGCCTCCGGCAATGGCACCAGCATCGGTGGCCCGTCCAACATCGACGAGTTCACCCAGTGGCAGTGGATGACCGTCAAGGGCGAAGCGCCCGCCTACCCGATCTGATCCAGGAGACCCTCATGACCGCAACAGCAGAACTGCGCGACATCACCGTGGCCGTGGTGCGCGAAAAAGAACAGCCTTTCACGATCGAGAAGGCGCGCATCCGTGGGCCGCAGGACGATGAAGTGCTGGTGCGCGTAGTCGCCACCGGCCTGTGCCATACCGACCTGATCGTGCGCGACCAGTACTATCCCGTGCCGCTGCCGGCGGTGCTCGGCCATGAAGGTGCGGGCATCGTTGAAGCACTCGGCCCGGGCGTGAAAGATCTCAAGGTCGGTGACCATGTCGTGCTGACCTACGGCGCCTGCGGCCACTGCAATCCCTGCAGCGGCGGCCACGGCGCGTACTGCAAGGACTTCTTCGGCCTGAACTTCGGCGGCGGTGCACTGGACGGTTCCACCGCCATCCAGGATCCGGACGGCAAGCCGCTGCACGATCATTTCTTCGCACAGTCTTCGTTCGCCACCTACGCACTGAGCCGCGAAAACAACGCGATCAAGGTGCCTGACGATGCGCCGATCGAACTGCTCGGCCCGCTCGGCTGCGGCATCCAGACCGGTGCCGGTGCCGTGATCAACTCGCTCAAGGTCACCGCCGGCAGCAGCTTCGCCAGCTTCGGTGCCGGCGCGGTCGGCCTGAGCGCGGTGATGGCCGCGCGCGTGGCCGGTGCGACCACGATCATCGCCATCGATGTGGTGCCGTCGCGCCTGGAACTGGCCAAGGAACTCGGCGCCACCCATGTGATAAACAGCCGCGAGGTCGACGTCGTCGACGCCGTGCGCGAGATCACCGGCGGCGGGGCGAACTTCGCCCTGGAATCCACCGGGCGCCCGGACGTGCTGGCACAGGGCATCGAGGCGCTTGGGGGGCTGGGCGTGATCGGCGTGGTGGGTGCTCCGAAGCTGGGCACCAAGGCCGAGTTCGACGTCAACAACCTGCTGCTGGGCGGGCGCAGCATCCGCGGCATCGTTGAAGGCGACAGCGTGCCGAAGGTGTTCATCCCGCAGCTGGTGCAGCTGTACCAGCAGGGCCGCTTCCCGTTCGACAAACTGGTGAAGCTCTACCCGCTGGACCAGATCAACCAGGCCGCCGAGGACAGCACCCGCGGCGTGACCCTCAAGCCGATCCTGACCATCGGCGGGTGAAACGCTCCGTCGCAGGCATGCGTGCCTGCGACGACGCAGCAGTCAGCTTTGCCGGAGTAGCCTGTCGGTCCGAGGTGGAGATCGACCGATGGCCGCGATGGTTCTGGAACAGCAGCAGGTATTGGCCGCCGCCCGTCAGCGCTTTGCCGAGGGCGGCGCGCTGATGGACAGCGTGGTCAGCCCGCCGGTACTGCGCTCCTGGGAGCGTTCGCGCCAGGCCGGCGTACAGCCGCGGCAGGCGCCGTACTACGCGCCCCTTGCCGCGGGCGCCACCCGCCTGGACGACCCGGCCGACCGCCGCCTCGCACGCTGTGTGCGCGAGGACATGGACCATCTCTGGGCCGCCTTCGGTGGCCGCCAATGGACCCTGTTCTGCGTCAACGCCGACGGCCTGGTCGTCGCCCAGCGCGAACATGGCCTGGCCGACGTGCCGGTGCTGCGCCCGATCCAGATCGGCCGCCGCCTGCGCGAGATCGACATCGGCACCACGGCACCGGCCTGCAGCCTGGCCGAAGACGCGCCCGCGCTTGTACGCGGCAACGAACACTACCTGGATCGCTTCGCCACCGTGTTCTGCCTGAGCGTGCCGCTGCACGGGCTGGATGGCGAAGTGCTGGGGGCCCTGGACATCACCGGCACCGGCGAGCGCGATGCCGAGCTGCTGCACGGCTACTTCCGCCAGGCCGCCCTTTCCGCCGAAAACCGGCTGATGCAGGACCACCGTCCCTGTCATCTGCTGGCCGTCCAGCACGACGCCCGCTGGCTGCACTCCCCCCTGCAGGGACTGTTGGCCATCGAAGAAGACGGACGCGTCCGCGCCGCCAACCGCGTGGCCCGCCGCCTGTTCGGACTCCCGCGCCGCGGGCCCTTGCCGATCCTCACCCTGCACGGCCTGTTTGCCGGCGCCAGCGCCCATCAGCGCCGCCGCCTCCTGCAGACCGGCCCGGCCCACCGGGTCCGCCTGGACGAAGACACGGCCGTGCATGTCCAGTACCTGCGCGGACCACTCGCACCGCATGCCAGCCGCAAGCTCGCCGCACAGCCCGTCAACGCCGCCAACGCCTCGCTGCGTGCGCAGAACACACAGCACGTCCGCGACGCCGTGGCCGCCCACCAGGGCAACGTCAGCGCCGCCGCGCGCCAGCTCGGCATCTCACGCACCACCCTGTACAAGCTGATTCGCGCGTAGTGACCCGCGCCCGGCGGTACACACGCCGGAAGCCGCATCTTTTCGATCTGCGCAACGAGGTTGCCGGCCAGCGGCCGGCACTACCGATGGGATATCGCCTGGTCGCCGGCAGGGGCGGGCACGACCGCTTTGCCCGCCCATCCGCCGACGCAGCACACCAGCAATGAATCGCCAGCGCTCTTCGCTACAGCCCTTCGGCCAAGATCAATCGCGGAAATTATCGAACTGCAGCGGAACCTCGAAGGTCTCCTTCCGCAGCAGCGCCATCGCATCCTGCAGATCATCGCGCTTCTTGCCCGTCACCCGCAGCTTGTCGCCATTGATCTGGCTGTCCACCTTCAACTTGGCCTCCTTGATCTTCGCCGCGATCTTCTTGGCCACCTTCTGCTCGATGCCCTGCTTGACCGTGATCTTCTGCCGCGCACCGGCCAGATTCGTCTCGATATCCCCGAACTCCAGGCACGCCGCATCGATCTTCCGCGCGATCAAGCGCTGGCGCAGGATGTCCGTCATCTGCTGCAACTGGAAATCGCTCGGCGCGGACTGGTTGATCACGCCGTCCTCCAGCACGAACTTGGCGTCCACCCCCTTGAAATCGAAGCGCGTGGACAACTCGCGGTTGGCCTGATCGACCGCGTTGGTCAGCTCGTGGGTGTCGACTTCGGAAACAACGTCAAAAGAGGGCATCGGAAAACTCCAGCGGGTGAATACCCCATTCTACCAACCCACCATGGACGGCCCGGCCAACCCGGCGATAATGGGTCATGAACACGCAACGCTCCCCCACCCGCGCCGTCGCCTGGATGCTCATGGCCGTGGCCTGCTTCTCGCTGATGGATGCCGGCATGAAGCAGCTGTCGGCCAGCTATCCCACCCTGCAGGTGACCTTCCTGCGCGGCGCGGCGTCGCTGCCGTTCGTGCTGGTCTGGGTGCTGGCCACGGCCGGCCCGCGCTCGCTGGTGCCCAGGCGCTGGGGCCTGCACCTGCTGCGCGGCGTGCTCGGCATGGCGATGATCGGCTGCTTCGTCTACGCGCTGCGCAGCCTGCCGCTGTCCACCGCCTACACCATCTACTTCGTCGCCCCGCTGCTGATCGCCGCGCTCTCGGTACCGCTGCTCGGCGAGCACGTCGGCCCGCGCCGCTGGATCGCCATCGGCATCGGCCTGATCGGCGTGCTGGTGGTGCTGCGCCCCGGCGTTGGCGGGATCATCTCCTTCCCCGGCCTGATGGTGCTGCTCGCGGCCACCGCCTATGCGCTGGCCGCGATCACGGTCAGCATGCTGACCCGGACCGATACCCCGCAGTCGATGGTGGTGTGGTTCCTGGTGATCATGGCCGTCGGCGCCGGCCTGCTCGCGATCCCGGACTGGCAGCCGCTGCAGTTGGGCCACGCGGCCCTGATCGCGGGCATGGGCCTGGCCGGGGCAGGGGGGCAGGTCGCCCTGACCCGGGCCTTCCAGCTGGGCGAAGCGTCGATGATCGCGCCGCTGGAATACACCGGGCTGGTCTGGGTGATCGGCTGGGACCTGTTGTTCTGGGGCGTGCTGCCCGACCAGGTGACCTGGCTGGGCGCAGCCATCATCGTGGCCTCGGGCCTGTACCTGCTTCACCGCGAGCGGGTCCGCCGGGTCGAGCCGCCCAGGCCGCTGGATCATCCCTGAGCCCGGCAGGCGCCCGCCAGGCCGACCGGATCACGTTCCCTTAGAACCAAACGGAATATCATTCCGCGCAACCGCACGGGCCAGGGCCGCCCCGCGCTGGTAGGCTGCACGCCCCCTCCCGTCGATGCCCCGGTTGACCGCGAAGTGATCGAGTTCCAGCGCCTGCACAAATCCTATGCCGTCGGCGGCCGCGCGATTGCCGCGCTGCAGCCGCTGGACCTGACCATCGAGGCCGGCGAAGTGTTCGGCATCATCGGCCATTCCGGCGCGGGCAAATCGACCCTGATCCGCCTGATCAACCGGCTGGAGGAACCCACCGGTGGCCGCCTGCTGATCAATGGCGAAGACGTCACCGCGCTCGACGCCGAGGGGTTGCGCGTGCTGCGCCGGAAGATCGGCATGATCTTCCAGCACTTCAACCTGCTGTCCTCGCGCACCGTGGCGGCCAATGTCGCCTTCCCGCTGGAGCTGGCCGGCACGCCGCGCGCGGAGATCGACGCACGCGTGGACGAACTGCTGCACACGGTCGGCCTGGAAGCGCACGCCAACAAGTACCCGGCGCAGCTTTCCGGCGGCCAGAAGCAGCGCGTCGGCATCGCCCGCGCGCTGGCCACCCGCCCGCAGATCCTGCTGTGCGATGAGGCCACCAGCGCGCTGGACCCGCAGACCACCGCCTCGGTGCTCAAGCTGCTGGGCAGGATCAACCGCGAGCTGGGCCTGACCATCGTGCTGATCACCCACGAGATGGACGTGATCCGCCGTGTCTGCGACCGCGTCGCCGTACTCGATGCCGGCCACCTGGTCGAAACCGGCCCGGTCACCGAGGTGTTCCTGCACCCGCAGCACCCGACCACCCGCCGCTTCGTCAGCGAGTCCGAACAGGTCGACGAGGGCGAGCTGCACAAGGATTTCGAGGCGGTGGCCGGTCGCATCGTGCGCCTGACCTTCCTCGGCGCCGATACCTATGAACCGCTGCTGGGGCGCATCGCGCGCGAGACCGGCGTGGACTACAACATCCTGTCCGGCCGTATCGACCGGATCAAGGACACCCCGTATGGGCAGCTGACCGTGTCGCTGGTCGGGGGCGACGTACAGGCCGCCCAGGCGGGCTTCGTTGCCGCCGGTGTCCATCTTGAGGAGCTGCGCCGATGATCCTGGCCACCGCAGGCGGGTTCTTCCGCCACCTCGACGCCGGCAAATGGGCCGATATCGGCCAGGCCACGCTGGATACCCTGCTGATGCTCGGCGGCTCGCTGCCGCTGACGCTGCTGATCGGCCTGCCGCTGGGCGTGCTGCTGTTCCTGACCGGCTCGCCGCAGCTGCACCGCAAGCCGGTGCTGTACGGTTCGCTCGCGCTGCTGGTGAACCTGCTGCGCTCGGTGCCCTTCATCATCCTGATGATCGTGCTGATCCCGCTCACGCTGTGGATGATGGGCACCTCGCTGGGCGTCCGTGGCGCGATCGTGCCGCTGGTGATCGGCGCAGCGCCGTTCTATGCACGTCTGGTCGAGACCGCGCTGCGTGAAGTGGACCGCGGCGTGATCGAGGCGACCCAGGCGATGGGCGCCACCACCTGGCAGCTGGTCACCCGGGTGCTGCTGCCCGAAGCGCGGCCGGGCCTGATCGCCGGTGCCACCGTCACGGTGATTGCGCTGATCGGCTTCACCGCGATGGGCGGTGCGATCGGCTCGGGCGGCCTGGGCGACCTGGCGTTCCGCGATGGCTACCAGCGCTCGCACACCGACGTGGCCCTGGTCACCGTGGTGCTGCTGCTGGTGCTGGTGCAGATTCTGCAGATGATCGGCGACCGGCTGGTCTCGCACTACAGCCGGAAGTAACCGGTAGGTACCGACCGTTGGTCGGTACGCCATGCCCAGCGGCGACCGGGCATGGCCTCAGGTCGTGCCGCCCAAGGGAGTGCCGGGGCGGCAGCACGCGCTGATTCGATTGATCAGGTGATCGACCAACGCACCATTGCGTGACGGGGAGCTGTGTTATATTCCGTTTGGCGTAATACGCTGTGCGGAATGATTCAGTCCTTCCGATGCCGCCACACGCTCGCGCTGTTTGCGGGGCGATGCCCGCGCCAATTCCGTGCGTTCCAGTCACTGGCCGAGCGCAAGCTGCAGATGCTGGATGCTGCACAGACCCTGCAGTTCCTGCGCAGCCCGCCCGCAAATCGGCTCGAAGCGCTGTGCGGTGATCGACGCGGGCAACACAGCATCCGCATCAACGCGCAGTGGCGGTTGTGTTTTGTCTGGACCGACAACGGTCCGCGTGATGTCGAGATCGTCGATTACCACTGAGGTGCCATCCATGAGCCGCCCCATCAACAACCTCAGGGCCGTCCATCCGGGCGAAATCCTGCGCGAGGAGTTTCTGCTGCCGTTGCAGCTGAGCATTACTGCGCTGGCACGGGCCTTGGATGTGCCGCCGACGCGATTGCACGCCATCGTGCATGAAACCCGTGGCGTAACGGCCGATACCGCAGTGCGCCTGGCGCGTCATTTCGGCGGGGACGCCGCGTCGTGGCTGGCCCTCCAGGCCGAGTACGATCTGAAGACGCTGCCGACCCGTCAGGAAATCGAGCGCAGGGTGCAGCCGCGCGAGGCGGCCTGAGCGCCGCCCTTACCGGACGTTCGGCACTTCAAAGCCCAGCCGGTCCACCTGCTCGGGGTGCTGCGGCACGCGCTTGAGCTTGTCGGTGTTGACCCCGTAATCGTCACGCAGGCGGGTGGCGAGCTCTTTGTAGAGCTCCTTGTCCATGTCCGGCTGGCGCGCGAAGATCCAGGCCATCTCGCGGCCCGGGTAACCCAGCATCGCCCACGAATAGTCCGGCGCGACTTCCAGCACGCGGGTGTGGGTCGGCACGATCTTGTAGAACCAGGTGCGCCAGTTGTGGTTGCCGCTCTTCTCGTCCACCGAGGCGCGGACGGTCAGTTCCTGCTGCGGTTCGGAGAAGCCGTCGCGGTAGCGGTATCTGATCGACACCTTCTGGTCTCCGCGCAGGCGGAACTCATTGACGCTGGCGACGTGGCCGCGCTCGATCGGGTTCGGCACGCGGCCGATCACGTACCAGGTGCCCATGAACCGCTGCAGGTCGATCGGCGCCGCGGCGCTGTCGACCGCGACCGGCGTCGGCGCGGGGTCCGGTTTGGTCTCATGACGGAACGCACAGGCTGACAGCAACGCCAGCGAGGAGACCAACAGGACAGCGCGAAGCGGGCGGTTCGAAGACATGCGGCGGGTGGCTCCAGTGGCTGGCAGGGGCATGGTGGGTGGGACAGCAGAGAACGTCAATGGCGGCGCGGCGGTTGCGTGACCGATTCATGCAGCCTCGGCGCCGGAGGTCCTTGCTGCCGCGGCCGACCGACAAGGTCGCAGCCGGTGAGATGGCCGCGCGGCAAGGTGACGCATCACTTTCGCACGGAGCTGTGTCATGACCCTGTCGTCTTCCCCGCGTTCGTCCGACCGTCCCGATCCGCGCGTGCTGCGCTGCGTCAGGCAGGCCGCCCTGGCCGGGGTCGCCCTGGTCCTGGTCTGGCCCGCCGCACGGGGCCACAGCGAGTGGGTCGGCTGGCTGCCGCTGTGGCTGGTCGGCATGCCCCTGGTGGCCTGGTGGAGCCTGCATCGCTTCCGCCTGCCGCTACCGGGCCTGCTCACCCGGACCGCCCGCCGCCGTCGTGGGCCGCAGGCGCGGCGCCGCGGTCGCCCGCTGCCGCGACCGGCCCGGCCTGACCTTCGACACGTGAGCCGCAGCCAGACGGTGTGATAGCGTCCCAAGGCTATGAATGCCTGGAGCTGCAATGTCACGATTCGCTTCCGCCTGCCTGGTGGCAGGTCTGATCTCCGCCAGCGCGGCGGGAACCGCCATGGCCGCTGACGCCCCCGCGGACAAGTACGCCTGGCTTGAAGATGTCACCGGCGACAAGCCGCTGGCCTGGGTCAAAGCGCAGAACGCCACGTCCGAAGGCCGCCTGGCCTCGACCCCGGCGTTCAAGCAGATGGAGACCAGCATCCGCGAGGTGCTCGATTCGGACGCCAAGATTCCCGGCGTACAGAAGATCGGCGATTACTACTACAACTTCTGGAAGGACAAGCAGCACGAGCGCGGCCTGTGGCGCCGCACCACGCTGGCCGAGTACCGCAAGGCCTCGCCGCAGTGGGAAACCGTGCTGGATCTGGATGCGCTGAACAAGGCCGAGGGCGAAAACTGGGTCTGGCACGGCGCCGACTGCCTGCGCCCGGACTATTCGCGCTGCCTGATCGCGCTCTCGCGCGGCGGCGCCGACGCCGACGTCACCCGCGAGTTCGACCTGGCCAACAAGGCCTGGATCAAGGACGGTTTCTTCCGCCCCGAGTCCAAAGGTGGCCTGAACTGGATCGACCGCGACACGGTCTTCGTCTACACCGATTTCGGCACCGGCACGATGACCACTTCCGGTTACCCGCGGGTGGCCAAGCTGTGGAAGCGTGGCACGCCGATGGCTTCGGCTTCGGTGGTCTATGAAGGCAAGCCCGATGACATGTACATCGCGGCCATGCACGACGATACCCCCGGTTACGAGCGCAACCTGGTCAGCCGAACGCTGGCCTTCTACAACAACGAGATCTTCCTGCGCGCCGACGACGGCACGCTGACCAGGATCGATGCGCCGAACTCGGCGGAGAAGGGCCTGCGCAAGCAGTGGCTTACCCTGGAGCTGCGCGAGCCGTGGACCGTGGGCGGCAAGACCTACGCCGCCGGCGCGCTGCTGGCCACCAGGCTGGACGATTACCTCGCCGGCAAGCGCGACTTCGACGTGCTGTTCGCACCGACCGACACCACCTCGCTGGCCGGCACCAGCTGGACGAAGAACCACCTGGTCCTGAACGTGCTGGACGACGTCAAGAGCCGCCTGAGCGTGCTGACCCCCACCGACAGTGGCTGGAAGACGAGTGCCTTCACCGGCTCGCCGTCGTTCGGCACCGTGGCTGTCAGCGCGGTGGATGCCGACGACAGCGATGCGGTGTGGATGACCGTCACCGATTACCTGACCCCGACCACCCTGGCCATCGCCGAGATCGGCAAGCAGCCTGAAGTGCTCAAGACCATGCCGGCGTTCTTCGATGCCGATGGCAAGGTGATCGAGCAGCACTTCGCCACCAGCAAGGACGGCACCCGCGTGCCGTACTTCGTGGTGCACCGCAAGGACATGAAGCTGGACGGTTCCAACCCGACCCTGCTGTACGGCTATGGCGGCTTCGAGATCTCGCTGACCCCGTCCTACTCCGGTGGCATGGGCCGCGCATGGCTGGAGAAGGGCGGCGTGTACGTGGTCGCCAACATCCGTGGCGGTGGCGAGTACGGCCCGCGCTGGCACCAGGCGGCGCTCAAGCAGAACCGGCACAAGGCCTATGAAGACATGGCCGCGGTCGCCCGCGACCTGGCCAGCCGCAAGATCACCTCGGCCAAGCACCTGGGCGTGCAGGGCGGCAGCAACGGCGGCCTGCTCACCGGCAACATGCTGACCCAGTACCCGGAACTGTTCGGGGCGGTGGTGATCCAGGTGCCACTGCTGGACATGAAGCGCTACAGCCACCTGCTGGCCGGCGCCTCGTGGATGGCCGAATACGGCAATCCGGACACGGCCGATTGGGAGTTCATCAAGACCTTCTCGCCGTACCACCTGTTCGATGCGAAGAAGACGTACCCGCCGGTGCTGTTCACCACCTCCACGCGCGATGACCGCGTGCATCCGGCACACGCCCGCAAGATGGCGGCCATGATGATCGACGCCGGCAAGGACGTGACCTACTACGAGAACATCGAAGGTGGCCACGGCGGCGCGGCGAACAACGCGCAGGCCGCGCACATGTCGGCTTTGGCCTACAGCTTCCTGTGGGAGCAGCTCTCCAAGTAAGCTCGGGTTGCTCGACGGCCAGGGGCAGTCGAGCAGCCGGCAGGGAGTGAGCCTGCCGCAGACGTTGTAGCCCCCTGGAGCGGACTCCGGGTGGTGGGGCGTCAGGTTGGCTCCACCCCATTTTCAGCGCCACGCAGCGATGCGTGGCGTTTTTTTTCAGGGGTCGCTCAACGCACCCACGTCTCCAGCCCACGCGCGATCCGCCGCACCGCCTCTTCCAGGCGTGGCACTTCCTGCGTGTAGGCCAGCCGCACGTGCGCGTTGGCGCGGTGGTGCCCGAAGTCCAGGCCCGGGGTGAACGCGACATGCTCGGTTTCCAGGAAATGCGCACAGAAGGCCTGCGCATCCCCGGTGAACGCACTCACGTCGGCGTAGAGATAGAACGCGCCTTCCGGTTCCACTTCGATCCGGAAGCCGAGCGCCCGCAGCGCCGGCAGCAGGTAATCGCGGCGCTCGCGGAATGCCGCGCGGCGCTGCTCGAAAATCGCGATCGACTCCGGCTCGAAACATGCCAGCGCCGCATGCTGGGCGATGCTGGAGGCGCTGATGTACAGATTCTGCGCCAGCTTCTCCAGCTCCTTCACCGCCTGCGGCGGCGCGACCAGCCAGCCCAGTCGCCAGCCGGTCATCCCGTAATACTTGGAGAAGCTGTTGAGCACGAAGGCGTCATCGTCGACCTGCAGCACGCTGGCCGCGTCCATCCCGTAGGTGAGGCCGTGGTAGATCTCATCCACCACCAGGTGCCCGCCGCGCGACTTCAGTGACTGCGACAGCGCGTCCAGCTGCGCAGCGGAAAGCACGGTTCCGGTCGGGTTGGCCGGAGAGGCGACCAGGGCGCCGACACTCTCGGCATTCCATTGCCGTGCCACCAGTTCCGGCGTGAGCTGGTACGCCGTTTCCGGGCCGACCGGTACCAGCTGCGCGGCCCCTTCCACCAGGCGCAGGAAGTGCCGGTTGCACGGGTAGCCCGGATCGGCCAGCAACCAGTGCTTGCCGGGATCGACCAGCAGGCTGCTGGCCAGCAGCAATGCGCCCGAGCCACCCGGGGTGACCAGGATCCGCTGGGGGTCGATCTGCACCTGGTAGCGATCCTGGTAGAACCCGGCAATCGCCTCGCGCAGCGCGGGCAGCCCGCGGGCGGCGGTATAGCGCGTGTGCCCGGCCGCCAGTGCCGCCTGGCCGGCGCGCACGATCGGGGCGGCGGTGGTGAAGTCCGGCTCGCCGATCTCCAGGTGGATCACATCGTGGCCGGCCTGCTCCAGCGCCTGCGCGCGGGCCAGCAGCGACATCACGTGGAAGGGTTCGATTTCCTGGCTGCGGCGGCTGTAGCCGGTGCCGGTCGGGGGCGTGCGGGAAGTGTCCATGGCCTGATGATAGGCGCAGTGACCAACGACAGGCTTGCTGCTGGCCCACCCGGCGGCACAGACTGCACGGACACGGACGCCATTGCATTCCCCCGCCAGGAGCCTTATCTCGTGAAACCCGCCCTTTGTTTACTGGTTGCCAGCCTCATGACCTCCAACGTGCACGCCGCCCCCGCGCTGACCCCGCCCGACGCCGAGAAGCACCCGCACACGGTGAAGGCTCCCTTTGGCGCGACCCGCAGCGATGATTACTACTGGCTGCGTGACGACAAGCGCGAAGACAGGAAAATGCTGGCGTACCTGAACGCGGAGAATGCCTATACCGACCAGGTCGTGGCGCCGCTCAAGCCGCTGGAAGACACGCTGTACAAGGAGATCGTCGCCCGCATCAAGCAGGACGATGCCAGCGTGCCCTCGCGTGACCGCGGCTACTGGTATTACACCCGCTTTGAAACCGGCAAGGACTACCCGATCCAGGCACGCCGCAAGGGCAGCATGGAGGCGCCGGAAGAAATCCTGCTCGACATCAACACGATGGCCGAGGGCAAGGGCTACTTCAACGTGGGCGATGCCGATGTCAGCCAGGACAACCATCTGCTGGCCTGGGCCGAAGATGATGTGGGCCGCCGCCAGTACGTGATCCGCTTCAAGGACCTGCGCACCGGTGAAGTGCTGCCGGACCGTATCGAGAACGTCTCGCCCAACGTGGTCTGGGCCGATGACAACCGCACCCTGTTCTACGTCGAGAACGATCCGGAGACGCTGCTCACCGTGCGCGTGAAAAAACACGTGCTGGGCACCCCGGCGAGCAGTGACGTGCTGGTCTACGAAGAGAAGGACGACAGCTTCTACATGGGCGTCGGCCGCACCCGCGATGATCGTTTCCTGACCATCGAACTGCACAGCACGGTCAGCTCGGAAACGCGCTACGCCCCGGCCGCCGATCCGCAGGCATTCAAGGTGCTGGCACCGCGTGCACGCGACGTGGAATACGACGCCGACCACTTCAACGGCCGCTGGGTGATCCGCACCAACGATGCTGATGCGAAGAACTTCAAGATCGTCACCGCACCCAGTGATGCCACCACGCGCAGCCAGTGGAAAGACTGGGTCGCGCACGATGATGCGGTGCTGATCGAAGGCTTCGAGCTGTTCGATGGCTTCACCGCGATCGCCGAGCGCTCCAATGGGCTGGAGCGCGTGCGCCTGCTGTTCCCGGATGGCCGCCAGGACTACGTCAAGGCCGACGAGCCGGCCTATTCGATGGGGCTGGCCGCCAACAGCGAACACGATACGCCGTGGCTGCGGTACGCCTACACCTCGCTGACCACCCCGACCACCACCTACGAGCTCAACACCGTCACCGGTGAGCGTCGCCAGCTCAAGCAGCAGCCGGTGATCGGCTATGACCCGTCGCAGTACACCACCGAGCGTGTATGGGTGACGGCCCGCGATGGCGTCAAGGTGCCGGTGTCGCTGGTCTACCGCAACGGTTTCAAGAAGGACGGCACCGGCGCGCTGTACCAGTACGCCTACGGCAGCTACGGCATGTCGATGGATCCGGGCTTCAACCAGACCGTGGTCAGCCTGCTGGATCGCGGCGTGGTGTATGCCATCGCCCACATCCGCGGCGGCCAGGAAATGGGCCGTGCGTGGTATGAGGACGGCAAGCTGCTCAAGAAGCAGAACACCTTCAACGATTTCGTCGATGTCACCCGTGAGCTGGTCCGCCAGGGCTATGCGGCCAAGGACCGCGTCGCCGGCTCCGGTGGCAGCGCCGGTGGCCTGCTGATGGGCGCGGTCGCCAACCAGGCACCGCAGGATTACCGCGTGATGGTCGCCCAGGTGCCGTTCGTGGATGTGGTCACCACCATGCTCGATGCCAGCATCCCGCTGACGACCAACGAGTACGACGAGTGGGGCAACCCCGAGCAGCGCGAGTACTACGACTACATGCTGAAGTACTCGCCGTACGACAACGTCGCCAAGCAGGCCTATCCGGCCCTGTATGTCGGCACCGGGCTGTGGGATTCGCAGGTGCAGTACTGGGAGCCGGCCAAGTGGGTGGCCAAGCTGCGCGATGACAACACCGGTCACTTCCCGATCGTTTTCCGCACCAACATGGAAGCCGGCCACGGTGGAAAGTCCGGCCGCTTCCAGCGCTATCACGAGCTGGCCGAGTCGTATGCGTTCGTGCTCGACCAGCTGGGCGTGACCCGGACCCCGTAATGGCAGCCGCCGGCCGCCGGCCGCCGAGGGACGACGATGGCTGCTGCCCGGCCAAGGATCGTCAACCGCTCCGGTAGTGCCGGCTGCTGGCCGGCACCGCCTGGGCCCAGCAGGAGGCGGGGCTGCCGGCCAGCGCCGGCACTGCCGGGGGGCTTCCAGGGGCGCGATTTCTGCGCGGCCTGTTCATCCAGCCAGCACCCAAGCGCCCAAAGTGCGCGGCTATACTCAGGGCATGAAGACATCCCCCCGTACCCTCATCTCCCTGACGCTGGCTGCCTCGGCGCTGCTGGTGCTGTCGGCCTGTGGCAACAAGGGCCCGCTGGTCCTGCCGCAGAAGCCGGTCCCGGTCGAAGAACAACTGGTCGAACCGGCCGCCGACGACGCCACGCCGCCGGCCGCCGATGCCGATACCGATTCCCCGGTGGTTCCCGATCCCGTTGAAGCCCCGGCGCTGAAGGCCAATGACGGGAATGAGTAAGGCAAGCACGTCCGCGGCGCTGCGTTTCACCAAGATGCATGGCGCCGGCAATGATTTCGTGGTGTTGGACCTGCGCGATGGCAGCGTACCGCCGGATGCCGCACTGGCCGCGCGCCTGGCCGATCGCCATACCGGCGTGGGTTGCGACCAGATCCTGACCATCGAACCGCCCAAGGCCGAGGGCTCGGTGGCCTCCTACCGGATCTGGAATGCCGACGGCAGCCGTTCGGAGCAGTGTGGCAACGGCGCGCGCTGCGTCGCTGCCTGGCTGGTGCGCGATGGTGCGGCCACTGGCACCACGTTCGCGATCGACAGCCCGGTCACCACGCACGCGGTTGAGCGCCTGGGTGAAGACCAGTACGCGGTGGCCATGGGCGTGCCGCGTTTCGAGCCGGAGAACGTGCCGCTGATCGGCTTCGCCCGCGCCCGCGAGGAGTATCTCTTGCCGCTGCAGGGGGACACGGTGCGTTTCGGCGCGGTGTCGATGGGCAATCCGCACGCGGTCATCGAAGTGGGCCTGGTCGATGCCGCCCCGGTCGAACGCCTGGGTCCGTTGCTGCAGCAGCACGCCTCGTTCCCGAAGTCGGTCAACGTCGGCTTCGTGCAGGTGCTCGGCCCGCAGCATGCGCGCCTGCGCGTGTACGAGCGCGGTGCCGGCGAAACCCTGGCGTGCGGCAGCGGCGCGTGCGCCGCGGCCGTGGTGATGATGCAGCGCGGTCGCCTGCAGCGCGATGCCACGATGTCGCTTCCGGGTGGCGATCTGCGCATCCGCTGGCCGGCCGATGATGCACAGATCGTGATGTCCGGACCCGCAGCCTTCGTCTTTGATGGAGAGTGGAACGCATGAGCGACACCGCCGAGAAAATCGGATCGCACGAAGTAGCCGCCTGGCTGCGCCGGCATCCGACCTTCCTGAAACAGTTCCCGGACCTGGCCCTGACCCTGGTGGTGCCGCGTGATGACGGTCCCACCGCGTCGCTGGCCAGCTACCAGCTGGAAGTGCTGCGCGACAAGAACCGTGAGCTGTCGCGGCGGCTGGCCGATCTGGCCGCCAATGCGCAGATCAACGAGCGCTTGGCGGTCCGCACGCACCAGCTCACCCTGGCACTGATGAAACAGGACTCGGCGGCCGATACCCTGCGGGCGATGGCCGCCTCGCTGGAAGAAGATTTTGCTGGCGATCTGGTCCGGCTGATCGTGCTGCACCCGGTTGCGGGGCTGGAGCAGGCGCCGTGGCTGCAGGTGATCGAGGAGAGCAGCCCGTTGCTGGGGGTGTTCCGCGATTGCCTGAAAGACGGCGAGCCGATCTGTGGCCGCCTGCAGCCGGAAAAAAATACCGTGCTGTACGCGGGGCGTGCCGAGGAAGTGCAGTCCAGCGCGCTGCTGCCGCTGCCGGGCGTCGGCCTGATCGCGGTGGGCAGCCACGACGGCAACCGGTTCTACCCCGGCATGGGCACGTTGTTCCTGCGCATGATGGGCGAGTCGCTGGTCGTGGCCCTGCAGCGTTTCCCGTCGCCCTGACATTCCCTTGAGCGGAGCCGTCGTGAGTACCGCGCAGGACTTCCTGTCGCATCTGCAGGTGGAGCGCCGCATGTCGGCGCACACGCTGGATGCCTATCGTCGCGACCTGGACGCCCTGGCGGCGTGGTCGGACGGGCAGGGCGCCATCATCGACACGCTCGACAGCGCGCAGCTGCGCCAGTTCATCGCGGCCGAACACCGGCGTGGCCTGTCGCCCACCTCGCTGCAGCGCCGGCTCTCGGCGTGCCGCAGCTTCTACGCGTGGCTGCTCAAGCACCATCGCATCGCGGCCAACCCGGCCACCGGCCTGAAAGCCCCCAAGGCGCCGCGCAAGCTGCCGCAGGTGCTCGATGCCGATGAAGCCGTGCAACTGGTCGAACTGCCCACCGATGCACCGCTCGGCCTGCGCGATCGCGCGCTGCTGGAGCTGTTCTATTCCTCCGGGCTGCGCCTGAGCGAGCTGTGCGCGCTGATCTGGCGCGACCTGGATTTCGATACCGGCCTGGTCAACGTGCTGGGCAAGGGCAACCGCGAGCGCCGGGTGCCGTTCGGCTCGCATGCACGCACCGCGCTGCAGGGCTGGCGGGCCGAGAGCGGCGGCGCGGCGACCGCGCCGGTGTTCCCCGGGCGCAAGGGCGGGCCGATCACCCAGCGCGCCGTGCAGATCCGCATCCGCCAACTGGCCCAGCGCCAGGGCCTGTTCAAGCACGTGCACCCGCACATGCTGCGGCACAGCTTCGCCAGCCACATCCTGGAATCCTCCGGTGATCTGCGCGGCGTGCAGGAGCTGCTCGGTCACGCCGACATCGCCACCACGCAGATCTACACCCACCTGGATTTCCAGCACCTGGCCAAGGTCTACGATGCGGCCCACCCGCGCGCCAAGCGGCGCAAGAGCGGCAACGAAAGCTGAATCGATCCGCTGCGGCATCCGGGCGCAGGGCAGGGCGGGTTGAAGCGTCGGGCAGAGACCCCACCTCAGTCTTTGTCACCCCGGAGGCTCCATGGACCCCAGTCAGAACCCCAACGTATTTCATGCCACCACCATCATCTCGGTGCGCCGCAATGGGCATGTCGCCGTCGCCGGCGATGGCCAGGTCACGCTTGGCCACACGGTGATGAAGGGCAACGCCCGCAAGGTGCGCCGCCTGGGTCGCGAGGGCCAGGTGCTGGCCGGTTTCGCCGGTGCCGCCGCCGATGCCTTCACCCTGTTCGAGCTGTTCGAGGCCAAGCTGGAAAAGCATGGCCAGCTGCAGCGCGCTGCGGTGGAACTGGCCAAGGATTGGCGCACCGAGCGCCGCCTGGGCAAGCTTGAGGCATTGCTCGCCGTCGCCGACAAGGACACCTCGCTGATCATCAGCGGCACCGGTGATGTGATCGAGCCTGAAGACGGCATCATCGCGATCGGGTCCGGTGGCTCCTACGCCCTGTCGGCCGCCCGCGCGCTGATGGCGCACACCGAACTGGATGCCCGCACGATCGCCACCGAGTCGATCAACATCGCCGGCGACATCTGCATCTACACCAATCGCAACGTGGTGGTCGAGGAACTGTAAGCATAGTGCCGGCCGCTGGCCGGCAACCTCGAAAAACCCAATTCATCCGTGAGCACACCCATGCCGCACAAGATTGAAGTTTCTTCCGCCACCATGACCCCGCGCGAAATCGTGCAGGAACTGGACCGGCACATCGTCGGCCAGCACGACGCCAAGCGTGCGGTCGCCATCGCGCTGCGCAACCGCTGGCGCCGCATGCAGCTGCCGACCGAGCTGCGCAACGAAGTGATGCCCAAGAACATCCTGATGATCGGCCCGACCGGCGTCGGCAAGACCGAGATCGCGCGTCGCCTGGCCACGCTGGCCAATGCACCGTTCGTCAAGGTCGAAGCGACCCGCTTCACCGAGGTCGGCTATGTCGGCAAGGATGTGGAGCAGATCATCCGCGACCTGGCCGACACCGCGGTCAAGCTGTACCGCGAGCAGGCCAAGGTGCGCGTGCGCACGCAGGCCGAAGAACGCGCCGAAGACCGCATCCTGGATGCGCTGCTGCCGCGCCGCAGCACCGGCATCGGCTTCGACGCCGAAGCCGCGCGCAATGAGCCGTCCGCGCAGGACAACGAGACCCGCATCAAGTTCCGCCGCATGCTGCGCAACGGTGAGCTGGACGAGCGAGAGATCGAGCTGGAAGTGTCGGCCAACGTGAGCATGGACATCATGACCCCGCCGGGCATGGAGGAAATGGGCCAGCAGCTGCGCCAGATGTTCTCCAGCATGGGCGGCGCGAAGGCGCAGAAGCGCACGCTGTCGATCAAGGCGGCGCGCCCGCTGCTGGTCGAGGAGGAGGCCGGCAAGCTGGTCAACGAAGACGACATCCGCAGCGCGGCGATCGAGGCCTGCGAGCAGCACGGCATCGTGTTCATCGACGAGATCGACAAGGTCGCCAAGCGCGGTGACAACGTCGGTGGTGGCGATGTGTCGCGCGAGGGTGTGCAGCGCGATCTGCTGCCGCTGGTGGAAGGCTCCAACGTCTCCACCAAGTACGGCACGATCAAGACCGACCACATCCTGTTCATCGCCTCCGGTGCGTTCCACCTGGCCAAGCCCAGCGATCTGATCCCGGAGCTGCAGGGTCGTTTCCCGATCCGCGTGGAGCTGGGTGCGCTGAGCAAGCAGGACTTCGTGCGCATCCTCACCGAGCCCAAGGCTGCGCTGACCAAGCAGTATGAAGCGCTGCTGCAGACCGAGGGCGTCTCGATGAAGTTCACCGTCGATGCGGTCGACCGCCTGGCCGAGATCGCGTTCCAGGTCAACGAGCGCCAGGAAAACATCGGCGCGCGCCGCCTGCACACCGTGCTGGAGCGCCTGCTGGATACGCTGAGCTATGAAGCGCCGGATCGCGATGGCGAGACCATCAGCATCGACCAGGCCTATGTCGATGCGCATCTGGGCGAGCTGGTGCAGGATCCTGACCTGAGCCGCTACATCCTGTAACGGCACGCAACGATCGGGTGGTAGGAAGAACGGCGGCACTGCGGTGTCGCCGTTTTTTTGCTCAGGCGTCGTCGTCGGTTGGCAGGGCGGTGGGCGGGGCGCCCGGGGTGAATACACCTGGCTGCACGAATGCGCTGAGGATCGCATCCAGCGTCTGCGCGCCATCGCGCTGAATCTCGAACAGCTCCGGTTCCAGCATCGCGCTATACAGCACGCCGGTCAGGCTGGTGCTCACGATGCGCGCCACCGTGTCCACGTCTACCCCCTCGCGCAGCTGCCCCAACTCCCGCGCGCGCTGGAACGCGGCCGCGAAAATGCCCAGCTCCTCACGCGATGCCTCCAGCTGCAGCGCCTGCATCGCCTGGCTTTCCACCGACAGATCGTTGCGCAGCATGATTTCCATCATGTTGCGCAGGCGTTCGTCTTCGGCCAGTTCGCGGAAGGAGACCAGCAGCGCCGAGCGCAGGTCCAGGATCGGCGTGTTGCGCTTGGCCGAGGTGGTGCGGCGCATGCGCTCGATGAACGGCACGCGCTCGCGGTCGATCATCGCGGTCAGCACTTCGGCCTTGTTCTTGAAGTGCCAGTACACCGCGCCGCGGGTAAATCCGGCGCGCGCGCCGATCATCGCCAGGCTGGTGCCGGCGACCCCGTATTCATGGAAACAGACCTGGGCCGCATCGAGGATGCCCTCGCGGGTGGCCTGCGCCTCTTCTTTGGTTTTTCTGGCCATTGCGCTGTGCAGTTGCTGGATGAAACCGGCCTGAATTGTACCGCTTTACAAACAAACATGCATGTATGTATATTTGCGCCCCACTGATCCTCAGCGAGGACTGCCCGCGAATGCCGGCGGGTCTCGTTTCGGATATTTGCCGTCATTTGCTGCCTGTTTGTCGTCATTCTTCGCTTTTATCGGAAGTTGGGCTGCAGGCGCGCCCTTTTCCGTCTGCGAGCCCCTACCGCCATGTCCAGAACCCCGTACCGTCTTCTCGCGCTTTCCCTCGCGATCGCCCTGACCGTGTCCGCCTGTGGCGGTGGTGAGCAGGAGGGTCCACAGGGCGGGCCTGGCCAGGTCACCGTGGCCACCCTGAAAGCCGAGCAGGTCGGCCTGACGCGCGAACTGCCTGGCCGGACCAACGCGTTCCTGGTGGCCGAAGTGCGCCCGCAGGTCAACGGCATCGTGGCCAAGCGGCTGTTCACCGAAGGGGGCCTGGTCACCGCGGGGCAGCCGCTGTACCAGCTTGATGACGCCAGCTACCGGGCCCAGGCCAACAGCGCCCGCGCCCAGCTGGCGCGCGCCGAAGCCACCGCCAATGCCGCACGCCTGAGCGCCAGGCGCATCGGCGAGCTGGCCAAGGTCGAAGCGGTCAGCACCCAGGACAACGAGAACGCGATCGCCGCGCTCAAGCAGGCCGAGGCCGATGTCGGCGCTGCGCGTGCCGCGCTGGATGCGGCCAACGTGACGCTGGGCTATGCCCGCATCACCGCGCCGATCAGCGGCCGCATCGGCAAGTCCTCGGTCACCCAGGGCGCGCTGGTCAGCGCCGGCCAGGCCGAAGCGCTGGCCACCGTGCAGCAGTTGAACCCGATCTATGTCGATCTGACCCAGTCCGCCAGCGAGCTGCTGCAGCTGCGCCGCGAGCTGGCCAGCGGCCGCCTGCAGGACAACCAGACCCTGCCGGTGACGATCCTGCTCGACGACGGCACCGAGTTCGACCACAAGGGCACCCTGGAATTCTCCGAAGTCAGCGTGGACCCGACCACCGGCAGCTACGCGCTGCGGGTCAAGGTCGAGAACCCGGACCAGGTGCTGATGCCGGGCATGTACGTGCGTGCGCAGGTCGGCAGCGGCGTGCGCGAGAACGCGATCCTGGTGCCGATGCAGGGCATTGCCCGCGATCCCAAGGGCGATACCAGCGCCATGGTGGTCGGCAAGGACGACAAGGTCGAAGTGCGGCAGGTCAAGGTGAGCCGCTCGCTCGGCGACAAGTGGCTGGTGGAGGACGGGCTGAAGGCCGGTGACAAGGTCATCGTCGAAGGCCTGCAGAAGATCCAGCCGGGCATGCCCGTGCAGGCCACCGAAATGGGCGCGGCCCCGGCCAAGCCGGCCGCCGCGCCGGCGGCTCCCGCCGCCCAGCAGTAACCGGAGAATTCCATGGCACGTTTTTTCATTGATCGCCCCATCTTCGCGTGGGTGATTGCGATCATCATCATGCTCGCCGGTGGCCTGGCGGTGCTCAAGCTGCCGGTCTCGATGTACCCGGAAGTGGCACCGCCGGCCGTCGAGATCAGCGCCAGCTACCCGGGTGCATCGGCCAAGGTAGTCGAGGACTCGGTGACGCAGATCATCGAGCAGAACATGAAGGGCCTGGACGGCCTGATCTATTTCTCCTCCAACAGTTCCTCCAATGGCCAGGCCACGATCACGCTGACCTTCCAGAGCGGCACCGACCCGGACATCGCCCAGGTGCAGGTGCAGAACAAGCTGCAGCTGGCCATGCCGCTGCTGCCGCAGGAAGTGCAGCGCCAGGGCATCAACGTGGCCAAGTCGAGCAGCGGCTTCCTGCAGGTGCTCGGCTTCGTGTCTGAAGACGGCAGCATGGATGCCAACGACATCTCCGATTACGTCGGCTCCAACATCGTCGATCCGCTGAGCCGCGTGCCCGGCGTGGGCAACATCCAGGTGTTCGGTGGCAAGTACGCCATGCGCATCTGGCTGGACCCCAACAAGCTGCACACCTACAAGCTGTCCACCGCCGAAGTGATCGCGGCGATCACGGCGCAGAACGCGCAGGTCGCCATCGGCCAGCTTGGCGGTGCGCCGTCGATCAAGGGCCAGCAGCTCAACGCCACCATCAACGCGCAGGACCGCCTGCAGACCCCGGAGCAGTTCCGCAACATCATCGTGCGCAGCGCGCAGGACGGTGCCGAACTGCGCCTGGCCGACGTGGCCCGCGTGGAGCTGGGGGCCGAGTCGTACGACTTCGTGACCCGCTACAACGGCAAGCCGTCTTCAGGTATCGCGATCACCCTGGCCACCGGCGCCAACGCGCTGGCCACCGCCAACGGCGTGCGTGCCACCCTGGATGAAATGGCCCCGAACTTCCCGGCCGGCCTGAAGGCGGTGGTGCCGTATGACACCACCCCGTTCGTGCAGGTCTCGATCAAGGGCGTCATCAAGACCCTGATCGAAGCCATCGTGCTGGTGTTCCTGGTGATGTACCTGTTCCTGCAGAACTTCCGCGCGACCCTGATCCCGACGATCGCGGTGCCGGTGGTGCTGCTGGGCACGTTCGGCATCCTGGCCGCGCTGGGCTTCTCGGTGAACATGTTGACCATGTTCGCGATGGTGCTGGCGATCGGCCTGCTGGTCGATGACGCGATCGTGGTGGTGGAGAACGTCGAGCGGATCATGTCCGAGGAAGGCCTCTCGCCGCTGGAAGCCACGCGCAAATCGATGAGCCAGATCACCGGCGCGCTGGTCGGCATCGGCCTGGTGCTGTCGGCGGTGTTCGTGCCGATGGCCTTCATGAGCGGTGCCACCGGCGTCATCTACCGCCAGTTCTCGGCCACGATCGTCTCGGCGATGGCGCTGTCGGTGCTGGTCGCCATCGTGCTGACCCCGGCGCTGTGCGCCACCATGCTCAAGCCGCTCAAGAAGGGCGAGCACCACGTGGCCCACAAGGGCTGGTCGGGCCGTTTCTTCAACGCGTTCAACCGCGGCTTCGACAACTCCAGCGCGAAGTATCAGCGTGGCGTGCGCGGCATCCTCGGCCGTCCGTGGCGTTTCATGGGCGTGTTCGCCGCGCTCGCGCTGGTGATGGGCCTGCTGTTCATGCGCCTGCCCAGTTCGTTCCTGCCCAATGAAGACCAGGGCATCCTGATGGCGCTGGTGCAGACCCCGGTCGGCGCCACCCAGGAACGTACCCTGGAATCGATCGACAAGCTTGAAAAGCACTTCATGGAGAACGAGGCCGACGCGATCGAGTCGATCTTCTCCGTACAGGGCTTCAGCTTCGCCGGCATGGGCCAGAACGCGGGCATGGCCTTCGTCAAGCTCAAGGACTGGAAGGACCGTGATGCCGACCAGGGTGCGATGCCGATCACCGGACGTGCCATGGCCGCGCTGGGCGGGATCAAGGACGCCTTCATCTTCGCCTTCCCGCCGCCGGCGATGCCGGAGCTGGGCATCGGCTCGGGCTATACCTTCTTCCTGAAGGACACCAGCGGTGCCGGTCACCAGGCTTTGCTGGATGCACGCAACCAGCTGCTCGGCATGGCCGGGCAGAGCAAGCTGCTGGCCAACGTGCGCCCGAACGGGCAGGAAGACACCCCGCAGCTGCGCATCGATATCGATGTCGGCAAGGCCAGCGCGCTGGGCCTGTCGCTGGAGGCGGTCAACACGACGCTGGCGGCGGCATGGGGCAGCAGCTACATCGATGACTTCATCGACCGTGGCCGGGTCAAGCGCGTGTACGTGCAGTCCGATGCGCCGTTCCGCATGAACCCGGAAGACTTCAACCTGTGGTCGGTGAAGAACACCGCCGGTGAGATGGTGCCGTTCTCGGCCTTCGCCAGCCAGCGTTGGGATTACGGCTCGCCGCGCCTGGAGCGCTACAACGGCGTCTCCGCGATGGAGATTCAGGGCGAGCCCGCTCCGGGCGTGGCCTCGGGCGATGCGATGAACGAAGTGGAGAAGCTCGCCAAGCAGCTGCCGGCCGGTTTCGACATCGAGTGGACCGCGCTGTCCTACCAGGAACGCCAGGCCGGTTCGCAGACGCCACTGCTGTACACGCTGTCGCTGCTGATCGTGTTCCTGTGCCTGGCCGCGCTGTATGAAAGCTGGAGCGTGCCGACCTCGGTGCTGCTGGTGGCGCCGCTGGGCATCCTCGGCGCGGTGCTGGCCAACACCTTCCGCGGCATGGAGCGCGACATCTACTTCCAGGTGGCGATGCTGACCACGGTGGGCCTGACCAGCAAGAACGCGATCCTGATCGTGGAGTTCGCCAAGGAGAACCTGGAGAAGGGCGCCGGCCTGATCGAAGCGACGATGCATGCAGTGCGCGACCGTCTGCGCCCGATCATCATGACCTCGCTGGCCTTCGGTCTGGGCGTGCTGCCGCTGGCTATCGCCTCCGGTGCCGGCTCTGGTGCGCAGCAGGCTATCGGCACCGGCGTGCTCGGCGGCATGGTGGTCGGCACCCTGCTGGGTGTGTTCTTCATCCCGCTGTTCTTCGTGGTGGTGCAGCGCGTGTTCAATCGCAAGAAGTACGGCAAGAACGCTGGAGGTTCCGATGCGTAAGCCCATGATGGCCAGCCTGGCGCTGGCCGTGAGCCTGGTGCTGTCCGGCTGCTCGACGCTGGAGCCGCGCAGCACCGAAGTCGCCCCGGCGATTCCCTCGCAGTGGCCGGCAACGGCTACCACGGGGGCAGTGACCGCTGCACCGATGGAAGTGGCCGACATCGGCTGGCGCGACTTCTTCGTCGACCCGCGCCTGCAGGCAGTGATCAGCCAGTCGCTGGAGAACAACCGCGACCTGCGCGTGGCCGTGCTCAACGTCGAGCGTGCCCGGGCGCAGTACCGCATCCAGCGCGCCGACCGCGTGCCGGCGATCGGCGTGCAGGGGCAGATGACCCGCAGCGGCGGTGATGCGCCGGTGACCGAGCAGTTCAGTGCCAACCTCGGCGTGGTGGAGTTCGAGCTGGATCTGTTCGGCCGCGTGCGCAACCTCAGCCAGGCCGCGCTGCAGCAGTACTTCGCCGAAGCGGCCAACCGTCGCAGCGCGCAGCTGTCGCTGGTGGCCGAGGTGGCCAACGCGTGGCTGACCCTGGGCGCGGACAGCGAACAGCTGCGGATCGCCCAGGCGACGCTGGCGACGTACGAAGATTCGCTGCGCCTGACCGAGGCACGCCGTCAGCTTGGCGGCGCCTCGGCGCTGGAACTCAGCCAGACCCGCACCCTGGTGGAAACCGCGCGCACGGATGTGGCGCGCTTTGCCGGCCAGGTCGCCCAGGACCGCAATGCACTGGTGCTGCTGGCCGGCGGGCCGGTCGATGCCGCCCTGCTGCCGCAGGCCGAGGTGACCGATGTGGCCAGTGTGCGGCCGCTGCCGGCCGGCATGCCGGGCGATGTGCTGCTGCGTCGGCCGGACGTGATGGCCGCCGAGCACGTGCTGCTCTCGGCCAACGCCAACATTGGTGCCGCGCGCGCGGCGTTCTTCCCGTCGATCAGCCTGACCGGCAACATCGGTTCGGCCTCCTCGGAGCTGTCGGGTCTGTTCGACAGCGGCACGCGCGTGTGGAGTTTCATTCCCAAGCTCAACCTGCCGATCTTCCAGGGCGGCAAGCTGCGCGCGAATCTGGGCATGGCCACCGCCGATCGCGATATCGCACTGGCGCAGTACGAGAAGGCGATCCAGTCCGGGTTCCGCGAGGCGGCCGATGCGCTGGCGCTCAACGAGAGCCTGGATGCGCAGTTGTCTTCGCAGCAGGCGCTGGTCGCCGCGGCGGAGCAGGCGCAGCGATTGTCCCAGGCGCGTTACGACGCCGGCCTGGACAGCTTCCTGACCTTGCTGGACGCACGGCGTACCGCCTACACCGCGCGGCAGTCGCTGGTCAGCACGCAGTTGGCGCAGCAGTCCAACCAGGTAGCGTTGTACAAGGTGCTCGGTGGCGGCTGGCACGAGCGCGGGTAAGTCTGCGCGGGTGCGTCCGGCCGGCCGCACCCGCGCCCGTCATGGGTCGTCGGCGCGGCCATCGCCGTGGCAGCGCCGCGCGCGGTCCAGCGCATTGCCCGCCTCGCGTGCCATGCGTTCGTACTCGCGGCGGATCTCTTCCAGGCGCTCTTCGTCCAGCTCTTCCAGATCGAGCAGTTCGTTGTTGGCGCCCTTGGTGGCGCGGATCAGCCCATCAAGCTTGATCTGGATCGCGGCGGTATCCGCGTTCTGAGTGACCGCCGCCAGGAAGGTCCACGGCGTTCCCGCCGCACAGGACGCCTTCTTGGCGACCAGGATGAAGAGGCTGCGCAGTTTCATGAGGCACGGCAGACCGGGTCCGAGGTGCCTGCATCATTGGTGGGGCGCCGTGCAGGCGCTGTGCAGCCGGGGCGGGTCAGACCCGAGCATGCAACCGCGGACGCGAGGACAGGTCCTGGCGGCCGGCATGGTAGACGTGTTCCCAGCACTGGTCGACGAACTGGCGTGCCTGTTCTTCGGACAGGCGCGGCATGATCTGCAGCGCGTAGTGGGTCTGGAACATTTCATCGCGCTGCTCATCGCTGGCACGCGGTTGCGTGATCAGCGAGTCGCAGGCGAATTTGATCCACGGCACGTAATGGCCGAACGAGCCCGTCCCGAGGTTGCCGTCGGCATGACGCTGGCGCCAGTAGCTGACTTCGGCGTCGACATCGATGACGGCAGGGATGGAGATCTGGGCGGAGGACATGGTCACTTCAGTTTGGGAAGAAGGGAATCTGGATGATGGCGTAGAGCGCGGTGCAAGCGGTGTCATGGCGATGTGGAGCTGGTGTGGCGGCTTTTGCCACGTTGCTCGCGCAGCAGATGAGCGTGGTGGACCACGCCGAGCCGCTCGGCCAGCGTCGCCAGCCGGTTGCAGACGGCGACACGCTGCTGGGGATGGGACCGCGTCAACTCATCCTGTATCGCCTGGTAGGCATCCCAGAAAGGCGCGGCGTTTTGGTGGCGTGCGTAGTGCACCTGCAGTCGTTCCCAGGCATCGGTCAGCTCGGGTTCGACAGAGGAGGTGCGGCGGGTTCGGGCATGCATGACGTCTCCTCGACGATGGTGCCCCCTGTGCAACCACCTTAAGCCGTTCATGCAGCGCGGTTGTTAGTGCGGCGTGTTCGCCGTGTCCGGCGACCGTCGTCGGTGCGTGAGGGCATCACGCGCAGACACCCACGGCACAGGGCCCTGCGGCCCGGCCTGCTCACTGAAGCATTCAGAACGTAGCCGTGCCCGCGCGCCACCGTTCGGCCCCGCGCGGGCATCTTCCACGCATATGCGCGCGGAAGCGGCGGCGCTTACTCGCCGATGTCTTCGTTCCAGACCTCGGGATGGGCGCTGATGAAGCCGCCGAGCAGGTCGATGCATGCCTGGCTCTGCATGTCGATCACCTTGACGCCGTTCTCGCGCAGCCACTCGATGCCACCCTGGAAGGTGACCGATTCGCCGACCACCACGGTGCCGATGTTGAACTGGCGCACCAGCCCGCTGCAGTACCAGCACGGGGCCAGGGTGGTCACCATGATGGTGTCCTGGTAGCGGCGCTGGCGGCCGGCCTTGCGGAAGGCGTCGGTCTCGCCGTGCACGGACGGGTCGCCTTCCTGCACGCGGCGGTTGTGGCCGCAGCCGAGCAGCCGGCCGTCGTTGTGGTACAGCGCGGCGCCGATCGGGATGCCGCCTTCGGCCAGGCCCTGGCGGGCTTCGGCAATGGCGGTTTCGAGCAGGGCGGCGTAGTCGGGGGTGGTGATCATGCGCAATCCAGGGACGTGAAGGCCTTCATGATAGTGGGCGGCCTGCCGCAACGGCGCCGGCGGTGCGATAATCGTCCCCATGAGCGAATCCCCCTACAAGACTGGCACCACCCATTTCGGCTTCCGCGACGTCGCTGCGAAGGACAAGCAGAAGCTGGTGGGCGAAGTGTTCACCTCGGTCGCGCGCAGCTACGACCTGATGAACGATCTGATGAGCCTGGGCATCCACCGGGCGTGGAAGCGCTACTACGTGGCCACCGCGCAGGTGAAGCCGGGCGACCGCGTGCTCGACCTGGCCGGCGGCACCGGCGACATCGCCGCGCTGATCAAGGAGCGGGTGGGTGATGAGGGTGAAGTGGTGCTGGGCGACATCAACGCCGGCATGCTCTCCGTCGGCCGTGACCGGCTGACCAACCGCGGCCTGGTCGCGGGCCTGAACTACGTGCAGTGCAACGCCGAGGCGCTGCCGTTCCCGGATGCGAGCTTCGATCTGGTCACGATCGCCTTCGGCCTGCGCAACGTCACCGACAAGGAAGCCGGCCTGCGCGAGATGCACCGCGTGCTCAAGGTGGGCGGCCAGGCGCGTGTGCTGGAGTTTTCCGAAGTCACCGCCGACTGGTTCAAGCCGATCTACGATTTCCACTCGTTCAAGATCCTGCCCAAGCTGGGCCAGCTGTTCGCGCGCGATGGCGACAGCTACCAGTACCTGGCCGAGAGCATCCGCAAGCATCCGCCGCAGGAACAGCTCAAGGCCATGATGACCGAAGCCGGTTTCGAGCGTTGCCACTACAAGAACCTGACCGGCGGCATCGTTTCGATTCACTCCGGCTACAAACTTTGAGACAGCGGTCCGGTTCCCGCTGAGGGGGCTCGGCCACACTGCAGGCAGGCTGTCGAAGAGGGCCTGCCATGCGCCTGTACCGCGGGCTTGCCCGCGTATTTCCCCGCTCATTCACCGCCAAGCTGATGGCGGTGGTGTTCCTCGGCCTGCACGTCCCGCTGCTGGTCCTGCTGCTGTGGATGGCTGCGACGGGCCACTACGCGCGCGGGGTGATGTGGACCGTGGTCGGCGTGGTGCTCCTGGCCACGCTGCTCGGCACCGCGATCGCGATGATGGCGCTGTACCGCCTGATGGCGCCGCTGCGGCAGGCGGCCGATGCGCTGGAGGCCTACTACGACGAGCAGCGCCTGCCGCACCTGCCCGACCTCGGCCATGACGAGATCGGCCGGCTGCTGCGCAGCATCAACCGCAACCTGCATGGGGTCGACGCCGGCCTGCGCGATCTGCGCCGCAGCGTGTTGCTCGATCCGCTGACCCAGGCCCTGAACCGGCGCGGCTGCGAACAGGCGCTGGCCGATTCGGCAGCGTGGGCGAGCGCACAGGCCCGCCCGCTGACCCTGTTCGTGGTCGACCTGGACAACCTCAAGCCGATCAACGACGCCCACGGCCACCTGGCCGGGGACCAGGTGCTGGTGCGGCTGGTGGAGACCGCGCGGCTGTGGCTGCGCGGCCCGGACTGGATCGGGCGCTGGGGCGGCGATGAGTTCCTGCTGGCGGTACACGCCGACAGCAACGAGGCCGGCGAGCGGGTCACCCGCTGGCTCGCACAGCTGGCGGCACCGGCGCGCGCTGGCGAGCCGCCGGTCAAAGCCAGTGCCGGCGCCGCCCGGTATCGCCCCGGTGATGACCTGCGCGAGGCCTACCGGCGCGCCGATGCGGCCATGTACCGGGCCAAGTACGCCGGGGGCGGGCGGCTGCTGCGCGCCGAGGACTGAATGCGCGAACCGCCACGCATGGCCTGCGCGGGCGCCGGAGACAGGGGGTAAACTGGTCGTTTCACCCTGATCGGTCCCGATTCATGCGATCTCCGTTCCTGTTGATTCCCCTGGCCGTCGCCCTGGCGTCCGGCTGCTCCAAAGAACCGGCGGCTCCGACCGTCGATCCCACTGCCAACGCCCCGGCGAGCACTGCCATGAAAGCCGACAGCCGCAGCCACGATGAAAGCTCCTACGCCGAGCCGGACAAGGTCGTCGTCAAGGACATCGCGCTGGACCTGAAGCTGGACTTCGACAGCAAGCAGATCGGCGGCACCGCGACCTACACGCTGGAGTGGAAGGACAAGGCGGCCAAGCAGCTGGTGCTGGACACCCGCGAGCTGACCGTGGAGAAGGTCGAGGCGATCGCCGCCGATGGCAAGACCGCGCCGCTGCCGTTCGTGCTGGCGCCGGCCGACAAGGTGTTCGGCAGCAAGCTGAGCATCGAGACGCCGGACCAGCCGGCCAAGGTCGTGATCACGTATCACACCGCGCCGACCGCCTCGGGCCTGCAGTGGCTGGAGCCGTCGATGACCGAGGGCAAGAAGCTGCCCTTCATGTTCAGCCAGTCGCAGGCGATCCACGCCCGTTCCTGGGTGCCGCTGCAGGACACCCCGAGCGTGCGCTTCACCTACAGCGCGCACGTGGCCTCGCGTCCGGACGTGATGGTGCTGATGAGCGCCGACAACGATCCCAAGGCTGCGCGTGACGGTGATTACACCTTCAAGATGCCGCAGCCTATCCCGTCCTACCTGCTGGCCATCGCCGCCGGCGACCTGGTGTTCGAGCCGATCTCCGGCCGCTCCGGCGTGTGGGCCGAACCGACCATGGTCGGCAAGGCCGCCAAGGAGTTCGAAGACACCGAGAAGATGATCGGCGCCGCCGAGAAGCTCTACGGTGAGTACCGCTGGGGCCGGTACGACATGCTGGTGCTGCCGCCGTCGTTCCCGTTCGGTGGCATGGAAAACCCGCGCCTGACCTTCGCCACCCCGACCGTGATCGTCGGCGACAAGTCGCTGGTTTCGCTGGTCGCCCATGAACTGGCACACAGCTGGTCGGGCAACCTGGTGACCAACGCCAGCTGGAAGGACATCTGGCTCAACGAAGGCTTCACCACCTACGTGCAGGGCCGCATCACCGAGGCGCTGTATGGCCAGGAGATGGCCGAGATGGAGCGCGAGATCGACCAGAACGATCTGCTCGCCGAAGTGAAGGACATGAGCCCGGCCGACCAGGCCCTGGCGCTGCCGCCGCTGAGCGAGCGTGACCCGGACGAGGCGTTGAGCCAGGTCGCCTACGTCAAGGGTGCGTGGTTCCTGCAGTTCCTGGAACAGCGCTTCGGCCGCGAGACCTTCGACCCGTTCCTGCGTGGCTGGTTCGATGACCACGCCTTCCAGAGCGCGAACACCGACCAGTTCATCGAATACCTGAAGAAAAACCTGCTGTCCAAGAAGCCCGGCGCCGTCACCGATGCCGAGCTGAAGGCGTGGCTGGACGAGCCGGGCATTCCGTCGTTCGCGACCAAGGCCCGCTCGCGCAACTTCTCCATCGTCGATACCGCCCGCATCGCCTGGCAGGGCAGCAACACGCTGCCGAACGCGCAGATCACCGGCGAGTGGGGCACCCAGGAATGGGTGCACTTCATCGACGGCCTGGGCAAGACCCTGCCGGTGGAGAAGCTCGCCGCGCTGGACAAGGCGTACCACTTCACCGGCACCGCCAACGGTGAAATCGCGATGCGCTGGTACCCGCTGACGATCCGCAGTGGCTACAGCGAGGCGAATGAAGCCGCCGGTGCGTTCATCGAGCGCGTCGGTCGCCGCAAGCTGATCATGCCGATCTACGCCGAACTGGTGAAGACGCCGGAAGGCCTGGCCTTCGCCAAGGCGGCCTTCGCCAAGGCCAAGCCTGGCTACCACCCGATCACCACCGGTTCGGTCCAGGACATGCTGGACAAGGCCGAGGCGGGCGCGGCCAAGCCGTAGTCGCCACACGTATCGGTTGAACGAAAAACGGCGGGGAAACCCGCCGTTTTTTCATGCCTGGGCGGCAGTGCTCACAGCGCGCGCACCGCCAGGAACATGTCCACACAGTCGTGCATCACCTGCTGCTGCTGCGCCGGTGAGAGCGGTGGCTGGCCGAAGGTGATCTGCGGCCAGAAGGCAAAAGCCTTGAGCATCGCCTGCAACTGTTGCGCGGCCTCGGCTGGTGGCATCCCCTCGCGCAGCCGGCCATCGGCCTGCGCGGCGCGGATCCAGCCGGTCAGGCCTTCTTCCTTCTCGGCCAGCTTGTCCATCATCGCGCGGGCCCGTTCGGGCGTGTGCACCAGTTCGGCCATCGCCACCCGGGACAGATCGATGAAGCCGGGGTCGTCGAGCAGGCGCATCTTCCGGGCCGCGAAGACCAGCAACTGATCGCGCAGCGGCCGTGCCGGATCGTAGGGCACGATATCCAGCGCCTGGCTGGCCTCGAACAGCTGCCACAGGATCGCGGTGAACAGCTCGTCCTTGCTGGCGAAGTGGTTGTAGACGGTGCGCTTGGAGACCTCGGCCGTGGCCGCGATGCGGTCCATGCTGGTGCCGGCGAAACCGAACGCGCGGAACTCGGCCACCGCTGCCTCCAGGATGGCCGCACGCTTGCGGTCGGTCAGGCGGGTGGGGCGGTCGGAGGGGCTCATGCGGCCATTTTACACCGTTCAGTTTACTTTTCGAAAAAGGCAAGTAAACTCGCCGGTGTACTTTTCTGGGCACGCCCCGCATGAAACGTCGCCTGCCTCGCATCCTCCTCCTTCTGACGGTGTTGATCGCCATGTCCATTGGCCTGTTGACCTGCGGTGCCCGCCCGGCGGCCGCCTATGACCAGTCGCCCCAGTTCGGCGACGGGCGCTTCCACAACCCCACCGGCAAGACCGATCTCGGCTTCTTCCGCACGGCCGGGGTGATGTGGCGCTTCCTGTTCAACAAGCCGGCCGACGCCAGCCCGTTGGCGCCGATCCCGGTGCAGGCCCTGACCCGCCAGGCCCTGCTCGATGCGCCGGACGACAGCCTGTGGCGGCTGGGGCATTCGACGATGCTGATGAAGCTGGACGGCCACTTCTGGCTGACCGACCCGGTATTTTCCGAGCGTGCCTCGCCGATGTCGTTCATGGGCCCCAAGCGCTTCCATGCGCCGCCGCTCACGATCGACGAACTGCCGCCGATCACCGGCGTGATCATCTCGCATGACCATTACGACCATCTCGACCACGACGCGATCCAGGCGCTGGCACCCAAGGTGCAGCACTTCGTCACGGCGCTGGGCGTGGGCGACCGCCTGATCGCATGGGGCGTGCCGGCGGCGAAGGTCGTGCAGCTGGACTGGTGGCAGGACACCCGCGTGGAAGGCCTGAAGATCGTCGCGACGCCGGCCCAGCACTTCTCCGGACGCACCCTGGCCGACGGCAACCGCACGCTGTGGGCCTCGTGGGTGATCGATACGGGGCAGACCCGGATCTTCTTCAGCGGCGACACCGGCTACTTCGATGGCTTTGCCCGGATCGGCGAACGTTACGGCCCGTTCGACCTGACCATGATTGAAACCGGTGCCTACGGCGCGGATTGGCCGGACGTGCACATGCAGCCCGAACAGAGCCTGCAGGCGCATCTGGATGTGCGTGGCAAGGTGCTGATGCCGATCCACAACGGCACCTTCGACCTCGCGCTGCACCCGTGGACCGAACCCTTCGAGCGCATCACCGCGCTGGCGCAGGCGCAGGGCGTGCCGCTGACCGCGCCACACATGGGAGAACGCCTGGATATCCGCGCACCGGCACCGTCCACCCATTGGTGGCGCGAAGGACAGCCGACCGCAAAGTAAGGCAGGCCGCCATCGCGGCGACGCCGGCATGCACCGCTTGGCGATAAAGTAGGCGCAGGCGCCTTGTGCGCCATCGACCAACACGGAGCACGCGATGAAACGACTGATCCTGGTAGCAGCCTGCGCCTTCGCGCTGGCCGCCTGCAGCAACCCCGAAGCCGAACGCCAGGCGCAGCAGGCCGCCGCGGCCGCCGCCAAGGCGCAGCAGGAAGAAAAGGCCGAAGGCGTGGCCAAGCAGTACGACATGGCCGTCGCCGCGCAGGATTGGGAGCGTGCCCGCATCCACGGTGGCTCGTTGCTGGACCAGTACAAGGACACCGATGTCGCCGCGCGGATCGAACCGGGCTACGCCGAGGTCAAGGCCAAGGCCGAGGCCGCGCGCGAAACGCGCCGCCTGCAGGCCCTGTGGCAGTACAACCAGATCCCGGTCGGTACCAAGGGCATCCAGTCCTCTGCGCAGATCTACAGCAAGGAACGCGTGGACGTGGATGGCAGCGGCGCCAAGCCGGTGCAGCTGGTATTCCGCGATCATCCCGAGTGGAAGCGGCATGCCTACCTGGTGCTGCAGGCCGGCGATTTCCGCTGCCCGAAATGCCAGGTCAAGGTGACCGTCGATGACGGCAAGCCGGTCTCGATGGCCGCCTGGCGCCCGGACACCGATGAGGCGATCGCGATGTTCATCACCGACCAGAAAGCGCTGTGGAACCTGGCGCGCAAGGCCAAGGTGATCAGCATCGAGTTCCCGGTCAAGGCCGGTGGCACGCGCACGGCCGTGTTCGAAACCGGTGGCTTGGATACGAGCAGGATGCCGCAGTGGTGGAAGTGAGCGGGCTTGCGGCGATCCGTCACTGGGTGTTCGACATGGACGGCACGCTGACCATCGCGGTGCATGATTTCCAGCGCATCAAACGCGAGCTCGCGATTCCAGCGGACGACGACATCCTGACCCACCTCGCCGCGTTGCCGCCGCAGGAGGCTGCGGCCAAGCATGCCTGGCTGCTCGCACACGAACGCGCGCTGGCCGGGCAGGCGCAGGCCGCCCCCGGCGCCGTCGCGCTGGTCCGCGCGCTGCACGCTGCGGGCTGCCGGCTGGGCATCCTCACCCGCAACGCGCGCGAACTCGCCGACGTGACCCTGCAGGCGATCGGTATCGGCGACGTCTTTGCCCGCGAGGACATCATCGGCCGCGACGAAGCCGAGCCCAAGCCGTCGCCGGTCGGGCTGCAGTACTTCGTTGAGCGCTGGCAGGCCGTTCCATCCCAGGTGGTGATGGTCGGCGACCATCGCTTCGACCTGGAATGCGGCCGCGCCGCCGGCACCCGCACCTTGCTGGTCAACACCCCGGACAACCCCTGGCCGGGCATGGCCTGCTGGCAGCTGGCCGACTGCGGGCAGGTGCTGGCGGCGTGGGAAGGAAAGCGGGTTTCGGTCTGATCGCGCCGGACAAGTGCCTGCCGCATGATCGGCAGGCGGTGGACCTCTAGAGCAGCCAGGCATGGCCTGGCTCTACCCTTGATCAAACGTTCAACGCGTAGCCGAACTGCTGTTTGAACTGCTCATTGAACTCATCGAAGGTGAAGCGCTGGTTCTGGGTGCCCGGGTGCTCGACCTTCAGCGCGCCCATCAGGTTGCCCATGCGGCCGATGGTCAGCCAGTCATAGCCCTTCTCGATGCCGTAGATCAGCCCGGCGCGGAACGCATCGCCACAGCCGGTCGGGTCCACCACGCGGCGCTCGTGCGCCGGCGGGATGTCATAGGTCTTTTCCGGGGTGTGGATGACCGCGCCCTTCGGCCCGCGGGTGGTGATGTAGGCCTTGACCCGGCTCACGATCTCCTTTTCATCCCAGCCGGTGCGCTCCTGCAGCAGGTTGGACTCGTAGTCGTTGACCACGACATAGTCGGCCTGCTCGATGAAGGTGCGCAGCTCCGGGCCGTTGAACAGCGGCATGGCCTGGCCCGGGTCGAAGATGAACGGCACGCCGCCGTCGAAGAACTCCTGCGAATTCTGGATCATGCCCTCGCGCCCGTCCGGGCCGACCAGGCCCAGGGTCACGCCCGGCACATCCTTCACGTGGTTCTCGTAGGAGCGCATCATCGCGCCCGGGTGGAAGGCGGTGATCTGGTTGTTGTCGTGGTCGGTGGTGATGAACGCCTGCGGGGTGAACAGCTCATCGATCACCTTGACCCGGCTCAGGTCGATGCCCAGGCCCTGGAAGTACTCGCGGTACGGGCCGAAGTCCGAGCCCACGGTGCCCATCGGGATCGGTTCGCCGCCCAGCAGGTACAGGTTGTAGGCGATGTTGCCGGCGCAACCGCCGAATTCACGACGCATGCGCGGCACCAGGAACGACACATTCAGGATGTGCACCTTGTCCGGCAGGATGTGATTCTTGAACTGGTCCGGAAACACCATGATGGTGTCGAAGGCAAGAGAACCACAGATCAAAGCGGACATCGAGTAAGGCCTATGCGGAAGGGGGTTTGAGGCCCGTCGGGCGGGCAACGAAACGGCGCCCTGCGGCGCCCTGCGGCGCAAAGGTTAACGGGTGAGGCGGCTTTGGGCCAGAACCCGGGCTGTCCGGATTGGCCTGAATGGCCGTGAAGGCTGGCTTTCGGCCAGATTTGTCCTTGCTCGCGCACAGGGGGATTGCTAGGCTTGTCGGCCTCGAATTCTGCCCATTTTTTCGCCATCCCGCGTTGGGCGCGACACCCCTCAGGATCAACTCCCAGATGTTCAAGAAACTGCGTGGCATGTTCTCCAATGACCTGTCCATCGACCTGGGCACGGCCAACACCCTCATCTACGTGCGTGGGCAGGGGATCGTGCTGAACGAGCCGTCGGTCGTGGCCGTGCGCCAGGACCGGGCCATCGGTGGTACCCGTTCCGTGGCTGCCGTAGGCGCCGAAGCCAAGCAGATGCTCGGCCGTACCCCGGGCCATATCACCACCATCCGCCCGATGAAGGACGGCGTCATCGCCGACTTCACCTACACCGAGGCGATGCTCAAGCACTTCATCAAGAAGGTCCACAAGTCGCGCTTCCTGCGCCCGAGCCCGCGCGTGCTGGTCTGCGTGCCGGCCGGCTCGACCCAGGTCGAGCGCCGCGCCATCAAGGAATCGGCCGAGGAGGCCGGTGCGCGTGATGTGTTCCTGATCGAAGAGCCCATGGCTGCCGCGATCGGCGCCGGCATGCCGGTCACCGAGGCGCGTGGCTCGATGGTCATCGACATCGGCGGCGGCACCACCGAAGTGGCGGTCATCTCGCTCAACGGCATCGTCTACTCGGCCTCCGTGCGCATCGGTGGCGACCGGTTCGATGAGTCGATCACCAACTACGTGCGCCGCAACCACGGCATGCTGATCGGTGAAGCCACCGCCGAACGGATCAAGGTCGAGCTGGGCTGCGCCTACCCGCAGGCGGAAGTGATCGAGATGGAAATCTCCGGCCGCAACCTCGCCGAGGGCGTGCCGAAGATGATCAAGATCAACTCCAACGAGGTGCTGGAAGCCCTGCACGAGCCGCTGTCGGGCATCGTCAGCGCAGTCAAGCTGGCGCTGGAGCAGACCCCGCCGGAACTGTGTGCCGACGTCGCCGAGCGCGGCATCGTGCTGACCGGTGGTGGCGCCCTGCTGCGCGACATGGACCGCCTGATCTCCGAAGAGACCGGCCTGCACGTGCAGGTGGCCGATGACCCGCTCACCTGCGTGGCCCGCGGTGGCGGTCGTGCGCTGGAGCTGGTGGACATGCACGGCAACGAGTTCTTTGCGCCGGAGTAAGCCGTACCGGCCGTGTATCGTGGACGCGCCTCTGCGGCGTGATGCCGGTGAGCCCCGCTCACCGGGCATCGCCTCGCCGGGGCGTTCTCGCATGCTGTTCCCGCTGCGCTGTGCTGCAACGCGCTTCACCCACACTTTTCCCAGTCGACGCCTGTGCCGCCTTACGCCGGTCCTCCCGTAGCCTCCCGCCAGGGCGATGCCGCCAGTCCGCTGCGCCTGCTCGCTTACCTGGCCCTGGCCATCACCCTGATCGTGCTCGATGACCAGGCCGGCTGGCTGTCGCGCCTGCGCGCGCAGGCCAACGTGCTGGTGCAGCCGGTGTGGGCGCTGGCCGGCCTGCCGGGCCGGCTCGGTACCCAGGTCAAGGACAATGCGGCCAGCCACGGCCAGCTGGTCAGCGAGAACCGCGAGCTGCGCAACCAGCTGCTCATCGCCAACGCGCGCCTGACCCGGCTGCAGACCGCCGCGCTGGACAACGCCCAGCTGCGCGAACTGCTCAACGTGGCCGAGCGCAGTGGCCTGGATGTGCAGCTCGCGCCGATCCTGGATATCGACCTGGACCCGGTGCGCCAGCGCCTGGTGTTGGCGGCCGGCACCCGCGATGGCGTGCATGTCGGCCAGGCGGTGATCGACGCCGGCGGCCTGATGGGCCAGGTGATCGCCACCACCGGCAACAGCGCGACCGTGCTGCTGCTCACCGACCCCGACCATGCCGTGCCGGTGACCGTGGCCCGCAACGGCGTGCGGCTGATCGTCTACGGCCGCGGCGACAAGCTGGAACTGCGTGACATCCCGCTCAGTGCCGGGGTGGAAGTCGGCGATGAGATCGTCACCTCCGGGCTGGGCGGTCGTTTCCCGGCCGGCTTCCCGGTCGGCAGCATCACCGCCCTGCGTCCGGACGACACCCATGCCTTCCTGGTCGGCGAACTGAAGCCGGCCGCCCAGCTCGACCGTGGCCGCGACGTGCTGCTGCTGCGCCCGGGTGAAGCAATCCACCTGCCGCCGAACCTGCGCCGCGATGCCGGGGAAGCCGGTGGCCCGGCCGCCGCGCCGTTGCAGGAGGGCACGCCGGCCGGCACCGCCGCGCCGGCCAGTACCACCCCGGCGGGTTCATCCCCGGCCACGACGGCACCTGCGGCGGCGCCCGCCAATGCACCACAGGCCAACCGGCCCGGTCCGGCCGCACCGGTACCGGTGACCGTTCCGCGCCGTGCCGCAGCCGAATCCACGGTAGTGCCGAGCCATGCTCGGCAGGCCGAACCCGTGGAGAACCGGCCATGAGCCGCCTGCGCGATAAACCCTGGGTGCTGCCGGTCAGTCTGGTGGTGGCGCTGCTGCTCGGCCTGCTGCCGTTGCCGGCCCTGCTGCAGCCGCTGCGGCCGTACTGGCTGGCGCTGGTGCTGGCCTACTGGGTGATTGAAACGCCGGACCGGGTCGGGCTGGGCATCGCCTTCGCCAGCGGCGTGATCGCCGATCTGCTGTATGGCGGCGTGCTGGGCGAGCAGGCGCTGCGGCTGGTGATCCTGACCTTCATCCTGCAGCGCTTCCGCGCGCGGATCCGCTTCTTCCCGATGTCCCAGCAGATCCTGGCGATCGGCGGGCTGCTGTTCAACGACCGCATCGTCAGCGCGGTGGTGCACATCGTGGTGGGCGAGCCGACCCTGCCGTGGTCGTACTGGTGGGCGCCGCTGCTGGGCATGGCGCTGTGGCCGCTGGTGTTCGTGCTGCTGGACGCGCTGCGCTTCGGGCGACGCGGGCGCTGACATGTACATGCGCCGCCAGGCCAAGAATCCGCATGCCGAGGCAGAACAGTTCCGGCGCCGCGCCGCGCTGGGCTTCCTCGGCGTACTGGTATGCCTGATCGGGCTGGGCGGCTGGTACTTCAAGCTGCAGGTGATGGACCACGACATCTACGCCACGCGCTCGGAGGCCAACCGGATCAAGCCGCGGCCGGTGGTGCCCGGGCGCGGGATGATCTACGACCGCAACGGTCGGCTGCTGGCCGAGAACGTGCCGGCGTTCCGCCTGGACATCACCCCGGACAAGGTCAAGGACATGGACGCCACCCTGGCCGGCCTGTCCAGGATCCTCGCGCTCAGCCCGGAAGACATCGAGACCTTCAACAAGTCGCGCAAGGCGCGCCGTAGTTTCCTGCCGGTCACGCTCAAGCTGCGTGTCACCGATGAGGAGATGGCGCGCTTTGCGGTGGACCGCTGGCGCTTCCCCGGCGTGGAGCTGGAGCCGTACCTGACCCGCCGCTATCCCTATGGCGATCTGTTCGCGCACATCATCGGCTACGTCGGCCGGGTGGATGACAAAGACCTGGAGATGCTGGGCGAGGGCAATGCCGCGCTGACCCACATCGGCAAGTCCGGGCTGGAGCGCTATTACGAGCAGCAGCTGCGCGGCAAGGTCGGTTACGAGCAGGTCGAGACCAACGTGCAGGGCCGCGCGATCCGCACCATCGGCCGGGTCGCGGCGCAGTCCGGCAGCGATCTGCGGCTGTCCATCGACGCCGATCTGCAGCGCGCGATGGTCGCCGCCTTCGGCGAGTTCGAAGGCGCAGCGGTGGCGATGGACCCGCGCACCGGCGAGGTGCTGGCGATGGTCAGCCTGCCCTCGTACGACCCCAACCTGTTCGTCAACGGCATCTCGCACGCCGATTTCAAGGCGCTCAACGACAACCCGTCGCGGCCGCAGTTCAACCGCCTGGTGCTGGGCGGCGTCGCGCCGGGCTCCACGATCAAGCCGTTGATCGGCCTGGCCGGGCTGGACAGTGGCGTGCGCCGGCCGGAGGACAAGATCCTCTCCACCGGCATGTTCTATCTGCCGGGCACCTCGCGCGGCTGGGGCGATGCCAACCGTGGCGGGCATGGCTGGACCGATCTGCGCAAGTCGATCACCCAGTCGGTCAACACGTACTACTACAAGCTCGCGCTGGATCTGGGCATCGAACGCTTTGACCACTACATGGGTTATTACGGGTTCGGTGCGCCGACCGGCATCGACCTGACCGGCGAGATCGGCGGCATCCTGCCTTCGCCGGCGGCCAAGTACAAATCGAGAAAAGAACGCTGGTATCCCGGCGACACGGTCAACGTCAGCATCGGCCAGGGCGACTGGAAGGTCACTCCGCTGCAGCTGGTGCATGGCGTGGCCGGGATCGCCGATGGCCACCTGCGCCAGCCGCACCTGGTGATGCAGCAGCGGGCCGGCTTCGACGCGGACTGGACCGCAACGCCGCCGGGTGAAAGCAAGCCGATCAGCCCCACGCCGAGCAATCTGCAGGCGGTGCGCGAGGGCATGATGGGCACCATGCAGCCGGGCGGCAGTGGCGCGCGTGCGGCTGCGGGCGCGCCGTACGTGATGGCCGGCAAGACCGGTACCGCGCAGGTGATCAGCCGCCGTGGCACGGCCGCGGTCAACCCGCGCAGCCTGCCGCTGCACCTGCGCCACCGCGCACTGTTCGTGGGCTTCGCGCCGGCCGACAACCCGGTCATCGCGGTGGCGATCGCGGTCGAGGGCGGTGGTTACGGCGGCTCGGCGGCGGCACCGATCGCACGCAAGATTTTCGATGCCTGGCTGCTCGGCAAGATGCCCGACGGCCTGGAACCGCTGGACAGCGAGCGCGGCACGACCGCGATCGGCATCACCGCCTTCGATGGTGGTGATGGCGCGGCCCGCGAGGCCGGCGATGCCGCCGTCGCTGCGCTGGAGCTGCTGCCGGTCGTGGTGGGCGTGCCGGCGCCTGCGCCTGTGCCGGAACCCGGCGCGCCCGTGCCCAGTGCCACCGCGCCCCCGACCGCACCGGAGCGGCCACGATGAAGGTCTTCCTGCGCTGGGCGGTCGATATGGCCGTCCGTTTCAGCAGCTCGCTGGACTGGGTGCTTTGCCTGGCATTGGGCGCGCTGATGCTGATCGGCCTGGCGGTGCTCAAGAGCGCCGGTGGCGACGGCTTGGTGTTCGCGCAGGGCGCGCGTTTCGCGGTCGGCCTGGCCGCGATGTGGGCGATTTCGCGGGTCTCGATCCTGCGCATCCGCTCGGCCACGCCCCTGATCTACGCGGTATCGATGATTCCGCTGCTGGCCGTGTTCGTGCTGGGCACCGGCAAGTACGGCCGGCAGTGGCTGGATCTGAAGCTGTTCTACCTGCAGCCGGCCGAGCTGCTCAAGGTCAGCCTGCCGATGATGGTGGCCTGGTACCTGCATCGCATGCCACTGCCGCCACGTTTCCCCACGGTGCTGACCAGTGCGGTGATCATCGGCGTGCCGACCGGGCTGGTGATGCTGCAGCCGGATTTCGGCACCGGCGTGCTGATCGCCGCCAGTGGCGCGTTCGTGCTGCTGCTGGCCGGGCTGCCGTGGTGGTGGGTGGGCGTGGCGGTCGGCGGGGTCGCCGCGGCCGCGCCGGTGGCCTGGTTCTGGCTGCTGCGCCCGTACCAGAAGGACCGCATCATGATGTTCATGGACCCGGAGAGCGATGCGCTCGGTGCGGGCTGGAACATCATCCAGTCCAAGATCGCGATCGGCTCGGGCGGCTTCGATGGCAAGGGCTGGGGCCAGGGCTCGCAGTCGCACCTGAACTTCATTCCCGAACAGACCACCGACTTCGCCTTCTCCGTGCTCAGTGAAGAGTTCGGCTGGATCGGCGTGGCCATCGTGCTCGCCCTGTACCTGGTGGTGATCGGGCGCTGCCTGTGGATCGCCTCGCAATCGCGCGATACCTATTCACGGCTGCTGGCCGGCGCGACCGGGCTGGCGTTCTTCGTCTATGTGCTGGTCAACGGCGGCATGATTTCCGGTTTGTTGCCGGTGGTGGGCGTGCCGATGCCCTTGATCAGTTACGGCGGCACCTCGGCGGTATCGCTGCTGGCCGGCTTCGGCCTGGTGATGGCCGTGCGTCGCCACAATCCGGTGCACGGCGGCTACGGCTGAGTGCGCGCGATGCGTACGCCGCGCACCGGCGGTACGTGTCGGCTAAGGATTGGGGTGCCCACGCGTGTTACGGTCCTGCGCTCGCGCCGGCCCGCATCGCGGGTCCGCTTTCTGTTCGCCGTGTCGCCTCCTGCTGTGCGTCGCGTCATCCACAGGAGTCGTCCGCATGGTCGAACTACTGCAGCGCGCACGCGCCGTGTTCCATTTCTTCTTCCGCACGCTGGATCTGCCGCTGCTGGGCGCCTTGTGCCTGCTGATGGTGGCCGGCCTGGCCGTGCTGCACAGCGTGGACGGGCCCGTGCATGCGCAGGCGATGCGCTACGGCGCCGGGCTTGCCGCCCTGTGGGGGCTGTCGCGGCTGCCGGTGGTGGAACTACGCGCGTGGTCGCCGTGGATCTACACCCTGTCCCTGCTGCCGCTGCTGGCGGTGTATGTGGTGGGCACCGGCAAATACGGCCAGCGCTGGTTGAACCTGGGCGTGTTCTATCTGCAGCCCTCCGAGCTGCTCAAGCTGAGCCTGCCGATGATGATGGCCTGGTACCTGCACAAGCAGCCGTTGCCGCCGCGGCCGCGTGCGGTACTCACCGCCGCGATGCTGATCGGTGGCCCCGCCGTGCTGATCCTGCTGCAGCCCAACCTCGGCACCGCCACGCTGGTGACCGCCAGCGGGGTGTTCGCGCTGCTGTTGGCGGGCCTGCGCTGGTGGTGGATGGCCGTGGCCCTGGGCGGGCTGTCGGTCGCTGCGCCGCTGGCCTGGTTCGGGCTGCTGCGCCAGTACCAGAAGGATCGCGTGCTGACCTTCCTGTACCCGGAGAACGATCCGCTGGGCACCGGCTGGAACATCATCCAGTCCAAGATCGCGATCGGCTCGGGCGGCATGCACGGCAAAGGCTGGGGGCAGGGGACCCAGGCCACGCTGGATTTCCTGCCCGAGTACACCACCGACTTCGCCTTCTCGGTGCTGGCCGAGGAGTTCGGCTGGGTCGGCGTGGTAGTGGTGCTCAGCCTGTTCCTGTTCGTTACCGCGCGCTGCCTGTGGATCGCCAGCCAATCGCGCTGTGGCTACTCGCGCCTGTTGGTGGGCACCACCGGCCTGGTGTTCTTCGTCTATGTGCTGGTCAACGGCGGCATGATCTCCGGCCTGCTGCCGGTGGTGGGCGTGCCGATGCCGCTGATCAGCTATGGCGGCACCTCGGCGGTCTCGCTGCTGGCCAGTTTCGGGCTGGTCATGGCCGCACGACAGCACCAGCCGGTGCATGCCACATGAGCGACGTTTGCGCAGCTGCTGCGCGGGCACCCATGGGGAAACGGTTTCAGGTGCACACGTTGTCAACGCGCGCGGGCAAAAGTGAGAAGTGGCGCACAGATATGAAGTGACTTGATCTCGATCAATGGACTTGTCGTAAACGGCCTGCACAATGGCGGCCCGCCAACAACGACGCGCTGAGCCAAGCATCGCGGAGGGGGAGTCTGGCGGGGAGTAGTTGACCTCACAGGCAGAGGGGCGAAGCGCGCGCTGGGGAGATGCGCGCCGCGCCGCTGCCGATCAGGTCCGGTTTGGCCGGTTGCGTCTGCGGGGATGGGGACGCAACCGGCGAACCTCTTGTGCCGTCCCTACCAACTTCCAAAAGTGAGACGTGCATTGCGTGGCCGCCCTTGCTGGGCTGCCCCGGCCGCTTGGTGGCGGGCCGTGCCGCACACCGGTACCGCCGCGATCATGGCGCCCCTGCAGCAATACATGAATGGGCGCCGGTCATGCGCCTGTCTACACACGGCCTTAACGGCAGTGGAGAAACTCGGGCAATCCGTTGAGATTCATGGTCTTAGGGGTTTTAATTCATCCATGACCTGCTAACCTGCCGCGATGATTCGACGCTCCCTGGCCTGCATGCTCACGCTCGGTTTGGTCGCTTGTGCGACCCAGCCGCAGACTCCTTCACCGACGCCGCAGGCCTCGGGTGTTCCCGTCACGCCGGCCCCCGGCAGCAAGGGTCCGGCCGAAGCTGCCCCGGAGGCAGCTGGGGCCAACGCCGCCCCGGTGGATCTGACCCCGGTGCCCTTCGAGGTGGCCCGCGCCAACTTCGTGCGCGATACCGCCGCCCGTTACGGCATTCCGGCCGCGCAGATCGAGGCGACACTTGCCCAGGCGCAGATCCGTGATCCGATCATCGCCGCGATGTCGCGCCCGGCCGAGCGGGTCAAACCGTGGAACGAGTACCGGCCGATGTTCATCAGCCAGGCGCGGATCGAGGGCGGAAAGAAATTCCTCGCCCAGCACCGCGATGAGTTGATGCGCGTGCAGCAGCGCACCGGCGTCCCGGCCGAGGTGATCGTGGCGATCATCGGCGTGGAAACCAGCTACGGCGGCAATACCGGCAACTACCGCGTGCTCGATGCGCTGTACACACTGGCCTTCAAGTACCCGCGCAGCGGCGACCCGGCCAAGCTTGAACGTGAAGTGCGCCGCGAGCTGTTCTTCCGCGACGAGCTGTCGCGCCTGTTCGCGCTGACCCGCGATGAAAAGCTGGACATCACCGCGATCAAGGGCAGCTACGCCGGCGCGATGGGCATGGGCCAGTTCATGCCCTCCAGCTATCTGGACTATGCGGTGGACGGCAACGGCGATGGCCGCCGCGATCTGTTCAACAGCTACGACGACGTGTTCTCGTCGATCGCCAATTACTTCGTCAAGAAGGGCGGTTGGGTCCGGGGTGGCCCGGTGGCCGTGCCGGCCACGCTGCAGGCCGGTCGCGAGGAATTCAATCCGACCGAATGGGCGCCGACCTGGACGCTGTCGCAGCTGGCCCAGCGCGGGTACCAGCCCAGCGTGCCGGTCGCCGCGGGCCTGACCGCCACCCCGATCACCCTGGAAGGCAGCACCGGCAAGCAGTACTGGCTGGGCTTCCAGAACTACTACGCCATTACCCGCTACAACCTCTCGAAAATGTATGCGATGGCCGTGTACCAGCTGTCCCAGGCCATTGCTGGACAGGAGTTGCCGCCGGCATGAACACGATCGCACGCTCCAGATGGCTGATCCCGGGTCTGTTGATACTGGCACTGGCCGCCTGCAGCAGTGCGCCGAAGAAACCCGGTGCCAGCAGCGCCGGCAGCAGCAAGCCGTCCGCCGCGGTGGTGCAGGGCAAGGGCGGGCGTCCGGCGCATTGTCCGGAAGGCTCTCCCTACAAGGCGGCTGCTGAAGATCCCAGCACGCGCGGCGATTACCGCGCCGGCGGTCTGTACAAGCCGGGCGTGAATGACAGCACCCCCACCTACATCCCGAACGTGGCCTGCATCCCCGAGCCGGAAGTGGTCGATCTGCCGCGCTCGCCGATCGGCAACAAATCGCCGTACGTCGTGCTGGGCAAGCAGTACCAGGTGATGGACAAGACCCGCGGCTATGCCGAGAAGGGCACTGCTTCCTACTATGGCGCCAAGTTCCACGGCCGCCTGACTTCCAACCGCGAGGTGTACGACATGTACGCCTTCACCGCCGCGCACAAGACCCTGCCGCTGCCGAGCTTTGCCCGGGTGACCAACCTGGACAACGGCGAATCGGTGATCGTGCGCGTCAACGATCGCGGCCCGTTCCACGATGGGCGCGTGGTCGATCTCAGTTATGCCGCCGCCGTGCGCCTGGGCATCACCCAGCGCGGCACCGGCAACGTGGAGGTGCGTGCGCTGGCACCGGGGGATGACAACCTGATGGTCGACAAGCCCAGCCGCCGCGAGCGCCGCGAGGTCGCCGCCGCTGCGGCTGCCGCCGCCTCCGCGCCCGCCGCTGCCGTGCGCAGTGCCAGCGAGATGGATGCGCTGGTCGGCAAGCTGCCGGCCGCCACGGCGACCGCTGCCGCCAAACCGGCCGGCGAGAAGTACCGCTACCGCGTGGCCGATTCGGCCAAGCCGGGCAACGCCGACAACTTCGATCACTGGATGCGCGACAACGGTGTGCGCGTTGCCACCGGCAAGCCCGCCACCACCCAGGCTGCCAGCGTCAACAGTGCGCCGGTGGCGGTGGCCGCATTGCCCGCCGCCGCACCCGCGGCACGTCCGGCACCGGCCCCCGGTGCAACGCTTTCCCAGCAGGTGCTCGGCAGCGTGCTGCTGCAGGTCGCCAGCTTCGCCAGCCGTGACAACGCCACCCGCGCGCTCGGCCAGCTGTCCTCGGCGGGCATCGCCGGGGCCAGCATCAGCGACATCGTCAGTGGCGGGCGCACCCTGTGGCGCCTGCGCGTGCCGGCCCCCGACCATGCCAGCGCCTCGGAACTTGCCGGCCGGATTGCCGGTCTGGGCTTCGGGGCGCCGCAGATCGTGAAGGACTGAGCCTTCCACTGCCCGCGGCACGCCAGCGCGTGCCGCCGCTCCTTGGGCCTACAATGCCCGTTATCCCTCATCCACCCCTTGGCGCCCTCCAGGAGCTTGCTGTCCGATGAAATTCCGCTTTGCCGCCGCTGCCATGGCCACGACCCTGTTCGTGGGCATGGTTTCCGCCCAGACCCCTGCGCCGACCCCGGCACCGGCGCCTGCTCCCGCCGCCGCCGCTCCGGCCACCGTGGCGACCCCGCCGGCCCCCAAGCCCAGCGTCTCCAAGGCCTGGATCCTGATGGATTACGCCACCGGGCAGGTCCTGGCCGGTGAAAACGTGCACGAACAACTGGCCCCGGCCAGCATCACCAAGGTGATGACGTCGTATGTCGTGGCCGCCGAGGTCAAGAACGGCAAGGTCCGCACCGATGACCAGGTGATGATGAGCGAGCGCGCCTGGCGCGAGGGCGGCGCCGGCACCGACGGCAGCTACAGCGGCTTCCCGGTCAACCAGACCGCACGCCTGGAAGACATGGAAAAGGGCATGGCGATCCAGTCCGGCAACGATGCCGCGATCGCCCTGGCCGAACACGTGGCCGGCAGCGAAGAGGCCTTCGCCTCGCTGATGAACAGCTACGCGGCCAAGATCGGCATGAAGGATTCCCACTTCGTCAACGCCCATGGCCTGAGCGCCCCGGGCCACCACACCACCGCGTACGACCTGGCCCTGCTGGGCCGCGCGATGGTGCGTGACTATCCGGAAACCTACGCCTACAACAAGGTGAAGGAATTCACCGTCGGCAACATCACCCAGCCCAACCGCAACCTGCTGCTGTGGCGCGACCAGAGCGTGGACGGCATCAAGACCGGCCATACTTCCGAAGCCGGCTACTGCCTGATGAGCTCGGCCCAGCGGGGTGACCAGCGCCTGGTCGCCGTGGTGCTCGGTGGCGGCTCGGAAAAGCAGCGCGCCGATGACAGCCTGGCGCTGCTCAACTGGGGCTTCCGCTTCTTCGAAACCCACCGCATGTACGAGCCGGGCAAGGTCGTGGCCGAGCACAAGGTGTGGAAGGGCAAGACCGACAAGCTGCAGCTGGGCGTGGCCCAGCCGATGCTGGTCAGCGTCCCGCGCGGCCGCTACAACGATCTCAAGCCGAGCATCGATGTGCCCAAGACCCTCGAAGCGCCGTTCACCGCCGGCCAGCAGGTCGGCACCCTGAAGGTGATGCTGGACAACCAGGTCGTCGCCCAGGCCCCGCTGGTGGCCGTGGCCGCCGTGGAAGAAGCCGGCTTCTTCAAGCGCCTGTGGGACAGCTTCTGGATGTGGTGGGAATCGGAGTAATCCGGTTCGACCGCACTGAAAAAAGACCGGCGAAAGCCGGTCTTTTTTTGGGGTGGGCGATGAGCCGACCAACGGTCGGCAGCTACCCGCTTCACCATCAGTCGCTCGCTTACAGCGACCGGCTGATCGTGAAGCTGCCGAACACCGGCGCCTCACGCTGCCCATCGAACTCGCGCGTGCTGTGGTAACGGGCCAGCGCGAACTTCCAGCGACCGCGCATCACCGCCAGCCCGTAACCGGCCGTCCCCACCACGTGGCGCTTGTCCACGCTGTGGCTGTTGCGGAAGGTATTGCCGTCCAGCGTGATATCGCGGATCACCCACGCCGCATCCGTGGTGGCGAACAGATGCCACGACCAGCCGCTCGGCTTGCCGCCGCGCGTCGGCGCAGTGTTCTCACCGGCCGGGCGCAGCGGCGTGCTGCCGAAATCATCCGGCAACTTCCAACCAAAGCGCACCTCGCCACCGGCATTGAGGTGCGTGGCCAGATTGCCTACCGCGCCACCGTAGTGGCTGATCGCATCCCAGCCCCAGCCGCCCAGGTTCTCACTGGCGTCGGCCGGCCACCGGCGCATCCGCTCGTGCGTGAGCATGATCACCGGCTCGTTGTGCAGCTGGTTGTCCCAACCCTGGAACTTCTCATCGCCCAGCAGCTCGTGCACCGCGTTCTGGACTTCCTCGCCCTGGGCCCACGGCCCCACCACGCCCAACGCCAGCTGCGTGGTCTGCAACCGGTCGCCGCGACGCGCGTTGTAACCGAAGCTGCCGATCAGCACGCCCGCATACGGCCGGTCGTCCTCGATCAGGTCCTTCCGGGTGAAATCGGTGGGGGTGAAGATGCCCTGGGCCAGGCTGAAGATCATGTTCTGCTGTTCGTACTCGCCCGGATGCAGCCGCTCCAGGTGGCTGTTGACCCAGCGCGCCAGGCGCGGCAGGCACGGGTCATCGGTGTAATCGACCAGGTTCGGCGAGACGAAGGTGATCTGGGCGCCGTTGGTATAGCCCTGGTCCTGGTCCTTGCCACCGAAGAGGTCGTTGTCGACGCGGAAATTGACCTGCGGCGGGTGCTCGCGCATCGCATCGGGCCCGCATTGAGTGGCGGCGTGGGCGGCAGGCGCGGCCAGGGCCAGGACACCGGCGAGTGCGGCCGGCAGCGCAAAGGGCTTCAGAGACATGGGATACCAGGCGGGGATTTATTCTTTCTTAAGCCGGTACAGCGTAATCAGAGCGTGATGTCGTGAACAGCACTGCGCACGCACTGCTGCGTATCAGTGGCGATACAGGCGTTTTCACGGGCCGTTCGGCGCCGCTGTGCGCACGATCAAGCAGCGCTTGGGTTCGGGCGCAGGCATCCCCATAATCCCGGTCATGGAGATCAAGTCTGACAACCCCGACCACGGCTTCCAGTTTCCCGGCCAGTTCGAACTCAGCGCCATGGGCGCAGCCGGCAAGGACCTGGAACGCGAACTGCCGCGCCTGCTCGAGCTGGCCGGCGTGGATGTGCTGAGCGAGCGCATCAGCTGGAAACACTCGTCCAACGGCAAGTATGTGTCGGTGCGACTGGTGTTCAAGGCGGATAACCGCGACCAGTACGACGCCGCCCACAACGCCCTGCGCGACCACCCGGAAGTGAAGTGGACGCTGTAACCAGCTGCGCCACCGCTGCGGCCCCGGGTGACCGGGCGCCGCAACCGGCCATTGTGCGCGACCTCGGCCGCCAGCCCTATGCCCCGGTCTGGCACGCGATGCAGCGCTTCACCGATGCCCGCACCGAGGACACCCCCGACGAGCTGTGGGTGGTCGAGCACGACCCGGTGTTCACCCTGGGCCAGGCCGGCAAGGACGAGCACGTGCTCGCCCCCGGCGATATTCCCGTTCTGCATGTCGACCGCGGCGGCCAGGTGACCTACCACGGCCCCGGCCAGCTGGTGATCTACCCGCTGCTGCAGCTGCGTCGGCTGGGGATCGGCGTGCGCGACTACGTCTGCCGCATCGAGCAGGCCATCATCGACACCCTCGGCGACTGGAACATCGGCGCCGAGCGGCTGGAGGGCGCGCCCGGGGTCTACGTGGGCGGGGCGAAGGTCGCCGCCCTGGGCATCCGCGTCCGCCGTGGCTGCACCTTCCATGGCCTGTCCTTCAATGTGGCCATGGACCTGGAACCGTTCCGCCGGATCAACCCCTGTGGCTATCAAGGGCTGCAGGTGACCTCGGTGGTAGACTTGGGGGGACCGTCCGGCATGGCAGCCGTCACGCCGGTGCTGCTGGGCCATCTTGCCCGCCAGTTCGGCCTGGCCCTCGAGCCGGCCGCTGAATTACCCGATTTGACTGACGCGGCGTGAACGCCGCCGACCAAGGCCATGACTGAAACCACCGCTCGCCTCATTCCCCTGCAGGTTGTGCAGGGCGACACGCCGTCCGCCGCCCCGTTGCAGACGGGCGTCAAACAGATCGGCGGTGACAAGATCGGCCGCTCCCCGGTGCAGTTCGCCGACGTGCCGGTGCTGCGCAAGCCGTCGTGGATCCGCGTGCGGATTCCCTCCGGCAATGCCGTGCAGAACCTCAAGGCCAAGCTGCGCGAAAACCGCCTGGTCACGGTCTGCGAGGAAGCCAGCTGCCCCAACATCCACGAGTGCTTCAGCCACGGCACCGCGACCTTCATGATCCTCGGCGAGGTCTGCACCCGCCGCTGCTCGTTCTGCGACGTCGCCCACGGCCGGCCCAAGCCGCCGGATGCCAACGAGCCGGCCAGCCTGTCCCAGACGGTGGCGGACATGGGGCTGAAGTATGTCGTGGTGACCAGCGTGGACCGCGATGACCTGCGCGACGGCGGTGCCCAGCACTTCGCCGACTGCATCGGTGCCATCCGCGCCAGGTCGCCCAACACCAAGATCGAAGTGCTGACCCCGGATTTCCGTGGCAAGGGCCGCATGGAGCGCGCGCTGGAGATCCTGGCGACCAACCCGCCAGACGTGTTCAACCACAACATCGAAACCGTGCCGGACCTGTACCGCAATGTGCGCCCGGGCGCGGACTACCAGTGGTCGCTGACCCTGCTCAAGAAGTTCAAGGCCCAGCACCCGGAGATCGCCACCAAGTCAGGCATCATGCTCGGCCTCGGCGAGACCCTGGAGCAGGTCCAGGCCACGCTGCGCGACCTGCGCGAGCATGATGTGGACATGATCACGATCGGCCAGTACCTGCAGCCGACCGCGCATCACCACCCGGTGCTGCGTTACTGGACCCCCGAGGAGTACAAGGCGCTGGAGGAGTACGGCAATGCGCTGGGCTTCAGCCACGTCGCCTCCGGTCCGATGGTGCGCTCGTCCTACCATGCCGACCGCCAGGCGGCCGACGCCGGCGTCGCCGGTTGATCCAGCGGGCCCTTCGGGGCCCGTTCTGCCAATCCACTCCGTCTTTCCCCGGCCGCGGCCCTGAACCGCGGATGGCCGCAGGCCTGTGCCTGCCTGCCGATCCCGCCGGTATTCACAAATTTCTCCAACGGCCTCGGTAGGCTGAAGGCCCCGGTGACAAACGCGGCAACTTTCGGCACTGTCGTGGTGTCTGTAATGCACGCAGTCTCTCCCTTGGCAAGGTGCCACGAGCTAGTCCATGAAATTCAAAGCCCCCGCATTCCTGATGGCCCTGGCGCTCACCGCGCCGATGGCACTGGCCGCCTACGCCGATTCGCCCGCGCTGCCTTCGGCGGCAACACCCGACCAGGTGACCACCTCCAAGCTGGTCTACGGGCTGCTGTCGGACAGCCGATACGCCTACCGGCCGCGCGCACTGGATGCCGCGACCTCCAAGGACGTCTTCAAGCGCTATCTGGAATCGCTCGATAGCAGCAAGCAGTTCTTCACCCAGGCCGACATCACCCGCTTCGCCCCGTTCGAGGCCAACATCGCCACCGCCATCCGCGGCGGCGAGCTGGAGCCGGCGTTCCAGGTGTTCGCGGTCTACAAGCAGCGCGTGGGCGAGCGCGTCGGGTATGCGCGCAAGCTGCTCAAGCAGGACTTCGATTTCAGCACCGACGAAAAGTTCGAGTACGACCGCAAGGACGTGCCGTGGGCCGCGAGCAGCGCCGAACTGGACGATCTGTGGCGCAAGTCGGTCAAGAATGATTGGCTGCGCCTGAAGCTGGCCGGCAAGCAGCCGGCCGAGATCCGCAAGACGCTGGACAAGCGCTACGCGACGCTGGAAAAGTCGGTCAATGAGTTGAAGGGCGAGGACGTGTTCCAGTTCTTCCTCAACGCCTACACCAGCGCCGTGGACCCGCACACGGATTACTTCACCCCGCGCACCGCCGAGAACTTCAACCAGGCGATGTCGCTGTCGCTGGAAGGCATCGGCGCGCAGCTGCAGCGCCAGGACGACATGGTGGTGATCCGCGAGGTCATCGCCGGCGGTCCGGCCGCGGTCAATGGCACGCTCAAGCCGGGCGACCGCATCGTCGGCGTCGGCCAGGGCAAGTCCGGTCCGCTGGAAGACGTGATCGGCTGGCGCATCGATGACGTGGTGGCCAAGATCCGTGGCAAGAGCGATACCCAGGTCCGCCTGGAGTTCATCCCGGCCGAAGAAGGCGTGGACGGCAAGCACCACACCCTGGTGCTGACCCGCCAGAAGGTGCGTCTGGCCGAACAGGCCGCCAAGGGCGAGACCCTGACCATTCCGGCCAAGGATGGAGAGCCCGAGCGCAAGGTGGGCGTGATCAAGCTGCCCACCTTCTACCAGGACTTTGAAGGCCGCCGCCGCAATGCCGCGGACTACGCGTCGGCGACGCGCGACGTGGCCAAGCTGTTGGCCGGCTTCAAGGCCGACAAGCTCGACGGCGTGGTGCTGGACCTGCGCAACAACGGCGGTGGTTCGCTGGATGAAGCGATCGAACTGACCGGTCTGTTCATCGAACAGGGCCCGGTGGTCCAGGTCCGCGAATCCGGTGGCCGCGTCACCGTCAACAGCGACCGCAGCGAAGTGGTCGCGTGGGATGGCCCGCTGGCCGTGCTGATCAACCGCGGTTCGGCCTCGGCCTCGGAGATCTTCGCCGGCGCCATCCAGGATTACGGCCGTGGCCTGGTGATCGGTGAGACCACCTTCGGCAAGGGCACCGTGCAGAACATCGTCGATCTGGACCGGTGGCCGAGTGGCGAGACCCAGCGCTTCGGCCAGGTCAAGCTGACCATCGCCCAGTTCTTCCGCGTTAGCGGCAGCAGCACCCAGCACAAGGGCGTGGTGCCCGATCTGGCCTTCCCGGCCAGCGTGGACGCCAGCGAGTACGGCGAAAGCACCTACGACAACGCGCTGCCGTGGACCCGCATCGCCGCGGTGCCGCACACCCAGTACGGCAACTTCGGCCCGCTGCTGCCCAAGCTGGAAAGCCGCCACGACACGCGTATCGCCGCCGACAAGGAGTTCCAGTGGTGGAACGAGGATGTCGAGCAGTTCCGGGCGGAGAAGGCCAAGAAGTACATCTCGCTCAACGAGGCCGAGCGCCGCGCCGAGCGCGAGAAGCAGGACAAGCAGCGCACCGATCGCCAGGCGATCCGCAAGCAGCTGGGCCTGGATCTGGACCCGCTGGCCGACGACAGCAATGACGACGGCCTGACCGGCAACGAACGCGACATCGTCAAGGATGCCGCCCGCGAGAAGGCCGCCGAAAAGCGCCCGGATCCGCTGCTGCGCGAGTCGGCGGCGATCCTGGCCGATGCGGTGAACCTGCTCGAGGCCGACCGCCCGCTGTCGGCCCAGGTCCTGCCACAGTCGACTGCCGCGGGCCGCTGGGCGGACTGACCACCGGCCGCCACCAGCTGAACAGGTGACAACTCCACAGGCCGCCCTTCGGGGCGGCCTGTGCGTATCCACCTCCTGCCAACGCGCACGGGTCTATCCTTGGAGGCTGGATTTCCGCAGGAGCGGCCATGCGCTTTCGTCGTGTACGTTCGATCCCGCTGCTGGCGGTGTTCGCCGCCTTGACCGCCTGTGGCGGCCGCGCCGCCGACAGCACCCTGATCCGTGAGTCGTTCGACTCCGGCGATACCTATTCGCGCACGGTGCCCGGCCCGCCTGCCCAGGCCTGCGAGGCCGCCCGCCGCACCCTGCTCAGCCAGGGCTATGCGATCGCCCGCGCCGGCGATGATGCCGTGGAAGGCAACAAGAACTTCCAGCCCAGGGATGAAGAGCACGAGCAGCTGGTGCTGCGTATTTCGTGCGCGCCGCGCGGTGACCAGGCGCTGGTGTTCGTCAGCGCGGTGCAGGACCGCTACGCGTTGAAGAAAAGCCCGACCTCGGCCAGCGTCGGCGTCGGCGCGCTGGGCTCGGTCTCGCTGCCGTTCGGCAGCAATGACGACTCGCTGGTGAAAGTGGCCAGCAGTACCGTGCAGGACGCCACCTTCTATCGCCGCTTCTTCGAGCGCCTGCAGCAGTACCTGCCGGCAGCGGCCGTGCCCGAGCCCAGCCCGGCTGCCGCGCCGGCGACCGCCCCCGCTGCGGCGGTGGAGCCGACGCCAGCCACGGTGGTGAGCGATACCCCGGCCTCCCTGCGCTGAGCGGGCGGGGGTGCGGCGCGCCATGGCAGCAGGATCGCGGCGCTGGCGCCGCTGTGCGCTCGCGGTGCTGCTGGGGCTGATCCCGGCGGCCAGTGCGTGGAGCGCGGCGTCGTGCGCGCAGGGCGTGCTGGAAGCGCTGGGCTGGCAGTTCAGTGAGGCGGACGTCGCTGCGCCGGTGGTCCATGCCGGACCGGTGTGCGAGCGCGCCGACCTGCGCCAGGCGCAGGCCGCAGGTGACCTGCGCGTACGGCTGCCGCGGCAGTGGTCGGCGCAGCAGCGCCAGGCCTGGCTGCCGACCCTGTTCGATGACCCGGGCACGGTCTGTGCGTATGCATTCAAGCTGGGCGCGGCCACGCGCCGGGCCACCACCGCCCTGCAGAACAACGACGGCTTCCGCTTCTCGGCCTTGCAGCTGGGCTGGATCGGTTTCGGTGCAGGCGGCGCGCAGGCCAAGGGCTGGGAGCGCTTCCGCAGCTTCGGTCGCGGCTATCAGCCGGCCGAGGCCAACAGCGCGGCACTGCAGACCTTCTACGAGGGCCGCGTACGGGCCGAATGCGGGGTCGGCCGCCAGGTCGCGCAGTTGGCGACCCAGCGCGAGCTGTACGGCGATGCCGCGTTCGATCGCGAGTTCTCGGCCGATGAGCTCTCCATCGGCACCTTCCTGACCCTGCACGAGACCGACAGCATCCTGCTGGGCCGGCACGCCGGTGAGTTCCTGGCCGATGGCAAGGCGAAGCAGACCGCCCTGCGCGGGCGGCAGGCCTTCGTCGGCACGCCCGGTTTCATCGAGCACGTGTTCGAGCGGAAGTACCTGGACGACATCAACAACCAGGCCGAGAACTTCGTGGTGGTCGATGTCAGCGATGCCGCGGCACGCGCGCTGCGCGAGCACGACGGCTTCGCCCATTACGACCAGGTCAACCGGCGTATCTGGTCACTGGCCCAGCGCATGCCGGGCCCGGGGCCGCGCCGGTTCGAGCGGCTGCTGATCGAGCGCGATCCGATCTGGCGGCGCGAGGTACCGGCCGAGCAGCAACCGCTGCTGAAGGAACTGGATGCGTTGCTGGACGATCCGTTCTACCAGGGGTTCCTGATTTACGTGCATCCTCGCGGTATACGTCCTATCGGATATCACATCGCGCGCCTGCTCGATCGCAATCCGCGCACGCCGTTCGCGATCGAGCTGGGGCTGCACAATCTGCACACCACGTTGTACCGGCGCTGGATCCAGGCGCAGCTGCGGCAATGCGCGGCAGCGCCGGTACCTCCTGTTACACAACCGCATTCGCAAGCTGAGCAAAGGTGAGTCATGGATATTGCAATGATTGGGCTGGGCCGCATGGGCGCCAACATGGCCGAGCGCCTGCATCACGGCGGACACCACGTGATCGGTGTCGATCCCGGTGAGGCCGCGCGTACCGCGGCCGCCGAGCGCGGTTTCGAGGTCAGTGCCTCGATCGCCGAGACGCTTGCGGCGCTGCCGGTGCCGCGCGTGGTGTGGCTGATGGTGCCGGCCGGCGTGGTTGACCAGACCCTGGCGTCGCTCTCGCCGCATCTGTCCGAAGGCGACGTGGTGATCGACGGCGGCAACTCGTATTACAAGGATTCCATGCGCCGCAGCGAGCAGCTGCAGGGCGAGGACGTGACCTACATCGACTGCGGCACCAGTGGCGGGGTGTGGGGCCTGCAGGAGGGCTACAGCCTGATGATCGGCGGCGACAAGGCCGCGGTCGAGCGGATCGGGGCGATCTTCCGCACGCTGGCACCGGCCGAGGACCGTGGCTGGGCGCACGTCGGCCCGAGCGGGGCAGGGCACTTCTGCAAGATGGTCCACAACGGCATCGAGTACGGAATGATGCAGGCCTACGCCGAAGGCTTCGCGCTGATGCAGCACAAGACCGACTTCAATCTCGATCTGGCGCAGGTGGCCAAGGCCTGGCAGCACGGCAGCGTGGTGCGCTCGTGGCTGCTCGACCTCAGTGCCGATGCCCTGGGCCGCAACCCGCAGCTGGAGGGCATCGCGCCGTATGTCGAAGACTCCGGCGAGGGCCGCTGGACCGTAGCCGAGGCGATCGATCTGGACGTGCCGGCGCCGGTGATCACGCTGTCCCTGCTCGAACGCCTGCGCTCGCGCGAGAAGAATTCCTTCAGCGACCGCCTGCTGGCGGCGATGCGTAATGAGTTCGGTGGTCACGCGATCAAGACCACGTAAGCCGGACCAATGCGGGCCGGCGAAGGTGATCGTCCGGCCCGTGGCCGCCAGCGCTGGATCCCCCGGCCAGAGTGAGTGAGCCAGGGCGTTGCCTCAGAGCGTTATCCGTCGCCCGCTGCGCGCACTTTCCGCACCGGCCTCCAGCAGGCGCATCAGCTGCAGCGCCTGCGCGGTGCTGACCGGTGCCTCTGCCACGCCCAGCATCGCATCGCGGAACTGCGCATAGAACGCACGGTAATCACCGGGCACGTTGTCCACGGTGCTGCGCTGGGTGTGACCCTCGGCGTCGACCCGCACCAGATGCCCGTGCTGCGGGTCCAGGCCCCAGCCCGGCGCACCCGGTGCGATACCGCGGCGCAGCTGGTCTTCCTGCACGTCCAGCCCGTCTTTCAGATAGCTGCCGGCATCGCCATGCACGATGAAGCGCGGGCCGGAGGCGGCCACCAGCGAGCCGGCGTGCAGGATCGCGCGGTGCCGCGGGTAGTGCAGCACCGCGTGGAAATAGTCGTTGCCCAGCGCGTGCTCACGCTGCGCCATCAGGTCCACGCTGATCGCGCCGGGCCAGCCAAACAACTGCAGCATCTGATCCAGCAGATGGGGGCCCAGATCCATCCACAGGCCGCTGCCGGGCGCATCGCTTTCGCGCCAGCGCTCGCGCACCTGCGGGCGGAAGCGGTCGAAGTGGGAATGGCATTCGGCGACGCGACCGATCCGGCCCTCGTCGATCACCTGCTTGAGGGTGAGGAAGTCGGTGTCATGGCGGCGGTTCTGGAAGACGGTGACCACGCGTTCGGCCGCCTGCGCCGCCCGCACCACCGATTCGGCCTCCGCAACGGACAGCGCGAACGGCTTGTCGACCAGTACATGCTTGCCCGCCGCGAGTGCAGCGCGCGCCAGAGGGGCATGCGCATCGTTCGGCGTGGCGATCACCACCGCATCCACCGCCGGGTCGTCGAACAGCTGCTGCGGGTCCGCGCAGATGCGCACATCGGTGAAGCTGCGCAGCAACCGGTCGCGCTGCGAGCTGACGATGCTGTGCAACGCCAGGCCCGGCGTGTGCAGGATCAACGGCGCATGGAAGACGCTGCCGGCCAAGCCATAACCGATCAATCCCACCTGCAGTACGGCGGCCATGGTGCGCTCCAACATAACGGGGCAGGACAGCGTAACGGCTGGGCGTGCGCGGCGGAAATCTGAACGGTTTGGCCGCAAGCTGAGTGGTTCACGGCAGCGTTATGCGGCGCCCACGTCCCGTCCACGGCCCGGCACGGACACTGGCTGCACATCCGCAAAGGAATTCGAACATGACCAACACGACCCGTAATCTGCTTGCTGCTTCGCTGGCCCTGGGCATGGTGCTGGGCACCTCTTCCGCCATGGCCAAGGATCCGCCGAAGACCACCGATCATGCCGCGATGACCCACGCCGATACCCACGATTCGGCTGAGCCGGTCACCGACAGCTGGATCACCACCAAGGTCAAGACCGACCTGCTGACCAGCAAAAACGTCCCGGGTACCGAAGTGAAGGTGGAGACCGTCAATGGCGTGGTCACCCTCACCGGCACCGTGGCCAGCCAGGCCGAGCATGACAAGGCCGTCCGTGTGACCCAGCAGATCAAGGGCGTCAAGCGTGTCGACGCCGCTGGCCTGAAGGTCGCCGCGACCGCCGCCAAGCGCTGAGTCCTGCTGCACCGTTGAACAGAGCGCGCCTTCGGGCGCGCTTTTTTGTGCGCGCTTGCCGAGCCCGCGCGCGGTTCAGTCAGGTGAGGGGCCGCGTATTCACAAAGGGGTGGAGTATATTCAGCGCTTCGCCATCGCCGTGCGGTGCGCATGCCGGCTGTACGCGCATGGGCAGGACCGGGTGTGGCACCGAGCTGAAGAGGGACTATGGCGCTGGTGTTCAGTGATCAAATCTGGGACCGCTGGCGATTGCCGGCACTGGCCCTGGCGGCGGTAGCCATCATCGTGGTGCCGTGGCTCACCCTGCGCAAGTTGGCTGATGACAACATCGATGCGATGAACTGGGTCACCCACACCCAGGATGTCGGCGTGGCCGTATACCAATTGCAGGCCGACGTGCGCGATGTCGAATCGGCCGCGTTGACCATGTCCAAGGGCATCGATGCGCCTGGCCTGCGCGAACGCCTGGCCCAGGCCGACGATATCCCCGGGCGGCTGGCCCGGCTGGCCGAGCTGACCCGTGACAATCCCGATCAGCTGATCCGCATCGGTCGCATCCAGTCCATGCTCGAACGCCGCATGGAGCTGGCCAAGCAGCTGGCTCGCTCGGCGCCCGATGCCGACCAGCGGCAGCTGGTGGCCGACCTGACCACCCGCTACCCCATCCGCAACCTGGTCGAAGAACTGCAGGCCACCGAAGAGCAGCTGCTCGCCAAGCGCTCGGCGCTGTTCGCGGCCCAGCAGCGCCAGGGCGAGTTCATTTCCTGGTCGGCGCTGGTGGTGCAGCTGCTGCTGCTCGGCCTGGTGCTGTGGCTGCTGCAACGTCAGATCCGCCATCGTCTCAGCGCCGAACGCGCCTCGCTGCGCGCGGCCGGACGTGCCGCGTCGGTGCTGCACACGGTGCGCGAGCCGATCGTGCTGCTGGACCGCAGCCTGCGCGTGCAGATGCACAATCCCGCGTTCGCCGAACTGTACGGGCTGGACGAGGAGACCTCGGCCGAAGGCCTGCCGCTGGACAGCATCGGCGACGGGGCCTGGGCCGATGCAGTGGTCCGCCAGCGGCTGACCGACGTGCTGCTGCGCGGCCGCGAGCTGTGGGATTACGAACACGAACAGCGCACCGCCGATGACGTGGTGCGGATCATGCTGATCAACGCGCGGCGCATGCCGCTGCCGGACAAGGACGATGAAGTGGTGCTGATGACGGTCAGCGATGTCACCGTGCAGCGCGCCGTACAGCTGCGGGTGGAGGAACTGAACCGCCAGCTTGAAGGCAAGGTCGAGCAGGTCTCGGAGGTGAATCGCGAACTGGAAGCCTTCAGTTACTCGGTCTCGCACGATCTGCGCGCGCCGTTGCGCCACGTGGCCGGCTTCTCCGACAAGCTCACCCGCCACCTGGGCGACGAGGCCGACGAGAAGTCCCTGCATTACCTGGGCGTGATTTCCAATTCCGCCCGGCGCATGGCCGCGCTGATCGACGATCTGCTGGTCTATTCGCGCCTGGGCCGGGCGGCGATGCGGCTGCAGGCGGTGGACATGCAGTCGCTGGTCGCCGATACCCGCGCCATGCTCGATGCCAACCAGCAGAGCGAGGCCGAGAGCAGCGGCGTGCCGCACAATGTCGACTGGAAGATCGCGCCGCTGCCGATCATCGTTTCCGATGAAAACATGATGCGCCAGGTCTGGCTGAATCTGCTCGGCAACGCGATCAAGTATTCTTCCAACCGCGAGCCGGCCCGGATCGAGGTCGACTACAAGCTGCAGCCTGACGGCAGCCATCTGTTCACGGTGCGCGACAACGGCGCCGGGTTCGACATGGCCTATGCCGGCAAGCTGTTCGGGGTGTTCCAGCGGCTGCACAAGGCCAGCGACTACCCGGGCACGGGCATCGGCCTGGCCAGTGTCCGCCGGGTGCTGACCCGCCACGGCGGCCGCATCTGGGCCGAATCGGCGGTCGATCAAGGCGCCACGTTCCACTTCGTTCTTCCACCCGCGCTCGACGCAATCAACAAGGGCTCCGCCGCATGACCGCTCTCCGTACCATCCTCCTTGCCGAGGACAGCCCCGCCGACGCCGAGATGGCCATCGACGCCTTGAAGGAGGCCCGCCTGGCCAACCCGATCGTGCACGTCGAAGACGGCGTGGAAGCGATGGACTACCTGCTGCGCCGTGGCGCCTTCGCCAACCGCGACGAAGGCCTGCCGGCGGTGCTGCTGCTGGACATCAAGATGCCGCGCATGGACGGCCTGGAAGTGCTCAAGGAAATCCGCAACACCGAGGAGCTCAAGCGGCTGCCGGTGGTGATCCTGTCCTCCTCGCGCGAAGAAAGCGATCTGGCGCGCAGCTGGGACATGGGCGTGAACGCGTACGTGGTCAAGCCGGTGGACGTGGACCAGTTCTTCGGCGCCGTGCAGACCCTGGGCAAGTTCTGGGGCCTGATCAACCAGGCACCGGAGATCGAGTAAGCCCATGCCGCTGACCGGCCCTGCGTTGGGTGCCCTGCGGATCCTGCTGATCGAGGATTCGCCGGAAGACGCCGAACTGATGTGCGAACAGATGCTCGACGCTGGCCTGGAAGCCAGCTTCGAGCGGGTGGAGAGCGCGCAGGAACTGCGTGAGGCGCTCGAGCGCGCCGCGCCGGACATCGTGCTCTCCGACCTGAGCATGCCCGGCTTCTCCGGCAACGAGGCGCTGCAGATCGTGCGCGCTGCCTTGCCCGAGGTGCCCTTCATCTTCGTGTCCGGCACGATGGGTGAGGAAAACGCCGTGGCGGCCCTGCACCAGGGCGCCAACGACTACATCATCAAACACCAGCCGGCGCGCCTGCCCTCGGCGGTGGCCCGTGCGGTGCGCGAAGCGCGCAGCGCGATCGACCGCCAGCGCGTGGAAGCCGAGCTGATGCGTGCCCAGCGGCTGGAAAGCCTGTCGCTGCTGGCGGCCGGGCTCAGCCACGACCTGCGCAACATCCTGCAGCCGCTGCTGATCATGCCCGACCTGATGAAGGCGCGGACCGAAGACCCGCAGCTGCACCACCTGGCCGACATCATCGCCGAGTGCGGCCGGCGTGGTCATGAGATGGCCGAGTCGATGCTGTCCTTCGTGCGCGGGTCGCGCAAGCCCAGCGAACACATCTGCCTGGTCCACCTGTTCGAAGGCGTGGAGCTGCTCCTGCGCAGCAACCTGCCGGCCAAGGTCACCCTGCACCTGGAGGTGGCCGACGGCCTGGCGGTGGATGCCAACTACACCGAGCTGCAGCAGGTACTGCTCAACCTGTCCCTTAATGCCATCCAGGCCATGCCCAATGGCGGCCGTCTGACCCTGCGTGCCGCCCCTGCGGCCGATACCCATGGCGACGACTGGCTGCGCATCTCGGTGACCGACGAGGGCATCGGCATGGATGCGGACACGCTCTCGCACCTGTTCAATCCCTTCTTCACCACCAAGGCGACCGGCACCGGCCTGGGCCTGATCTCGTGCAAGCGCATCATCGAGGGCGCGCACGGCAGCATCCACGTCGACAGCCAGCCCGGTGTGGGCACGCGCTTCGATCTGCTGCTGCCGATGCGCGAGATCACCGACACCGCCGACGCCGTGGATGGGCCGATCGCCGCCGGTGCCGGCCAGTCGATCCTGGTCGTGGATGGTGAGGCGACGCGCCTGTCGCTGCTGGGCAACGCGCTCTCCAGCCAGGGTTACCACCTGCAGCTGGCCTCCGATGGCGCGGCCGCGCTGCGCTGGATGCAGCAGGAAAGCATGCCCGCGCTGGTGATCGCCGATGCCGGTTCCAAGCTGCTCTCGGCCAGCCACCTGCTGGGCGAGATGGCCACGCTGGGCTATCGCGGTCCGGCGCTGGTGCTGGAAGAAGCCGATGTCACCGTGCCGCTGGCGGTGTTCCCGCCCGGCATCAACGTGCACGTACTGCGCAAGCCGCTGGAAATGCAGCAGGTATTCCGTTCGGTGGCCGAGGCGCTGGAAACCGCCTGATCAGCCTTCCCACGGAAAGCGTGGGAGGCTGGCCACGGCCTGTTCGAGTTTGTACGACCAGTTGCCGTGGATCTCGGCATACAGCGGGCTGTCGCCGGCCAGGCGCATGCGCTGGGTGATGCGCAGGTCATCCTTGCGGATCAGCACCAGATCCACCGGCAAGCCCACCGAGAGATTGGACCGGATCGTGGAGTCCAGCGAGACGATGGCGGTGCGCGCGGCATCTTCCAGGCGGGTCTGAGGGCGCAGGATCCTGTCCAAAATCGGCTTGCCGTACTTGGATTCGCCGATCTGCAGGAACGGGGTTTCCGGCGAGGCCGCGATGGCATTGCCGAGCGGATAGATCATGTACAGCCCGGGGTGCTCGCCGCCGATCTGGCCACCGAGGATCAGCGTCGCCTGGGTCACGATGCCGTCCTGGCCCGCCTCATGCGTGCTGGATTTGACCTGGCTGTCGAGCAGGACCCGGCCCACGTACTCGGCCACTTCGAACAGATGCCGGTAGGCGCGCAGGTTTTCCGGCCGCTGCTCTTCCACGTCACGGCGCAGCCGCGAGATCAGCAGCTGGGTGGTCGCCAGGTTGCCGGCGGCCATGATCACGAAGGCCGCCTCCCCGGGGAACTCGAACTCGTGCAGCTTGCGGTGCACGCGCACGTCGTCCAGCGACGCGTTGGTACGGGTATCGGCGGCGAAGACCAGGCCTTCGTCCACCTCGATGCCGACGCAATAGGTCATGTCGGTGTCCTATGATGTGCACCCCGATTCTATGCGCTGGCCCTGTTGGCCCGGTGTGGAATCGCCCCACGTACGCTGAATACCATGACCACTGCGCTCCTGAGCCTGGGCAGCAACCTGCAGCCGCAACAGCACCTTCACGCCGCGGTGGAGGCCCTGCGCGCGCGCTTCGGCACGATCGCGGTCTCGCCGGCCTACCGCACCGCCGCGGTGGGCTTCGATGGCCCGGATTTCCTCAACAATGCGGTGGCGATCGAGACCGACCTGCCATTGCAGACGCTGGATGATTGGCTGCATGCGCTGGAAGACGCCCACGGGCGCGACCGCAGCGGCCCGCGCTTCAGCGACCGCACCCTGGACATCGATGTGGTGTTCTACGGCGACCTGATCGTGGAGGGCCCCGGCCATCTGCGCATTCCGCGCCCCGAACTCAAGCATGCTTTCGTGCTCAAGCCGCTGGCCGATATCGCGCCGGCGTTCCGCGATCCGGTCAGCGGGTTGACCCTGGAGGCGCTGTGGCGTGCCCACCGGCAGTTCGGCGAGCCGTTCGACACGATGGACCTGTTGCCCGCGTAATCATGCACCGGGCAGTGCCGGCCGCTGGCCGGCACTGCGACAACACCTGATTCATGCGGAGCCGGCCAGCGGCCTGTACTGCGGCCACGTCGGGTTCACGAGGAGCCGGCCAGCGGCCGGCACTACCGGGGCGGTCCAACGGGTGTTCAGGACAACGTCCGCCCGCCATCCACGCGCAGGGTGTGCCCGGTCACGAACGCCGCATCCGTGGCCAGCCAGTACACCGCCTCGGCGATCTCCTCCACGGTGCCGGTGCGGGCCAGCGGGGTACGCGCCAGCAGCGCCTGCTGGGCGAAATCATCCTTGCCCTGTTCCGGCCACAGGATCGCCCCGGGCGCGACCGCGTTGACCCGTACCTTGGGCGCCAGTTCCAGCGCCAGCGAGCGGGTCACCATTTCCAGCGCCGCCTTGGCGGCCGCGTACACCGGGTGGTCGCGCATCGGCTGGGTACCATGCAGATCGGTCAGGTTGACGATGCTGCCCTGCTGGCGGCGCAGGTGCGGCGCGGCGGCCTGGGCCAGCAGCAGCGGGGCACGCGCATTGACCGCGAACAGGTCATCCCACTGGGCGGCGGTGATCTGGCCAAGCAGGGTGGGGTAGAAGTTGGAGGCATTGTTGACCAGCGTGTCCAGCCGGCCGAACTGGGCCACGGTCTGGTCGATCAGATCGGGCAGGGCCTCGGCATCGCGCAGGTCGGCCTGCAGCGCCAGCACGCTGCCCGGGCGCAGCATGTCCATGTCGAAGGCCATCTGCTGCAGCTCGTTGGTGGAGGTGTGGGCGTGCAGCACCACCGACCAGCCACAGGCGTGGAACTGGCGGGCGATGGCCGCGCCGATCCGGCGCGCGCTGCCGGTGATCAGCGCCACGGGCGCGGTATCGGTCATCGGGGGTACTCCCTGCTCAGGCTATGCTGTGCATTGTCACCGCAATCGCCCGCGCCATGCATTCCCCACTGCCCCTCCCCGAATCCGACGCCCTGGCCCACAGCGACGAGCTGGCTGCGGCGCTGCGCGCTGAAATCCTTGCCAACGGCGGCGCGATGCCGTTCTCCCGCTTCATGGAGCTGAGCCTGTACGCGCCCGGTTGGGGCTACTACAGCGCCGGTGCCAGCAAGTTCGGGGCCGCCGGCGATTTCACCACCTCGCCGGAAATCGGCGCGCTGTTCGCCGCCACGCTGGCCAATGCGATCGCCCCGGTGATGCAGCAGCTCGGGCCGCAGGCGCGCTTCATGGAGGTCGGTGGCGGCAGCGGCGCGTTTGCCGAAGTGATGCTCAAGCGCATGCTGGAACTGGACGCGCTGCCCGAGCGCTACGCGATCCTGGAACCCAGCGCGGACCTGCGGCAGCGCCAGCGCGAGCGCCTGGAAAAGGCGTTGATTCCACCGGTGTTCGCCCTGGTGGAATGGCTGAACGGCCCGTTCGATGATGACTGGGATGGCATGGTCTTCGCCAACGAAGTGATCGACGCGCTGCCGACGCCGCGCTTCCTGGCGCGCGACGGCATGGTCTATGAAGAGACCGTCGAACTGGATGCCGACGGCGCCTTCGTGCGTGGCGCGCAGCCGGCCGATGCGATGCTCAGTGCCGCGGTCCGCCACGTCGAGCATTACCGCGAAAAGCCCTTCGCCGACGGCTACCGTTCCGAACTGCTGCCGCAACTGCCGTACTGGATCCAGGCCATTGCCGGCGGCTTGAAGCGCGGCGCGATGCTGTTCGTCGATTACGGCTACCCGCGCAACGAGTATTACCAGGACGACCGCGACGACGGCACCGTGCGCGCGTTCTACCGCCACCACGTGCACAACGACCTGTATCGCTGGCCGGGCCTTCAGGACCTCACCGCCTCGGTGGACTTCACCGCGCTGGCCGAAGCCGGCACGGGCGCCGGTTTCGAGCTGGCCGGTTACTGCACCCAGGCCAGTTTCCTGCTCGGCAACGGGCTGGATGCGCTGTTGCAAAAAGCCGATGCGCGCACCGACGAGATCGGCCGTGTGCGGCTGCGCGACCAGGTGAAAAAGCTGACGTTGCCGACCGGGATGGGCGAGCGCTTCCAGGTCATGGGCTTCCAGCGCGATGTCGATTTCGAACCGGCGTTCGCGCTCGGCGATCTGACCTGGCGCCTGTAACGTGGCCGCCACGAACCTGTTGAAGCCGCTGCGCTGGCCGCGGTTCTGGCTGGCGCTGTGGTGGGGGGCGGTGTTGGGCACGATCGTGGTCTGTCTGATCCCGCCGCCGCCGCTCACGTTGCCGGAGAACAGCGACAAGATCGAACACTTCCTCGCGTACTTCCTGCTGGCCTCGTCGGCAGTGCAGATCTACCAGCGACGCGCGGCCCTGATCTGGGCCGCGGTCGGCCTGGTCGCGCTGGGTATTGGCATCGAATTCGCGCAGGGCGCCTTGACCGTCAACCGCATGGCCGACCCGATGGATGCGCTCGCCAACAGCGTTGGCGTGCTGGCCGGCATGGCGATCGTGTTGACCCCGTTGCGCGATCTGCTGGTACGCCTGCGCGGGTAATGCGGCAGCGGTACTGCCGCCCGTACGACGCATGACGGGTAGTGCCGGCCGCTGGCCGGCAACCTGGCGATGCCGGATTCATGAAGTGCCGGCCAGCGGCCGGCACGACCGCCTGCGGCTGCGGCGTCACCGCGGCAGCAAGGTCATCTCATCCAGCACCCACATCGTCGGCCGGGTATCGCCGGTGAAGCGCACGCACAGGTTCTGCGTGCCCTTCAGCGACCGCGGCAATGCAGCCTCCAGGGTGATGAAGCCATCGGCGCCCGGGGCGGCCGGCAGCGTCACGCTGGCCAGCGGCTTGCCATCGCACTGCCCGCCGAGGATGTCCATCTCCCCGTGTGCGCTGCGCTTGGGCGCGAAGCGGCGGTTCGGCTCATCGTGGGCCAGCTGGAAGTAGTACGGAATCTGTCCGGCACGCACGCGCAGCTTGGCGATGCCGTCCACGTCCGCATCCTTCCACAGCCAGCACGGGTTGAAGATGTCCACGTTGAAGATCGCCCGCTTGCCCTCGGCCGGGCCGTCGTCTTCCAGGCGCAGCAGCAGGTGGCCTTCGCCCGGGCACTGCGCGAGCTGCTCGTCGGTGCGCGACAGCAGCGAGGTAGCGGTGATGTCGAAGCGGCTGGCCGCCTTGGCCAGTGCCTGGCCATTGAAGAACGTGGCCGCCTGCAGCGCCACCGGCAGCGGCTGCTGCAGCGGGGCGGTGTAGCGCGGTGAGCGGGCGGTGACCGCGCTGCCGTCCACGCTGTAGTGGATGTCGTAGCCGAGGGGGCTGCGCAGGGCCAGCGTCGCGGTGCCGGCGCTACGGTCATCGCGGTTGTCCAGCTCCACCTGGAACGGGGTCTGTGCGTACGCAATGCCCATGGCCTGGTATCGCTGCAGCTGCGCCGGCAGGCGCGCCAGGAAATCGGCGTAGTCGCGTCGTTCGCGCGGCGACCAGCCGGTCTCGGCCACGGCGGCCAGGCGCGGGAACAGGTTGTGCTGCAGGCGGGCGTAGCTGCGGGTGTGCTCGGTGAACATGTTGGCCTGCAGGCCGAGGATGTGGTGCTGCTTGTCCTTGGCCAGTGCATCGGGCACCGGCTCGAAACCGTACACGCGCGCCAGCGGAATCGTCGCCGGGCGGCCCGGCGGCTCGTTCGGCGAGTTGGTCTGCAGGTAATCCATGTACATGTCCGTCACCGGCGACATCACCACGTCATGGCCCTCGCTGGCCGCCTTGAGGCCGCCTTCGGTGCCGCGCCAGGACATCACCGTGGCCTCCGGCGGCAGGCCGCCCTCGAGGATCTCGTCCCAGCCGATCAGCCGCCTGTCGTGCTTTTCCAGGAAGATCTCCAGGCGTTTGATGATGTGGCTCTGCATTTCCATCTCATCACCGGCGCCCAGCTCGCGCATGCGCGCCTGCACCCGCGCGGAGGCTTCCCACTGGTCCTTGACCGCTTCGTCGCCGCCCACGTGTACGTACTTGGCCGGGAACAGCGCGATGACCTCTTCCAGCACGTTCTCGAGAAACGCGAAGGTGCTGTCTTCGGTGTTGAACAGGTTCGGGAACACGCCCCATTCGCTCAACGGCCTGAGCGGCGTGTCGAGGGTGCCAAGCTCGGGATAGGCCGCGATCGCCGCGGTCGCGTGGCCCGGGACGTCGATCTCCGGAATGACCTGGATGTGGCGTGCAGCCGCATACGCGATCACCTCGCGGATCTGGTCCTGCGTATAGAAGCCGCAGTACGGGCGCTCGGCGCCGGTGACCGGATCGCGGCCGCCATCGCCGGCCGGAATGCGGCAGCTGCCGACGCCGGTCAGTTTCGGGTAGCGCTTGATCTCCATGCGCCAGCCCTGGTCATCGGTGAGATGCCAATGGAAGGTGTTGAGCTTCTGCTCGGCCATCGCATCGAGGACCTGCTTGATCTCATCCAGGCTCTGGAAGTGGCGGGCCGAATCGAGCATCAGGCCGCGCCAGCTGAAACGGGGGGCATCGTCGATGCGCAGCGCCGGGAGTTGCCCCTGGCTGCCACCGGTGAGCAGCTGCGAGAGCGTGGCCGCACCGTAGAACAGTCCGGCTTCGGTTGCGGCCTGCACTGTTGCGCCGCGCGCGTCCGAACGCAGCTGGTAGCCCTCGGCGCCGGTCTTGAGCGTGGCGTCGAGTACGAAGCGGATGCCGTCCTTGCCGCGTCCTTCGCTGACCGTCACCGCCGGGCCACCGCTGTTGCGCAGCAGGGTGGCGAACTGGGCAGCAACGCGGCCGGCGGCCTGGCCCTGCGCATGCACCGGGGTGGCCGCGCTCACCGTATAGCCGGCGCCGTCGAGGCGGTCGACCCTGGCCGGTGCGGGAATCAGCATCAGCGAGCCGGGCAGGGCCTGCGGGCCGTTCGGTGCCTGTGCGTCGGTGGCCTGGGCCAGCGGGGCGAGGGAAAGTGCCAGTGCGAAGGACAGCAGCGACAGCGAGGTACGACGGGTGCGGGTGTGCATCGGGTCATTCCTTTGTAGCGAATCGGGTTCCACCTGCGAAACGGGCCCGGAAATCCGGGCCCGTTTCAGGTGTGCAGCGTGTTACCGCGGCGATCAGTACTTGAAGCGGAAGTTCAGATAGTACTGGCGGCCGTTGGAGTAGAACGAGGTCGGAATCAACGCGCTCTGGTAGTACTTGTAGGTCGGGTTGTTGAGGTTCAGGCCATCCAGGCTGATGCTCAGCCAGTCCGTCGCCTTGTAGCTGAGCGACGCCGACAGCGTGCCGAAGTCATCCTGGTAGTACGGGTTGGTACCGGACAGGCTGATCAGGAACGAAGAGCGGCGGGTGTAGCTGACGCGGGCGCCGAAGCGCTCGTTCTCGAAGTAGGCACCCACGTTGTAGGTGTTCTTCGACGTGCCCAGCAGGTTGTTGGTGCCATCGGCCCAGGTGTGGTCGGTCTTGCCGTTGGCGTAGGTGTAGTTGGCATTGACGCCGAAGTACTCGCCGATCGGCTGCTCGTAAGCCACTTCCACGCCGGTGACCTGCCCGTCGGCATTGATCGGGGTGGAGATGTCGTAGGTTTCAAGCTGGTTGGTCAGTTCGCTGAACAGCTGGCGCTGGACCACGTCGAAGGCGATGTAGTCCTTCAGGCGCATATGGTACGCGCCCACCGACACCAGGCCGCGCGGCATGAAGTACCACTCCAGGTTGGCGTCCAGGTTGCTGGACAGGGTCGGCTTCAGGTCGGGGTTGCCGCCACCGCCGGTCTTGTTCAGATCCGAACCCCACGAGGACGCACCCAGTGCCGAGTAGTCCGGCAGCGTCTGGGTCTGCGATGCGGCCACGCGCAGCACGAGGTCGTCGTCCAGGTCGAACTTGATGTTGGCGCTCGGCAGCACGCGGTCGTGCTTGTTCTCGAAGGCCTGGCGCTGCCACATGCCGAACAGGCTGCGCACGTCGGCGCGGGCCGGGTCGCTGACGGCCAGGTAGGTATCGATGTCCTGCTTGATGTTGACGTAGCGCAGGCCGAGGTTGCCGCTCCACCAGTCACCGGCGAAGTTGGCCTGCACGTAACCGGCGAAGTTCTTTTCCTTCACCTTCCACTCGGCGCCGTAGTTGTGGCGGCCGTCGGGACCGTCATTGCCGGCCAGCCAGGTCGAGTTGTTGATGATGGCGTTCTTCAGCGCATCCGGGGTGTAGTACCAGATGTTGCGCGGGAAGGTGCCGCCCACGCCGCTGGCGAAGTTGCCCGGGTACTGCCCGGTGGCGCTGCCGCGCAGCGCCGACCAGATGTCGCCCGGGGAGGCGCCTTCCGGCGACAGGGCCTCACGTTCGTGGTCGGCGAAACGCAGGCCGAAGTCGATCGAGCTCAGCGCGCCACCGTCGCTGAAGTACTGATTGAAATCCACCGACGCCCAGTCTTCCTTGTCTTCGGCCTTGACCAGCTGGTTGCCCCAGGTGCCGAAGCTGGTGACGCCTGCTTCGCTCAGGTCGCCGCCGATGTTCCAGTCGACCGGGGAGCCGGCGCCGTGGCTGGCGTAGGACGCGCCGCCACCCTGGCCGACGGTGACTTCGGCGATGAACTGGCGCGGGGTTTCGCCGGTGCCCTTGGTGGTGCCGGCCTGGAACTTTGCGTTCAGGTTGTCGTTGATCTGCCAGTCCGCGTCGAAGGTGACGTAGCTGCTCTTGGCGGTGGCCTCGCGGTAGATCATGTCGTACACGCCGTAGTTCGTACCGGGAACGCCGGTGTACGTCGCGTTGGTGATCACGCCATCGACCACGGTGTAACCCGGATCCGGGGCCTGGCTCCGGCCGAAGCCGCTGCCGAACATCATGAAGTTGCGGTTGTAGTTGTTCGCTTCCAGTTCGGAGGTGAAGCCGCTCAGGCCCAGGGTCAGCGTGTCGATCGGCTTCCACTGCAGGGTGACCATGCCACCCTTGCGCTTGCGGGTCTGCTCGAACAGGGTCGAACCCAGCAGGCCGGGAATGGACAGGCCTTCCAGGTCCGGGCGCGGCGCCTGCAGGAACTGGCCCGGATTGGCCGGGTCGGGGATGCCGGCCACGACCGGATCGGTTGCCTTGAGTGCGAAGAAGCCGCCGGGGATTTCCTGCGCTTCACGGCGCAGTTCGCGCTCCTGGTAGAAGCCCTGCACCAGCACACCGAACGTGTTGGCGTCATTCTTGTAGTTGAACAGCGCCGAGTACTGCGGATCGGTCGAGTCGGCCTGGTCCGAACGCACGGCGCCCACCGATGCCTCGGCCGTGAACTGCTTGGCGAACTGCAGCGGGGTACGGGTAATGATGTTGACGGTGCCGGTGGTACCGCCGTCCTGCAGCTTGGCCTGCGAGGACTTGTTTACTTCCACCGAGCTGACCAGCTCGGACGGCAGCAACGAATAGCTCACGCTGCGGCCGACGTTGTTGCCCTGGCTGAGCACGAACCAGTCGGCCGAGCCGACGCTGTGGCCGTTGATGAGGGTCTGGGTCAGGCTCGGGCTGGTGCCGCGCAGGCTGACACGGTCGGCTTCATCGAAGCCGCCTTCGTCGGCGCTGGACGAGCTGATGTTCACACCGGGCAGGCGCTGCAGGGTGTCGGCGACGTTGTGTGCGGGCAGCTTGCCCACGTCTTCGGCGGTGACCACTTCCAGGCGCGCATTGGCATCGCGCTTGGTATCCAGCGACTTTTCCATCGAGCCACGGATGCCGGTGACCTGCACGGTGTCCAGATCGGTGGCGGTGGGGGCGGCTTGCTGCGCGTGGGCGCTGAAGGCCAGGCAGCTGACGATGGCTGCGGAAAGCAGGGTCTTGCGGGTGTTCATGATGTCTCTCCTCATCACTCGATGGTCGCCGGCGACGGCGTCGGTTTGCTTGCGTCTGGTACGACTGTGCCGCGCGCCTGTTGTCCGGGTGCGCCTTGGGTGCTACGTACTGCGTGGTGCGGTGTCCGCAGCGCCGATTCCGGCGCCGTGGCAGGTCAGGTTTCCGAGCGGCCGAGGTACCAGCTGGCGGCGCCGATGACGCCCAGCTGCCCGTGCTCGACCACTTTCACGGGAATACGTTCCAGTGCCTCGCGCATCGGCCCCTTGTTGAGGTACCGCTCGACGAAGGTGCTGTTCAACAGGAAGTCGCGGATCTGCGGCAGGATGCCGCCGGCCAGGTAGACACCGCCGGTGACGCCGTACTGCAGCGCCATGTCGCCGATCGTGCTGCCGAGCAGGCCGCAGAACACATCCAGGCTCTGCCGTGCGAGCGGATCCTGGTCGGCCATCGCAGCAGCGGTGATCGCATCCGGGGTGGTCAGCGCGGGGGTCTGGCCGTTCAATGCGCACAGCGCGCGGTACAGGTTCATCAGGCCGGGGCCGGACAGCGCCTGCTCGACCGAGACGTGCGAGCGATCGCGCAGCATCTGCCGCACGATCGCCATCTCCAGTTCGGTGGTGGTGGCCAGGGTCGGCTGGCCGGCTTCGGTCGCCAGGACCACGGCGCCGTGGGCGGTCGGGATCCACACGGCCGCGCCGAGGCCGGTACCGGGGCCGACCACCAGGGTCGGGCCGCGCGGTGCGGTGGCCGGGCCGGTCAGCTGCAGCACGCCGCTGGCATCGACCTGCGCGGCGGCGTAGGCCACGGCCTCGAAGTCGTTGACGATATAGACCTGGTCCAGGCCGACATCACGTTCGATCTGACGTGCCGACAGTGGCCAGGGCAGGTTGGCGGTGATCACCGTGCCGTCTTCGCGGGCATAGCCGGCGGTGGCGACCACGCAATGCGTCGGGCGCGGGCCGTCGGCCAGGAAGTCGGACAGGATCGCGCTGAGGCCGGCGTAATCCGCATTGCGGAACTTGCGGTAGTCCAGCAGCTCCACCGGATGGGCCGGATCGGCGCTGGCCTGGACCCGGCCAACCCGGACATGCGTGCCACCCACGTCGGCGGCCAGGAACGGCGGCGTCGCGGCGGGCGGGGCATGGGCCGGTACAGCGTGGGCGGCGTTGGTCACACGGACTCCATCGGTTGGGCACGGCCAGGGCTGACCCGGCGATTGAGGCGGAGTCTGTAATCGTTCTGACAACGATGTCAACGATAACCTCACACTTTCGATGCTGCGCCGCAACGTGGGTTTGCGCGGGAAAACGTTTTCATCACACTGCCGTCATGTTTTCGCAAACTACCGTGAATACGGACTCTGCTCCCCCCGCGCCGAGCGCTGCCGCCAGATTGCGCAGGTGCAGCAAAGGACAATGCGCGGCGCTGGCGTGAACCAGTTGTTGACAAACCTGGCGGCTCCAACGAATAAATGTGACAACGTTGTTCCCAGCCACTCTTCCGATGCCGCCCCGGCGCCGTCGATGCAGGAGCCTCCTTGATGTCTGCCGTGCCTGCTGCCTCCGCGCGTTCGAGCGTGCTTACCTCGATCCTGATCATCGGCGTGCTGTTCTTCCTGATCGGCTTCTTCACCTGGCTCAACGGCCCGTTGATCACCTTCGTCAAGCTCGCCTTCGAGCTGGACGAGGTCGGCGCCTTCCTGGTGCTGATGGTCTTCTACCTGTCGTATTTCTTCCTGGCGCTGCCGGCCTCGTGGATCCTCAAGCGCACCGGCATGAAGAAGGGCCTGAGCCTGAGCCTGCTGGTGATGGCGGCCGGTGCGGTGGTCTTCGCGCACTTCGCCCAGCAGCGCTGGTACCCGGGCGCGCTCAGCGGCCTGTTCGTCATCGGCAGTGGCCTGGCCCTGCTGCAGACGGCGGTCAACCCGTACATCAGCATCCTGGGCCCGATCGAGACGGCGGCCCGGCGCATTGCGCTGATGGGCATCTGCAACAAGATCGCCGGCATGCTGGCCCCGGTGCTGATCGGCACGCTGGTGCTGCATGGCATCGGCGATCTGGACGCCCAGGTGAAGGTCGCCGATGCGGCCGCCAAGACGGTGCTGCTCAATGACTTCGCCGCCAAGATCCAGCTGCCGTACATGGCCATGGCCGGGCTGCTGGTGGTGCTGGCAGTGGGCGTGCTGTTCTCGCCGCTGCCCGAGCTGAAGACCGCTGAAGCCAATGCCACGCCGGCCCGCGCGCCCGGGGTGGCCGAGCGCACCAGCATCTTCCAGTTCCCGCACCTGTGGCTGGGCGTGCTGTGCCTGTTCGTGTACGTCGGCGTGGAAGTGATGGCCGGCGATGCGATCGGCACTTACGGCCACGGCTTCGACCTGCCGCTGGACCAGACCAAGATGTTCACCTCGATCACCCTGGGCGCGATGCTGATCGGCTACCTGGCCGGCCTGGCGCTGATCCCGCACCTGGTCTCGCAGTCGCGCTACCTGAGCATATCGGCGGTGCTGGGCGTGCTGTTCTGCATCGGCGCGCTGCTGACCCACGGCTATGTCTCGGTGGGCTTCGTGGCGGCCCTGGGCTTTGCCAACGCGATGATGTGGCCGGCGATCTTCCCGCTGGCGATCCGCGGCCTGGGCCGCTTCACCGAGACCGGCTCGGCCCTGCTGGTGATGGCCATCGCCGGTGGCGCGATCATTCCCCAGCTGTTTGCCGTGCTCAAGCAGCACTTCGATTTCCAGTGGGTGTTCGCCGGCCTGATGGTGCCCTGCTACCTGTACATCCTGTTCTATTCGGTGCGCGGCCACCGCGTCGGGCTGTCCCGCGACGGGCAGTGATCGGCGATCATGGACGCTCAACCGGTCAGCCAGGAAAAGACGATGCGTAGAGCGACCATCAAGGATGTCGCCGAACGGGCCAAGGTATCGCTGAAGACGGTCTCGCGGGTCATCAACAACGAGCCCTCGGTGATGCAGGCCACCCGTGCACGGGTGCTGCGTGCGATCGCCGAGCTGGACTACGAGCCCGATCCGGCCGCGCGCAACCTGCGCACCGGCACCACGCTGGTGGTCGGGCTGGTCTACGACAACCCCAACCCGTACCACATCATCGGCGTGCAGAACGGCGTGCTCGCCGCCTGTCGCGAAACCGGCTTCGGGCTGCAGATCCACCCCTGCGATTCCAGCTCGCCGATGCTCGCCGAAGAACTGGCCGACTGGGTGCAGCGTTCGCGCCTGGCCGGGCTGGTGCTGACCGCGCCGATGTCCGAGCGCAAGGATCTGGTGGCCGCGCTCACTGCCCGCGGCATCAAGCTGGTGCGCATCATCGCCGCCACCGCCGATCCCGAAGACGGCGCGTGCGTGTTCGTCGATGACCGCGAAGCGGCCTATGAAATCACCGAGCACCTGATCCAGCTGGGCCACCAGCGGATCGGCTTCCTGTGGGGCGGCACCTCGCACCGCTCCAGCGGCGAACGCTATGCCGGCTACGAAGCGGCGCTGCGCGATTACGGCATGAGCATCGACAAGCACCTGGTGGTGCAGGGCGATTACACCTTCGATGATGGTTTCCGCGGCGCACGACGGTTGCTGGCGCTGCGCGAACCGCCCACCGCGATCTTCGGCTCCAACGATGAAATCGCCGCCGGCGTGCTGGCGGCAGCCAAGTCCACCGGCATGAACGTGCCCTACGACCTGTCCATTGCCGGTTTCGAGGACAGCCCGTTCTCGCGCCAGTCCTGGCCGCCGTTGACCACCGCCAAGCAGGCCACCGAAGACATCGCCCGGCATGCCGCGCGCCTGCTGATCGCGCAGCTGCGCAGCGATGCCTACGACGACGCACCACTGCAGCTGCAGAACCAGGGCTTCGTGCCGCAGCTGGTGGTGCGTGGCTCCACCGCGCCGATGCGCCCGCAGGGTGCACGGCTTCCTTCTCCTGAAACGACCTGAGTCCCCATGTCCCTGCCTGCTCCCCACGACACCCTGATGTACCGCGAAGCCGCCGAGGCTGCCGATGTGATCGCCGCGCAGTTCGCGCGCAACCAGGTGGCCGTGGAGACGCTGGCCGCCAGCCTGCGCGCGGCGCCGCCGCCGTTCGTGGTGACCTGCGCGCGGGGCAGCTCGGACCATGCCGCCACCTACGCCAAGTACCTGCTGGAAACGCGCCTCGGGCTGGTGACTGCCTCGGCGTCGCCGTCGGTGGGCTCGGTGTACGAAGCGCCGCTGAAACTGCGGGGCGCGCTGTACATCGTCATTTCGCAGTCGGGCAAGAGCCCGGACCTGCTGCGCAACGCGGAGGCCGCGCGTGCGGCCGGTGCGCGCGTGGTCGCGTTGGTGAACGTGGAGGATTCACCGCTGGCGCAGCTGGCCGAAACGGTGATCCCGCTGGGGGCCGGTGCCGAGCGCAGCGTGGCGGCGACCAAGAGCTACCTGGCCTCGTTGTCGGCGATCCTGCAGCTGGTGGCCTACTGGAGCCAGGACGCGGCACTGATCGCCGCGCTGCGGGCGCTGCCCGATGCATTGCGCCAGGCCTGGAACAGCGACTGGTCGGCGCTGACTGAGGGCCTGGTGCCGGCGCACAACCTGTTCGTGCTTGGCCGCGGCCTGGGCCTGGGCGCGGCCCAGGAAGCCGCGCTGAAGTTCAAGGAGACCTGCGGCCTGCATGCCGAGGCCTATAGCTCGGCCGAAGTGAAGCATGGCCCGATGGCGCTGGTGGGCCCGGGCTTCCCGGTGCTGGCGTTTGCCCAGCCCGATGAAACCGGCGCGGGCACCCGCGCGGTGCTGCAGGAGTTCGGCGCGCGCGACGCGCAGGTGTGGCTGGCCGACGTCGATGGCGACCTGGCGCTGCCGGTTGCGCCGCACCCGGCCTGCGCACCGCTGCTCACCGTGCAGGCCTTCTATCGCGCCATCAACGCACTGGCGCTGCGCCGCGGGCACAACCCGGACCTGCCGCCGCATCTGAACAAGGTGACGGAAACTGTCTGATGAAAACCGTCCTGCGCAATGCCCGGATCCTGGCCGGCGATGAGTTCCGCGACGACCTGGCAGTGGTGATCGAAGACGGCCGCATCACCGCGCTGGTCTCCGACGCGGCCCCGCAACTGGGCAGCGCCGACGAACAGGTGGACCTGGGCGGTGGCTGGCTGCTGCCGGGCTTCATCGACGCGCAGGTCAACGGTGGCGGCGGCGTGCTGTTCAACAACACGCCCGACGTGGAGAGCCTGCGCACGCTGGCTGCCGCGCACCGCCGCTTCGGCACCACCGGGCTGCTGCCCACGCTGATCAGCGACGATGTGCAGGTGATGCGCCGCGCGATCGACGCCACCCGCGCGGCCATCGCGCAGGGCGTGCCCGGCGTGCTCGGCATCCACCTGGAAGGCCCGTACATCGCGCCGGCGCGCAAGGGCACCCATGACGCCAACAAATTCCGCGTGCCCGACGCTGACGAGATCGCGATGGCGGCCTCGCTCGACAACGGCGTGACCCTGTTGACCCTGGCCCCCGAACGGGTGCCGCTGGAGAGCATCCGCGCGCTGGTCGAACGCGGCGTGATCGTGGCCGCCGGGCATACCGCCGCCAGTTACGAAGAAGCGCGCGCCGGTCTGGACGCCGGCATCCGCGGTTTCACCCATCTCTACAACGCGATGTCGCCGTTGACCGGGCGCGAGCCAGGTGCGGTGGGCGCGGCGCTGGAAGACCGCGACAGCTGGATCGGCATCATCGCCGACGGCGTGCACGTGCACCCGGCCAGCCTGCGCGTGGCGCTGGCGGCCAAGCCGCGCGGCAAGGTGATGCTGGTCACCGACGCGATGCCGCCGGTGGGTGCCGACAGCCCCAGCTATGAGCTGTATGGCGAAGTGATCACGGCCGTGGACGGCGTGGTGCGCAATGCCGCCGGTTCGCTGGCGGGCTCGGCGCTGGACATGGCCACGGCGGTGCGCAACGCGGTGCACCTGCTCGGCCTGCCGCTGGACGAGGCCGCACGCATGGCCTCGCGTTACCCGGCGCAGTTCCTCAACCTGGACGACCGCCTGGGCGAGATCGCCGAGGGCTACCAGGCCGACCTGGTGCTGCTCGACGACGCACTGCAGGTGCGCGCCACCTGGATTGCCGGCGAGCGCGAGGACGCATGACCGCCTCCCCATCGCCGCGCATGGGCTCGATCGATGCCCTGCGCGGGCTGACCGTGGCGGCGATGCTGCTGGTCAACAACCCCGGCGACTGGGGCCATGTGTATGCACCGCTGCTGCATGCGGACTGGCACGGCTTCACGCCCACCGACCTGATCTTCCCGCTGTTCCTGTTCATTGCCGGCGTGTCGATGGCCTTCAGCCTGTCGCCGCGCGCGGGCGAGCCTGCGTTGCGCCCGGCCCTGCGCAGTGGCCTGCTGCAGCGTGCGCTGCGCATCGCGGTGGCCGGCGCGGTGCTGCACCTGCTGGCGTGGTGGCTGATGGACCTGCCGGCCTACCGGCTGTGGGGCGTGCTGCAACGGATCGCGCTGTGCGTGGCGGTGGTCGGGCTGCTGGCGATCCAGACGCGCGCGCGCACGCAATGGGCGGTGCTGGTCGCGCTGCTGCTGGCGTACGCGGCGATCCTGCTGGGGGCCGGTTCGCTGGCACCGTGGGTCAACCCGGCCAGCCGCCTGGATACCGGGTTGTTCGCGCCGCTGCTCTACAAGTACGACCCGCTGACCGGGCTCGGCCACGACCCGGAAGGGCTGCTGAGCAGCCTGGGCGCGCTCGCCAGCACGCTGCTGGGGCTGCGTGCGGGCGCGTGGCTGCGGGTGGGGCAGGTGGGTGGGCTGGCGGCGCTGGCAACTGCATGCCTGCTCCTGGGCGGCGTGGCCGCGTTGTGGCTGCCCCTCAACAAGCAGCTGTGGACCCCCAGTTTCGTGCTGTGGACGGGCGGGATGTCGGTGGCGGCCTTGCTGCTGGCCCACCTGCTGGTGGATCGCTGGGGTGCGCCGGCGCTGGGCCGACGCTTTGGCGTCAACGCCATTGCCGCCTACCTCGGCTCGTCAGCGATGGCGCTGCTGCTGATGGCCAGCGGCGCGTGGGGATGGCTGTATCAAGCCCTATCGACGCTGCTGCCGACGGCCCCCGCACTGGCCTCGCTGCTGTGTGCGCTCGGCTTCGTGGCGGTGTGGTGGGGCGTGGTGTGGGCGCTGGACGCGCGGCGCATCTACCTCAAAATTTAGGATGGGCATCACGTACGTTTACCCCCCCATCACGGCACGGCGGTAAAAGTACTGACGCCGGTCTGCGTAGAAGCACTGGGCCGTTGCCGTACCCCCTCTTGTAGAACAGGAAAGGCGTATGCGCTCGATGCCCGTTTCGCCGGCACGCACCGTGCTGGCAGACCGTATTTCACATTGGCTGCGTCGGGGCTGCGGGGGCGCGCTGGGCACGGTCCTGCTGGCCGGTACCGCGCCGGCCTGGGCCGGCTGCGACAACCCCGCGCCCGGGCAGGACCAGACGGTGACCTGCTCGACCGCAGCGCCCAATCCGGATCCGGTGGCGATCGTCACCGCTGGTGTCGCGTCCAACACCACCATCAACGTGCTGGCCAACGCGCAGATCGGTATCGCCAGCGGCAACGCCATCACCGTGCAGGCCGGCACCGGGCATGTCATCAACAACGATGGCAGCATCATCGCCAACGCCGGCCGCGCGCTGCAGCTCAACGGGGCCACCTACCTGACCAACCGCGGCACCATTGCCGGCAGTACCGGCGGCGTCGTGTCAGGTGCCGGCAACGACCGCATCGACATGCTCGGCGGCAGCATCCAGGGCGGTGTGCTGCAGGGCGCGGGCAACGACACCCTGGTGATCCGCGACGGCGTAATCGACAGCGTCGACCAGGGCGATGGCGAGGACAGCCTGGAGATCAGTGGCGGCAGCGTGACCGGCACGGTGCAGCAGGGGTCGGGCATCGACACCTTCCTGATGACCGGCGGCAGCATCGGTGCCCTGCTGCAGGGCGATGCGCTGGACCGTTTCCGCATGACCGGCGGCCGCATCGTCGGCGCGTTCGACGATGGCGACTACGCCGAAATGACCGGCGGCCGCATCGGCCGGGTCAACATGAAGCTGGACGACAACACCTTCCTGATGTCCGGCGGCACCATCGATGGCAACCTGGTGACCGGCTTCGGCCGCGACACCATCGTGCTGTCCGACGGCTACATCGGCGGCAACATCAGCGTCAGTGGCGGCGATGACGCGGTGACCATCACCGGCGGCACCGTGCGCGGCGAAATCCGGCTGAGCTTCGGCAACGACAGCCTGACCTGGAACGGCGGTGGCGTGGTGCACGGCGCCATCGATTTCGGCGAAGGCGATGACGTCGCGCAGCTGACCAACCTCAGTACCGCCCACCTGGGCGCGCTGCCGGTGTTCGACGGTGGGCTGGGCAACGACGTGCTCGGCTTCGACAACGTCAAGACCGGGGGCGTGGCGCGCTTTGCCAACTGGGAACAGGTGGCGCTGCGCGACGACACCCAGCTGGCCTTCGACGGCACCCTGGTGCTGGGCGACAGCGCCAGCGGCACCGGCCGCCTGGACATCGATGCCACCAGCGCGGTGTTCGGCGGTGGCAGCAACGGCGGCGTCGCCCCGTTCACGGCCGGGCAGCTGGCCACGCTCACCAACGCCGGTCGTATCGATCTGAGCAACGGCGGCGGCGCGGGCGACACCTTCACCGTGGTCGGCAATTACGTTGGCAATGGCGGCGCGCTGTATCTCAACACGGTGCTGGGCGACGACAGTTCGGCGTCGGACAAGCTGGTGATCTCCACCGGCAGCGCCAGCGGCACCACCGGCGTGGGCATCCTCAACGCTGGCGGTGCCGGTGCGTCCACCGTGGCCGACGGCATCCTGGTGGTGCAGGCGATCAACGGCGCCACCACCGCGCCCACCGCGTTCGCGCTGTACAACCCGGTCGCGGCCGGTGCGTACGAGTACTTCCTGTTCAAGGGCGGGGTCAGCGGCGGCACGGCCGAGAACTGGTACCTGCGCTCGACCCTGGTGGCCAGCGTCACCCCCGCACCCGCGCCGCCTCCGGGCGGGGGCACCACGTTGCCACCGCCGCCGCCGGACAGCACCGGCACGCCGCCGGTTGACCTGCCGCCTGCACCGCCGCCGCCGCCGGACGTCAATCCGCCGGATGATCCGAACCCGGCCGCGCCCGAGCCGGCCCCGCCGCCGGAGCCGGCCGATCCCGCCGACGTCGCGCCGCCCAGCATCGATACGCCGCCGCCGGTGCCCACCGACGTGGCGGCGGTGCCCGGGCCGCTGGCGGTGCCGCCCACGCCCGGTGCGCGCCCCGCGCAGGGCGACATCATTCCGCTGTACCGCTTCGAGACCGGCCTGTACTCGGTGGTGCCGCCGCTGCTGCGCGAAACCAGCCTGGCCAGCGTGGGCACCTTCCACGAACGCCAGGGCGAGCAGCGTCTGCTGGCCGGGCAGGGCGGCGTGCGTGCGGCCTGGGCGAGGCTGGTGGGGCAGAGCCACGAACAGCAGTGGGACGGCGACGCGCAGCCCGGCTTCGATGGCGATATCCAGGGCATCCAGGCCGGCCTGGACCTGTACGCCAACGCGGGCGATAGCCATCGCGACCAGTTCGGCGTGTTTGTCGGGCGCACCCGTGCGCAGGGTAACGTGACCGGTTTTGCGATCGGCTGGGAAAACGTTGCGGTGGGCCGCACGCGGCTGGATGACAAACACGTGGGCGTGTACTGGACCCGCGCCGGCAGCGCCGGTGGCTACCTGGACGCGGTGGTGATGCAGAGCCGCTACGACGGCGACGCAACCTCCTCGCGCGGGCTGGGCATCGACGTGCGTGGCGATGGCACTACCGCCTCGCTGGAAGTGGGCAAGCCGCTGCTGCGCTTCGGGCAGAGTGCGTGGTGGCTGGAGCCCCAGCTGCAGGTGATCTGGCAGCGCACGTCGGTGGATGATGCCGGCGACGCGGTGTCCGCGTTGCGCTTTGACAACGACAACGCCTGGACCGGACGCGTCGGCCTGCGCCTGGCTGCCGACTACGACATCGCCGGCAACGGCTGGCAGCCGTACATCAAGCTCAACTACTGGCAGACTCTGGACGGCGAAGACCGCATCGATTTCGACAGTAACCGCATCCTCAACCAGCAGGATGCGCGTGCGCTGGAAGTGGGCGTGGGCGTGGTGGCGCGTTTCAACAGCAACGTCAGTGCGTTTGCGGTGGCCGATTACACACATGACCTGGAAAGCAGCGCACGCAAGGAACGCAAGGTGATCGAAGGGAATATCGGGCTGCGGCTGGACTGGTAGGGCGACGGCAGGCAGGAATCCGCGGCGGCACGCCGGACGGAATCGGCGATGCCGGCTGCGTTGCAGTGTCACGCGTCGCTGGTGATGTGAACGGTGCACTGTGCCAATGACCGCGTGCAGCGCTAAGCTGCGGCCTCTTCACTACAGGGATGTAGCACGATGATCGCAGGACGTGGTTGGCTGTTGATGGTGGCGCTTGCAACGGCAAGTGGCGCTGCACATGCACAGGAGGTGCCCAGCGCCGAGGCACAGGCGCGGATCCTGGATCTGCTGCAGCAGCAGTCGCTGTATCGCGACCGCGTGGACTGGTCCAAGGCCCGCGCGGAGTTGGCGGCTGCGCGTGACCCGGCGCAGACGCGGCGGCTGCTGGACGATGTGATCCAGCGCAGCAGTGGCGGGCACGGGCGTTGGATATCGGCCAGCCAGTTGCGCACGGAGTCGAAACGCGCACCGGCCACGCAGGCAGCGATGGGCGCTGCGCCCCTTCAGACAGAGGACGCCAGCACGGGACCGACAGCGCGGCTGGGGTGGATCAACGTCGGCGCCTACATGGACGACCAGACCCAGCCCCAGGAAGTGCAGTACCAGGCCCGCAAGCAGGCGGCCATTGCGCTGCAGGCGCGCATCCAGGCGCAGGACGATGGCAACCGCTGTGGCTGGGTGGTCGACCTGCGCGGCAACAGTGGCGGCAATATGTGGCCCATGTTGCTGGGCCTGGGCCCGTTGCTGGGCGATGCCAAGGGAAGTGATCCGGTCGGCATGTCCCTTCGCGCGGACAAACAGCAGCCGTGGGCGTATCGCGATGGCGCGATCTGGTCGGACGGGAACGGGATGTTGGGATCGAGCAACACGCGGTACACGCTGCGCCACCCGGGCGCGCCGGTGGCCGTCCTGTTCGGGCCGCGCACTGCCAGTTCCGGCGAGGCATCGGTGCTGGCCTTCCGCGGCCGGGCAGCCTCGCGCAGCTTCGGCCAGCCCAGTGCCGGCTATTCCACCTCCAATACCCCGCAGCGTCTGCCCGATGGCAGCCTGCTGCTGTTGACCGGCAGCGTGATGGCCGACCGCAACGGCGTAGGCGATGGCAACCGCCTGCAGCCCGACGTGATTGTGGCCGAGGGGCAGGATGCAACGACGGCCGCGCAGGCGTGGCTGTTGGCGCAACCGGCCTGCAAGCTGCCCTGAAAGGTCGTCGCCCCGGTCTGGCGTGTTGCTATTGGTGGCATTACCCGCGGGGGGGAAGTACGCTTTCCCGATGCGAACCAAGCCCAATGCACAGCCCAACCAGAGCCTGATCGACGGCATCGCCACGCTGCAGGCGCTGGCCTCTTCCCCCGAGCCGGTCGGTTGCCGTGAACTGGCCCGGCAGCTGGACGCCAACCCGACCCGGGTCAACCGGCTGCTCAAGACCCTGGCCTACCTCGGCATTGCGCGGCAGACCGCCGATCGCAAGTACACCGCGGGCCCGGGCATGCACGTGCTTGCCGCGCAGAGCCTGTTTGCCTCCGGGTTGATCCGGCGCGCGCTGCCGGTGCTGGAACACCTGCGCCGGTTCGGCCACACGGTGGCGCTGGGGGTGCTCTGGAACGACAGCGTGAGCTACCTGTTCCATGCCCCGCCGGGCATCGAGGCGGCACGCGGGCTGGGTCGCATCGGGCTGCTGCCGGCCACCACCAGCGGCATCGGCATCGCGCTGCTGGCCCAGCTGGGCGACGAGGACGTGCGCGAGCTGTATGCCGACCGGCCGATTCCCATGTTCCCCGAGGGCATCGAGCAACTGCTGGGCACCCTGGCCATTACCCGTGCGCAGGGCCACGCGCGCGTGCATGTGGCCGACGAACGTGACCACCACATCGTGGCCATCGCGATGGGCGATCCGGTGCATGCCGGCATTGCCGTGTCCGGCTGGATCCCGGAAGCGGCCACCGAGGAACTGGTGGCGGCGCTGCGCGCGGCGGCGGCGGAAATCGGCTGAGCGATTGCCGCAGTGCGGTTTGACATGTTGCTACAATAGCAATACGTTGCAGCCTTCCGATGGGGAGGCATCAGCGATGTCCAAGCGTGCAGGCGCGTGAGCGGGACCGGGAAAACCAAGTGGGTGCTGCTGGCGCTGCTGTTCTTCTCGACCGTCATCAACTACCTGGACCGGCAGGCGCTGTCGATCCTGGCGACGACCATCCAGGCCGACCTGAAGATGACCGACCTGGAATATGCGCGCGTAGTGCAGGTGTTCCTGTTCGCCTACGCGGCCGCCTATGTCATGGCGGGGCGGGTCACCGACTGGCTTGGCGCGCGCGTGGCACTGCTGCTGTTCGTGGGCTGGTGGTCGCTGGCCAACATCGCCACCGGGTTCGTGCGCAGTGCGGTGGAGCTGGGCGCGGCCCGCTTCGCGCTGGGCCTGGGCGAGCCGGGCAACTACACGGTGGGCACCAAGGTGGTGTCCGAGCAGTTTCCCGCACCGCAACGCGGCCTGGCACTGGGGCTGTACACGGCTGGCGCGATGATCGGCGCCACGCTGGCGCCGCCGCTGATTGGCGGCATCGCCCTGACCTACGGCTGGCGCAGTGCGTTCTGGATCACCGGCGTGGCCGGACTGCTGTGGATGCTGGCGTGGTGGTGGGCCTATCCGCGCAAGGCGCAGGTGCCGGCTGCAACGCCGCAGACCGAGGCCGTCGCTGCAGCCGAGGCCAGCGCGACGCCGGCACTGGAAACGCCGGTGCCGGTTGCGCCGCCCACCTCGATGAAAGGCGTGTGGGGGCGGCTGGCGCGCGACCGTACCGTGTGGGCACTGGTGGCGTCGCGCGCGGTTGCCGATCCGGTCTGGTACTTCTACCTGTTCTGGTTCCCCAAATATCTGGGGGACGCACGCGGCATGAGCCTGGCGATGATCGCGTCGGTGGCGTGGATCGTGTACGTGGCCGCTGATATCGGCAGCGTGGGCGGCGGGCTGATTTCCGGCCGGCTGGTGAAGCGCGGCATGCACCCGGTGCGTGCGCGCCTGACCACCATGATGGGCGCGGCGTGCCTGGCACCGGTCGGGCTGTTCGTGGCGATGCATCCGCCGATTCCGCTGCTGCTGGCGCTGGCCTGCGTGGTGACCTTCGCCCACCTTACCTACCAGATCAACCTGACCACGATGACCGTGGACCTGTTCCCGTCGCGCTATATCGCCTCGGTCGCCGGCCTGGTCGGCTGCGGCAGCGCGCTGGGCGGCATGGTGTCGGCGCAGGTGGTGGGGCACCTGGTGGCCGACGGCAACTTCGATCGCGCCTTCGTGCTGATGGCCTTCCTGCATCCCATCGCGGTGCTGTTGGCGTGGACCGCGTTGAAGCAGGCGCGCCGCTCGAAGATGACCTTGATCGGCCCGCAGGCTGCGGCGGTTGCGGCCGGCTGAGAAACGCCGCGCGTCTCGCCAATGAACCGCGCGCGGATCATGCCGCGTCGCCACGCGACCAGCAAACGAAACGCCATCGCACGTAGCGCCGGGCTCTGCCCGGCTGCCTTCATCAGCCCATGCCAGAAAAAAGGTTCTTCGCGCATACGCGGGGCAAGCAGAAGCGTGCTTTGACGCTTTCCAGGTGCAGCCGTCGGTGGCTCGGGCGCTGGGCCCCCATGCCCTTTTCGGCGAATGTCCTCCGGCGTCGGCCTGCGGCCGCCCCCTCCCCCTTTATTTCGTCTCCAAGGGCATGGGGGCCCTCACGCTCGCGACCGCCCCGATCGGAGACGCCAGCCGATCCAAACGGCGCTTGCACATCCGGCCATCCGCGTAGCGTCGTGCGCACTCTGCGACGGCCGTTGGAACAATACGCTCCCCTCAAAGGGGCGAAGAACCAAAAAGGAGCGCCTGCGAACAGTAGCCGGGCAGAGCCCGGCGCTACGTGCAATGGCATCTTGTTTACTGGGCGCGTGGCGACGCGTTCGTCATCCGCTTGCCGTAGGGACACCGGGGCGCGGCAGAGCCCGGCACTACGCTACCGCTTCGGTGTGGTCCCAGAAACGGGCGTTCGGCACCGCGCCCAGGCCGGGGCCGCTGGGCAGGCGATAGCCGTCGTGCGCGTAGGCCATGTCGGTGTCCAGCATCTCCACCGAACGCGAGAAGATCGAGTGCTGCCACTCGTGCCGCCACAGCCCGTCGATCACCGCCGATGCATGCAGGCTGGCGGCCATGAAGATGCCGCCGCCAATGGTCGCGTGCGGTGCAACCTGCACGCCACGGCGCGCTGCCAGCCTGGCGATGCGCAGGAACTGGGTGATGCCGGTGTGGCCCATCTCCGGTTGCACGTACGCCAGCGTGCCGCCGTCCAGCCGCAGGCGTGCCACGTAGTCGGTGGGCCACTCTTCGCCTGCCGCCACCGGGATCGGACTGTCTGCCCCGAGGGCGATCAGACCCGCCACGTCCTCCGGCTTCAACGGCGCTTCGATGAAGGTCAGTCGACTGGGCAGAAGCTCGTGCGCCAGTGCGAGGGCCTGGGCATGGTCGAACTTCCAGTGCAGGTCGACCATCAGCTGCACCTGCTCGCCCAGCGCGGCACGCAGCGCGGCCATTTCCTCGGCGATGCCGTCGTGGCTGACCACGGCATGCACCTTGAACGCGTCATGCCCCTGTGCGGCAAACGTGCGGGCCATGGCCACCTTCTCGTCCACGGTGGCCGCCGGCAGGCCGGACACATAGCCGGCAATGCTGTCGCGTTGGCGCGTGCCGAGCAGCGCCCACAGCGGTTGCCCCGCCGCACGTGCGCGCAGGTCCCAGAGGGCGATGTCCAGCGCAGCCAGCGCGTCGGTATGGAAACCGCTGCCGCAGCCGCGCACGCGCATCAACCCGTACAGGTCATCCCAGATCGTTTCCACGTCCTGCGGATCGCGACCCACCAGTTCCGGGGCCAGCAGGTCATTGATGATCTCGCAGGTGGCACGCGGTGCGCAGATGCCATAGGTTTCGCCCCAGCCCACCGCGCCATCGGCGGTGGTGACCCGTACCAGCACCGAGCGGTCCACGGTGGGGTACAGCGTGCCGTTGCCGCGGCGTACCAGATAGCCCCGCGCGTTGACCCGTTCGCCCGCGCCGAGCGGACCCAGGTACGGCGTGGTGCGTGGCACGGTGAGGATGAAGGTCTCGACCTTGCTGACAACGCTCATGCGGAATGTCTCGTGGCCTGGCCGGGAACGGTATCCATCGGCAGCAGGTCGCCGATGCGGTCCAGCAGGATAGTCAGTTCCTGCTGGTCATGCCGGTCCAGCGACGGGCCCGGCGCGCGCACGTGGTCGCTGCCGATCAGGCCACGCCGCAGCAGGATCGCCTTGGTCAGGCGCCAGCGGAACACCGCCTGCATGCTCAGCAGGGGCAGGGTGCGTTCGAACAGGTCGCGCGCGCGGTCGCGGTCGCCGTCGGCCCAGGCGGCCAACATCGCCACATGCACTTCAGTGATCTCACAGGCCGGCATCGTGCCCACCGCGCCGCGTGCCAGTTCGTCCAGCACGTAGCGTGCTCCGGCACCGCCGAACACCGCTTGCACGCTGTCGCCGGCACGTTCGGACAATGCGGTGATGCGATGGCCCGACGGCATGGTTTCCTCCTTGACGTAGGCGATGGCCGGCACCTGCGCGGTCAGTGCCACCACCTCGTCCACGCCCAGCCCCACGCCCATCGGGGCGGGCGCGTTCTGCAACATCACCGCCACGCCCGACTCGCTGCCCAGCCGGGCAAAGAACGCCGCCATCGCCGCGGCATCGCCGGCCAGCGCATGCGGGGTCAACACCATCGCCGCCTCGGCCCCGGCCTCGCCACCGGCACGCGCCAGCCGTACCGCATCCTCCAGCGTCTTCGCGCTGGCGCCGACGATGAAGGGCACCCGGCCGCGGTTCCAGCGCCCGATGCACGCGGTCAGGTGCAACCGCTCCTCCAACGACAGCATGTCGTACTCGCTGGCCAGGCCCGGGAACACCACGCCGGCCGCACCCGCGGCCAGGATGTACTCGAATACCGCCTCGGTGCCGCGTTCATCGAGGGCGCCGTGCGCGTCGAAGATCGTGGGGAGGATGGGGAAGACACCTTGCAGAACGGCCATTGCGCCGGGTCCTTGTTGAACTGTGTGTGCCGTGGATAGCAACACTATGGAGGGGAGGTTCCCGCACATGCCGCAAAGGAACCATCAGTTTTCGCTGCATTGCAGCGTGCGCGGCCAAAACATATTGCTATATTAGCTACACGCTGCCAAGCCGCAGCGCAGCAGCAATGACGGAAAAGCGCTGGATCCAGCCGGCAGTCCGGTCTGGGTCCCTACCTTGGGAGAGGGTCCGATCCATGCATCGTTTTCGACGTTCCACCTTGTTCATCGCCCTGGGCACCTGCCTGCTGGCGCCCGTGCTGGCAACGGCGCAGGACGCCCCGGCCCCCCCAACCACCGAACAGCAGGCGCAGACCCTGGACGCGGTCAGCGTCGTGGGCATCCGCGGCAGCCTGGAAGCCTCGCGGGATCTCAAACGTGACTCGGCGCAGATCGTCGACGCGATCGTGGCCGACGACATCGGCAAACTGCCCGACACCAACGTGGCCGAGTCACTCGGGCGCGTGGCCGGCGTGCAGCTCGAGCGCGGCATGGGCGAGGGCAGCGACATCCTGGTGCGCGGCCTGAAAGAAAACGTGCTGCTCTACAACGGCCGCCAGATCGTCGACGCCACCGGGCGCGGCGGCAACGGCCTGGACCAGTTGGCCACCTCCACCTACGGCCTGCTCTCGCTGGTGCCTTCCGAGCTGATCTCGCGTCTGGAGGTGACCAAGCTGGCTGGCGCCGACCAGCTCTCCGGTGGGCTGGGCGGCATCGTGGACATCCACACCCGCCAGCCGTTGTCCGGCGACAGCGACCAGAACGTGGTGAGCCTGGCCGGCACCTACGATGAAATGTCCGACGCCTGGGGGCACAACGCGTTCGGGCTGATCTCACGGCGCAGCGACGACCGCCGCTTCGGTGCGCTGCTGTCGGCCACCTACGGTCGCCGCAACGTGGTGCAGCAGGGCCTGGACACCTTCTCCGGGTATGCGCGCTATACCGACCCCGCCGACCCTACCCGCACCCGCTTCGGCAGCACCGACATGCGTGCGCAGAACATCGACGATGACCGCACCAAGGTCGGCGTCAGCGCGGTGCTGCAATGGCGGCCGACCGACGGGGTGGAGCTCACCTGGGATACGTTCTATTCGCGCCAGAAGGCCGAGCGTGACCGCTACTGGATCGCCTTCAATCCCTCGGCGGGGTTGAGCAACGCGGTCTACTCCGACCACGACATCCTGCTGGCGGGGCGCTCCACCGGCACGGTGCTGCTCAATGCCGAATCGGCTGATATCGATTCGGACACGCTGTCCACCGCGCTGCGCGCGGGCTTCCGCGTCGGTGATCGCCTGGATGGCTCGGCCGAGCTGGACTGGGGCCGCTCCACCGCCAACTACAACCAGCGCTATATGCGCCTGGCGCCGATGGCCGGGCGCAGTTCGGTCACCGACTTCGACCTGCGTAGCGGCAGCTTCGGCAGCTTCAACGTCAGCGGCATCGACCTGACCGATCCATCGCAGTGGCGCATGACCATCATGTTCGACAACGACTGGCGCGCACAGACCGATTCGCGCGCGCTGCGCACCGACTGGAGCCTGGCCTTCGGCGATGGCCCGTTGCGCTCGCTGGACTTCGGTGCACGCTTCAGCCGCCTGGAAAGCCTGCAGGATCCGCGCCGCGCCGATATCCGGCCGGTTGGCGGGGTGCCGGTCACGCAGATGGCGCCGTACATCCGCGTGTACAGCAACAACGACTTCCTGCCGGGCGAGTTCAGTGGTCTGCCGCGTGCCTACCTCGGGCCGTTCCGCAGCACCTTCGGGGGCTGTGAAAGCTTCACCACGCTGCCGCAGATCTCACAGAACGCGCAGTGCCTGGACCCGCGCAACAACGCGCTGGCCTACGCGGCCACCTTCAGCGTCGACGAGGATTTCCTGGAGGCCTACACCAAGCTCAACTGGGACACCGACGTGGCCGGCATGCCGCTGGGCGGCAACCTGGGCGTGCGCTTCGTCGGCCGCGACCTGACCTCGCGCGGCAACCTGATCAGCGGCAGCGGCGCATTGAGCCCCTCGCGGTTCGAGCGCGACGATCGCGAGGTGCTGCCCTCGGCGGTGGCCAAGCTGCAGATCACTGACAGCCTGATACTGCGCGGCGGCGCGGCCAAGGTGGTGGCCTTCCCCAACACCGAAGACCTCAACAACGGCGTCACCCTCAACAACAACGCGGTGTTCGACAGCAACGGTGTGCAGACCTCGCCGGGCACCGGCAGCGGCGGCGCCCCGGACCTGGATCCGTTCAAGGCCACCCAGTACGACCTGTCGCTGGAGTGGTACTACGGCGGCCAGGGGCTGCTGTCGGCCGGCCTGTTCTACAAGGATGTCTCCACCTTCATTGTCCAGCGCCAGAGCGCGGAGACCTACAACAACGTCAACTACCTGGTGCTGCGCAAGATCAACGGCGACAAGGCCAAGGTAAAAGGCGTGGAGCTGTTGGCGCAGGTGCCCTTCAGCGGCATGTTCGACGGCTTCGGGGTGGTCGCCACTTACACGTGGATCGATTCGGAAACGCCGATCACCGACATCAACGGCAGCGCGTTGACCTTCCCGGGCCTGTCCAAGAACAACGCCAACCTGATCGGCTACTACGAGAACGGTCCGTTCGGCATCCGCGTGGCCTACAACTGGCGTGACGAATACCTGGTCGGCCTGTCGGCCGCGTCCACCGGCATCTACAACGACACCTACAAGGATCTGTCGGCATCGATGAGCTACGATTTCAGCGACCGCCTGTCCCTGAAGGTGGAAGGCAACAACCTGTTGGACAGCGAGCAGCGCACCTTCGATGGCTATGCCGAAGGGCTGCGCACCAACGTGGTATTCGGCCGGTCCTACAAGGCCAGCCTGACCTACCGGTTCTGAGCATGGATCTTCTGGAAGGAAAGGGCAGGGCATGAGCGATACGGCAATGCACGGGCGCGTGGCGCTGGTGACCGGCGCGGCCAGTGGCATCGGCGCGGCGGTGGTGGCGCGGTTGCGTGCCGACGGCGCCACGGTGGCCACGCTGGACCAGGTTGCCAGCGACGGCGGGCAGGCCACCGCGATCGCCGACCTGCGGTCGGCCGAGGCGGTCACCGCCGCGATCGGGCAGCTGCGTGCTGCGGTGGGTCCGTTTGATGCCCTGGTACATTGCGCCGGCATCTGCCCGGCCGGTGGCACCCTGGCACACGACGATGCGGTGTGGCTGGATGTGTACTCGGTCAACGTGCTGGGCGCGCTGCGGGTGATCCGGCAGGTGGTGCCGGACATGCGCGGTCGCGATGGCAGCATCGTGCTGGTGTCGTCGATCAACGCCCGCTTCGCCACGCCCGGATTGGCGGCCTACGCGGCCTCCAAGGCCGCACTGGAGGAACTGGCGCGCACCGCCGCGCTGGAGTTTGCGGCCGATGGCATCCGGGTCAATACCATCGCCCCGGCGTCGGTGGATACGCCGATGTTGCAGGCCTCGTTCGCACGCGCCGCCGACCCGGCTGGCGCCCGCCACGCCAACGTGCAGCGACATCCGCTGGGGCGCCTGGGCACGCCGGCCGATGCGGCCGAGCTGGCGCTGTTCCTTGCGTCACCGCGCAGCAGCTGGATCACCGGCGCGGTGTTTCCCCTGGACGGTGGCGCAGGAGTGACCCGGCAATGAGTGAGGCAGCCACGCCGTACATCATCGGCATCAACTGGGGCAGCACCAATTTCCGCGCGTTCCGCATCGGCCACGACGGCCAGGTGACCGGCGCGATCGAACAGCCGCGCGGCATTGCGGGGCTGGAGCGGGCACAGATGCAGGCGCTGCTGGAGGATGTGGTGGCGCAGTGGCCGCAGGCCACGCGCATCTACGCCAGTGGCATGGTGGGCTCCAACATCGGCTGGAGCGATGCGGGCTATGTGGAATGTCCGGCCACGCTGGACGCGTTGGCCGGCCAACTGCACCCGGTCCAGATAGGGGCGCATGCCGTGGCGATCGTGCCCGGCCTGGCCTGTCGGCGGCCGGACGGCGCGCCGGACATCATGCGCGGCGAGGAAACCGAATTGCTCGGCCTGGTCGCCGCCGGTGCGGTGCCCGACACCGGCGTGGTCGCGCTGCCGGGCACGCACAGCAAATGGGTGCAGCTGGAGGGCGGCACGGTGGTGGCCTTCATGACCGCGATGTCCGGTGAAATATTCGATCGCCTCACCGCCGCCGGCCTGCTTGCCTCGGTGGTCGATGGGCCGGCGCACGACGGGGCGGCCTTCATCGATGGCCTGCATGCCGCGCACGACGGCGGCATGGGCTTGGGCACGTTGCTGTTTGGTGCGCGGGCGAAGGTGATCCGCGGCGACCTGCCACGGCGTGATGGCGCGGCCTATCTGCGCGGGCTGCTGATCGGCGCCGAGCTGTCCGATGTGCGCCGGCAGTGGCCGCAGGCCCTGCACGCCGTGCCGCTGGTGGGGGCCGCCCCGGTCTGCGCGCTGTATGCACGCGCATTGGTCGAACTGGGCGGCGGCAGCCGCTCCATTCCCTCGCAGGACGCCTCCACCCGCGGCTTCCTTGCATTGCATCAGGCAGCCGGAGCGTTGGCATGAATGACGAGCACGCAGAAACATTCGACGCCGCGCTGGCGCGTACCGGCATCATCGCGATCCTGCGCGGCCTGCCCGGTGACGAGGCGATCGCGGTGGTCGAGGCGCTGTACGCCGCCGGCGTGCGGCTGGCCGAAGTGCCGCTGAATTCACCGGACCCGCTGCGCACCATCCGCACCCTGGCGGCGCATTTCCAGGGGCGCATGCTGATCGGCGCGGGGACCGTGGTCAGCACCGCAGCGGTCGAGCAGTTGGCCGCCACCGGCTGCGCCTTCTGCGTGGCCCCCAACACCGATGCAGCGGTGATCGCCGCGTCGATCGCGCACGGCATGGTGCCGGTGCCGGGGTTTGCCACGGCCTCCGAAGCCTTCGCCGCAATCGCCGCCGGTGCGCGCCATCTGAAGGCGTTCCCGGCCAACGGTGCGCAGCCGCGCCTGCAGGCGTTGTCGGCGGTGTTGCCGGCCGGGGTTACCTTGATCGCCGTCGGCGGCGTCGCTCCCGCGCAGGTTGCTGAGTTCCGCGAGGCGGGGGTAAGCGCCTTCGGCGTGGGCACCGACCTGTACCGGCCCGGCCGCAGTGCCGAGGCGGTGGGGGAGCGTGCCTCCCGCTGGATGCACGCCGTGCAGGCGGCGGCACCGGCGCGCGCTACCCTGGTGTGCGACGCGCGCACCACCGTGGGCGAATCGCCCGTGTTCGGTGCCGACGGTGTCCTGCGCTGGGTCGATCCGACTGCGCCCTGCCTGTTGCGTTGGGACGGGACCCAGTGCGAACGGGTGCCGCTGCCCGAGCCGGTCTGGTCGCTGGCCATGGCCGACGGCACGCTGGTGGGCAACGGCGAAACGCACTTTGTCGCGTTTGCACCCGACGGGCCGCTGCAGGCGGGCCCGGAAGTGGACGTCGGCGCAGGGTGCCGGCTCAATGATCTGGTCACCGACAGCCGCGGCGGGTTGTGGGGCGGGTCGATGCATCAAGGCCTGCTCACTGGACGCGGCGCACTATTCCATGCGCCGGCCGTGGATGCGCCGGCGCGGCGCGTGGCCGACGGCCTGGGCGTGGCCAACGGCATGGCGTTCTCGGCTGACGAAACCACCCTGTTCGTGATCGACACCTTGGCCCGCACCCTGCTCGCCTACCCGGCCGATGTGGTGGCAGGCACGTTGGGCGAGCCGAAGGTGGTCACCGATTTCCTGGGCGTGCCGGGCAAGCCCGACGGCATGGCGATGGCGCGCGATGGCCACCTGTGGGTGGCGATGTGGGGCGGCCATTCGGTGGTGGAGTTGGCCGCCAACGGCGCCGTCCTGCGCACGCTCGCGGTACCGGCGCCGCACGTGGGCAGCCTGTGCTTCGCGCCCGACGGACGGCTGTTCATCAGCACCGCGCGTGCACGACTGGGCGAGCAGGCGTTGGCACAGTGGCCCGGTTCCGGCGGATTGTTCGCGGTCCAGCCGTGAGTCGGCAGCGGCCTGCCGGGCGGGTCGGCGTGCTGCTCATTGCGCTTTTTGCGGTGGCGGCGACTCACGCAGCGCCGGCCCTGCTGGACGCGCCGTTCACCGACCACATGGTGGTGCAGCGCGACCGCCCGATTGCCGTATGGGGCGCGGCGGCACCGGGCGCACGGGTGGACCTGCAGCTGGCCGGGCATGCGCAACGCGTGCGCGCCGATCGCAGCGGCCGCTGGCAGGCGACCCTGCCCGCGTTGCCGGCCGGCGGCCCGCATGTGTTGAACGTGGCCTCGCAGGGGCGGCAACAGCGCGTGGATGACGTGCTCATCGGTGACGTGTGGCTGTGCAGTGGCCAATCCAACATGGCCCTGCCGGTAGAGCGCACGCTGGACGCTCGCGCCGAAGTGGCGGCAGCCACCCACGGTCGCATCCGCCTGCTGCAGATTCCCACCCAGGACAGCGCGGTGCCGAGGCAGCGCTTCGCGGATGTACCGCAGTGGCAGCCCGCCACGCCCGACACCGTGCGGGGGTTTTCGGCCACCTGTTACTACTTCGCGCGCGAACTGCAACGCGACGTGGATGTGCCGATGGGGCTGATCAATGCGTCGTGGAACGGGTCGCGCATCGAGGCCTGGACACGCGCCGATGCGCTGCGCCGGGTCGATGGGCAGGCGCCGGCCCTGGCCGTGCTGGACCAGTACGCGCAGGACCCGGCGGCGGCACTGGTGGCCTGGGGCGCGCAGTGGGAACAGGCCTGGCAGCGCGATAGTGCCGATATGCGCCAGCCATGGCGCGTTGACGATACCGGTCCCTGGCAGAGGGCGTCCCCCACGACGGCGTGGGTTGCGCCGGCACTGGCCGACCACCTTGGCATGGGCTGGTACCGCACCACGCTGCAGCTTGACGCCGCGCAGGCCGGGCAGCCCAGCGTGCTGGAGTTGGGGCGGATCGACGAACTGGACACCACCTGGATCAACGGTCGCATCGTGGGCAGCAGCTTCGGTGCCGGGCTGGCGCGACGCTATGTGCTGCCGGCCGGCACGCTGCACGCCGGTGCGAACACGCTGGTGGTCAACGTGCTCAACACGTATCGCGAAGGGGGCCTGCCGGTGGAGCCGCGCGCACTGGGGTTGGCTGACGGGTCACGCCTGCCGCTTGCCGGCCCGTGGGACTACCAGACAGTACCGGCAGCCCAGCGCATGCCACCGACCGCGCCATGGCTGTCGTCGTGGGGCATGGGCACCCTCCACAACGGCATGGTGGCGCCGCTGGCCGGGTATGGCCTGCGGGGCGCGCTGTGGTACCAGGGGGAATCCAATACTTTCGAGGCTGGGGCCTATGCCGCGAAATTGGCCGCCTATCGAACCAGCCTGCGCACCAGCTTCGGCAGCACGCTGCCGCTGCTGGTAGTGCAGTTGGCCGGCTTCGGCCCGGCGCCGTTGCAACCAGAGGCCAGCGACTGGGCGCAGCTACGGGAGGCGCAGCGCAGGGTTGTGGCGGCCGATCCGCACGCGGCGCTGGTGGTGGCGCTGGATATCGGCGAGCACGACGACCTGCACCCGGCCAACAAGCAGGCAGTGGGGCAACGCCTGGCGCGTGCCGCGCTTCATCTGGCCTACGCCGATCCTGCGCCAGCGTCCGGGCCGGTGCCGGTGCAGGCACGCCGCGGTGGCAACGGCGTGCGTGTTGCCTTTGCCGACATCGAGAGCGGACTGGTCGCTCACGGAGGACTGTCGCCGGTCGGTTTTGAACTCTGCGGGGATACCCAGGCCAGCTGCCGCTACGCGCAGGCGCATATAGACGGCAACGACGTGGTGCTTGAGGCTGACGGCGCAGGGCAGGTCACCCGGGTCCGGTATGGATGGGCGGGCAGCCCGGTCATTACGCTCTACGACCGCAACGGCTTGCCCGCCGGGCCGTTCGAGGTGCCCATCCGGTAGCGCCCGCGTTGCATATGGCCTTGAGAAGATAACCCTCTCTGATGTGCTCGAACGGTTTCTGCAGCCGCCGTGGCGTGTCGCCGCGGCCGGCTGATCCCATAGGTCAACGCACCGCCGCAATCGCCCGCGTACGCGCTTTGGCCAGCGCTTCACCCACAGCCGGTCCCTTCAGGTGGGTGAGGTCCAGGTCGCGCGCTTGGATCGCCAGCGCCGCCTGGTGCAGGCGCGTGAGCGTTTCGCCCTGCGGATAATCGCTGTCTTCAAACCCCAGCCGGCCACGCTTGTCGGCCTCGCAGCACAGCGCGATCTGCGCGATCCGCTCCGGGCGGCGGAAGCCGTCGCAGCGGGCCAGCAGTTCCAGCACGGTGGCATCGCGCAGTTCGTCGATGCGGTGCACGTTGAGATGATCGCGGCAGACCGCTTCGGCCAACTGGCGGTGATCGACCGGCACCTTCAAGCGCTCGGCCAGGGCACGCAGTGGGGCCACCCCGCGCTGCTCATGCATGATGTGGCGCGGCCATTCCTCTGGCGGGGTCAGGCCCTTCCCGAGGTCGTGGGTCAGCGCGGCGAAGCCGATCAGGTCATCGCCCGGTGCCAGCTGCGCGGCCAGGTCGCTGACCATTTCCTGGTGCACGCCGGTATCCACTTCGGGGTGGAACTCCGCGCGCTGCGGCACCCCATACAGTGCTTCCAGCTCGGGCAGGATCGGGCCCAGTGCATGGGCATCATGCAGCGTGCGCAGGAAGGCGGACGGCCGCGCGGAGGCGAGGGCGCGTCGCAGCTCCTGCCAGACACGTTCGGGCACCAGTGCCTCAAGCTCACCGCTGGCGGCGATCTGCTGCATAAGGGCCATCGTCTCCTCGGCCACGGTGAAGCCGAGCGGGGCGAAGCGCGCCATGAAGCGGGCCGCACGCAGCACGCGCAGCGGATCTTCGATGAAGGCCGGGCCGACGTGGCGCAGCACGCGTTGCTCGATATCCCGCACGCCGCCATAGGGATCCACCAACGTGCCGGTGGCCTCGTCGCAGGCGATGGCGTTGATGGTGAAGTCGCGGCGCTGCAGGTCTTCTTCCAGCGTCACCGACGGGTCCGCATCGACCACGAAACCGCGGTAGCCGCGTCCGGATTTGCGCTCGGTGCGGGCCAGCGCATATTCCTCGCCGCTGTCCGGATGCAGGAACACCGGGAAATCACGGCCCACGGCCTTGTAGCCCTGCGCTTCCATCTGCGCCTGGGTGGCCCCGACGACAACCCAGTCGCGGTCGCCGGGGGAACGCTGCAAGAGGCGGTCGCGCACGGCGCCGCCAACCAGATAGATTTTCATGTGCCCATGATGCCGCAGTGGACCAAGGCCACGCCAACCGGTTCGCATACCGGAGCCGGTCAGTCGCCACCCTTGTCGGCATTGGCCGCGCAGGCGAAGGTCTTGCGCTTGACCTGCAGACGGCCGTTCATGCGGTCGGTCACCGGCAGCGCATCGCCGTTCAAGCGCCAGTCGTAGATCACGCTGAAGGCCAGGATGCGCGCGACATACTCGCGGGTTTCCTTGTAGCTGATGGTCTCGATCCAGATGTCCGGATCGAACCCCGGGCGCTGCGACTGCCAGCGGGCGGTCGGGGTCGGGCCGGCGTTGTAGGCGGCGATGGTGACGTAGGGCAGGCCCTCGTATTTGTTCATCAGCTGGCGCAGGTAGGCGGTGCCGATGGCGATGTTGGTGTCCGGATCGTAGAGGCTGGCGGCACCCCCGTAGTTGGTCAGGCCGATCGACTTGGCCACGGCCGCGCCGGTCGCCGGCAGCACCTGCATCAGGCCCATCGCGTTGGCGGGCGAGCGCGCCTTCGGGTTGAAGATGCTTTCGGCGCGGATCTCCGCGGCCACCCAGGCCGGGTCGATCGCGTTGCGCGCCGATTCGCGGCGGATGCTGTCATCGTGGTGCAGCGGGAAGCGCAGCGAATACAGGCGCTGCTCGTCCGGGGTCTTGCCGAGCGAGAACACCGCACGGTCGAACCAGCCGTTGTCGCGCGCCACTTCCACGGCCAGGCGACGCTGCGTGTTGTCGTAGCGGCTCAGCGCGTCGTTCCACTCGGCCACGGCCCAGCCGGCACGCTCGATCTTGAACAGTTCCATGGCCCGCACGATCGCCGGGTCACGGGCGACTGCCGCCTGCGCCTGGGCACTGTCATTGGGTTCCCACGGGCACAGCGTGTAGTTCTGGCCGAGCTGGTCGGCCGCCAGGAAGCCATGGAAGGTGGCCGCGCGGGCTGCCTCACGGAAGGCGGCCTGCGCCTCGCTGCGCTTGCCGGTTTTGTCCAGCATGCGCGCTTCGAAATAACGCCAGCGCGAGTCGGCCCGCTGGGTGGGGCCCATCTTGCGGATGGCGGTCAGCGCCGCCGGCCAGTCGCCGCGCGACAGCGCCTCACGTGCGCGCCACTCGTGCAGGCGTTCGTCGTAGGCGGACTCGGGCACTGCATTGAGGCGGCGGGCGGATTCGGGACCGTAGGAAGCCACCGTCCACAGCGCGATCTGATACAGCACCTGCGCGCGCTGGGCGGCGCTCAGCTGCAGGGCGTCGGCGTACTGCGGCAGCTGCTGCTCGGTCGCACCCGGGTCGGCCTTGGCCAGCTTGGCCAGGCCGTCAGTGGCGATGCGGCGGCTGCGCTCGTTGCGCGGCCAGTTCAAGGCGCTGGCGTTGGGCCTGTCGACGAAGGCGGCATAGGTGTTGGCCAACGCCAGGTCGGCAGCGGGCAGGCCGCGCGCGGCGCTGCGCATCACCGCCGGCTGCTGCTCATCGGCAGCGGCATCGATGCGCGCCCAGCGCAGTTCGGCGTTCATGCCGCCCTTGGCGTCCAGCACCGCGAATACCGGATCGCAGGCATCGGGCAGCGATTTGCCGGTACTGCGCCAGATCGCCTGCGCCTCGCTGACCCACTGCGCATCGGCCTTGCCGGTAGCCTGGCGTGCGTTGAGCTGGGCGCAGCGCAGGCCGACGTTGGTCGTGTCGGTCCAGTTGGCGAGCAGCGTCGGCCAATCCTGGCGCCGCGCCACCGCGGGCAGCCATACGTTGCGGAAGCTGGTGGCCACCGCCTGGCCGTTGTAGCGCTTCAGGAAATCCTGCGCCTGCACGTTGCTGACGGTATCGATGTTGCGCCGCAGGTTGGCGAATTCGACCCAGCCATACAGCGGGTGCCTGCTCAGTGCCGCCGCCTGGGCAGGATCGAACTGGCCGCGCTCGGCATTGTCGATCACGGCCTTGAGCTGCGCGCGCTGGGCATCCAGGTTCTGGGCATCGGCCACCGGGCTGACCCCGGTGCAGGCCAGCAGGACGGTCGCGCTGAAGAAATACAGGGGAAGTCGAGTCATGCCGGAAAGCATAACGGCGCGGGGTGAAAGGGAGTGAGGGCAAGCCGACTCGAGGATGAACAGCTGCCGCTTAGGCGCGCCATTCGCATCACCGTTCCATCGCTCCACGGGTGACCACGGACGTGGGAAGCACGTGCCGATCGCGATCCCACCGCATCATGGGCGGTGTAGCACGTGGATGCCCGTGCGGGCGACGTTCAACGGCTGCGCACTGAAGCCGATTCCGACGCGCTGGATGGCGCAAATGCCAAGGTTCCGGTCGCCACCCGAATCCTGGCATCAAGCGGATGGCGTTCGCGCAGCAGCGGCACGACGCCCGCCTTGGATGCCTTCAACGACCCTTGAAAACAGCGACATTTGCGTTCCTACGCGTCGCACGGGAGATGCCTCCATAGCTGGACCCTGCGCAGTCGGTTTTGTCGAATTCCCGTGAAAGCGAGGCGCACGTCACTCCTTCACATTTACAGGTTGTTTACAAAGGAGACGCTGCCGCCATGCAGGGGGCGCGGCAGCCCAGCCCGACATTCCTTTGGAGAGAGAGCGAATGAACAACCTGCATCACCGCCCGCTGGCGGTTGCCGTATCGCTGTGCCTGCTGCTGGCTGCGCCGGCCTTGGCCAGCGCGCAGGACGCGCCCCGCAGCACGACCGATCTGGACCGGGTGGAAGTGACCGGCAGCCGCATCAAGCGGGCCGAGGTGGAAGGGCAGGTGCCGATCCAGACCCTCACCCGCACCGAGATCGAACGTACCGGCCTGACCTCGATCGGCGATGTGCTGCAGCAGCTGACCGGCTCCGGTTCGGCGCTCAATGCGAAGTTCAATTCCTCGGGCAACTTCGGCTTCCCGCCGGATGGCAGCGGGGTGGGCGCGGGCTCGGCCCAGGTCGATCTGCGGCACCTGGGTGCCAAGCGCGTGCTGGTGCTGGTCGACGGCATCCGGTGGGTCAACGAATCCTCCGCCTCCGGCGTGGGCGCGGCGACAGACTTGAACACCATCCCGCTGGCCATCGTCGAGCGCATCGAAGTACTCGAAGACGGCGCGTCGTCGCTGTACGGCTCCGACGCCATCGCCGGTGTGGTCAACATCATCACCCGCCGAGAATTCGACGGCGCGCAGGTGACGATGAATTACGGCGAGTACACCAAGGGCGATGGCACCCAGAAGGGCGTGGACCTGGCCTGGGGCACCAGCGGTGACCGCTACACCCTGTTCCTGGGGGCGAGCTGGACCAAGCAGGACCCGGTGTATGCGCGCGATCGCGAGCAGTCGCGCTTCCCGATTCCCGGCACCGGGCTGGCCTTCGGCAGCGGTGGCATTCCGCAGGGACGCTTCTCTTTCGTCGACCCCAACACCGGTGCGAAGCAGGACATCGTGCCCAATACCGGCGTAAGCAGCCCGCGTTACGACGGCAGCGCCGGCTGCACCCGCAGCGATGACTACCACTGCTTCACCTCGGCCGACCGGTTCAACTTCGCCGAGTACAACATGGTGCTCACGCCGTCCGAGCGGAAGGGCATCTTCGGCCAGTTCCGCTTCGACCTCACCGATGACATCCAGTGGTACATCAAGGCACTGGGCAACCGTCGCGAGTCCACCAACCAGGCCGCACCGGAGCCGCTGTTCTTCGGGCCCGATGGCGCCACCGGTAATCCGCTGGCGGACAACATCGTCGTGTCCGGGCTCAATCCCTACAACCCGTTCGGCTTCGATCTGGTCGCCTCGGGCAACATGAGCCTGATCGGCCGTCGCCCGGTCGAAGGCGGCGCGCGCGTGTTCGAGCAGGAGGTCAATACCCAGTACTTCGCCACCGGCCTGGTCGGCCAGTTCCAGGCCGCCGACCGCAGCTGGTTCTGGGACCTCAACGGCATGTACAGCAAGAACAAGGCCGAGCAGACCAACTACGGCAGCTACGACATCTACAAGGTCAACATGGCGCTGGGTGATCCCGCGTTGTGTGCGGCCACGCCCGGCTGCGTACCGTTGAACATCTTCGGTGGCGTCGGCTCGATCACCCCGGAGATGCTGCGCTGGATCCAGCCGGTGGTGCGCGACCGCAGCCAGAACGAGTTGAGCCTGTTCACCGCCAACCTGAGCAGCGAACTGTTCACCCTGCCGGCCGGCCCGGTCTCCTTCGCCACCGGCTATGAATACCGCAAGTACGAGGGCCGCTACGATCCGGATCCGCTGACCGTTATCGGCCACTACAACGGCGTGCCGTCGTTGCCCACCTCCGGTTCCTACGATGTCAACGAGGCCTACCTGGAGCTGAGCGTGCCGATCTTCGCCAAGAGCGCGCTCGGCGAGAAGCTCGACCTGAGCCTGGCCGGTCGCTACTCGGACTACTCCACCTTTGGCGGCGAGTTCACCCCCAAGTACGGCCTGCGCTGGCAGGTGACCAATGACTTCGTGCTGCGCACCAGCTACGCCGAAGGCTTCCGCGCACCCTCCATCGGCGAGCTGTACGGCTCGGCCGCGCGCGCCGACCTGCAGCTGTTCGATCCCTGCTCGGTAGGGCTCGGCGGCACGCCGCCGCGCGGCAGTGCCGCCAACTGTGCCGCACTCGGCGTGCCGGGCGGCTTCCAGCAGGCCAACTCGCAGATCTCGGTCACCACCGGCGGCAACGCAGAGCTGGATCCGGAGCGCTCGCGCAGCTTCAGCGCCGGCTTCGTGTGGAGCCCGTGGTTCGGCAGCAATGCGTCCTGGTCGGAGCGATTCGATGTCGAGGTGACGTTCTACCGTCACCACATTGAAGGCGCGATCCAGGCGATCAACGCCCAAACCCAGCTTGATCTGTGCGTGGACACGCTGGACCCGCTGTACTGCAGTGGCATCACCCGCGCCTCGACTGGTGCGGTCAGCAGCTTCAACAACCGGCTGACCAACCTGGGCTCGATCAAGACCGATGGCTGGGACGTGGATCTGTTCTGGACCCTGCCGCAGACGGAGATCGGGCAGTTCAAGCTCGGTTGGCAGAACACCTTCGTCGGCCGCTATGAGGCCCTTGGTGCAGCGGGCCAGAAGCAGCCGCAAGGGCCCGGCGTGGAGGTGGCCGACAGCTCGATTCCGGAGTGGACCAGCAATGCCACGCTCAGCTGGAACCTGTCCAACTGGAATGCCTCCTGGACAGTGCGCCACATCTCCAAGCTCACCGAAGAGTGCGGCGACGTGGCCGCCTTCCCGATCTGCGGCAACCAGGCCGAGGGCACCAACGAACTGGCCGCGACCACCTTCCACGACATGCAGGTGGGCTACCGGTTCGACTGGATGAAGGGGCTGCAGCTCAGCGCCGGCCTGAACAACGTGTTCGACAAGGATCCGCCGATCTGCCTGTCGTGCTCGCTCAACGGGTATGACGCCTCGACCTACGACATCCCGCGCGGGCGCTACTGGTACCTGCGCGTGGACCTGCGGTTCTGATCGCAGGCTGATGAGAAGGTGACACACCGGGGCGCTGTGAGGCGCCCCGGTGGCGGCCTGCAGCCGCGCCGGTCAGGCCCCGCTGCGTGCGGGGACGGACAGATGCGTTGCGCACACCGGCCATCGCGCGTGCCTGGCATGCTGGGGCTGGCTGCGTCAGGCATCATGGGGAGCCGGCCAGCGGCCGGCACTACCTCTCCTGGACTGCATTGCCATGAACCTGCATACCTGGTGGATCTTCGCCGTCACCGTGTTCGTCCTGTGCGGCACGCCCGGCCCGAACATGCTGCACGTGATGACCCGCAGCGTGCGGGTCGGCTTCCGCCGCAGCATCGCGGCCATGGCCGGCTGCCTCACCGCGCTGGTACTGGCCCTGGCGATCTCCGCCGCCGGGCTGGGGGCGGTGCTCAAGGCGTCGCCGATGGTGTTCGATGTGCTGCGCTACGCCGGTGTGGCGTATCTGGTGTACCTGGGGATCAAGGCATGGCGCGGTGGCGATGCGCCGATCGACGTCGGCAGTACTACAGCGCTGGTCCCGAGCTCGCGTACCGTATTGTTCCGCGACGGCTTCATCATCGGGATCAGCAACCCCAAGCTGCTGCTGTTCGCCTCGGCGTTCCTGCCGCAGTTCGTCGATCTGACCCAGCCGCAGCTGCCGCAGTTCGTGATCCTGGTGGCGACCTTCGCGGTGATGGAGATGTTCTGGTACACGGTGTATGCCGCCGGTGGCCGCGGGCTGGCCGGTCATCTGGCCAAGCCGGGGCTGCGCAAGGTGTTCGACCGCGTGGTCGGCACGATCTTCATCGGATTTGGACTGGCGCTGCTGCGCGCCAGGCCGTGATGATCTGGCGCTGCGCGCGCGGCACTACCGGGGCCCGGCGATGCGCCGCCGCGCGTCCAATGCCCGGCGTGCAGAACGCAGAGAGCCGGGCAATGCCCGGCTCTCCGTTGTTGAAGCGATACGATCAAAGACCGGTCAGAACGACCAGTTGAAGGTGATCGAGCCATTGCGGCCGTCACCGTACGCGCCGTAGCCGTTGATCTGCGAGAAGTACGTCTTGTCCAGCAGGTTGTTGAGGTTGGCCTGCACGCTGAACGCCGGCGAGATGCGGTAGCGCACGAACGCGCTGACCAGCGCATAGCCACCCTGCTCGATACGGCCATAGGCCGGCACCGGATAGTAGATGCCGTTCTGCCAGTTGGCCCCGCCGCCGACCGTCAGCGCGCTCAGCGACTGCGGGGTGTAGCTGGTGAACAGCTTGATGGTGGTCTGCGGCAGGTTGGTGTTGATGTCCGCATCGTTGATGTCCTTGGCCACGTAGCGCGAGGCACCAAAGGTCGCGTTCCAGCCCGGCGCGAGTTCGCCGTTGAGCTCGAACTCGAAACCGCGGCTCACCGTGCCGCGCGCGGCGATGTAGGCGAACTCATTAGGACTGCCTTGGACGGGCTCGGTGGTGGCCTGGCCGACGTTGTCCTGCTCGATGCGGAACACCGCCAGCGACGCGTTCAGGCGGTTGTCGAACCACGCGCCTTTGACGCCCACTTCGTAGCTCTTGCCGTCCACCGGATCCAAGTAGCTGCCCGCGCGGTTCTTCAGCGTCTGCGGCTGGAAGATCTCGGTGTAGCTGGCGTAAGTGGAGTAGGTGTCGTTGAGGTCGAAGACCAGGCCTGCGTACGGGGTGGTGACCTTGTGGCTAAAGCGACTGACGACTGCGCCCTCCAGACCGTCCAAGCTCCAGTCGGTATAGCGCGCACCAATGATCAGCTTCAGCGGATCGGCCAACGACAGGCGAGTCGCCGCGTAACCTGCCTTTTGAGTGATCGTGCCACGGCTCTGCAGCTTCATTGCACGCCATTCTGGTTCAGGGAAATTGCCGTTCCAGCCGAGATAGTTGGGCAGCGGTAGGTATGGCGCAATCGGATCACTGAAGAAATCCGGCTGGTAATCACCTTTGTTGGAGTACTCCCGCTTGTTGTAGCTCAAGCCGGCCATGAACTGATGCTCGCGGCCAAACAGCTGAAATGGACCGTCGACGAAGCCATCGACCGCGCTGACTTTGCGCTCCGTGTTGTAGAAGCCTGCAGAAGGCGTGATACCAGCGCCGGTTTCTTTGTCAAAGTAGGACGCGCCAGTCATCCAGTCGTTGTAGGCGGTGTAGAACAGCTTGTCATCGGCCTTGGTTTCGTCATGCGTAGCGCCGACTTTGAACTTCCAGCCGCTGGCAAACCCGTGTTCGAGAGTGGCGAAGGCCCGCTTGCTGGTAGTATCCCAATACGTCCAGCCGGGGTTCGGGTTGAACGATTCGTCGTAACCGGTGGAGGTGCCATCGGAGAACAGCATCGGGAAGCCACCCCAGGTCGCGCCGTTCGCGCGCTTCTGCTGGTAGTCGTAGCCCACGCTCAGCTGCGTGTCCGGGGTCAGGTCGGCGTCGATCACCGCATAGCCCAGCGTCTTGTGCTGGTCGTAGCGACCCATCTGCGATTCGGTATCCAGGTAGCTGCCGATCACGCGCGCACGCACCGAGCCGCTGGCGTTCAGCGGGGTGGTCACATCCACCGTGCTGCGGGTGCGGCCCCAGCTGCCGACGTTCACCGACACGCTGCCGGTCAGTTCGGCACTGTCGGCATGCTTGCGGATCAGGTTCACCGAGGCGGACGGGTTGCCGGCGCCGCTGAGCAGGCCGGTGGCGCCACGCACCACTTCCACGCGGTCATACAGGGCCAGGTCCAGGCCGGAATCGCCGTAGCTCCAGTTCTGCACCATCTGGGTCGGCAGGCCGTCGAACTGGTAGCTGTCGATGTAGAAGCCGCGCGCGTAGAACTCGGTGCGCTCGGTATCGGACTGGGTGCTGCTGATGCCGGTGGTGTTGCCCAGCACGTCGATGATGTCATCCAGGTTCTGATCCTCGATGCGCTGGTGGCTGATGATGCTCACCGACTGCGGGATCTCGCGCGGGGCCAGATCGAAGCGGGTACCGGCCGAGGTCTTGCGGACCGAATAGCCTTCGGCGCGCTCGCCCTTGACCACGATCTTGTCCAGGGTGGTGGCGTCGGGGGCGGCGTCCTGCGCGAATGCGGGAGCGGCGGCGAGGGTGCACAACGCCAGCATCAATGCCTGCGGCAGCGGGCGACGGAGCATCGACGGGCGGGACAGCACGTGGGCGGAGCGGGTCATCGGCGTTTCCAGAAGGGCGGCAACGGGCATGGCCGGCGTCCTGGGTGGCCTGCGGCGGAGCGGGGGTGGGGGCAGGAAGCGGCTGGCGGGGGCGGTGACCCGGCGCGGGCTCGATAACTGTTCACGGGTGCGCATCCCTTGCGCGACCCGGGTCACGCTATGGTAATGGCAATCATTCGCATCATCAACCGCATCCTGCGAGGCGTCCGGGCCGTACCCCACGTCGCGCAAGGCAACTGCGTATTCAGCTTCGGGACCTGACGGCGCGTGGCCGCACGGCGGCGCGCCGGCCACCCTCGCGATGCCCGCGCGCAGGCTTAACACCTCCGCGCTTACCGTGAGCAGGCGCTATCCATCCCTTGCAGGAGACGCTCATGGCCAGCAAAAACACGGTCTGCCTCTGGTTCAATGGCACCGCACTGGACGCGGCAACCTTCTATGCCACCACCTTCCCGGACAGCGCGGTACGCGCCGTCCACCATGCCCCTGGTGACTTCCCCTCCGGCAAGCAGGGCGATGTGCTGACGGTGGACTTCACCGTGGCCGGCATTGACTGCATCGGGCTCAATGGCGGCCCCGCGTTCAAGCACAGCGAAGCGTTTTCCTTCCAGATCGCCACCGATGACCAGGCCGAAACGGACCGGCTGTGGAATGCGATCGTCGGCAATGGAGGCGAGGAAAGCGCCTGCGGCTGGTGTCGCGACAAGTGGGGCCTGTCCTGGCAGATCACCCCGCGGGTGTTGACCGAGGCGGTGACCAGTACCGATCCCGCGGTGGCCCGGCGCGCGTTCGAGGCGATGATGACCATGCGCAGGATCGACGTGGCGGCCATCGAAGCGGCGGTGAGGGGCTGAGACAACAGGCGCGGCGTGTTGCAGCGGACAGCAAGAACGATCAAATGACGTGCTGCAGGCTGGGTTACGCTGCGCACCCGTTCTTCGGCATGGATCTGGCGGTATGGGTGCGGCACGCAGGGCGCTCTGGTACATCGAAAGCCACTTCGCCGGGAATCCGTCGCTGGCCGATATCGCCGGCGTGGTGGGGCTCTCGCCGTTCCATCTCTCGCGGCTGTTCCAGCTCAGCACCGGTACCTCGGTGGTGCGTTATCTGCGCGGCCGCCGGCTGACCGAGGCCGCGCGCCAACTGGCGGGCGGCGCCGGCGACATTCTCGGTGTCGCACTGTCCGCCGGCTACGCCTCGCACGCCGCATTCACCCGCGCGTTCACCGAGCAGTTCGGGCGATCGCCCGAGCAGGTGCGCGAGCGGGGGCTGGCGGGGGTAGTGCTGGTCGAGGCGCTGAAACTCATCGACACCTCGGCGCCCTGCACGATCGAACCCCGACGCGAGCACCGCGGCGGCCTGCGCGTGGCCGGGATCGGTGCGCGCCACACGTCTGCGAGCGTCGCCTCGATTCCCTCGCAATGGCAGCGCCTGGAGGAGGCGCATGGCCTCGGCGCGGAGATCGCCTATGGCGTGTGCGGCAACAGTGATGCCGAGGGAGGCTTTGATTACATCGCCGGCGTGGAGATCAGTGCCTCCGCGCCCGTGCCCCCAGGCTGGCAGGCGATCACAATCCCGCCGCGCGAGTACCTGGTGGCGTGGCATGCCGGGCACATCTCGGCGATCCGCTCCACCTGGCTCTGGTTGTTGAACGACTATCTGCCGGCCTCCGGCCTGACCCTGGCCGATGCGCCGGACCTGGAGCGCTACGATGCGCGCTTCGATGACCGCAGCGGCCACGGTGGGGTGGAGATCTGGCTGCCGCTGACCGACATGCTGCACCTCAAGGAGACTGACCCATGCGAATGACCGCCCGTTTTTGTGCTGCGCTGCTCGCGCTGTGCCTGCCGATGTTTGCCGTTGGGGCGGTGCCGCCCGTTGGCGAGCGGCACGGCGTTGCGCACACACCCAGCGCCGCCGTGCGCGATGCCGGGCACCGCGACAGCGTGCGGTACACCGTGTGGTATCCGGCCCAGGCCGGCGCACGGGAAGCTGCGCTGACGATCGGGCCACCCGGTGCGCCGCTGTTCGAGGTCGGCACCGCCGCCGCCGATGCGGCCATCGCGGAGGGACACTGGCCGGTGCTGCTGCTCTCGCATGGCAATGGCGGCAGTGCGCGGATGATGGGCTGGTTCGGCATCGCCATGGCGCGGGCCGGGTACGTGGTCATCGCGGTGGATCACCCGGGCAACAACGGCGTGGACCCGATGACCGAGGCCGGTAGCATCCTGATGTGGAACCGCGCGGACGATCTGGCGGCGGCGCTGGCCGCGGTGCAGGCCGATCCCGTGCTGGCCAAGGCGATGGATGCCACGCGGCTGGGCGTGGCGGGCTACTCGGCCGGCGGGTTCACCGCCCTGGTCGCGGCCGGGGCCGACCCGCAACTGCAGCGCCTGCTGGCGTTCTGCCGCGCGCATCCCGCGGATGGAGTCTGCGTCCCGCAGGCGGAGAACCCGACACTGACCTTGGCGCAGCGCATGACCGCCGCGCAGACGCCGGCACTGGCGCCGTGGGTCGCCCAGGCCGGTGACGACCGCGCCATTGCCGGGGTGCGCGCCGTCTTCCTGATCGCGCCGGCCATGATCCAGGCCTTCGCGCCGGAGGCGCTTGAGAAGGTGGCGCAGCCGGTATCGATCATCGTTGGTGCGGCCGACACGGTGGCCTCGCCGGCCACCAACAGCGACATCGCGGCGGCGGCCCTGCCCAAGGCGACGTTGACCACCCTGCCGGCCGTCGGCCACTACGACTTCCTGTCCAGCTGTACCGCGCTGGGCCGCAAGCGCATCGGTGCACTGTGCCAGGTGGCGGCAGACCAGCAGGCCACGCACGGCGCTGCGATCACGGAAGCGAAAGCGCTGTTCGACGCGGCGTTGTCGGCCACGCGCTGACGCGGATCACTCCGCGAGGGGAACGTCCAGCCCACGCTTGAGGGTGCTCAGTGCCACCGCGGTGCGGAAGCGCTCGATGTTGTCGTCGTTGCCGAACAGCCGCTCGCTGATCGCCTCGTATTCCTCCATCGAGGCGGCGGTGAGGATCAACAGGAAATCGGCGTCGCCGGTAATCGCGTAGCACTGCTGCACGGCCGGGTCTTCCTGCACGCGCCGGCGGAACGGCGCGACCCGGTGCGGCTGCTCGCTGGCGACCCGGACCTCGACCATGATCGTCAGTGGCCGTCCCAGGCGTGCCTGGTCCAGCACGGCGACATTGGCGCGGATCACGCCCGTGTCTTCCAGACGCTTGATCCGCCGTTGCACGGCCGGGGCGGACAGGCTGACCGCCTCGGCGATCTCGCGCTGCGGGGTGGCGTTGTCGCGCTGCAGGATCGCCAGGATCGCGCGGTCGAAGCTGTCGGGGAGGTAAGGCGTGGCGGACATGGCGAGTGAAACATGCAGGAAGGCCCCTGCAATTGAGCATCTCCTTCGGTCGTTGCGCAATATCCTGTGCGGATGTCGACCTCCCGCCTCTCCAGCTTCTTCCCCGCCCTGGCCGTGCTCGGCTCGGTCACCTCGCTGGCCGTGGGCACCTCGTATGCCAAACAGCTGTTTCCGCTGATCGGCGCGCAGGGCACCAGCGCGTTGCGCGTGGGCTTTTCGGCGCTGGTGCTGCTGATGGTGTTCCGGCCGTGGCGCTGGACCACCTCGCGCGCCGATGCGGAGGCGATCTTCCGCTATGGCATCACGCTGGGGGTAATGAACCTGCTGTTCTACATGGCGCTGCGCACGATCCCGTTCGGTATCGCCGTGGCGATCGAATTCTGCGGGCCGCTGGCGGTGGCGATGTGGTCGTCGCGGCGGCCGGTCGATTTTGTGTGGGTCGGCTGCGCGCTGGTCGGTCTGTTGCTGCTGCTGCCGCTGGGCCATGGCGAGCCGCTGGACCCGGTGGGGGTGATGTTCGCGCTGGGCGCGGCGGTGTGCTGGGCGCTGTACATCATCTTCGGCAAGCGCGCCGGGCATCTGCCGGCCGGGCATACGGTCTCGCTGGGGCTGTGCGCGGCCGCGCTGGTGGTGGTGCCGGTCGGCGTGGCGCACGCGGGCATGGCGCTGCTGGAGCCGAGGATCCTGCTGTTCGGCCTGGGAGTGGCGATCGTCTCCAGCGCGATCCCGATGTCGCTGGAAATGATGGCGCTCAAGCGGCTGCCGAAAGAGACCTTCGGCATCCTGATCAGCATGGAACCGGCGGTCGCCGCGCTGCTGGCGATGGGGCTGCTGGCCGAGCACCTGACCCCGCTGCAATGGGCGGCGATCGGTTGCACGGTGGTGGCGTCGGTGGGCAGTACGTTGACTGCGAAACGGGCGGTGGTGCCGTTGCCCGGTGCGCCGGCGTAATCGCGCGCGATGGTATCGGTAGTGCCGGCCGCTGGCCGGCTCCTCATGATCCAACGGTGCTGCGGAGCCGGCCAGCGGCCGGCACTACCAGGATTCGCGCGGAGCCGGCCAGCGGCCGGCACTACCAGGATGCGAGGAGCCGGCCAGCGGCCGGCACTACCGGGATGTGGACGATGCCGGCCAGCGGCCGGCCCTACCGGGGTTCGCGCGCCGACCAACGGGCGGCGCCCACCGGTCAATCCCCCATTCCTCAGCGCCGTGCCGGTGCGTCCCCGGCGACGTAATACGCCGCGGTGCTGCGCGGCAGCGGGGCACGCCCGCGGATCCGGTCGGCGATCTTCTCGGCGATCATGATCGTGGTGGCGTTGAGGTTGCCGGTGATGATGCGCGGCATGATCGAAGCATCCACCACGCGCAGGCTTTCCATGCCATGTACGCGGCCCTGGCCATCGACCACGCTCATCGCATCGGTGCCCATCGCGCACGAGCAGGAGGGGTGGTAGGCGGTTTCGGCATGCGCGCGCACGAACGCGTCGAGTTCCGCATCGGTCTGGCACTCGGCGCTCGGGCTGATTTCGCGGCCACGGTATTCGTCCAGCGCGGGCTGGGCGATGATCTCGCGGGTGATGCGGATCGCGTCGCGGAACTCCTGCCAGTCCTGGTCGGTGGACTGGTAGTTGAACAGGATGGAAGGGTGCTCGCGCGGGTCCAGCGACTTCGCATGCACGCGGCCGCGGCTGGGCGTGCGCATCGAACCCACGTGCGCCTGGAAACCGTGCTCCTTGACCGCGTTGGTGCCGTTGTAATTGATCGCCACCGGCAGGAAGTGGTACTGGATGTTCGGCCAGTCGAACTCCTCCCGGGTACGGATGAAGCCACCGGCTTCGAACTGGTTGCTGGCGCCGATCCCGGTGCCGGCGAACAGCCACTCCGCACCGATCGCCGGCTGGTTCCACCACTGCAGCGCCGGGTACAGCGAGACCGGCTTCTTGCAGGCGTACTGCATGTACACCTCCAGGTGATCCTGCAGGTTCTCGCCGACGCCGGGCAGGTCGTGCACCAGCGGTACGCCAAGTGCGGCCAGCAACGCCGGCGCACCCACTCCAGAGCGCTGCAGGATCTGCGGCGAGGCGATCGCCCCGGCGCACAGCAGCACCTCGCGGCGGGCGGTAGCGTCGATCGGCTCGGCGCTGTTGCCAGCCAGGTAGCGCACGCCCACCGCGCGCTTGCCGGCGAACAGGATGCGGTCGGTGGTGGCGTGCACCACGATCTCCAGTCCCTCGCGGTCCTTGGCCATGTCCAGGTAGCCGCGCGCGGTACTGGAGCGGCGCCCGCGCGGGGTCACCGTGCGGTCCATCGGGCCGAAGCCTTCCTGCTGGTAGCCGTTGAGGTCATCGGTACGTGGGTAGCCGGCCTGCACGCCGGCCTCGACCATCGCGTGGAACAGCACGTTGTTGCCGTTCTTCGGCGTGGCCACGCTGACCGGGCCGTCGCCGCCGTGATAATCGTTGGCGCCGATGTCGCGCGTTTCCGCCTTGCGGAAGTAGGGCAGCACGTCGTGGTAGCTCCAGTCCTCCAGGCCGTCGAAGCTGGCCCACTGGTCGAAGTCCATCGCGTTGCCGCGGATGTAGCACATGCCGTTGATCAGCGAGGAACCGCCCAGGCCCTTGCCGCGGCCGCACTCCATGCGCCGGTTGTCCATGTAGGGTTCCGGCTCGGTTTCATACGCCCAGTTGTAACGCCGGCCCTGCAGCGGATAGGCCAGTGCGGCCGGCATCTGGGTGCGGAAATCCATCCGGTAATCCGGCCCACCGGCTTCCAGCAGCAGCACGCTGACGCCGGCGTCTTCGGTCAGGCGCGCGGCCAGCGTGTTGCCGGCCGAACCGGCGCCGATGATGATGTAGTCGTACTCGCGCTTCATCGCGGTGTCTCCTGGTAAGGCCGGTTCAGAACACCGACGCGTAGCGGTCCAGTTCGATCTGGATGGACTTGGTGCGGGTATAGGCGCGCAGCGTGGCCAGGCCGTTTTCGCGGCCGACACCGGACTGCTTGTAACCGCCCACCGGCATCTGTGCCGGCGATTCGCCCCAGCTGTTGACCCAGCAGATGCCGGCCTCGAGCTGATGGATCAGGCGATGCGCGCGCGCCAGGTCCGGCGTCACCACACCGGCGGCGAGACCGTAATCGGTGTCGTTGGCGCGGCGCATGGCCTCGTCTTCGTCGTCGTACGCCAACAGGCTCATCACCGGTCCGAAAATCTCTTCGCGCACGATGCGCATGTCATCGCGGCAATCGCTGAAGATCGTCGGTGCCACATAGCAGCCCTTGCCCAGCGCGCCGTCGGTCAGCCGTTCGCCGCCGCAGACCAGCCGTGCACCCTCGGCCTTGCCGCTGGCGATGTGCTCAAGCACGCGCTGCATGTGCGCGGCGCTGACCAGCGGGCCGAAGTTGGTGTCCTTGGCCAGCGGGTCGCCGATACGGATGCGCTTGACCCGTTCCAGCAGTTTGGCTTCGAACGCGGCCAGGATGCTGCGCGGCACGAACACGCGGGTGCCGTTGGTGCATACCTGACCGGAGCTGTAAAAGTTGGCCATCATCGCCACGTCGGCGGCCAGGTCCAGATCGGCGTCGGCGCAGATGATCAGCGGCGACTTGCCCCCCAGCTCCATGGTGACGTCTTTGAGCGTGGAGCTGGAGGCACTGGCCATCACCTTGCGGCCGGTAGCGGTGCCGCCGGTGAAGGAGATCTTCTCGATCAGCGGATGCTCGGTCAATGCCGAGCCGACGCCGGCGCCATCGCCGGGCAGCACGTTGAACACGCCATCGGGCAGGCCGGCCTCGGTGAAGATTTCCGCCAGCTTCAGCGCGGTCAGCGGCGTCACTTCGCTGGGCTTGAAGATCATCGCGTTGCCGGCGGCCAGCGCGGGGGCGGCCTTCCACAGCGCGATCTGGATCGGGTAGTTCCAGGCACCGATCGCGCCGACCACGCCAAGGGGCTCCTGCCGGGTGTAGAAGAAGCTGCTCTCACGCAGCGGCACCTGGCTGCCTTCCAGCCCGTGCATGACGCCGGCGTAGTACTCCAGCACGTCCGCACCGGTGACCACGTCCACGCTGAGCGTTTCGCTCAGGGCCTTGCCGGTGTTGCGCGATTCCAGCTCGGCCAGTGCATCGTTGCGCTCGCGCAGCAGCGCGACCGCCCGCAGCAGGATGCGCGAGCGCTCCACGGTGGTCAGCGCGGCCCATGCTTTCTGGCCGGCCTGGGCGCTTTCCACGGCAGCGTCGAGATCGTCGCTGTTGGCGCTGTGGACGTTGGCGAGCAGCTCGCCGTTGGCCGGATTGATGACCTGGAAGGTCTGTCCGCCCTGGGAGGGAACGTAGCGGCCGCCGATGTACAGCAGCTGGTCGGGGAGGATAGGCATGTCGGTGACTCCTTTGCAGCGGGAGATCAGTGCGTCAACGCGTGAGATGCAGGAACTGCAGGTGACGCTCGTACTGATCGATGATGTCGTTGATGATCTGCTGGCGGCTGTAGCCGAACAGCTCGTAGTCCTGTCCACCTTCATAAAGATGCACTTCGGCGCGGTAGTAACGCTGGTTGCGGAAGCGCTGCGCGGCGAACGAAGGCGTGAGGTAGCCGCGCATGATCACCTGGTAGGTGAACACCTGTTGTTCGCCATGGTCCACCAGCAGCTCCATGTGACCCGGCTCGAACTTCGTCTGCACATCCAGGCCCTGTTCGAGCAGCTGCGCCGCGACGGCTTCGATCGCCGGCTTCACATCGGTATCCATGAACCGGTACACCTCGTCGCGGACCGGGAAATGCACCGCCTGGGTGATGCGCTGGCGCCAGCCGCGCTGGTGTCGCGATTGCCCGATCAATGGGATCGGCGAGTACTGCGAGGCTTTCTTGCGCTGCGACTCTTCGCCCAGCGCGCGGGTCAGGCCCCACAGCATCAGCAGCAACACCACCGAGAACGGCAGCGAGGCCAGCACCACCGCGGATTTGAGTGCATCCATGCTGCCAGCCAGCAGCAGTCCGGCGGTGACCAGGCCGGTCATCACGCCCCAGAAAACGCGCAGCCAGCGCGGGCCGTCGTCTTCGGGATTGCCGCCCTGCGAGGACAGCGTGGACAGCACGACCGTGCCGGAATCGGCCGAGGTGACGAAGAAGATGAAGCTGACGATCACCGTGACCGCGATGACGGCGCGGCTCCACGGATAGCTCTCCAGCAGCGCGTACAGCACGGTCGGCGGGTTCTCCACCGCCATCTGCGCCAGGTGTGCCTGGTCGTGATGCAGGATCTGGTCCAGCGCGCTGTTGCCGAAGATCGACAGCCAGGCCAGGGTGAAGCCCAGCGGGATCAGCAGCACGCCGAGCACGAATTCGCGGATGGTGCGGCCGCGCGAGATGCGCGCGATGAACAGGCCCACGAACGGCGCCCAGCCGATCCACCAGGCCCAGTAGAACACCGTCCAGTTGCCCAGCCAGTCCGGGCGCCCGCCGTAGGCGTACACATCGAAACTCTTGCCGACCACGTTGCCCAGGTAGTCGCCCATGTTCTGCATGAAGGCATTGAGCAGGTACTGGGTGGGGCCGGCGAACAGCATGAACAGCAGCAGCGAGATCGCCAGCAGCATGTTGATGTTGGACATCCAGCGCACGCCTTTCTCCACGCCGGACACGGCCACGGTGATCGCCGCGCCCATCATCAGCACGATCAGCCCGACCTGCACCCAGGCCGCGTGCGGCACCGGGAACAAGGTGTTCAGGCCGGCGTTGAGATGCAGCACGCCAAAGCCCATGTCCGCGCCGAGGCCGAACACGGTGGCCACGATGCCCAAGGCATCCACGGTGTAGCCGATCGGCCCGTTGATGCGCTTGCCGATCAGCGGATACAGCGCCGAGCGCAGCGCCAGTGGCAGGTTGTGGCGGTAGGCGAAGTAGGCCAGCGCCATCGCCGCCAGCGCGAACACGCCCCAGCCATGCAGGCCCCAGTGCAGGAACAGCAGCTGCATCGCCTGGCGCGCGCTGGCCTCGCCACTGCCGGTGCCGCCCTGCGGCGGCAGCAGGTAATGGGTCAGCGGCTCGGAGACGCAGAAGAAGAACAGGGTGATGCTGATGCCGGCGGCGAACAGCATGCCGGCCCAGGACAGATAGCTGAACTCCGGTTCGTCGTGGTCCGCGCCCAGCTTGACGCTGCCATAGCCGGACAACGCCACGCCGACCACGAACACCAGGTACACGGTCATCGCCAGCAGGTAATACCAGCCGACATTGCGCGAGGCCCAGGTCTGGGCATCGAGCAGCATCACGCCGGCATCGATGGGAAACACGGTGACCAGAATGGCGAATGCCGCCACGATCGTGGCGGCAAGCAGGAACACGGGTCGAAGCGTGCGCACCTCGGGCAGAGGCGGCTCCACGGTACTCATGGGGTGGGGGATACTCCCGGTGCCGGAGCGGCAGACGGCGGGATTTATCGCACAGGCGCTGTGGACAGCCTGTTTACACGCTCACGATGCCCGCCGCGCAAGGGCGGCGGGTGAACAGGGGTCAGCGCAGCGCGCTGCTCGGCACATCGATCGACATCGCCAGTGCGAGGTGATCGGAGAACGCGGCCGGCACGGCTTCTGCACTGCGTTGCTGCAGGCCGTCGCTGAGCAGGATGTGGTCGATCGCCCGGTCCGGGCGCCAGCTGGGGAAGGTCGGCACCACGCAGCCTGGCGGCTGCAGCGTCGTCTTCTGGTACAGCACCTGCATTTCGGGCCGTTCGGCCAGGCAGTTGAAATCGCCCATCAGCACGGCGTTGGGGTGGTCGGAGAGCAGATCGGCAATGAAGGCCAATTGCGACATGCGCGAATTGGTCCCCAAGGACAGATGCGCCACCGCCACCGCCAGGCCCTGGCTGCCTTCACCGAACTTGGCCAGCAGCACGCCGCGCCCGCCGATCCGGCCGGGCAGGGCGTGGTCCTGGACCTCGACCGGCTCGAGTTTGCTGAGCAGGCCGTTGGCGCTGGAGGCCACCCCACCCATCCGGCGGTTGGGCTGGTGGCTCCAGTAATTGAAGCCGGCGCGCTCGGCCAGATAGTGGGTCTGGTTGGTGAAGCCCGAGCGCAGGCTGCCCGGGTCGGCCTCCTGCAGGCCGACGATGTCGTGTTCGCGGGCCATCTGCGCGATGGCATCCAGGCTGGTTCGCTTGCGCCCGGCCGGCAGTGCGTGCGACCAGCTGCGGGTCACGTAGTCACTGTAACGGCGGGTGCTCGAACCGGCCTGGATGTTGGCCGTCAGCAGGCGCAGGGTCCGCGTGTGGGGGGAGGTCACGACGGTTGGCTATCGCAGGATCAGTTGGCCTTGGCCGCGCGTTCGCGCGCGATCAGGTGATCGGCGATGCGCAGCATGTCCGGGAAGCCCTTGCCCTTGACCAGGTACTTGCCATTGACGATCACCGACGGGGTGCCGCTGATCTTGCTGCGCTGGGCGAACTGCTTGGCCGAGTTGGTCTTGGCGTTGATGGCGAAGCTGCCCATCATCGCGGCGAACTGCTTCGGGTCGGCGCCGTGCTTGCCGTAGAAGTTGGCGATGTCGTCGACCGAATCACGGCCGCGCTCGCCCTTCAGGCTTTGCTCGGCGTGGATCGCCGCGTACATGGCTTCGTGGGTCTTTTCCTGCAGGCCCATGGCCTGCGCGGCATAGAACGCACGGCCGTAGTCATCCCAGGTACCGCCGAACATGGCCGGCACGTAGACGAAGCTGACGTCGCTCGGCAGGCCGGCCTTCCACGGTCCGATCAGCGGCTGGAACGCGGCGCAGGCCGGGCACACGTAACCGAAGATCTCGGCGACTTCGATCTTGCCGGTGGCCGGCTGGAACGGCTGGCCGTTTTCGATCACCACGTAGTCGGTGCCGGCGACCGGTTCCGGGCCGGTCGGGCGCGAGGAGGCCGGGGCGGGCGCCGGGGTGGTGGCTTCGGCAGCGGCGGTCTCGGCGGCGGCGGTTTCACCGCTGGCGGCCGGGGCCTGCTCGGTCGGCGTGGCCGTTTCGGTAGCCGGGGTGCTGCTCGGGGCGGCCGGTTCGGCCGGGGCGGTGGTGTTGGCGGTACCGTCCTGGGCCTTGCAGGCGGCCAGGATCGGCAGCAGGGCCATGAGCGTAATGGCGAAACGGGTCTTCATCGAAGCATCTCCAGCGGATGAGCATGTTGGGGCCGACGCTGGGAGCGTCGGCCAGGGAAGCATGATGACACGCGGAAACGAGCGTCCCGCGTGCACGGTGCGTGATGGTTCAGCGAGCGCTGTCAGAGCGCCTTGCCGCTGCGCGCGCGGGCGATCAGGGCATCTGCATTGCGCAGCATGGACTCGAACGAGTCGCCTTTGACCAGGTACACGCCGTTGACGATCAGCGTCGGCGTACCCGGCACCTTGGTGCGCAGGGCGAAGGCGCGGGCGGCCTTGACCTTGGCATCCACCGCATCGCTCCTGAGCGCGGCGATGTACTGCGGCGGCGCCACGCCGAAGCCCTGGTAGAACGCGGCCAGTTCGTCCGGCGAGACGTTTTGCATCGGCAGCGAGCCCTTCTCATGCAGGGCATCGAACATCGCGCGGTGGCTGCGCTTGGCCACGCCCAGCTGATCGGCAGCGTAGTAGGCGCGGGCAAACGAATCCCACACACCGCCGAAGGCGGCCGGCACCGGGGTGAAACGGACGTCCTTGGGCAGCTTGGCGGCCCAGGCTTCCAGCTGCGGCTCGAAATGCGCGCAGTGCGGGCAGGTGTAGCCGAACATCTCCACGACTTCGATCTTGCCGGCCAGCGGCGCGAACGGTCCGGCGTCGGCGATGCGGTCGTAATCCTTGCCCTCCACCAGCGGGGCCGGGGGGGCAGCGAGGGTGCTCAACGGGCTCAGGGCCAGCAGCAACAGCATCAGGCGGGGCATCAACGTCATCTACATCCATCTCCATACAGAAAAAACGACGCCGGCCCAGTCGCCGGCGTGGCAGTGAACATACCCCGCCAGCCAAGGCGGCCGCATCTGTCATCCGACCAAGGGGATGCGCTGCGGTGTGGGCGGTGGTCAGGGTGCCTGCGCGCCCCCCGCGACCGGCGTTGCCGCAGCCACGTCTTCGGCGCGGTTGTGCAGGCCCTGCAGGTAACTGGCCAAGGCCTGGATTTCCTGCTCGGTCAACGACTTGGCGATCGTGGCCATGATCTGGAAGTGGGCCTTGTCGGTTTCCTGGGTGGTCCCGGCCTGGTACTCCTGCAGGCGACGCGCGACATAGGCCGCGTGCTGGCCACTGATATGCGGGTAGGCCGGGCCCGGGTTGCCGGCGCCGGTGGGGCCGTGGCAGGCCATGCAGGCCGGGATGCCACGCTCGGCATCACCCCCGCGATACAGCTGCTGGCCGATCTCATAGAACTTCCTGCCGGCATACGGGCCTTCGGTGACCGCGCCATCGTCGGCGATGCCGGCCGTGGCCTTCTGCGTGGCGAAATAGGCGCCGATGTCGCGCATGTCCTGCGGGGTGAGGTCCTGCACGAACGGCACCATTGCCGCCGAGGCGCCGGAGGTGCGCTGGCCATTGGCGATCAGGGCCATCTGCTGGGCGCTGTAACGCTCGCTCTGGCCGGCGATGCTCGGGTACATCTCCACCGTGGAGTTGCCATCGGCCGAGTGGCAGGCTGCGCAGGCCGCGGCCTTGGTCTGCCCGGCCTTGGGATCGCCCCAGGTGGTTTTGCTGAAATCGACCTCCAGCGAGGCGGTCCTGATCGGCCCGTTGTCCGGCAACGGGGTGATCGAGGTCTGGGCAACGGCAACGGCGGCGAGCAGCGAGACAGCAAGTGCGGAAACGGCAAGAACGCGAGCATGGCGCATGCGGAAGCTCCGTGTGGACCGGCCTGGCGGTTGCGGGACCGCAACCACGGGGATCGCCCGATTATCAACGCCGTTTCACGCCACGGTCAACGCAGGGTGCAGCAAAACCGGGGGCAGACAGCGCGGAGCAGCCCCGGACATGCGATCCTATGCCCATGTCATTGCTCCTCGAACGCGCCCAATACCTGCTTTCGGCCCACAACACCCGGCAATTGCCGGAAGACGTGGGCGCGGAAGTCGCCTTTGCCGGTCGCTCCAACGCCGGCAAATCCAGTGCCCTCAACGCCCTCACCCGCCAGAACAGCCTGGCCCGGGTCTCCAAGACCCCCGGCCGCACCCAGCAGCTGGTGTTCTTCGAGGTCACCCCGGAGGCCAAGCTGGTCGATCTGCCCGGTTACGGCTACGCCAAGGTCCCGCTGGACCTGCAGGCGCACTGGCAGGCCTTCATCGACCAGTACTTCCGTACCCGCGAGGCCCTGCGTGGCCTGGTGGTGGTGATGGACATCCGTCACCCGCTGAAGGACTACGATCGCCAGATGCTGGCTTATGCCGTGCAGCGCGGCCTGCCCGCGCACGCGCTGCTGACCAAGGCCGACAAGCTCGGCCGTGGCCAGCAGGGCATCGCCCTGCAGAAGGTGCGCAAGGAACTGCAGTCCTCCTTCGGCGATACCGTCAGCGTGCAGACCTTCTCCGGCCCCGCCCGCCAGGGCGTGGATGAAGCCCGCGGGATCATCGGCGGCTGGCTGGGCCTGAACAAGCCGGCGCCCGAAGCGGCCTGATCCGGGCGTTGCCGCGGTCCAACGGGCCGCGCGGCGCCGGGTAGTGCCGGCCGCTGGCCGGCTGCGCTTTCCATCAGATGTATCGGGAGCCGGCCAGCGGCCGGGACTACCCGAATGCGCCTGACGCCCGGTGTACGGCGCGGTCGTGTCCCCTCATTTCGCCGGTAACGGCGAGAATTCGCCCGGCACCCACGCGAACGCCTCTCCTTCGCGGCGCACATGCCCCAGCCCTGGGAACGGCAGGTGCGCGCCGGCCACCCACCAGCCCTGATCGGCTGCCTGCGCCATCATCCGGCGCCGGCTGGCGATCGCGGCCACGCGGTCGCTGTCCGCTTCAAACGACGCCTGAGGCTGCGCGAACTGCACCGCGTGGAAGTGCACGATGTCGCCCCATACCAGCAGCTGCTGGCCGGCGCCGCCATCGATCCGGTAAGACACATGGCCGACCGTATGACCGTGGCTGTCCAAGGCGGTGATGCCCGCCGGCAGTGTGTCGCCAGGTGCAAAGCGCTTCAGTTTCCCGCCCGCTTCATACGGCGCCACCGCCTTGCGCGCCAAGGCGAAGGCAAAGCGCACACCCTGCGGCGCGGTTGCCTCGCTGGCCGGATCCAGCCAGGACGCGGCATCGGCCGCCGACAGCCACACCGTGGCATTCGGGTAGGCAATCCTGTCCTGCGCATCGAGCAGGCCGCACAGGTGATCCGGGTGCGCGTGGGTCAGCACCACCTCATCCACCTCGGCCGGGTCGTAGCCGGCCTTGCGCAGGTTGCCCAGCACCTGGCCCAGGCCGGGGCCGAAGCACTGCGCGGTGCCGGTATCGACCAACGTCAGGTGATCGCCCTGCTGCACCAGGTAGGCGTTGACCGCGGTCTGCAGGCCTTTGCCATCCTCGGGCACGTAGCGGTGATCGAGCAGGCGGGTGACCGCGCCGGGAGCGATCCCGACGAGTTCCTGTCGGCCCAGTGCGACCGTGCCGTCGAACAGCGCCGTGACCTGCAGCGTGCCGATGGTCTGGTGATAGACGCCGGGGACCTGCTCGCGCGGGGTGTGCGTGGTGGTGGCCCATGCGGGGCTGGCGACAACGGCCAGCAACACGGCGGTGGCAAGCGTGCGAACGCGGGGGAAAGGCATGGCAGGTTCCGGACAGGGCGGCGGCGCCGCGGTGCCTCCATGCTGCGCGCCTGGTCGGCTGCGTTCCGCTCAGAATGCCGTGCGATCCGCTCGCGCTCAGCTGTTGCCGATCGCCGCCGGTTCCAACCCGTAACGTTCGGCGAAGCGCTTGTTGAAGCTGCCCAGCGAGCGGTAGCCCACGCGCGCGGCCACCGTTTTCAGCGGCAACCGGGTGGTGTAGAGCAGGCTCATGGCATGCGCCAGCCGCGCATCGGTGATCAGCTCGCGCACGCTGGACTGCTCGCTGGCCAAGCGCCGCCGCAGGGTCGCACCGCTGAGCCCGAGCTGCGCTTCGAAATCGCGTGACTGCCAGTCGCGCTCGGGCTGGGCCGCGATCAGATCGCGGATGCGTTCCCCCAGGCTGGGTTCGGGGGGAACCAGCAGGCTGCCGTGCCCGCGCCGGCAGAACGCCACGGCAAGCGATGCCAGGGCCAAGCGTGCTTCGGTGTATTGGCCGTGTTCCAGTGCCTGCCGCCACTGCAGCAGGGTCGCCCCATGCTCGACCAGTGGCAGCCTGGCCAGTGCATCACCGGCCTGCGGCAGCGGCTCGTTCCACAGCGCCCGGGCGGCAGTGAGCGCCTCGGCACACATCGGCACGATCGCACTGAGATAGAGGCCGCTATGCGGATCGGGAATGTTGACCACATCGATGCGGCAGCGCCGGGTGATGAGGAACAGATCGCCCGGTGCGAATTCCAGCGATTGCTGCGCGGTACGCACCTGCTTGCGCCCCTGCAGCAGGATCGCGAACTGCGGCTGCGGAATCTCCACGGAGGAGGCGCCATGCTCGCGGCGCGCGGTGATGCAGGCGTAGCCATCGGCGCGCTGGCAGTCAGCCAGGCTGGCCATTGTCGCCAGCAGCGAGGAGGTCGTATCGATCGACGCGGACACCGCTCAGCCCGCCACGTTGAACAGTCGGCCGACCAGCGCGGCCGCGGCCATCGCGATCGCACCCCAGAAGGTGACGCGCACCGCACCGCGCAGACGTGGGGCACCGCCGGCATGGGCGGCCAGGGTGCCGGTCAGGCACAGCCCTAGCAGCGTCACCACGGTGGTGGCCTGGCCGACGACAGCATGCGGCGCGAGCAGGGCGGTCAGCACCGGCAACGCGGCGCCACTGACGAAGGCGCCGGCGGAGGCCATGGCCGCCTGCATCGGGCGCGCCCGCAGCTCCTCGGTGATGCCCAGCTCATCGCGGGCATGTGCCCCCAGTGCGTCGTGCGCGGTGAGCTGGGTGGCCACCTCATGCGCCAGGTCGGGGCTCAGCCCGCGATGGCGGTAGATCGCGGCCAGCTCTTCCAGCTCGCTGTGCGGGTCTTCGTGCAGCTCGCGCTTTTCCACCGCCAGGTCGGCCAGCTCGGTATCGGCCTGCGACTGCACCGAAACATACTCGCCAGCCGCCATCGACATCGCACCGGCCACGGTCCCGGCGATGCCGGTGGCCAGGATCGTGGCGGCCGAGGCGCCGCTCGCCGCGATGCCGACCACCAGGCCGGCTACCGAGACAATGCCGTCATTGGCGCCGAGCACCGCGGCACGCAGCCAGCCGACACGGTCGGAGCGATGTACTTCCGGATGTCGGGATCGGCTCATCGAATCAGTGTAGGGGCTGGCGGCGGCCAACAGCGGAATGACTCGCAGCCGCGGCGGGGCCGGCGCAGCGTCAAGCCCATGCCAGTAGGATGCTGAAAACCGTCACGGTGACACGACGGCAGGGGACGCCACGATATAGTGCGCCCTTGCGATGCGGGGGCGTGAACCCCACATCCCCGCCCTGACCAGAATTCTGCGAGCCTCCCCTTGTCGAGCCCCAGCCACGTCGCCGAGACGCCGATCACCGACCGTAATGAACTGGTCGCCACGTTGGCCTCCGGCGAAAAGCCCCAGGCGCAGTGGCGCATCGGCACCGAGCACGAGAAGTTCGGCTTCCGCCTGGATGACCTGCGCCCGCCCACCTTCGACGGTGACCGCGGCATCGAAGCGCTGCTCAACGGCCTGACCCGCTTCGGCTGGGATCCGGTGCAGGAAGAGGGCCGCACGATAGCGCTGCTGCGCGACAACGCCTCGGTGACGCTGGAGCCGGCCGGCCAGCTGGAACTGTCCGGCGCGGCGGTGGAGACCATCCACCAGACCTGCGTGGAAACCGGCACCCATCTCAATGAAGTGGCGCAGGTCGCCGGCGAACTGCAGCTGGGCTTCCTCGGCATGGGCTTCCAGCCGAAGTGGACGCGCGATGAGATGCCGTGGATGCCCAAGGGGCGCTACAAGATCATGCGCGAGTACATGCCCAAGGTCGGCACGCTCGGCCTGGACATGATGACCCGCACCTGCACGGTGCAGGTCAACCTGGACTACGCCACCGAAGCGGACATGGTGAAGAAGTTCCGGGTGTCGCTGGCGCTGCAGCCGATCGCCACCGCGCTGTTCGCCGATTCGCCGTTCACCGAAGGCGCGCCGAACGGCTACCAGAGCTACCGCTCGCACATCTGGACCGACACCGACAACGATCGCACCGGCATGCTCGACTTCGTGTTCGAAGACGGCTTCGGTTACGAGCGTTACGTGGATTACCTGCTTGATGTGCCGATGTACTTCTCCTACCGCGATGGCAGGTACCACGATGCCAGCGGCCAGAGCTTCCGCGATTTCATGGTCGGCAAGCTGCCGGTGCTGCCGGGCCAGCTGCCCACGCTGCGCGACTGGTCGGACCACATGACCACCGCCTTCCCCGAGGTGCGGTTGAAGAAGTACCTGGAAATGCGCGGCGCCGATGCCGGCCCGTGGAGCCGCCTGTGCGCGCTGCCCGCGTTCTGGGTGGGCCTGCTGTACGACGACGCCGCGCTGGATGCCGCCTGGGACCTGGTGCGTGATTTCAGCCTGGTCGAACGCAACGTCCTGCGTGATGGCGTGCCGCGCCATGGGCTGAAGCTGCCGTTCCGCAACGGCACCGTGCTGGATCTGTCGCGCGAAGCGTTGAAGATCGCCGTGGCCGGCCTCAAGCGCCGCGCCGCGCGCAATGCCGATGGTCAGGACGAAAGCAAGTTCCTGGAAGTGCTGCAGGAGATCGTCGATTCCGGGTTGACCCCGGCCGATCGCAAGCTGGCGCTGTTCCATGGCGAGTGGGGCGGCAACATCGATCCGGTGTTCAAGGAATTCGCGTACTGAGTTCGCATTGATCAACAAAAAACCCCGGCATTGCCGGGGTTTTTTCATGCCTGTGCGGAAGGATCAGGCCGCCTTTTCCAGCGTGGCCATGTCGATCACGAAGCGGTAGCGCACATCGTTCCTGGCCATGCGCTCCCAGGCCTCGTTGACGGTCTTGATGTCGATCACTTCCACATCGCTGACGATGTTGTGCTCGGCACAGAAGTCCATCATTTCCTGCGTTTCGGCCATGCCGCCGATCGCCGAGCCGGTGATGTGCTTGCGGCCGAACATCACCGAAGCGCCCATCAGCGGCGGATCCAGCTCGGTCAGCACGCCGACCAGGCACATCGTGGCATCGCGCTTGAGCAGGGACATGTACGGGTTGGTGTCGTGGCTGACCGGGATGGTGTTGAGCAGGAAATCGAAGCTGCCCGCATGTGCCTTCATCTGCGCCGGATCGCGCGAGACCAGCACTTCATCGGCCCCCAGACGCTTGGCATCAGCGCCCTTTTCCGGGGTGGTGGTGATCATCACCACGGTGGCACCCATCGCCTTGGCGAACTTCACACCCATGTGGCCCAGGCCACCCAGGCCGATCACGCCGACCTTCTGGCCGGGGCCGACCTTCCAGTGGCGCAGCGGCGAATAGGTGGTGATGCCAGCGCACAGCAGCGGCGCGGCGGCCTTCAGGTCGAGGGTCTCGGACACCTTCACCACGAAGCGCTGCTCGACCACGATGTGGTCGGAGTAACCACCAAAGGTCGGCTGGCCGCTCTCGCGCTCGGTGCTGTTGTAGGTGAAGGTCGCGCCCTTCTCGCAGTACTGCTCCAGGTTTTCATCGCAGGCGGCGCAGTGGCGGCAGGAATCGACCATGCAGCCGACGCCGGCGAAGTCGCCGACCTTGAAGGCGGTGACGTTGGCGCCGACCTCGGTCACGCGGCCGATGATCTCGTGGCCCGGCACCATCGGGAACTTGGAACCACCCCAGTCGTCACGGGCCTGATGCAGATCGGAGTGGCAGATGCCACTGAAGAGAATCTCGATGCGCACGTCATCGGGACCGGCCGGGCGGCGTTCAAAGGAGAACGGCACCAGCGGCGCGGTCTGGTCGTGCACGGCATAACCATGGGCGAGGGACATGGGGAATCCTTGGCAGGTTTGTAGAAAGGCGCTTTACAATACGCCCCGATCCCGTGCACAAAAAGTCAGGATATCGGCATGATTCATCAAGTGAAACGGGATAATCATGGCCACTGACAACCTGACCCATCTGGCCGCCTTCGCCGCCGTGGCGCGCCACCGCAGCTTCCGCAAGGCGGGGGCCGAGCTGGCGCTGTCCACCTCGGCGGTCAGTTACGCGATCCGCGCGCTGGAAGAACGGCTGGGGGTGGGCCTGTTCCATCGCACCACCCGCAGCGTGGCCCTCACCGAAGCCGGCCAGCGCCTGCTCGAACGGCTGCAGCCGGCCCTGGATCAGGTGCATGACGCGCTGGAGGAAATGAATCACTTCCGCGCCGCCCCGGCCGGCCTGCTGCGCATCAACGCCACCCGCGCCGCCGTGCAGACCCAGCTCGGTCCGCGCCTGGCGCGGTTCCTGCAAGCCCACCCCGACGTGCGCATTGAACTGGCGCAGGACGATGGCCTGGTGGATATCGTCGCCAAGGGATTCGATGCCGGCGTGCGCCTGCACGAGTCGGTGCCCGAAGACATGGTGGCGGTGCCGCTGGGCCCGCCGCTGCGCGGCCTGATCGTGGGCGCGCCGTCCTACCTGCAGCGCCGCGGCATTCCAGCGCATCCGCACGAACTGGCGCAGCATGAGTGCGTGCGCTTCCGTTTCGCCAGCGGCCATCTGTACAAGTGGCAGTTCGAACGGGACGGCCAGGAACTGGACGTGGACGTGCCCGGCCGGCTCACCCTGGGCGATCAGCACACCATCCTGCAGGCCGTGGTCGACGGCCTTGGCCTGGCCTACGTGCTGGAAGACTCCGCGCGCCCGTACCTGGACGATGGCCGCCTGGTGGCGGTGCTGGAAGACTGGAGTGAGCCGTTCCCCGGCTTCGTCCTGTATTACCCGCGGCAACGGCAGATGTCGTCGGCGCTGCGCGCATTCGTGGATATGGTGCGGGCGACGGTTTGAAGTGCGAAGTGGTTGCCGCGGCTACACCGCCAGTGGCACGCTTGCCCGCCGCATCGGATGCACCCTGGCATGCCCATCGCAACGCCCCACGACATCGAACAGCAGCTCGGCCAGGCGTTTCCCGCGCTGTACCACCAACTGCAGGGTGATCGCATGCTGGACTGGGGCACGTTCTGCCACGGCTGGGTCACCAGCGTGTACCCGACGCTGCGTGCGCGCCCGCCGCTGCTGTTGTACGCGCGTGAGTTCGAGCTGATCGCGCCGGCCGATATCGTGGGCCACGCCGAACAGTTCACCGATGAAGACAGTCACGTGCGCCTGCGCGAGCGCCTGCAGCTGTTGCCATTCGGTAGTACCGGGGCGGGCGACTACTACTGCTTCTGGCAAGATCCGAGTGCACCGGGCGAGCCGCGCGTGGTGCTGCTCTGGCACGACGATGACCGCGTGGACCTGCTAGCGACCAACCTGCAGGACTTCATCTTCCGGATGATGGTCGATGCGGTGGCCGACCTTGACGACTGCTTGCTGGAAGAAGGCGATATCGCCGACAACCTGCAGCGTTGGCTGAGGTCGCATCGCCCCTATCTGCGCGCAGCGCAGGTGCAGGCGTTGGAAGAGCTGTATGCCGATCCTGCGATCCATGCCGGTGGCGTGGGCGAGGATGTCGCCACCGCGTTGATCCGTCGCGTGATCGGCTTCGAGGGCATCGATACCCACTTCAGCTACGTACCGGCATGACGGCTGCCATGCCGGCGTCTGCTGCACTCAGCGACGCGGACGTCCGCCAGCTGGCCGACCATCTGCTGGCGTTGGATGCCGGACGGTTGCCGGCGCCGTTGCCGCCGCACCTGCGCGCGCACCCGGTGGCTACCCTGGCCGCCACCGGGCAACTCGACGCGGCGGTGGTGGCTCTAATGGGCGATGTACCCAACCCCCCGGCCGGGCCTGCTGTTGCGATGACCCCGCAGGTCGGACGGTAGAGCCACCCCATGGGTGGCTGCACGCAGCGCAGACGTCGAAAATCCAGCCACGCATGGCGTGGCTCTTATCTCTTGCCGATCTGGCACTTTAGGTGCCGAGAGCCCGGCGTGGGCGACCGTGTGGCTCTAGGTCTTGCGACCGCTCGGTAGCTTGGGTCCCCACGCCGGTTT
>NZ_JAMYED010000011.1:0-170093 GCF_033843685.1 Stenotrophomonas sp. RG-453
AGGCCGTTTCACCGAAGTGAAACGTTGTTGCCGATGCTGCTTCGTCGTGCGACCCGAAGGTCTTTTCGTCGAAGCGAGCCGCCTATTATGTCAGGCTTTTCGTTTCCGTCAACACCTTCTTTCGAAGAAGTTGAAGTCCTGTTCCTTCGCGGTTGCCGCCTTGCGGTGGCCCCTGCGTCGGGGGAGGGAAAGTATGTCCCTATCCGCATCGTTTGTGAAGGGGGTAAGCGACATTTTTTCACGTCGCCTCCCTCCCATTCATGCTGGAAGGGGGCCGGATCGCCCGGACCCCTTGTGCCACCTAGGCCGCGACCAGCAGGACGCGTGCGAAGGTGCGCTTGCCGACCTGCAGCAGGCCTTCAAAACCGGGCGCGAACACCTGCTGGGCGTCCTCCACCACCTCGCCGTCCACCTTCACCGCACGCTCTTTGAGCTTGCGGGACGCTTCGGAGTTGCTCGGGGTGAGCCCGGCAGCGGTCAGCAGCGCACCAATCCGCAGGCCTTCGGCCGGAATGGTCACTTCCTGGAGCGGCAGCAGGGTCACATCGCCCTGCCCGGTCACGGCGGCATTCCAGCCGGCGATGGCCTGCTCGGCCGCGGCGGCGTCATGGAAGCGGGTGGTCAGCTCACGCGCCAGGCGCAGCTTCACCTCGCGCGGGTTCAACCCGCCCGCCTCGACCTGCCCGCGCAGCGCCTTGGCCTCGGCCTGGCCGATATCAAAGGAGAGCAGCTCGATCCAGCGCCACATCAGGTCGTCGCCGATCTTCATGGTCTTGGTGACGATGTCGATGGCCGGCTCGCTGATACCAATATAGTTGTTGAGCGACTTGGACATCTTGGCCACGCCGTCCAGGCCTTCCAGCAGGGGCATGGTCAGCACGATCTGCGGCTTCTGCCCGTAGTGCTCCTGCAGGCCACGGCCCATCAGCAGGTTGAACTTCTGGTCGGTACCGCCCAGTTCGACGTCCGCTTCCAGTGCGACCGAGTCGTAGCCCTGCACCAGCGGGTACAGGAACTCATGCAGCGCGATGGACTGCTGGGCGGCATAGCGCTTGGCGAAGTCGTCGCGCTCGAGCATGCGCGCCACGGTGTGCTGGCCGGCCAGGCGGATCATGTCGGCGGCGGCCATCTTGCCGAACCACTCCGAGTTGAAGCGCACTTCGGTCTTTTCGCGGTCCAGTACCTTGAAGACCTGGTCCTCATAGGTACGCGCGTTGGCGAGCACATCTTCCTTGGTGAGCGGCTTGCGGGTGACGTTCTTGCCGGACGGGTCGCCGATCATCCCGGTGAAGTCGCCGATCAGGAAGATCACCTGGTGGCCAAGGTCCTGGAACTGGCGCAGCTTGTTCAGCAGCACGGTGTGGCCCAGGTGCAGGTCCGGGGCGGTGGGGTCGAAGCCGGCCTTGACCCGCAGCGGACGGCCGCTTTCCAGACGCTGGCGCAGTTCGTCGGATTTGAGGATCTCATCGGCGCCTCGCCCGATCAGGGCAATGGCTTCTTCAATCGAGGACACGTGACAACTCCCGGCAATGCCTTATTTATATGAATGACGTTAAGTACAAGTTAACCGCAGGTGCTTCACAAAAGCCAATAGGCACAAGGGTTTGACGCGGTATTTATACCTGTCTATGTTACCGACGTTTGGGCCCGCGCTCCCGGGCCAGCCAGGAACAGACCGACGATGCTCAATTCCGATCAAGGCCGCGCGCGCAAGCAGCGCTTCAAGGAACGTCTCCACGTCCTCCACGACACCGCCCTCCATCGGAAGCTCAAACAGCATCTTCCCGCGGCCTTCAACCAGCGCTGGACCCGCCGCCACTGGATGCACGCCAGCCTGTTCGCCACCATCGGCGCCCTGGTGGCCACGATCGTCCCGGGCTTCTCGCACACCATCGACTCGCCCTACTCGGTCAGCCATTCGACCCTGGCGCTGCCGTTGCCGCCGCTGTCGCTGGAACGCCAGCAGCAGACTCCCGGCGACAGCTGGCAGGTGCTGCGCGTGCAGCGCGGCCAGACCCTGAGCAATCTGTTCGACCAGGCCGGGATCCCGGCCACGGTGATGCACCAGGTGCTGGAGCACCCCGGTGTGCGCGAGTCGCTGACCAAGCTGCGCCCCGGCGCGGAGATCGCCTTCGACCTGCCGCTGTCCGGTGAGTTGCGCACGATCCGCTTCGACCGTGATGCCGACAACCGCGTCGAGCTGTCCCTGGCCGGCGACAAGATCACCGAGACGGTGAGCAAGCGCGAGACCTCCACCCGCCGGGTGGTCGCCAGTGGCGAGATCACCAGTTCGCTGTACGCCGCCGCGCGCAAGGCCGGGCTGTCGCCCTCGGCGATCGCGACGATGACCGACGAGATCTTCAAGTACGACATCGACTTCTCCAAGGACCTGCAGCCCGGCGACCGTTTCAGCGTGGTGATGGACGAAACCTGGCGCGAAGGCGAGAAGGTGGACACGAGCAAGATCCTCGCGGCGACCTTCAGCTCGGGTGGCAAGACCTACAGCGGCTTCCGCTTCGACCGCAACGGCAAGTCCGAATACTTCGATGCCAGCGGCCGCCCCCTGAAGAAGAGCTTCATCCGCATGCCGATCCAGTTCGCGCGCTTGAGTTCGAGCTTCGGCGCGCGCAAGCACCCGGTGCTGGGCAAGATGCGCATGCACAAGGGCGTGGACTACGCCGCGCGCACCGGCACCCCGATCATGGCCGCCGGCGATGCCCGCGTGCAGTTCGCCGGCGTGCAGCGCGGCTACGGCAACGTGGTGATCCTCGACCACGGCCGTGGCCACACCACGCTGTACGGGCACATGTCGCGCTTTGGCAGCATCAAGACCGGCCAGCGCGTGGCCCAGGGCACCGTGATCGGCTACGTCGGCTCGACCGGCATGGCCACCGGCCCGCACCTGCATTACGAATTCCGCGTCAACGGCGTGCACCGCAACCCGCTGTCGGTGACGATGCCGCCGCCGGAGCCGCTGCAGGGTGCCGAGCTGGCCGCCTTCCGTGCGCAGACCGCGCCGGCACTGGCGCGCATCCAGGGCATGGAGAAGCTGATCTACGCCGACGCCAGCCCGGCGCCGGCTGCCACGTCGGCCGATACGGCCACCGCGAAGGCCGGCAAGCCGGTCAAATCCAACCGCGGCTGATCGCATCGATTGACGGCGGCAACGGGTTGCGCGGAAGCTGCATGCAACCCGTTGGACCGCCTGGCCATGACCTCTGCTGTTGATCCCACCACCCCGCTCTACCTGGGCCTGATGTCCGGCACCAGCGCCGACGGCATCGATGCCGCGCTGGTGCAGTTCCCCACCGAGGGCGGCTGCCGCTTTGTGGATGGCCTGACCCACGCGTGGGATCCGGCGATCCGCGCCGAACTGATCGCCCTGGGCGAAGGCGGCACGATCACCTCGCTGGACGCGCTGGGCCGGCTCGATGCCGAGGTCGGGATCACGTTCGCCGCGGCTGCCAACCGGCTGCTGGACAGCGCGCGCATCGACCGCACCCAGGTGCACGCCATCGGTTCGCACGGGCAGACCGTACGCCATCGGCCGCTGGCCGATCCTGCCTTCACGATGCAGATCGGCGACGCCAACCGCATCGCCGAATTGACCGGCATCACCACCGTGGCCGATTTCCGCCGCCGCGATGTGGCCGCCGGCGGCCATGGCGCGCCGCTGATGCCGGCGTTCCACCTGACGATGCTGGGTGACAGCGACGAAGACCGCGCCGTGCTCAACCTGGGCGGCATCGGCAATCTCACCTTGATCCCGCGCCAGGGCACCCCGCGCGGCTTCGATACCGGCCCGGCCAATGCGCTGATGGATGCCTGGTGCCAGCGCCACCGCGGCGAACCGTTCGACGCCGACGGGGCATTCGCGGCCAGCGGGCAGGTCGATACGGCGCTGCTGGCGCGGTGGCTGGCCGATCCGTGGTTTGCGCTGCCGCCGCCCAAGAGCACCGGGCGCGAGCAGTTCCACCTGGACTGGGCGCAGGCGCAACTGGGCGAGGGACAGGTCTCCGGCGCAGATGTGCAGGCGACCCTGCTGGAGCTGACCGCCGCGACGGTGGCCGATGCGCTGTTGGCGCACCTGCCGGGTGCGCAGCGGGTGCTGGTCTGCGGCGGCGGCGTGCGCAACCCGCAGCTGCTGCGGCGCCTGGGCGCACGCCTGCCGGGCGTGGTGATCGAGTCCAGCGCGGTGCACGGGCTGGATCCGGATTATCTGGAGGCGATGGGGTTTGCGTGGTTGGCGCAGCGCACCCTGGCCGGGTTGCCGGGCAATCTGCCGAGCGTGAGTGGCGCGCGCGGACCGCGGATTCTCGGGGCGATCCACCCGGCCTGAGGCGCCACGGCGGCGGGCGCTGCGTGCGGCAATGATCGCCGATGCGCGGCTCGGCGCGTGCCGCCGTTACAGCCCCTGCGCGTCCGGCAGCGCCTGCAGTGCCGCGATGGCATCGGCGAGCGCATCGACTTCGGGATCGTGGAAGCCGCTGCGGACCTCCAGTTCGCTGGCGAACAGGCCTTGTTCCAGCAATGCCACGCAGGTGTCCTCGCGGGACCAGCCACGCGCCACTGCGATGCGGCGGATACGTTCCAGCAACAGCGGGTCCATATCCCGCAGCAGTAGATCAGCCATCGTTCTCCCCGTTGGCGCGCCGCCATCCCCGCGGCGACTGTGCCGGCATGATCCATCAGGCTCTGCCGGCACGCAAACCACTCAGGCCGAGCTGCGGTCCCGGATCCGTGGCCACAGCCAGATCAGCAGCAGCAGGGTCGGGATGACCGTGGTGGCGCTGAGGATGAAGAAGGTGCTGTACGAGCTCGCCTCCACGATGTAACCGGAGACGCCGCCGACGAACTTGCCCGGCAGGTTGGCCAGCGAGACCAGCAGCGCGTACTGGGTGGCGGTGAAGTTGCGGTCGGTCAGCGAGGACATGAAGGCGACCAGCACCGTGCCGGCGAAGCCTTGGAACAGGTTGTCCGCGCTCAGCGCCGCATAGAACGCCCACAGTTGGCCCGGATTGTGCGCCATCAGCAGGAACGCCAGGTTGGACAGCGCCACGCCCAGCGCGGCAACCAGCAACATGCGGCGGAAGCCGAACGCGGCCACCGCGATGCCGCCGAGGAATGCACCGCCGATGCCCATCCACACGCCGAACAGCTTGGAGACGGTCGCGATGTCGGCCTTGGTGAAGCCCGAATCCAGATAGAACGGACCGGCCATCACCCCGATCACCTGGTCCGGGAATTTGTAGAGCCCGACGAAGGCCAGCAGCACCAGCGCCAGCACCACGCCATTGGTGCTGAAGAAGCTGGCGATCGGCTGCCAGAACGCGCCGAAGAAATCGATCCGGCGCTGGATGCGCACCTCGGGCTGCTCTGGCTCGCGGCACAGCAGCGTGGTGATGATCGGCAGGATCATCAACGCAGCCATGGCCAGGTAGGCCACGATCCAGCTCTCGAACTGGGCCAGGTACAGCGCGCCCGCGCCGGCCAGGATCAGGCCGATCCGATAGCCCAGCGTATAGGTCGCGGCAAGCGCCGCCTGGGCACTCTCCGGTGCGATCTCGATGCGGTAGGCGTCCACCACCGAATCCTGGGTCGCACCGGCGAACGAAGCCACGAGCACCCACAGCACCAGCGGGGTGACGCCGAGTTCGGGCCGGACGAAGGCCAGCGCGAACAACCCGCCGGTGACGCCGATCTGCGAGGCCAGCAGCCACGAGCGGCGCCGGCCCAGGAAGCCGATCAGCGGGAACGCGTAGCGGTCGATCAGCGGGGCCCAGACGAACTTCATCAGATAGAAGAAGCTGGCCAGGCTGATCAGCCCGATGCTGCCCAGGTCCAGGCCGACATCCCGCAGGCGGGTGGACAGCGTCTGCGAGGCGATCAGCAGGAACGGCAGGCCGCTGCCGAAGCCCAGGAAGGCCATCGTCAGCGCCGAGGGCGTACCGAAGGCGCGCTTGATCCCGGCCCAGCCCTTGTAGGACACCGGCTCGACCGCTTCGGTCATGGGGCGTAGTCCACCGTGAACGGCGCATGGTCGGAGAAGCGTTCATCGCGATAGACCGAGCAGCTGCGCAACCGGTCACGCAGGCCCGGGCTGACGAACTGGTAATCGATGCGCCAGCCGACATTGTTGGCGCGCGCCTGGCCGCGGTTGCTCCACCAGGTGTAGTCCTCGCCCTGCGGGTGCAGCAGGCGGTAGGCATCGGTCCAGCCCTGGCCGGCGGCGATGTCCAGTGCCTGGTCGGCATCCACGCACTGGCCGTTGAGCCAGTCGCGTTCGGGCGGCAGGCAGCCGGAGTTCTTCTGGTTGGATTTCCAGTTCTTGATGTCCAGCGCGGAACGCACGATGTTCCAGTCGCCGCACAGCACGTAGTCGCGGCCACTGGCCAGCCAGCCGGCCAGGATCGGGCGCAGCCACTCCATCACTTCGTACTTGAAGCCCTGGCGCAGATCGCCCGAGCTGCCCGAGGGGATATAGAAGGAGACCACGCTGAGGTTGCCGTAGCGGGCTTCGATGTAGCGGCCTTCATCGTCGAACGGGGCCCAGCCCAGTGAGGTGATCACCTGGTCCGGCTCGCGCTTGCTGTAGATCGCCACGCCGCTGTAGCCCTTCTTGGTGATGGCGTCGCGGTAGAAGCAGTGGTGCCCGTCCGGGCGGAACATCGGGTCGGTCAGCTGGTCTTCCTGGGCCTTGGTTTCCTGGATGCACAGGACGTCGGCGTCCTGGGCGCGGAACCACTCGAGAAAGCCCTTGGTGGCGGCGGAACGGATGCCGTTGGCGTTGAAACTGATGATGCGCATGCTGACCCGGGTCTGGAACGATACCCCCAAGAGCATACCGTTTCGGCCCTTGCAGGGGCTGGCTGGAAACGGACGGCATTACCGCCCGCGGCCATCTGGCGAAGCCGTCTCGCCAGCCCGTGCGACACCGGGCCGCATGGCTCGACGAGCGGAAAAGTGCGGGCATGCATTAGGATTTGCGCTCCAAATGAATTGAATCGAGTCTTGATGAGCGACCATCGCCACCGTTTCCTGCAACTGGCCCTGACCGCCGATGCCCTGCGTTTCGGCCAGTTCACCCTGAAGTCCGGCCGTCTGAGCCCCTATTTCTTCAACGCCGGCCGGTTCGATTCCGGCGCGCGCATGTCTCAGCTGGCGGCCTGCTACGCCGATGCCGTGGAAGCGACCGGGCTGAAGTTCGACGTCGTGTTCGGCCCGGCCTACAAGGGCATCCCGCTGGCCACCGCGACCGCCTGTGAATTCGCCCAGCGCGGCCGCGACCTGCCGCTGTCGTTCAACCGCAAGGAAGCCAAGGACCACGGCGAAGGCGGCAACCTGATCGGCGCGGACATGAATGGCAAGCGCGTGCTGATCGTCGATGACGTGATCACCGCCGGCACTGCGATCCGCGAAGCACTGGCGATCATCAAGGGCGCCGGTGGCACCCCGGCCGGCATCGTGGTGGCCCTGGACCGCCAGGAGATCGCCTCGGAAACCGACCGCCGTTCGGCCGCGCAGGCCGTGGCCGAAGAAGCCGGCATTCCGGTGGTCGCCGTGGCCACGCTGGCCGACCTGCTTGATTTTGCCTCCGGAAATCCGGAACTTGTGGGCTACCGGCAGCCGCTGGAGGACTATCGTTCCCGCTACGGCAGCCGTCCTACGCGTTGAGAGCAGGGGGCTTTCACCATGTCCAGGTTTGCCACGTTCACCGTTGTCGGCCTGTTGCTGGCCGTGCCGCTGTTGCCTGCCCAGGCGCAGAAGCGCGCGGCCGACGCAGCGCCGAAGAAGCTGTACTGCTGGAACAAGGGCAGCGAGCGGATCTGCAGTGATGCCCTGCCCCAGGAGGCGGTGAACAGTGCGCGCGAGGAATTCAACCTGCGCAGCGGCATGCGCAGTGGGGAAGTGCAGCGCGCGTTGACTGACGAGGAACGCGCCGATGCTGCGGCGCAGGCCGCGCAGCAGCGCCTGGACCTGGCCGCCGAGCAGACCCGCCAGCGTACCGAGCAGGCGATGCTGGCCACGTACGAGAGCGAGGACGACCTGCGCCGGGTGTTCGCCGAGCGCAGCGGCATCCTGGACAACAACATCCATACCGCCAGCTACAACGTGGCCAGCGTGCGTGATGCGCTGGTCACCCTGCTGGCCAGTGCGGGCAACCGCGAGCTGGATGGGCAGCCGGTGCCGGACAAGCAGGCCGAGCGCATCCGCCAGCGGCATGCCGAGCTGGTGACGCAGCGGCGCATGCAGGCCTCGTTCGAGCAGCAGCGCAGGGCGCTGGACGTGGAGATCGAGAGCACGCTGCAGCGCTATCGGTTGTTGAAGGGTATGGGGAGCGACCCGCGCGGGTAAGGGTGGATGTGCGATTGCGTTGAAACGAAGGCGGCCTTTGGGTCGCCTTCTTGTTTTAGTCCTCGCGGCAAGTGGGAAGCGTTCTGGACATTCTCAAGCGCGGCGGTCGATGGGTCGGGCGCTGGGGCGCGATGCCCTTGTCGGCGACGCCCCCGGTGCCGGCCTGCGGCCGTCCCCTCCTCCTTGATTTCGCCCACAAGGGCATAGCACCCCGCGTATCCAGACCACTGGCGCCCCGCTGAAAGCCCTGGGTTGCGGCACGCGCACCACATGCGAGCCCCGTCGCGGTGGGTAGGCTCCTGGGCAAAATCAAGGAGGAGGCTGTCGCCGTCAGGCGGCGGCCGGGGGACATTTGCCGAGGGGCCTGCCGGTCGCTGCGGGGCGTAACGATCGCGGCAGGGAAGCACCTTTTTATGCACTTTTTACGCGGGGCGCCGGTTTCGGCCGTGGAGCGTTTATGCCGTGCAGGCAGACCATGGGCGCCTGACGTGGAGTGGTTCCACCTGGACGTCCCATGAGCCCGTATCTGTCTGTCTTTCCTGCCGGTGCCCCGCGCACCGTGCGCTCCCTTTCCCGCGTTTGAGGCCACGACCATGTCTGCCTGGCTTTCCCTGCTGTGCGGCGTGCTGGTGCTCGTTGCCGCCGCCTATCTGCTGTACGTCGTGCTTCGGCCCGAAACCTTCTGACCGGAGCCGACCATGACCGAGATCCTGTTGATCCTGCTGGCCAGCATCGTGCTGGCCTTTCCGCTTGGGCTGTACCTGGCCCGGGTGATGCGCGGTGGCCCAATGCGTGGCGATGCGCTGTTCGGGCTGGTTGAAAAACCCCTTTACCGGCTGCTGGGAGTGAACCCGGCGCGCGGCATGTCCTGGCGTGGCTACGTGGGCGCCTTCCTGCTCAGCAACGTGGTGATCGCGGTGCTGGTGCAGGCCGTCTTCATGACCCAGGCCTGGCTGCCGTTCAATCCGGACCAGATCCCCAACATGCGCTGGGATACCGCGCTGCATACGATGGTGTCGTTCCTGACCAACACCAACCAGCAGCACTATTCCGGGCAGGCGCAGCTGTCGTATTTCTCGCAGATGACCGCGATCACCGGGCTGCAGGTGGTGACGCCGATGATGGGCCTGGCGCTGGTGGTGGCCACGTTGCGTGCGCTGTTCGGCGCGCGCCCCGAGGATGTGCCGGCCGACCAGGCTGCGCTGCTGAGTGCGGACCGCCGCGTCGATGTGGGCAATTACTACGCCGATGTGGTGCGCTCGAGCGTGCGCTTCATGCTGCCGCTGTGCCTGCTGTGGGCGCTGCTGCTGACCAGCCAGGGCGTGCCCGCCACCCTCGCCGGCGGTCCGCAGGCCACGCCGATCGACGCCTCGGCCGGCATGGACACGCAGAAGCTGCCGCTCGGGCCGGTCGCGGCGATGGTCGCGGCCAAACAGCTGGGCACCAACGGCGGTGGCTGGTACGGCCCCAACAGCGCGATGCCGCTGGAGAACCCGACCCCGCTGTCCAATGCGCTGGAACTGATCGGCATCCTGCTGATCCCGATCGCGGTGATCTTCATGCTCGGCGCGTTCACCGGGCGCAAGCGCCTGGCCGGGCTGGTGTTCGGCTGCATGCTGGCGATGTCCAGTGTGTCGATCGCCGCCACGGTGTGGCTGGAAGGCCACTCGGCCACTGCGGCCAGCCCGCTGCTGATGGAGGGCAAGGAAGTGCGCTTCGGTGCCGATGGCACGGGCTTGTGGGCCGCGATCACCACCCAGGTATCCAACGGTTCGGTCAACGGCATGCATGACTCGCTCAGCCCGCTGGCCGGCGCCGTGCCGATGGTCAACATGCTGGTCAATGCGATCTGGGGTGGCATCGGCTGTGGGCTGCAGCAGTTCATCGTGTACCTGCTGCTGGGCGTGTTCCTGGCCGGGCTGATGACCGGCCGCACCCCGGAACTGTTCGGCCGCAAGCTGGAAACGCCGCAGGTGCGCCTGCTTGCGCTGCTGGTGCTGTTGCAGCCGATCACCATCCTGGGCTTCACCGCGCTGACCCTGGCGATCCCGTCGATCACCGGCACCTCCAACCCCGGCTTCCACGGCATCAGCCAGGTGTTCTACGAGTACACCTCGGCGTTCGCCAACAACGGCTCGGGCTTTGAGGGCCTCGGTGATGCCACGGTGTGGTGGAACCTGAGCTGCACCCTGGTGCTGCTGCTGGGCCGCTACCCCGTGCTGGTGATCCCGTTGATCGTGGCCGCGCAGCTGGCGGCCAAGCGGCGGGCGCCGGAATCGGCCGGCACGCTGCAGATTGAAACCCCGACCTTCGCGCTGACCCTGATCGCGCTGATCGTCATCCTCACCGTATTGCAGTTCATGCCGGCGCTGGTCCTTGGCCCGGTGGCCGACCACCTGTCGCTGACGCTGCACTGAGACCGCCTTCCATGAGTACGTATCCGTTGAACGTTTCTTCCCATCGCCGCCAGCGCCTGCTCGACGGCGCCGGCTGGCGCCGAGCCCTGCGCGACGCCGTCATCAAGCTCTCGCCGCGGCACCTGCTGCACAGCCCGGTCATGGCCGTGGTGATGGTCGGCACGGTGGTCAGCGCACTGGTGACGCTGAGCGGCAATGCGCCGCTGGGCTTCGGCCTGGCGGTCACCGCGATCCTGCTGCTGACCGTGCTGTTCGGCAACTTCGCCGAGGCGGTGGCCGAAGCGCGCGGCCGGGGCCAGGCCGCCTCGCTGCGACGCGCCCGGCAGGACCTCAGCGCGCGCCGGTTGGCGGCCGCGCATGCCGGGGCCAGCGAAACCCAGGTCCCGGCGGCCGAACTGCGCCCGGGCGATCATGTGATCGTCAGTGCCGGGGAACTGATCCCGGCCGATGGCGAGATCGTGCAGGGCCTGGCCACCATCAACGAAGCGGCGGTGACCGGCGAATCGGCCCCCGTGCTGCGCGAAGCGGGTACCGACCGCAGCGGCGTGATCGGCGGCACCAAGGTGCTCTCCGACCAGATCATCGTGCGCATCACCGCCGAGCCGGGCCACAGCTTCCTGGACCGGATGATCGCCCTGGTGGAAGGCGCGAACCGCCAGAAGACCCCGAACGAGGTCGCCCTGACCCTGCTGCTGGCGGCGATGACGCTGACCTTCCTGGTGGTGGTGGCGACGCTGCCGGCGATCGGTGCGTTCGTTGGTGTGCAGGTCGATCCGCTGCTGTTGATCGCGCTGCTGGTGTGCTTGATTCCGACCACCATCGGCGGCTTGCTGCCGGCCATCGGTATCGCCGGCATGAACCGGGCGCTGGCCGCCAACGTGCTGGCCAAGTCCGGCAAGGCGGTGGAAGTGGCCGGCGACGTGGACGTGCTGCTGCTCGACAAGACCGGCACGATCACCCATGGCGACCGCCAGGCCACGCACTTCCATGCACTGGCGGGGATTGATGCCACGCAGCTGCGCGAAGCAGCGCTGCTGTCCTCGCTGGCCGACCCGACGCCGGAAGGCAAATCGGTCGTGCGTCTCGCGCGTGAGCAGGGCTGCACCACCGCCGAGCCGGACCGGGCGGACTATCTTGCGTTCTCTGCGCAGACCCGCATGTCCGGTGTGGATCTGGACGGCGGCCGCCGCATCCGCAAGGGCGCTTCCGATGCGATCACCGCGTATGTGCGTGAGCTGGGCGGGACCGTGCCGTCGGAGCTGCCGGGCCGCGTGGAGCAGGTGGCGCGCAACGGTGCCACCCCGCTGGTGGTGTGCGAAGGCCGCCATGTGCTGGGCGTGATCGAGCTGTCGGACGTGGTCAAGCACGGCATGCGCGAGAAGTTCGCGCAGCTGCGCGCGATGGGCATCCGCACGGTGATGATCACCGGCGACAACCCGCTGACCGCTGCGGCGATCGCCGCCGAAGCCGGTGTGGACGACTACATCGCCGAGGCCCGCCCCGAAGACAAGCTGGCCCGCATCCGCGCCGAGCAGGCCGGTGGGCGGCTGGTGGCGATGGTCGGCGACGGCACCAACGACGCCCCGGCGCTGGCCCAGGCCGACATCGGGCTGGCGATGAACTCCGGAACGCAGGCCGCCAAGGAAGCCGGCAACATGGTCGATCTGGATTCGGACCCGGCCAAGCTGCTGGCGGTGGTGGAAGTGGGCAAGCAGCAGCTGATCACCCGCGGTGCGCTTACCACGTTCTCGCTGGCCAACGATGTCTCCAAGTATTTCGCGATCCTGCCGGCGCTGTTCGCCTCAACCCTGCCGGCGATGGCGGCGCTGAACGTGATGCACTTGTCCAGCCCGCGCAATGCGGTGCTGGCGGCGCTTATCTTCAATGCGTTGGTGATCCCGGCGCTGATCCCGCTGGCCTTGCGCGGGGTGCGCTTCCGCCCGGCCACGGCCACCGCGCTGCTGCGCCGGAACATGCTGGTGTATGGCCTGGGCGGCGTGCTGCTGCCGTTTGCGGCCATCAAGTTGATCGACCTCTTCCTTGTCTCGGTATTCGGCGCATGAACCGCTCGCTTGCTACGTCCGTCCCCCGTCCGGCGCGCAGTCGCGCGGCCGCCTCCCTCCACCTGCAGCAGGACAGCGCCTGGCGCCCGGCCCTCGTGCTCGGCGTGAGCAGCCTGTTGCTGCTCGGCCTGGCCTATGCAGTGGCCACGACCAGCGTGAGCCGGCTGCTGTTCCCGGCGCAGGCCGATGGCAGCCTGCTGATCCGCGACGGGCAGGTGCGTGCCTCGCAGCTTATCGCCCAGCCGTTCGTCGGCGATGGCTACTTCCAGGCGCGGCCCTCGGCGGCCAACTATGACCCGATGGCCGCGGCCGGCAGCAACATGGCGCGCAGCAACCCGGCGCTGCAGGAACGGGTGCAGGCGGCGATCACGGCGGTGGCCGCACGCGAAGGCGTGCCTGCCGCGCAGGTGCCCGGCGATCTGGTAACCCAGTCCGGCGCCGGCATGGACCCGGAGATCTCCCCGGCCGCCGCGCAGGTGCAGGTGGCCCGCGTGGCACGCAGCCGTGGCCTGCCGGCCGAGCGCGTCGCCGCGTTGGTGCAGGCCAACACGCTGGGCCCGCAATGGGGCGTGTTCGGCCAGTCCCGGGTCAACGTGATGACGTTGAACCTGGCGCTGGAGGATCTCAAGGCCCGACCGTGATGCCGGGATCGCGCGAAGCGGCGCACAATCCCCGCCCATGAGCGACTCCCGTACCCGCCAGGCCGATGCCCTGGTCGACACCCTGCAGCGCGAAGCCGGCGGCAAGCTCACTGTGTTCCTGGGCGCGGCCCCGGGGGTAGGCAAGACCTTCAGCATGCTGACCCGCGCGCATGAGCAGCTGCGCCGCGGCGTGGACGTGGTGATCGGGCTGGTGGAAACCCACGGCCGCGCCGAGACCTCGGCGCTGCTGGCGGGCCTGACGCAGGTACCGCTGCTGCAACGCGAGTACCAGCAGCACGCGCTGGAAGAAATGGACCTGGACGCGGTGCTGGCGCGTCGCCCGGCCCTGGTGCTGGTCGACGAACTGGCGCATCGCAATGTGCCCGGCAGTCGCCATGAACGGCGCTGGCAGGATGTGATGGAACTGCTCGATGCCGGCATCGACGTGTGGACCACGGTCAACATCCAGCACCTGGAAAGCCTCAACGACGTGGTCATGCGCATCACCGGGGTGCGCGTCAGCGAGACCGTGCCGGATGCGGTACTCGACCGCCTGCACGACATCGTGCTGGTGGACCTGCCGCCGCGCGAACTGATCGAGCGCCTGCAGCAGGGCAAGGTCTATGTGCCGGAGCAGGCGGCGCAGGCGCTGCAGGCATTTTTCTCGCCGGCCAACCTGACCGCACTGCGCGAATTGGCGATGCAGGAAGCCGCCGACCGCGTGGACAGCAGCCTGCGCGAGACCCGTGCCGCGCGCGGCGAAGGCAACCTGCCGCTGCGCCGCCGCGTGCTGGTGGCGATCGATGGCGGCGGCCAGAGCGAGTACCTGGTGCGGGTCGGCCGGCGCATCGCCGAGCGGCGCGATGCGCCGTGGACGGTGGTGACGGTGCAGGCGCGCGCGCACGACGAGCAGACCCGGCGCGAGATCGATGCCGCCTTCGCCCTCGCCCGCCGCCTCGGGGGTGAGGCCGAACTGCTGCATGGCTCCAGCATCGCCGATGCGCTGCTCGATCATGCCGCACACAACGGGGTCTCCACGCTGGTGCTGGGCCGCACGCGCGAGCGGCCGCTGGCGCGCATGCTCAACCGCACGCTGACCCAGCAGCTGATCCGTCGTGGCGCACATTTCGAGATCACGATCATCGGCACGCCGCAGGCACGGGCGCGGGCGCGCCGGTCGGGGCTGTCCATTCCCAGCCGCAGCGCCGGCAAGGACGCGCTGCTGGCGCTCGGCGCCACGGCGGCGGCGTGCCTGGTGGCGCTGGTCGCCGATCGCTGGATCGGGCTGTACGACCTGTCGATGGTGTTCATCGTGGCGGTGGTGATGGTTGCCGCGCGCAGCCGCACCAGTGCGGCGGTGATCGCCGCCGCGCTGTGTTTCCTGGCCTACAACTTCTTCTTCATCGCGCCGCGCTTCACCTTCGCGATCAGTGCGCGCCAGGGCGTGATCACGGTCTTCCTGTTCCTGGCCGCTGCCTTGGTGGCAGGGCGGTTGGCCTCGCGCCTGCGCATGCAGGTGGTCGCGTTGCGCGCGGCCAACCGGCACGCGCATGCGCGCCAGGCACTGGGCCGGCAACTGGCCAGTGCGGCGAGCAACGAGCAGGTCGCGCAGGCCGGCCGCGAGGCACTGGAACAGGCGATGGACGCCCCGGCGTGGCTGCGCATCGGGCAGTACACCAGTGCCAGCGGCAGCGCCGCACCGGGCGACACCGATCTGGCCGCGGCCGACTGGGCGCACCGGCATGGCCAACCCAGCGGACGCTTCACCGATACCCTGGCCGGTGCTGGCTGGTGGTTCCTGCCGCTGCTGGACGGCGACGACCGCGCGATCGGCGTGGCCGGCATGCGCTTCCCGCGCGAGGCACCGCGGCTGACACCGGAACAACGGCAGCTGGCCGAAGCGATGGTGGACGACATCGCGCAGGCCGCGCTGCGCACCCAGCTGGTGGCTGACCTGGAAAAGGCGCATGTGAGCAACGAGACCGAGCGGCTGCGTTCGGCGCTGCTGTCGTCTGTGTCGCATGACCTGCGCTCGCCGCTGGCAGCGATGATCGGCTCGGCCGACAGCCTCTCCAGCTATGCCGATGCGATGGACGCCAGCGACCGGCGCGCCCTGCTGGACACCATCCTGGTGGAAGGCGAGCGCCTGGACCGCTACATCCAGAACCTGCTGGACATGACCCGGCTGGGCCATGACGGGCTGCAGATCAACCGCGACTGGATCGGCGTGGACGAGCTGGTCGGCTCGGCCGCGCGCCGCCTGCAGCGCTATCAGCCGGATGCGCTGTTGAAGCTGGACATACCCGCTGAGCTGGCGCCGATCTGGGTGCATCCGGCGCTCGTCGAACAGGCCGTGTTCAATGTGATGGAAAACGCCGCCAAGTTCTCCCCGCCCGGCGCGGCGGTAGAGGTGCAGGCACGGTTGGTCGAGGGCGAATTGCGCATCGACGTGCTCGATGCCGGACCGGGCATCCCGGACGAGGAGCGCGCGCGCATCTTCGACATGTTCTACAGCGTGGAACGCGGCGACCGTGGCCGGCATGGCACCGGGCTGGGCCTGACCATCTGCCAGGGCATGATCGGCGCGCATGGCGGCAGCGTACAGGCGCTGCCGGGCCGCGACGGACGCGGTACCCTGATCCGCATCACCCTGCCCTTGCTGCATCCCCACCCCGCCGATGACAACGACGATTCCTGAGGCTTCCCACGGCGTGCCCCCGGCGCGCGTGCTGGTGATCGACGATGAAGCGCAGATCCGGCGCTTCCTGGAGATCAGCCTGCGCGCGCAGGGCTACCGCGTGTCCCAGGCCGCGACCGGCCAGGCCGGGCTGGAAGCACTGGTCGGCGAAGGGGCGGATCTGGTGATCCTGGATATCGGCCTGCCCGACATGGAAGGCCATGAGGTACTTGGCGAGCTGCGCCAGTGGAGCCAGGTGCCGGTGATCATGTTGACCGTGCGCGCCAGCGAGACCGAGAAGGTGCGGGCGCTGGATGCCGGTGCGAACGACTACGTGACCAAGCCGTTCGGTACGCAGGAGCTGATGGCGCGTGTGCGGGCACTGCTGCGCTCGCGCACGGTCTCCAGCGAAGGCGTGCTGCCGCAGTTCGATGATGGCCACCTGCATATCGATCTGGTCCGGCGCGAAGTGCACCTGGACGGCGCGCCGGTGGCGTTGACCCGCAAGGAGTACGCACTGTTGTCGCTGCTGCTGCGCAACGCCGGGCGGGTGGTGACCCAGCCGCAGATCCTGCAGGAGATCTGGGGACCGACCCACCAGCACGACACCCACTACCTGCGGATCCTGGTCGGCAAGCTGCGCCACAAGTTGGGCGATTCGGCGCTGGATTCGCGCTATCTGTTCACCGAGCCGGGCGTGGGGCTGCGCTTCAAGGGGTGATCGACGGCATCCACGCATGGCGTGGATCTACATGGGCATGGCATGGATGTACATGCGCGTGGCGCAGATGCACGGTAGTGCCGGCCGCTGGCCGGCTCCACGTCACGTTCAAGGAATGCGAAGCGCCGGCCAGCGGCCGGCACTACCGCTGATCGCCACGGTCGGTACCCACAGATCAGAAGCCCAGTTCAACACCCGGCAGCAGCGGTTGCAGCTGCGCGCGGAACAGTGCCTTGATGCGCTCCAGTGCCGCCTCGTCGTCGGCTTCGAAACGCAGCACCAGCACCGGCGTCGTATTGGATGCGCGCACCAGGCCCCAGCCATCGGGGAAATCGGCACGCAGGCCATCGATGGTGGACAGGCGCGCGCCCGCGAACGGCGAGTCCTCCACCTGCACCGAGGAGACGAACAAGGACACCAGCGCGTGCGGGGTACCCGCATCGACCGGCACCTTCAACTCCGGGGTGGAGACGCTGTCGGGCAGCTCGTCGAGCACCTCCGACGGCGTCTCATCGCGCTGGGCCAGGATCTCCAGCAGGCGCGCGGCGGCGTACAGACCGTCGTCGAAGCCGAACCAGCGTTCCTTGAAGAAGAAGTGGCCGCTCATCTCGCCCGCCAGCTCGGCGTCGGTCTCGCGCATCTTGGCCTTCATCAGCGAGTGGCCGGTCTTCCACATCAGCGGGCTGCCACCGTTGCGCAGCACGTAGTCGGAGAGCTTGCCGGTGCACTTCACGTCGTAGATCACCAGCGCGCCCGGGTTGCGCATCAGCACGTCGGCCGCGAACAGCATCAACAGCCGATCGGCATAGATGATCTTTCCTTCGCGGGTGACCACGCCAAGCCGGTCGCCATCGCCATCGAAGGCCAGGCCGATATCCGCGTCGAAGCGCTTCACGGTCTGGATCAGGTCTTCCAGGTTGTGCGGATCGCTCGGGTCCGGATGGTGGTTCGGGAAGCTGCCGTCCACATCGCAGTACAGCGGAATGACCTCGGCGCCAATCGCCTCCAGCAGCGGCTGGGCCAGCTCGCCGGCAACACCGTTGCCCGCATCGGCCACCACCTTGAGCGGGCGGTCCAGCTGCACGTCATCGGCAATGCGCTGGATGTAATCGGCATTGACCTCGCGGGTCTGGAAGCTGCCCGGTTCTGATGCCACGTGCAGCTGCCCATCGCGGATGCGGTGGTACAACTCGGTGATCGCATCGCCGGACAGCGTCTCGCCGCCGACCACGATCTTGAAGCCGTTGTAGTCTGGCGGGTTGTGGCTGCCGGTCACCGCCACGCAGCTGCCGGCGCGCAGGTGGTAGCTGGCGAAGTACACCACCGGGGTCGGTGCGAGGCCGATGTCGGTGACGTTGCAGCCGGCGCGGCGCAGGCCCTCGATCAGACCGGCGGTGAGTTCGGGGCCGGACAGGCGGCCATCGCGACCCACCACGATGTCGCGCAGGCCCTGCACCTGCAGGACCGAACCGATCGCCTGCCCGATCAGGGCGGCGACCTTGGGGGTCAGCTCGCGGCCGACCACGCCGCGGATGTCGTAAGCGCGGAAGATATCGGGGGCAACGGATTCGCCCGGCACGGACGGCGGCGGCGGTGCTGCCTCGTCGCTGGTGTCGACGGCCTCCACCGCAAGCGGTGCCTGGGCGAGGCTTTCGCTCAGGGTCGGGCCGGCGTCGGCGGCACCGTCATCCGCACCGCGGCGGCGCGGCAAGGGCACTTTGCCTTTGCCGAGCACCAGCAGCACCGCGATCAGCAGCAGCAACAGCGCCACGATCGCACTGGAGATCGCCCCCAGTCCCAACGGGCCCGGTTCGATGTCCGGCACCGCCGCAGACAGGCGCAGCCCACTGGTGCCGATCGGGCGCGCCAACGCTTCAGCGCCGCCGGACAGCGCGCGGCTGCCCTGTTCGACTACGTTGTGGTTGCCCTGGCGCAGTGCGAGGTAACCGTCGGCGGGCACGGCAACCTGATCGAACACGCCGGTCAAACGCAGCAATGGCTGGCGCACGTAAACGACCGCGGCACCCTGCGGGCCCAGATCGACGGCGGCCGCCAGGCCGAGGCGCTGCCCACCGGCATCGCGGACGACGCGGGCCACCGGCTTGTCATCTGCGATGGCGGCTTCGAGCAGCGCCAGGCGCGAGTAACCGAAGGCCTTCGGATCGGCGTAGGCCGCATCGAGATCGGCGGTCAGGACCTGGACGTCTTCCACGCCCGGCCAGCCTTCGCGGATGGCCACGGCCGCCCCCTGTGCGTTGCCGCTGGCCAGTGCACTGGCAACGGGCCCGGTCTTGAGCACCTTGCCGAACCTGCCCAGCTGACCCGTCACCGCCGTCTGCAGCCCCTCGACCACGCGGTCACGCGACTGTTCAAGCTCGGCGCCGACGGCGGCCTGGCGCCATTGGCGCACACCGCTCCACCCGAACCAGACCGCCAACAGCACCAGCAGCACGGCCAACAGCGGCACCGAGCGCCCTGTGGTCAACCGCGGCCGTCCTTCCGCCTTCGCCTTGCTCATGACGCTCCCCTGTCAGCGCACCCCGGTATGGCCGAATCCACCCGTTCCCCTGGCGCTGTCGGTGAAAGTATCCACTACCTGAAGCGCCACGCGTGCAATGGGCAGCACCACCAGCTGGGCGATGCGATCGCCGGGCTGCAGGGTGAACGGCTCGCGCCCCCGGTTCCAGGCGCTGATCAGCAGCGGGCCCTGGTAATCAGCATCGATCAGGCCGGTGCCGTTGCCCAGCACGATGCCGTGGCGATGGCCCAGGCCCGAGCGCGGCAACACTACCGCGGCCAGGTTCGGATCGGCGATATGGATCGCGATACCGCTGGGAATCAGCGCCGTATCGCCCGGCTGCAGGGTGAGCTCGGTTTCCAGCGCCGCGCGCAGGTCCAGCCCGGCGCTGTGTTCGGTGGCATAGGCCGGCAGCGGCCATTCGTCGCCGAAACGCGGGTCCAGCAGCTTGACCTGCAGGGGCTGGAGGGAGGAATCGATGGTCATGCGTGCAACCTCTGGGCAATCAGGGACAACAGTTGTTCGGCCAGCACGGCCTTGGAGGTGCCGGGGAACACCTGTTCGCCGCCCTGCCAGTAGGCCGTGGCCGCGTTTTCATCGCTTTCGAAACCGCCGGTGCTGATCCCGACCTGGTTGGCGATCACCAGATCCAGGCGCTTGTCCACCAGCTTGCCGCGCGCGTACTTCTCCACGTCGTGGGTTTCGGCGGCGAAGCCGACCACCAGCTTGAGCGCGTTGGTCTGCGCGGCGACCTCGGCCAGGATGTCCGGGGTGCGCACCAGCTCCAGGGTCAGGCTCTGGGTGCCGGCGGTCTTCTTGAGTTTCTGCGGGGCGACCTGGCGTGGGGTGTAATCGGAGACGGCGGCCGCACCGATATAGATGTCGGCCGGCAGTGCAGCGAGCACCGCTTCGCGCATCTGTGCGGCCGAGCGCACATCGACACGCTGCACGCCCGCGGGCGTGGCCAGCTGGACCGGGCCACTGACCAGCACCACCTGCGCGCCGAGGCGGGCGGCGGCGGCGGCCAGGGCATAGCCCATCTTGCCGCTGCTGCGGTTGCCGACGTAACGCACCGGGTCGATGTCTTCATAGGTGGGACCGGCGCTGATCAGCACGCGCAGGCCCTTCAGTTCACTGGCGGCCGGCGGCTCGGCCAGGGCCGGTGCCTGCAGCGTGGCCAGCGCGGCCACGATCGCGTGCGGTTCGGTGAGCCGGCCGGGGCCGGATTCGCCTTCGGCCAGCGGGCCGTCTTCCGGCCCGATCACCTGGGCACCGCGCTCGCGCAGCAGGCCGATGTTGGCCTGGGTGGCCGGGTGCAGCCACATGCGATGGTTCATCGCCGGGCACACGGTCAGCGGCGCGGTGGTGGCCAGGCACAAGGTGGTGACCAGGTCATTGGCGTGGCCATTGGCCAGCCGCGCGAGCAGATCGGCGGTCGCGGGCGCGACCACGATGCGGTCGGCCCAACGCGCCAGCTCGATGTGGCCCATGGCCTGCTCGGCCGCGCTGTCCCACAGGGTGGTGCGGGTCGGCTGGCCGGACAGTGCCTGGAAACTGAGCGGGGTGACGAACTGCTGGGCCCCGGCGGTCATCGCGACCTGCACCTGGGCCCCGGCATCGCGCAGGCGGCGCACCAGTTCCAGCGACTTGTAGGCAGCGATCCCGCCACCAACGCACAACAACAGCTTCTGGCCTTCCAACGGGCGCGCGGCCGCCGGAGAAGCCTGGGGGGAGTCAGCCACCTTGGGTGTTCCTGTCGAACCGAGGCGATTAGCTTACCCGATGGTCTGTAGGCCGCCTGATGCGCCAGCGGCATAAGGAGGCAGGTTTTCGTCATAAGCAACCACCGGACTGGGCACGATTTCCTGCATTTACCGACACGATGGCGCCCGGTTCACCGATGGTGGCGGGGCCGGCAGGGAGTGGAGACTGAGGGCATGTCGATCCGAGACTGGCCCAGTGCCGAGCGTCCCCGCGAAAAGCTGCTTGCCCAGGGCGCCGGCGCCCTGTCCGATGCCGAGCTGCTGGCGATCTTCCTGGGCTCGGGGCTGCGCGGGCGCGATGCGGTGGAGACCGCGCGCGACCTGCTGCAGTCCCACGGCCCCCTGCGCAACCTGCTTGATCTGCCGGCCACCGCGCTGGCCGCCCTGCCCGGCCTGGGCCCGGCCCGCAGCTGCAAGCTGGTGGCCGGGCTGGAACTGGCGCACCGGCATCTGGCCGCCGAGCTGGCCCGGGGCGACAGCCTGCGCGACCCCGCCGCCGCCGGGCGCTACTTCAAGCAGCGGCTGCGGTCGCGTCCCAACGAGGTGTTCGCCGCGCTGTTCCTGGACAACCAGCACCGCACGCTGGCCTGCGAGGAGCTGTTCAGCGGCACGGTGGACGCGGCGGCGGTCTACCCGCGCGAGGTGGTCCGGCGCGCCCTGCTGCACAACGCGGCGGCGGTGATCGTCAGCCACAACCACCCTTCCGGCAGTGCCGAACCCTCGCTGGAAGACCGCCGGATCACCACGCTGCTGCAGCAGGCCTTGGCCCTGGTGGACATCCGCCTGCTCGACCACGTCGTGATCGGCGACGGGGCCCCGGTATCGATGGCCGCGCGCGGCTGGATGGGCATCGCAGCGGCCTGATCCGGGCGGGAAACGCCGCCGCTCGGCCCCGGTTCAATGGATCGGGGTGGCTTCTGGGCTAAAATTGCCGATTCCGCCGCTCCAGTCCCAAAGCAGGCCTTGTGAAAAATCTCCTCCGCGCCCTGATCAGCCAAGGCATCGAAGCCTTGCGCGCCAACGGCACTCTGCCGGCCGATACCCTGACCCCGGAATTCGTGGTCGAACGCCCGAAGACCCGTGAGCACGGCGATTTCGCCACCAACGCCGCGATGCTGCTGGCCAAGCCGGCGCGCAGCAGTCCGCGCGCCCTGGCCCAGGCGCTGCTTGATGCGCTGCCCAAGAGCGATGACGTGGCCCGCGTCGAGATCGCCGGCCCAGGCTTCATCAATTTCCACCTTGCCCCGAGCGCCTACCAGCGCGAAGCGGCCAGTGTTCTCAAGGAAGGCGCCGATTACGGCCACAACCTGAGCGGCAACGGCCGCACCGTGGGCGTGGAATACGTGTCGGCCAACCCGACCGGTCCGCTGCATGTCGGCCACGGCCGCGCGGCGGCGATCGGTGACTGCCTGGCGCGCCTGCTGGAAGTGAACGGCTGGAACGCCAAGCGCGAGTTCTATTACAACGACGCCGGCGTGCAGATCGAGAACCTGGCGCTGTCCACCCAGGCACGCGCGAAGGGCCTCAAGCCCGACGACGCCGGCTGGCCGGAAGCGGGCTACCGCGGCGATTACATCGAGGATGTGGCCAAGGCTTACCTGGCCGGCGCCACCGTAGAGCTGGAAGGCCATTCGGTGGTCGGCGAGCGCGACCCGGACAACCTCGATGCGATCCGTCGCTTCGCCGTGGCCTACCTGCGCAACGAGCAGAACCAGGACTTGGCCGCGTTCGGCGTGGATTTCGACATCTACTTCCTGGAAAGCTCGCTGTACAAGGACGGCAAGGTCGAAGAGACCGTCGCCCAGCTCAATGCGGCCGGCCATACCTATGAGGAAGGCGGCGCGCTGTGGCTGCGCTCGACCGACTTCGGTGACGACAAGGACCGCGTGATGCGCAAGTCCGACGGCACCTACACCTACTTCCTGCCCGACGTGGCCTACCACCTGAGCAAGTGGCAGCGCGGCTACGAGCGCGCGATCACCGAGCTGGGCGCGGACCACCACGGTTCGCTGGCGCGCGTGCGCGCCGGCCTGCAGGCGCTGGACGTCGGCATCCCGAAGGGCTGGCCGGAATACGTGCTGCACCAGATGGTGACGGTGATGCGCGGCGGCGAGGAAGTGAAGCTTTCCAAGCGTGCCGGCAGCTACCTGACCCTGCGCGACCTGATCGAAGAAGCCGGCCGCGATGCGACCCGCTGGTTCCTGATCGCGCGCAAGCCCGATTCGCAGCTGACCTTCGATATCGATCTGGCCCGCCAGCAGAGCAACGACAACCCGGTGTTCTACGTGCAGTACGCGCATGCCCGCGTCTGCAGCCTGCTGCGCCAGGCGCAGGAGAAGGGCCTGGGCTACACGCCGGCCGAAGGGCTGGCCGGGCTGTCCTCGCTGGGCGATGAGGCCTCGCTGTGGTTGATGGTGGAAATGTCGCGCTTCCCGGAAGTCGTCGAGGCGGCCGGCCTGGCGCTGGAACCGCACCTGATCGCGCAGTACCTGCGTGAATTGGCGCATGCCTTCCACACGTGGTATCACGGCACGCAGGTACTGGTGGCCGACGAAAGCGAACGCAACGCCAAGCTGACGCTGGCCTGCGCCGCGCGCCAGGTCCTGGCCAATGGTCTGAACATCCTGGGCGTATCCGCCCCGGAAAAAATGTAAGCAGTGGAGAAGCAGTAAATGGCAGCACGACGCGGCAAGAGCCAGGCACGGCGCAACAGCAACCAGGGCACCCCGGGATGGGTGTGGCTGGTCGCGGGTGTGGCGATTGCGGCCGTGGTGTTCCTGGCGGCACCCAACCTGTTCAAGAACGACGGTGACGGTTTCCTGCGGGTCGGCCCGCAGCCGGACCCGAACGCCCAGCCGGCCCCGGTGAGCGATGCCGACACCGACGTCGGCACCGAGCTGCCCAAGCCGGGTGCCGCCAAGCCTGCCGAGCCGGCCAAGCCGGCGGCGACGCAGTACGACTTCTACACCCTGCTGCCCGGCAAGGAAGTGGAAATGTCCGATGCGGAGCTGGCCGCAAGCGCACGCGCCGAAGACCAGCGCCGTGCCAAGGCCGAAGCGCAGCGCGCGCAGGCCGCGCTGGAAGGCCGCCCGTTGCCGCCCGCACCGGCGCCGACCAGCACCGCCGCGACCACTTCGCCTGCGGCGGTGAGCACCGCCCCGCTGCCGGCTCCGGTGGCGGAGCGCCCGGCGGCGACCACGGCTCCGGCGACGCCGCCGGCGCAGACCGCGGCGGCGGCTCCGGCTGCACCGACGCCGGCGGCGGCGACGCCTGCTGCCGGGGCGGCTGAGCCGGCAGCCAGCAACGTGCGCTACATCCTGCAGGCCGGTGCGTTCGGCGCGTCTGGCGACGCCGAAGCGACCAAGGCCAAGCTGGCCATGATCGGCCTGGCCGCGCGGGTGGAATCGGCGCAGATCAACGGCAAGACGGTATACCGCGTGCGCATGGGGCCGTATGGCAGCGCCGGGGAGCTGGCCGAGGCGAAGCAGAAGCTGGATGGGACGGGGCTTCAGGCGATGGCGATCAAGGCGCAGTAGCCGCGCGCCGCGACAATTACAGGAACGCCGGGTATTGCCTGGCGTTTTTTTTACCGCCCAGGGCAGCCGACCAACGGTCGGCTCTACGGGGCTACCTTTCAACGAGACGCCTCCATGAGCACCGCACACGGCAACGATCGCCGGATCGACAACATTGAATTCAACGTGGCTGACATCGCGCGCAGCAAGGCGTTCTACGGCAGCGTGTTCGGCTGGTCGTTCACCGATTACGGCCCGGGCTATACCGAGTTCTACGATGGCCGCCTGCGCGGTGGGTTCACCACCGACGCGCCGGTGCGCGCCGGTGGGCCGTTGGTGATTCTGTATGCCGATGACCTGGTAGCCACGCAGCAGCGGGTGGAAGCGGCCGGCGCGGACATCTGCCAGGCGGCGTTCGATTTTCCGGGTGGGCGGCGGTTTCATTTCCGCGATCCGGATGGGTATGAGTTGGCGGTGTGGACGGCCGCCTGAGGTAGAGCCGACCGTTGGTCGGCTGCCAGGATGCAGGTAGAGCCGACCGTTGGTCGGCTGCCGTCAGCGGTGGGTATGTGCCAAGGGCAGCCGACCAACGGTCGGCTCTACCTGTTTCGGGTGTGTGGCCGAGGTGTTGGCCAGCGGTACCCTTGGATCAGTCGCGCGCGACCTGGAAGCCGGCGAACGACTGGCTGACCGGCATCACTTCGAGGCGATTGATGTTCAGGTGCGCCGGCAGCGAGGCGACCCAGAAGATCTGCTCGGCGATGTCGTCGGCGGTCATCGGGTTGGCACCGGTGTAGAGCTTGTCCGAGGCGGCCTGGTCACCATGGGTGCGGACCACGGTGAACTCGGTTTCGGCCATGCCCGGCTCGATCGTGGTCACGCGCACGCCGCTGCCGTGCAGGTCCGAGCGCAGGCCCAGCGAGAACTGGCTGACGAAGGCCTTGGTGCCGCCGTAGGCATTGCCGCCCGGGTACGGGTAGACGCCGGCAACGGAGCTGATGTTGATGATCGCACCCTTGCGCGCGACCAGCTGCGGCAACAGGCGATGGGTCAGCGTCACCAGGGCGGTGACGTTGGTGTCGATCATGGTGCGCCAGTCTTCCAGCGAGGCGCTCTGCGCCGGGGCGGTGCCCTGGGCCAGGCCGGCGTTGTTGACCAGCAGGTCGATGTCGGCGAAGCCGGCCGGCAGGGCCGCCAGGGCCGCTTCCATCGCCACGCTGTCGCGCACGTCGAACACCGCGGCATGCACGCGCTCGGGACCGTAGGCGTCGACCAGCGGCTGCAGGCGCTCGGCACGGCGCCCGGTGGCGATCACGCGCCAGCCGGCCTGGGCGAAACGGTGGACAGCGGCGGCGCCAAAGCCGGACGTGGCGCCAGTAATCAGAGCGGTACGGGTCATCGAGGTACTCCGTGAAGATCCCGACCATTTTCGCACCGATGCGCGCCCGGTGTGGCGCCGGGCGCCGCCCGGCTGACCGGCGCCACGGGTCGTCCCGTCAGCGGATGCGGAATACCCGCGCCTTGGGCAGGTCTTCATCCACCTGCAGGAACCAGCGCCCGGCGATGCCCGGCACCACGACGATCCCGGGGTTGCTGCGGGCGGTCTTGAGCTTCATCTCGCCCTTGAGTACCTGCCACTGCTGGCCGTTGTCCAGGGTGAACACCGTGCCGGGGGCCCAGCCGTCCACCTGGCCGGTGACCTTGGCGTTGATGGGGCCGTCGTCCAGCCCGGGGAACATCGGGGCCGGCGTCGGCACACCCGGGCCTGCGGCAGGTGCCGCCGCGACGGCCACCGGGGCGGGGGCATCGGCCTGGGCCTGGCGCAGCAGGCGGTTCAGGGCCTGCAGCTGGGCCGGGGTCAGCCCGACGTCGGCCAGCGCCTGCGGATCCAGCCGCTGCTCCAGCGCCACATAGGGGGCCTGCGCCCACGCCGGGGCCGCCAGCAACATGCCCACACACCCGAGAACCTGCCACCTGCGCATTGCCTGCTCCACTGCCTGTCGATGCCTGATCGCGGCACTGTGCGTCACTTTCGTGGCAGCCAGATGACAGCGACCACCGGTCGCAGCCGGCCGCGCGCCCGGCACGGGGTAAAATGACCGCCAGCCGCGCAGCCGCGTCGGCGGTATTGGACGTCCCATGATCAACAACGATGTACTGCGCAGCATCCGCTACATGCTCGACCTCAGCGACGGCATGATCGCCGACACCTGTGCCCTGGCCGATCCGGCCTTCGTGGTCGACAAGGCCGATGTGGCCGGCTGGCTGCGCAAGGAAGACGAAGAAGGCTTCGTGCCCTGCGACGATCGCACCCTGGCGCATTTCCTGGATGGCCTGATCGTGCATTTCCGCGGCCGCGACGAGAGCCAGCCGGCGCGCCCGGTGGAAAAGCGCATCACCAACAACCTGGTGCTGAAGAAGCTGCGCGTCGCCTTCCAGCTGAAGGACGTGGACATGCACGAAGTGTTCGACGCCGCCGGTTTCTCGGTCTCCAAGCCGGAACTGTCCGCGCTGTTCCGTCAGCCGGACCACAAGAACTACCGCGCCTGCGGTGACCAGATGCTGCGCAATTTCCTCAAGGGCCTGACCCTGCGCGTGCGCGGCGCCTGAAGACGTCGTTGATGCCTGGCTCCGATGCAGGGGCCACGCGCCTCCACTGCCTGGCGTGGGTGAGCCATCTGGATTTCAGATGCATGGGATGAAGACGTTTCATTTCCCCCTTTCGCCCATCAGGCGGACACTGGCGCCCCTTCTTTCCCGGAGCCCGTCATGAGCAACGACGCGCCCTCGCCACTCAGCCGTTGGCAGGTCCTGCTGATGGCCTTCGCCACCGGCGTGGCCGTGGCCAGCAACTACTACGCGCAGCCGCTGCTGCATACCATCGCCGGCCAGTTCGGCGTGTCCTTCGCGCGGGCCGGCACGGTGGTGACCGTCGCCCAGCTGAGCTATGCGGCGGGCCTGATCCTGCTGGTGCCGCTGGGCGATCTGTTCGAGCGCCGCCGGTTGATCGTGGTGATGTCGCTGCTGTCCGCGGCGGGGCTGGTGCTGAGCGCGCTCAGCCATCAGTTCGTGTGGCTGCTGGTGGGCACCGCGCTGACCGGCCTGTTCTCGGTGGTGGCGCAGGTGCTGGTGCCGTTCGCGGCCACGCTGGCGCGGCCCGAAGAACTCGGCCAGGTCGTAGGCACGGTGATGAGCGGGCTGCTGCTCGGCATCCTGCTGGCACGCACCGTGGCCGGGGCACTGTCCTCGCTGGGCGACTGGCGCACCGTGTACTGGATCGCCGCGGCCGCGCTGGTGCTGACCACGGGCATGCTCGATCGGCATCTGCCGCGCTTCCATCAGACCGCCGGGCTGGGCTATCTGCAGCTGCTGCGCTCGATCGGTACGCTGTTCGCGCAGGAACCGGTGTTCCGCCTGCGCACCGTGCTGGGTGCGCTGAGCTTTGCGATGTTCGCGATCTTCTGGACGCCACTGGCGTTCCTGCTCGCCGCCGAACCGTATGGCTACAGCGATGCGACGATCGGCCTGTTCGGGCTGGTCGGTGCGGCCGGCACGCTGGCCGCGGGCGTGGCCGGGCGCATGGCCGACCGGGGCAAGGCGGCGCTGGCGACGACCGTGGCGCTGGTGCTGCTGGCCGCATCGTGGCTGCCGCTGGGCTTTTCCACGCACTCGCTGATCGCACTGGTGCTGGGCGTGATCGTGCTCGACCTGGCCGCGCAGCTGCTGCACGTGAGCAACCAGAACGTGGTCTATGCGCTGCGTCCGGACGCCCGCAACCGGCTCAATGCCGGCTACATGACCGGCTATTTCATCGGCGGCTCGCTGGGCTCACTGGTCTCGGCGCAGGTCTTTGATCGCTTCGGCTGGACCGGCGTGTGCGTGACCGGTGCCGGCGTCGCGATGGTGGCGATCGCGGTGTGGACGGTGGCGGTAGTACGCCGGTAGAGCCGACCGTTGATCGGCGGCATTGCGCGCCGCCTGGGGCAGCCGACCGACGGTCGGCTCTACCCGGTGGGATTCGCACCCGACGTCTGGAATATCGAGTGAGGTTGGCTCGAGCAGCCGACCAACGGTCGGCTCTACCGCGCGGGGTGGGTGGGCGCTCCGTCAGAAGGCGGTTTGTACCGCGAACTCGACGCGCGAGCCTGCGTTGCCGGGGAACAGGCGTTTGGCCGCACCATCGGTGTCGTGCGCGGTGAGGCGCAGCTCCCACGGGCCGTGCACCTTCCAGATGGCGCTGAGCTGGCCATGCAGGTAGTCATCGGCCTGCGCGCTGTCCAGCCAGTAGTGGCCTACCGCGCCCTCGACACGCCACTGCTCGCCCAGCGGCAGGCGCGCACCGAGCTGGGCGTAGGTGCCGCCATGGCCACCGGCCAACGCGTTGTCGGAGACGCCGACCTGCAGCCAGGCGCGCTGCCGCCAGGTGACGGTGCCATTGAGCTCGGTCCAGTCCAGATCGACCGTGGCGGACGGATAGACGTAGCGGGTCAGATTGACGCCCACGCTCCAGTCCGGCGTCACCGCCCCGCTCCAGCCGGCGACAAGATCAAACTCGCTGCGCGCGCCGTTGTCCGGCCGGAACGAGACACCCGAGCCCCACGCCGAGGCATACCAGCCGTTGGACGCACTGAGTTTCACGCCCGCCTGCACGGCCGGATCGCCGTCGCTCTGCGAGCTGCCGCGCCAGACATAGTCCGAAGTCAGCGTCGCGTTGCCGTCCACCGCGGCCGCCGCCGCCCCGCTCATGATCAGCCCCACCAGCACCACGCCGCCGCGCAGGCGCTGTTTTGATTGTTTACCCACCACGTGTCCCGCTCCAGATGACGGCTGCGCCGTCGAGAGCGACAGTGTCCGCGGGCACCGCGTAAAGTCGCCATGGCGCCGCCGCGCGATCGGCGCAACGTTTCTGTAAATCCTGCGTCAGGGTGGCGCCGGGAGGTGCGCGGTATCATGCCCACTCTGACCTGTTGCGAGTAATGGCGTGGACGCGATCCTGACCCCGGTATCGATTGGCGAGCTGATCGACAAGATCACCATCCTGGAAATCAAGGCCGAACGCATCACCGATGCCGGCAAGAACGCCAACGTCCGCAAGGAACTCGAGGGCCTGTGGCCGCTGTGGCAGCAGCAGGTAAGTGCTCAGCCGGGGCTGGAAGCATTGAAGACGCATCTCAAGGCGATCAACGAGCGCATGTGGGAGATCCAGGACCAGCTGCGCGACAAGGAAGCAGTGCAGGTCTTCGACGATGCCTTCATCCAGCTGGCGCGCGGTGTCTATGGCACCAATGGCGAGCGGGTCAAGGTGAAGAACGAGATCAACCGCATCGCCGGCTCGCAGCTGGTCGAAGAGAAGCAGTACCAGGGCGAGTAATCGCGCCGGCGCGCGCCGGGCTCAGTGCCCGGTCGCGGCCATGAAGCGTTCGCGGTCCTGCTGGGTCCGCCGGCGGATTTCGGCCAGCGCTTCATTCTCGGTGGCTTCCAGCATCGATTCGAACAGCCGCTGGAAGTGGTTGCGCATGGCCAGCCGCGCCGCTGCCGGATCACGCTGGCGCAGGGCGTCCAGAATCCGGGTGTGTTCCTCGTCGCGGGTGTCATCGTCGTTGTGGCAGACGTTGGCATACACCTGCTTGACCCGCGGCAGTTCGTTGCGCATCCGCCAGATCAGCTGCACGCAGTGCTCCACCACCGGGTTGCCGGCGATCCGCGCGATCGAGAGGTGGAACTGGCGGTCGGCCTCGCTGGCCGCCGCTTCGCCCGAATTGGGGTCGACCATGGCCGCGATCAGGCCGGCCAGGTCCTCCAGTTCGGCATCGGTGATGCGGCTGGCCGCCATCGCTGCGGCCTCGGCCTCGATCACCGCGCGGGCGGCGGTCAGGTCGAACGCCGAGACATCGGGCAGTGCGCCCGGCGCCTGTGACGGTTTGGCCTTCACGTAAACGCCCGAGCCGGTCTTGATGGTGATCAGGCCCTGCGCTTCCAGCGCGATTTCCGCCTCGCGCACCGTCACCCGGCTCACGCCCAGGCGTTCGGCCAGGTCGCGTTCGCCCGGCAGGCGCGAGCCCGGCGGGAATTCGCCCTTCTCGATCAGCGCGACGATTTCGGCGGCAATGGACTGGTACAGACGGGGTTCGGACATCATCAAAGGCCTGCTGACAGGTGGCTGGGGACCGACACGCGACCGCGCCTTCAGAGAGCGGCGCGGTCGGAAAAACCGCGCCACTGACCTCAGAAGCGGTAGCGCACCCCCAGATAATACCGCCGCCCGTACGTGGTGTACTCGCGGAAGCTGCCGAGGATGGGCATATCCGATACCCGCGGCTCATCGGTGAGGTTGCTGGCCGACAGCGACAGCGACAGGTGCTTGTTCACCTTGTAGGTGGCGCGGAAGTCCAGCGAACCATTGTCACGCACATAGCGGTTCTGCGACGGGTCACCGACAAACTGCTGGTAATAGTCGGAGCGGTACTTGTAGATCGCCTGCAGATCGAGCCTGCCCAGGCCCCAGTACACCTGCGCCGAGGCCACGTGCTTGGACAGGCCGAAGATGTTGGCCGGCTCGACGATGCCCGGGGTCACCACGCCGGTGGCCGGGTCGGTGGATTCGCCCAGGCGCAGGTCTTCGGTCTTGAAGTTGGAATCGGCGTAGTTGTAGCTGGCCTTCACGCCCAGCCCGGAGAAGATCCCCGGCAGGTAGGAGAAACTGTGCGAGGCGGTGAACTCCACGCCGAACAGATCGCTCTTCTGGTCGCTGGTGGCCAGCTGCTCCACCGGCACGGTCACGGTCTGGCCATCGATATCGAAGGTTTCGTTGACGATCACCGGCATCGAGCCGCCGTTGAACTGCTTGTAGTACAGCGCACCGGACAACATGGTGTCTTCGTTGGCATACCACTCCAGCGAGAGGTCGCCGTTCCACGACATCAACGGCTTGGCGCGCGGGTTGCCGGTGGCCGTGATGCTGCGCAGCGCATCGCCCACGCTGTTGAACTCGGTATCCACCTCACCCAGGTTGAAGGTGCGGCCAAAGCCTTCAGCGGCCAGGTCCGGGCGCGACATCGCCCGATACGCACCGACGCGCAGCAGCAGGTCCGGACGCAGTTCGAAGGCGGCGTTGAAGCTGGGCAGCCATTCAGTATTGCTGGATTTGAGCACCTGCGAGGTGAAATCGCCGGTGGGTTCCAGGGTCACGGTACCGTCGGGATTGTTGATCACATCCAGACCGCTGCGCAGGCCGACCGAGCGCACTTCGGTGCGCACACCCCGCACGCCGATATTGCCGGTCACCGGCAGGCCGAACCATTCGGTGCTGTAGTCGCCCATCAGGTACAGCGCGCTGGTTTTCTCGGTGACATCGTTGTTGGCCGGGTTGCGCAGGTCCGCGCTCAGGCCGGTATCGTCCACGCCGGTGAACGCCTTGAACAGGCAGCGACTGTCGAAGCTGGCCCACTGGTCGATGGTGTTGCCGCTGGCATTGGCCAGGAAATCGTCCTGCGGGAACGCCTGGCGGCAGGCGAGGTTGGCGGCGCGGATCGCCGCGACGTTCGTGGTGGTCACATCCACCGTGTCGGTGTAATCGGTGTAGGTCGCCTCGGAGCGGCGCAGGCCGCCCTTGATGGCGGTGAAGAAGCCGCTTTCCGGGGTGAACGTGGCATCGAAGCGGCCAGCACGGATGGTGTGCTCGCGGTGCTGCTGGCGACGACGCACCAGGGCCGAGTCGGTGAAGTTGTCCGGATTGTTCACATCGAACGCCGGATCCAGGGTGATGCTCGGCACATCGCCGCTGTAATCGTAGGTGTAATCGACATAGCGGGTGTTCTTGATGCCGCCAACCGGCCTGCCGTTGACGTCGGTGCGGCCGGCGCGCAGGCGGGTGCTGCGTTCGATCTGATCGCGCTCGGTGTTGGAATAGGACAGATCGGTGGACAGCGTCCACGCCGGGCTCGGCCGGAAGATCACGTTGAGCCCGCCGCCGGTGTATTCCTCCTGGCGCTCCAGGAAATTGCCGGTGGAATCGACCGTGGTGCTGCCGGTGTGGTGCAGCAGCGCGCCATCATCGGTGACCACGCGGTTGTTGAGGTTGCGCATCATCGAAGACAGCGACAGATCCGAGCGGTCTTCGGTGTAATCGCGCTTGGAGTGCTGGTAGTCCAGGTTCACTTCCACCAGGTCGCTGGGGCGCCACTGCAGCGCGGCGAACTGCGAATCGCGCTTGTCGTGTTCGATGAACTGGCGATAGATGCGGCTGCTGGGCACCAGGTAGTACGGCACGCCATTGGCGACCTGGTTGCCGTTGACCTGGGTGCAGTTACGCGTCGCCCCGACCACTTCACGGCCATCGCAGGCCACCCAGGTGGAGCTGCTGGAGAACATCTCTTCCGGGTTGCTGCCTTCCAGCGCCTGTACGCCGATGGAGACACCGAGCTTGCCGGCGTTGCCCATGTCGAACTGATCGATGTAACTGGCGGTACCGCGCCAGCCGACGCCGTCCTTGTCCTTGAGGCGGTCGTCGTAATCCTGCCAGGTGCCGCGACCATCGAGCTGGAACGTGCGTTTGCCGTACTCCAGCGGTTTGACCGTCTCCATGTTGATCGTGCCCGCCACACCGCCTTCGACGAAGTCGGCACGCTGGGTCTTGTAGATCGCCACGGTGTTGATCAGCTCGGACGGGAACTGGTTGAAGTTGACCGAGCGGTCGCCGCTGCCGTTGGTGGCCTCGCGGCCATTGAAGGTGGACGAACCCAGGAACGGGCCCAGGCCGCGGATGGAAATTTCCGACGCACCGCCTTTTTCGCGGTGGGTGGAGGCGCCGGTGATGGTTTCGATCGCTTCACCGATGGACAGCGCCGGCAGGTCGCCGATGTCGTCGGCCGCCAGTACGTCGGAGACCACGGTCTCCTCGCGCTTCTTGTCGATCGAGGTCTGGATGGTGCCGCGGATGCCGGTCACCTGGACCTGATCCAGCGTGGTGGCTTGCCCCGGCGGCGAGGCCGGGGCATCGGCGTCCTGTGCGTGGGCCAGCGGCAGGGCCGCGGTGGCACACAGGGCATAGAACAGCGCGCTGTGCAGCGCGGTGCGGCGGAGGCCTCGTGGTGAGGCCGTACGGCGGTCATGCAACATCGTGATCTCCCTCCCAGGATGGATCGTCCGATTACACGGATTCGATCCGGAAGATTCACGACTGATGAACCAATGTCAATGAATTGGTACTAAAGTCTACCCCACACCACCGTCCAGACCACTTTGCGTGGAATTAATGTGCGGACGCAGCAGAAAAATGCGCAAATCACATACCACATGCGCCTAAAGTGGTATGCGATTGTGGTTGACGTCCGCGCACGGCAACCTGTTAGGATCGTGGCTCGCGTCAGTCGCCACGGTCCATCTGGGAGGGTAAGCCCGTGACTTTGCAACACTCGCAGGCGCCGTTGGCGCGGCGTCCCATGGCCAAGGCCTTGCTGTTGAGCCTGTCCCTAGCGGCATTCCCTGCCGTGGCGGCCGATTATCTGGTGCGCGACGCTGCTGCCTATGCCACCGCCGTACGCGCCCTCGCCCCCGGCGATACGGTGATCCTGGCGGACGGCGTCTGGCGCGACGTGGACCTGCTTTTCCGGGGAACCGGCAAAATTGGTCAACCAATTAAGTTGACGGCGCAGACCCCCGGCAAGGTGATTCTCAGCGGCCAGTCCCAGCTGCGTCTGGCCGGTGAGCACCTGGAGGTCTCCAACCTCGTCTTCCGCGATGGTTGGGCGCCGGGTGGCGAAGTGGTGTCGTTCCGGCGGTCAGCCAGTGAGTGGGCCAACCACAGCCGGGTGACCGGGATCGTGATCGACCGCTACAACAAGCCGGATCGCCAGCAGTCCGATCACTGGGTGGCGCTGTACGGCCAGCACAACCGCTTCGACCACAACCAGCTGGTCGGCAAGACCAATGCGGGCACCACCCTGGTGGTGGTGCGCAACGCCACCAGCGGCCTGGACAACCAGCACCGCATCGACCACAACTGGTTCGGCCCGCGCCCCAACCTCGGTTCCAACGGCGGCGAGACGATGCGCATCGGCACCAGCCACGATTCGCAGTCGGACTCGCGCACCGTGGTGGAGAACAACTGGTTCGAGCAGTGCGATGGCGAGGTGGAGATCGTCTCCAACAAGTCCGGCGGCAACATCTACCGGGGCAACGTCTTCCAGGACTCGCGCGGCTCGCTGGTGCTGCGTCACGGCCACGGCAATCGGGTCGAACGCAATGTGTTCCTCGGCCATGGCAAGGCGCATACCGGCGGGGTGCGTGTGATCAACCGCCACCAGACCGTGCGCGACAATTACTTTGAAGGCATCGCCGGCGACAACTTCGCCGCGGCCTTGAGTGTGATGGCCGGTACCCACGACGCGCCGTTGAACCGCTACGAGCAGATCGATCACGCGGTGATCGAACGCAACAGCTTCATCCAGGTCGGCACCGTGCTGCTCGGCGCGGGGCTGGATGAGGAGCGCAACGCGATGCCGGTGAACAGCCGCATCGCCGGCAACCTCTTCATCGGCGATGGCAAACGCGAGCTGCTGCGCGCGCAGGGTGACCTCTCCGGCATCACCTTCGCCGGCAACGTGCAGAGCCCGGCCGTATCGCCCGGCTTCCCCGGCGGTGTCAGCGGCCATTCCCTGACCCTGCAGCGCGCGCCCAACGGCCTGCTCTACCCCACCGCGGCGCTCGATGCCGGGGCCCCGCGCGATCTGGCCCCGATCGCCCGCGACCAGGTCGGCGTGGACTGGTACCCCAAGACCCTGACCACCACCGCCCTGGACAGCGGCGCGGTACGCACGGTCGCGCCGGGCGAGGACACCCTGACCGCCGCCGTGGCAGCCAGCGCCCCGGGCGACCGGCTGCAGTTGCAGCGTGGCCGCTACACCGTGAGCCAGGTGCTCGCGGTGGACCATCCCTTGAGCGTGGCAGGTCCCGCGCGTGGCCAGGCCAGCGTGCAGTTCTCGCGGCCCAGCCTGTTCGAGATCAGTGTGGGCGGTTCGCTGCGACTGGCGCGACTGGACATCGACGGTGCGCTCGCACCGGATGCGGCCGGCAATGCGGTGATCCGCGTGCCGCCGGGCAGCCAGGCGTTCAACTACACGCTCCTGCTGGAAGACAGCCACGTGCACGGGCTGACCGCCAACAAGGCCTTCGATGTGATCGCCACCGGCAAGGGCAGCCTGGCCGCGCGGATCGCGCTCTCGAACGTCACGGTGGAGGACATCACCGGCAGTGTGATCGCCGCGGCCGCCGAGACCGATGACCTGGGCACCTACAACGCCGAGCAGGTGGATCTGCTGGACTCCACGTTCCGCCGCATCGGCGGGCCGGTGGTGAACCTGTATCGCGGCGGCACCGACGAAAGCACCTTCGGTCCGGCGCTGCAGGTGCACGGCAACCAGTTCGAGCAGGCAGGGGTGGCCGATGACACCAGCCTGCGCCTGCATGGCGTGCAGTTCGCCAGCATCCGCGACAACCGCTTCGACCGCAGCGGCCGCATCCGTTTCAGCCATCGCGTCGGGGAACCGACCCTGCGCATGGGCGACAACCCGCTGACGGCCACCGCGCCGTTGCTGTCCGATACCCCTGTTGAGGCCCTGCCATGAATTACGCCCCGCCCCTGATGCTGCTGCTCGCCGCCACGCTTGGCGGGGCCGCGTTGCCCGCTGCGCAGGCCGCACCCGCCGCCCGGCAGGCGCCCGCGGCGTCCGCCACCGCACCGGTGCTGGTCACCGCCGCGCAGTGGACGCAGATGCGTGCCGAGGGTGCGCGCTCGCCACTGTTCGCCAAGGAACAGCAGCGTGCCGAACAGCGCGTGCGCGCGATGATGAAGGCCGGCATCGACGTGCCGGTGCCCAAGGACAAGGGCGGCGGTTACACGCACGAACAGCACAAGCGCAATTACCAGGCCATCCAGGCCGCCGGCGCGCTGTATCGGCTGACCGGCGACAAGGCCTATGCCACCTTCGCCCGCGACCTGCTGCTGGGCTACGCCAAGCTCTACCCGGGCCTGGGCGCGCACCCGCAGGGCCGCGGCCAGATTCCCGGCCGGCTGTTCTGGCAGACCCTCAACGATTCGGTGTGGCTGGTCAGCGCGGCGCAGGGCTACGACGCGATCCGCGACACGCTCAGTGACGCCGACCGCAAGACGATCGACGACAACGTGTTCCGCGCGATGGCCGACTTCCTGTCCGGCACGCCGGAGAACTTCGACAAGATCCACAACCACGCCACCTGGGCGGTCGCTGCGGTGGGCATGACCGGCTACGTGCTGCGCGACACCAACTACGTCGACAAGGCGTTGCAGGGCAGCAAGCGCGATGGCAGTGCCGGCTTCCTGAAACAGGTTGATCAGCTGTTCTCGCCGGACGGGTATTACGAAGAAGGCCCGTACTACCAGCGCTATGCACTGGCCCCGTTCATCCTGTTCGCCAACGCCATCGAGCGCAACGAACCGCAACGCGGCATCTTCAAGCGCCGCGACGGCGTGCTGCTCAAGGCGGTCGATGCGCTGGTGCAGAGCAGCTACGGCGGCTACTTCTTCCCGATCAACGACGCCATTCTCGACAAGGGCCTGGACACCGAGGAACTGGTGGCTGGCATCGATATCGCCTACGCGCAGACCGGTGATGCACGCCTGCTGTCGGTCGCCAAAACACAGAAGCGCGTGCTGCTCTCGCCCGAAGGCCTGCAGGTGGCCCAGGCGCTGGCGGAGAACAAGGCCAAGCCGTTTGCCTTCGTACCGACCCTGCTGCGCGATGGCCCGGACGGCACCGAAGGCGCACTGGCAATCCTGCGCATGGGGGGCGAGAACGGCCAGGCGCTGGTGATGAAGAACACCAAGCAGGGCATGGGCCACGGCCACTTCGACAAGCTCAACTGGTTGTTCTACGACAACGGCCAGCGCGTGGTCACCGATTACGGTGCCGCGCGTTTCCTCAACATCGAGGCCAAGGCCGGTGGCATCTACCTGCCGGAAAACAACAGCTGGGCCCGGCAGACCATCGCGCACAACACGCTGGTGGTGAACGAGCAGAGCCACTTCGGTGGCGACTGGAAGAAGGGCCAGCCGCTGGCGCCGACGCCGCTGCTGTTCGCGGTCAGCGACGATACCCAGATCGCCTCCGCGCGGATGGAAGGCGCCTACGACGGGGTCAGCTTCACCCGCACCCAGGCGCTGCTCTCGCACCCATCGCTGGGCGAGCCGGTGGTGCTGGACCTGCTGCGCGTCACCGGCAGCAAGGCCGCGCGCTATGACCTGCCGCTGCATTTCAATGGGCACATCATGGACGTCGGCTTCAAGACCCAGTCCGCCGTCGCCGCCCGTCCCGTGCTGGGCAAGGCCAACGGCTACCAGCATGTGTGGGTCGATGCGGCCAGCGAGCCGACCCGCGATGCGCGCAGCCTGACCTGGCTGCTGGACGGTCGCTTCTACACCTACCGATTCGCCAGCACCGCACCCTCGCGCGCCGTGATCGGCGAGAGCGGCGCGAATGATCCCTCGTTCAACCTGCGCCGTGAGCCGATGCTGCTGCAGCGCGTGGATGGCCAGGCCGCCACCACGTTCTACGGTGTGCTCGAACCGCATGGCCAGTACGACGGCACCGCCGAGACCGTGCGCGGCGCCAACAGCCGCATCGATCGCCTCACCCACTACCGCGGCAAGGATGCGGATGTGCTGGTGCTCGACCTAGCCGGCGGCAAGCGGCTGGCGCTGGGCATCGCCGACGACCCCACCCAGGGCGGATCGCATGAAGTGAGTGGCGATGGCCAGAGCTGGCGCTGGGACGGCGGCTGGAAGCGCTTCGATACCGGCACCGGCGCCGGCAAGGACAGCAAATGAAGGTCACCACGCAGGCCCGCACCTATGTCCGTTGGCTGATCGTGGCGCTGATCGCCGTCGCCACGGTGATCAACTACATCGACCGCAACGCGCTGGCGGTGATGTGGCCGCAGATTTCGCAGGATGTCGGCGCGACCAAGGAAGACTACGCGCTGCTGGTCACGGTGTTCATGCTGTTCTACGCCGCCGGCCAGTTCGTGTTCGGGCGCCTGTTCGACATCATCGGTACGCGCCTGGGCTTTGCGCTCTCGATCGCGGTGTGGTCGATTTCGATCGCGCTGCACTCGGTCACGCACTCCATCCTGTCCTTCAGCATCGTGCGCGCCATGCTCGGCATCAGCGAAGCCGGTGCATGGCCGGGCGCGGTGAAGGCCAATGCCGAGTGGTTCCCGGCGCGGGAACGCGCACTGGCGCAGGGCGTGTTCAACGCCGGCGCCTCGATCGGCGCGATCATCTCCGCGCCGCTGATCGCCGTGCTGTTCCTGTGGCTGGGTTGGCGCGGGACCTTCATCCTGATCGGTGCGATCGGTTTCATCTGGCTGCTGCCGTGGCTGATCATCTACCGCGCCGGCCCGGACAAACACCCGTGGGTAAGCGCGGCCGAGCGTGCACTGATCCTGGATGCGCCGACCGAGCAGCCGGCCGTGCCGGTGGCCGAGTACGTACCGAACGTGCGCCAGCTGCTGGGCCATCGCCAGACCTGGGGCATCCTGATCTCGCGGTTTTTCCTGGACCCGATCTGGTGGCTGTTCGTGTCGTGGCTGCCGATCTACCTCGCCGATACCTTCGGTTTCGACATCAAGCAGATCGGCATCTTCGCCTGGGTGCCCTACGTAGGCGCGATGATCGGCAGCCTCGGCGGCGGCTGGTTGTCCGGCCGTCTGATCGGTGCCGGCTGGAGCGTGGATAAAGCCCGCAAGGTGGTGATCACCCTGGGCGGCGCGATCATGGCCCCGGCGCTGATCGGTGCGGTGCTGGCCACCGATCCGGTCTGGGCGGTGATCACCATCGCTTTCGTGCTGCTCGGCTTCCAGATCGCGATCGGCAACATCCAGACCCTGCCCGGCGACATCTTCAGCGGCAAATCGGTCGGCTCGGTGGCTGGCCTGGGCGGCATGGCCGCGGTGGCCGGCACGCTGATCACCACCTGGCTGGTGCCGGCGATGACCCACGACTCCTACGCACCGATTTTCATCCTGGTGGCGGCCCTGGTGCCGGCCTCCCTGCTGGCGCTGTGGCTGGTCACCGGTCGCGTGGAAAAAATCCACGGCCCGGTCGAGCGCCGCTGAGTTCCCTTCTTCCCTTTCCCCCAACGCATCACAGGAGTGTTTCATGACCCAATTCAAGGACAAGGTGGCGATCGTCACCGGTGGCGGCCGTGACATCGGCCGCGAGATCTCGCTCAAGCTGGCCGCGGCCGGTGCCAAGGTGTGCATCAACTACGCCAACGACGAAGCCAGCGCGCAGGAGACCCTCAAGCAGGTCGAAGCCGCCGGCGGCACCGCGATCGTGCATCGCGCCGATGTCACCGATGCCAAGGCGGTGGCGGCGATGGTCGCCGCGACCCAGGCCGCGTTCGGTCCGCAGATCGACGTGCTGGTGAACGTCGCCGGTGGCATGGTCCAGCGCCGTCCGCTGGCCGAGATCGATGAGGCCTTCTTCCACAAGGTGATGGACCTCAACATGAGCTCGGTCTACCTGACCACGCATGCGGTGGTGCCGCACATGCCCGAAGGCGGCGCGATCGTGAACTTCGCTTCGCAGGCCGGCCGCGATGGCGGTGGCCCCGGCGCGGCGATCTACGCCACCGCCAAGGCCGCGGTGATGACCTTCACCCGTGCCATGGCCAAGGAGCTTGGCCCGCGCGGCATCCGCGTCAACGCGCTGTGCTGCGGCATGATCGCCACCCGCTTCCATGATGAATTCACCAAGCCGGAAGTACGCACTGCCGTGGCCGGCAATACGCCGCTGCGCCGCCAGGGCCGTCCGCAGGAAGCCGCCGATACCGCGGTGTACCTGGCCTCCGACGCCGCCGGTTTCATCACCGGTGCCAACGTCGACGTCAACGGCGGCACCTACTTCTCCTGATTGACCCGCTGACCGCCTGGGAGGGCCGCCATGCTGCGCTGGATCACTGCATTCTCTCTTGCACTCGCTACCAGCGCTGCGGCGCTGCCCGCCCAGGCCCAGGTCTGGGTGCCGGCCTGGACCGCCTCGCCGGCCCCGGACCGTCTTGATGGCACCCCCGAGGCCCCGATGCAGTTCGCGAACCAGACCGTGCGCCAGGACATGCGCCTGGCCAGTTCGGCCAGGGCGCTGCGCTTCCGCATCAGCAATGAACTCGGCCAGGCGCCGCTGCGTATCGGCAGTGCCTCGGCCCACCTCACCGGCACCGCCACCGCGGCCAGGCCGGTCACGTTCAATGGACGTGGCGATGTCGTGGTGCCGGTCGGCGCCGCCCTGCTCAGCGACCCGGTCGCGATCACCGCACCGGCGCTGGCCGACGTCTCGCTCACCGTGTACTTCCCGGATGCCACCCGCCCGGCCGTCCGGCGTACCGCGCTGCGCATTGCCGAGGGCCGCGCTGCCACGGTCGGCGATGCGGTCAAACTCGCCTACCGGCAGAACGTGGTCTCGGCCGTGCTGGCCGAACGCACCCGCAAGCCGATCGTCGTGGTGGCCCTGGGCGACTCCATCACCGAAGGCGCCACCGCCACCCGCGGCAGCAACGGCGACTGGCCCGCACTGCTGTCCGCCCGCGTGCAGCAGGCCTGCCCGGATCAGGTGGTGGTGGTCAACGCCGGCATCAGCGGCAACAAGGTGATGGACCATGGCCGCAGCCACAGCGCGCTGGCGCGGCTGGACCGCGACGTGATCGCGCTGCCGAACGTGGACCGCGTGATCCTGTTCGAAGGCATCAACGACATCCGCCACGACGGCGGCACCCCACCCGTGCCCGGCCGCAACGCCGAGGACATGGTGCTGGGCTACCGGCAGATCGCCGAACGCCTGCACAGCAACGGCATCCGCCCGATCGCCGCCACGATCACGCCGTTCGGTGGTTCGGACCGCTACGAGCCGATCGCGGCCGCCACCCGCACCACCCTCAACGCCTGGATGCGCGGTGGCCGCAGCGGCTTCGATGGCCTGATCGACTTCGACCGGATCCTGCGCGACCCGGCCAACCCGGAGAACCTGCCCGAGGACATCACCCGCGATCACCTGCATCCCAACGATGAAGGCTACCGGCGCATGGCCGACGGCATCGATCTGGCCCTGCTCGGGTGCCCGGTACGATGACGGCCCAGACCTTCGTTGTCGCACCCGACAACGGCCAGCGCTGGGACGCACTGGCGCTGGGCGAAGTGATGCTGCGCTTCGATCCCGGCGAGGGCAGGATCCGCAGCGCGCGCCAGTTCACCGTGTGGGAAGGCGGCGGCGAGTACAACGTGGCGCGTGGCCTGTGCAGCACGTTCGAACACCGCACCGGGGTGCTCACCGCCCTGCCGCGCAACGAGCTCGGCCTGCTCGCCCAGCAGCTGATCCAGGCCGGTGGCGTGGATGCCAGCCAGATCCTCTGGCGCGACTACGATGGCATCGGCCGCAACACCCGCATGGGCCTGAACTTCACCGAGCGTGGTTTCGGGGCGCGTGCGCCGCTGGGCATCTCCGACCGCGCGTACTCGGCGGCCTCACAGCTGCAGCCGGAGGTCTTCGACTGGGACGCGCTGTTCGGCCAGCACGGCGTGCGCTGGCTGCATACCGGTGGGATCTTCGCCGCCCTGTCCGAGCACAGCGCGGCGACGGCGATTGCGGCGGTGCGTGCTGCGCGCCGGCACGGCGTGGCGGTCTCCTACGATCTCAACTACCGCGCCAGCCTCTGGAACAGCCATCCGGACCCGGAGGCCGCGCGGCACACCAACTGCGCCATCGCCGCCGAATGCGATCTGCTGATCGGCGATGAGTATTCGTTCGCCGCATGCCTGGGCATGGACCTGAGCGATCTCGGTCGCCGCCACACGCCGATGGATGTCGGTCCGGCCGAGGCAGCCGCCGTGCGCGCGATGACGCAGTTCCCGGCGCTGCAGGCGGTCGCGTTCACGCTGCGCGACGCCGCCAACGCCGCCCGCCACGGCTGGGCCGGCGCGCTGCGCACCCGGTCGCAACTGTATGTCTCCGCCGCACGCGAAGTAGACCTGCTGGACCGGGTCGGCGGTGGCGACGCCTTCGTGGCCGGTGTGGTGCATGCCCTGCTCGGCGGCAAGGGCGAGCAGGCAGCGGTGGACCTGGGCGCCGCGCATGGCGCGCTGGCGATGTCCACGCCGGGCGATTGCGCTGTCACCAGCCTGGCGGAAGTGGAGGCCGTGGCGCGCGGCGATGGGGCGGCGGCGCGGCGCTGAGCGCCGCCACGGTGCAGCTCAGTTCGCGATCGAGAGGTGTTCCAGGGCCTTCCGCGCAGAAAGCGTCAGCGGCGCCGGCAGCGCATCCGTCATGAACCAGCCCAGCCCGAGCAACGCCTCGGGCTCTTTCACCGATGCGACGGTCGCGTCGAGCGCACGCACCAGATACACCGGGGCCACCCAATGCTGCCCCAATGCCGGCTCGAAGTGGTCGACCACGCACAGCAAACGCGTCACTGCGACGCGCAGCCCGGTTTCCTCCTGCACCTCGCGCACCACGGCATCTTCGACCTTCTCCATCCAATCGACCTTGCCGCCGGGCAGGCCCCAGTGGCCCTGTTCGGGCTGACGCCCGCGCTGGACCAGCAGGAGCGCGCCATCGGCGCGCTGGATGACGGCGCCGCAGCCGAGGCGGGGGTGCTGCAGATCAGAGGACGGGGGCATCGGGCATCTCCATGGCGGTGCTTCATTATCCCTCGGGCCCCGTGCCTGGATCGCGCCCACGAAAAAGGCCCGGCAATGCCGGGCCTTTCCTGCCACGCCGGTCAGGCGCGTGGCGATGCGGTCACGCTGGGATTACCAGCTGAAGCGCGGGCCGACCGACCATTCCTTGTCACCATGGCGATCCATCTTGATGTCGCCGTTGATGCCCCAGTTCTGGTTCAACTTCACCTGGCCACCCAGGCGGCCGTAGAACTGGCCATCCGGATTGACGCCGTGCTTCTTGCTGTAATCCTCGTAGCCAGCCATGGCATAGACTTCGGCATGCTGGCCAAAGGCGGTACGGATACCGGCTTCAGCGCTGTAGCCGTTGAAGTCCTGGCCTTCCTTCGGGTCGAACTTGTTGTAGGCGACGCGGCCCACGAAGTCGGTGCTGTTGCCGATTTCCTGGTTGTAGCCAACGCCCACGCGCCACTGGTCGATCTTGAAGTCGCCGATGTCGGTCTTCTGCTGGTTGTACTCACCGAAGGCGTGGAAGTTCGGGTGGAAGGCGTAGGAACCCTTCACGCCCCAACCATCGGCCTTGCCGCCATCTGCGTCGGTCTTGACGTAGTCGGCTTCAGCATAGTTGTAGGACAGGCCTTCAGCCGCCGAAGCGGTGAACGGGAGGGCGGCGGCCAGGGCCAGAGCAATCAACGAAGTCTTCATGGGGGTACACCTTTATGTCTTGGACTACTTGCACCCGGCATGGAGGCCGGACTGCATCGGGAATGTAAATTCTCCGTTATTCGACACAACCCGCCCTGAAGTTGACCGCGTCCACAAAAGTGAATTTTGGGGCGGCGTTCAGACGCGGTCTGGCATACGCGCGTGACTTTTTCCAGGCGAGGACGGCGTGAGCGCCCGTTGCCGCGGGGATCACGCGGGGGCGTCATGCAAAGGGGAAGGCGCGCCGCGCAGGTGAACGGGGCCGGAAAGGATTCTGGTCACGACGGTGCCCTTTCGGGGCGTCACGCGCTGGGGAAGCCGCTCTTGGGGAGTTATCGGCTAACGCGTCCATCCTCCTGGATGCACCGAGGTCCGTGCCGTGGGGCGTTGGACCGCAGGGCGCCGTAGGGCGTCCTGCCCGGCAAGGCCATCATGAGCTGAATGCGTCAGCTGGACTATCAGGATGTTCCCCTCAATGACTCAGACTTTTCTGACATTTGTCCCAAAGGCAGCCCGAAAGGACGTGTCGGATGCTGAATTTGTTCACGCCATGACCCGTCTGGACAACTTCACTGGCCGCAAAGGCCAGCGGGCGCAGTGTCGAGATTCCGTCCCCCGGTTCGTCGTATGTCTTGAAGACGCCCATCCCGGCGCGTCATCTGGAGCTCTGCCATGGCCTACATCGATGGTTTTGTACTTGCCGTGCCGACCGCGAACAAAGCGAAATTCCTGGAACACGCGCACATGGGCGATGCGATCTGCATCGAGCATGGCGCGCTGCGCGTGGTCGAGTGCTGGGGCGACGATGTCCCGCATGGGAAGCAGACCGACTTCCATCGCGCGGTGGCGGCCAAGGACGATGAAGCCGTGCTGTTCTCGTGGATCGAATGGCCGGACAAAGCCACCCGCGATGCCGGCATGCAGAAGATGATGGAGGACCCGCGGATGAACCCGGAGAACAATCCGATGCCGTTCGACGGCAAGCGGATGATCTACGGTGGCTTCGTGCCGGTGGTGGAACTGACACAGTAAGCGGGGGCCCCGAGGGGCGCACACGCTGCCGCAGCGCCGCTTGAGTGCGCGCTGGAGCACCGGCATGCTCGGTGCTCCAGGCTGGCAGGAGCGCGCGCCATGATGACGATGCCGCCTGCCGGGCGACCGTCATCAGGGAGCGATACGCATGGCCGCACCACGTTCGGGGATGTTTCACTGTCTGCTCTTTCTCGGCGTGGCGGTCACCGCGATCACCAGCCCACCGGCCGGGGCCGAGGCGCCGGGCCTGGTGCAGTACCAGTGCGCCGAGCGCGTGCTCGACCAGCAGCTGCACGGCAAGGTCCGCAATGCCAGCGTCGCGCCGCGCTGGCTGCAGGACGGCCGCTTCTGGTATGCCCGCCAGGAGGACGATGGCCGCATCGGCTACGTGCTGGTCGATCCGGTGGGCTCCACGCGCGCGGCGCTGTTTGACGACGACGTGATGCGTACGGCGCTGCAGGCTGCCGGGGTCGCTGATCCGGGCAACGTCATGCAGCAGGTGGACCGCGTCGCCAACGGCGACGATGGACTACGGATTACCTTGCGCGTGGACGCACAGCGGGTGGCGGCATGCACGCTGCCGATGCCGTGCAAGGTGCAGTCATCGCCTGCCGTCGATCCGCGCGACCTGCCTGCGCCTGACGGTCGGCACAGCGTGCGGGTCGAGCAGGACAATCTGTGGCTGCGGCGCGGCGCCGACGGCGAACGACGGGCGCTCACTCTTGATGGTGAGCCTTCGTACGGCTATGGGGTACTGCCCGATTTTGCATTGCGCGGCATTCCGCGCCGGGAAGGCCGGATGCAGATACCACCGTTCGCGGTGACCTGGTCTCCGGACAGCCAGCGCCTGTTCGGCGTGCGCTACGACGAACGCCGCGTCCTGCCCTATCCCTACCTGGCCACCGCGCCGGCCACCGGCTTCCGCCCGGTCGTGCACGAAGTACGGCTGGGCCTGCTGGGCGACGTCGAGCAGGTCCGCGATGCGTGGTTCGTCAGCGAGGTGGATGGCGCCACACGCAGCATCCCCGTTCCCGCGGGCTGGCATGCATTGACCGAAGCCGGCGTGCTGGGCTGGTCGGCCGATGCCGGCAAGGTCTATACGGCGATCGCGCGCTATGACCACCCTGCACGGCTGCGTCTGGTCGAGGTGGATGTCAGTACCGGCAGCGTGCGCACCGTGCAGGAGGAGCGCAGCAATACCCGCGTGCAGCTCAACAGCTATCCCTACAACCGGCCGGCGGTGCACGTCCTGCAGCACGACGACGGCATCGTCTGGTTCTCGCAGCGCGATGGGTGGGGCCATCTGTACCTGGTCGATCGACGCGATGGACGTGTGGTCCGCCAGCTCACCAAGGGCGCATGGCTGGTGCGCGATGTGGTCGGCGTCGATGAGGTGCGTCGCCAGGTGCTGTTCACTGCGGGCGGGCGCGAGCCGGGTGATCCGTATCAACGACGCCTGTACCGCGTGTCGCTGGATGGTGGCGCGCCGGTCCTCCTCACACCTGAAGCGGCCGATCATGCGATCGATGGCGGAACCGGTGTGCTCATGGGCGGGCGTCCCTCCCACCTGTTGTCGCCCTCGGCGGCGTACGTGGTCGATGGCTACTCGCGGGTGGACCAGCCGCCAGTCAGCGTGCTGCGCTCAACGGCCGATGGCCGGGTCGTGCTGGAACTGGAGCGCGGCGACGACCGCGCCGTGCGCGCCGCCGGCTGGACGTCACCGCAGCGGGTGAGTGTCCTGGCCGCCGATGGACGCACCGAACTGCAGGCCACGGTCTATCTGCCGCCTGGCTACCGCGAGGATGGACGGCATCCGGTCATCGATGCCATGTACGGCGGACCGCACATCACCAATACCCCGGTGGGCTTCGTCGACGCCACCGCGACGATGAACCCCGTCGCGCGCTCCAGCCTGGCCCAGCTCGGCTTCGTGGTGGTGAGCATCGATGCGCGTGGCACACCCGGACGTTCCAAGGCTTTCCACGATGCCAGCTTCCTGAGCGCGGCCGATCTGCAGCTGGACGATCACGTCGCGGCGATCCGCGCGCTTGCCGTACGTTATCCGGGCATGGACCTGACGCGAGTCGGCATCTATGGGCATTCCTTCGGCGGCTACAGTGCGGCGCGTGCGCTGCTGCGTCATCCGGCCTTCTACAAAGTCGGCGTGGCTTCGGCCGGCAGCCACAGCTTCCAGGGCATGTACGGCGGCGCGATCCACGGCATGGACCGCCTGGTCGGCGGCCAGCCGGTCTATGCAGACGGCACCGCCGTGCGCCCAGCAGCGGATGCAGTGCCAGCGCTGTTCCAGCCGCTGGCCAACGATGCACTGGCCGATCGCCTGCAGGGTCGGCTGATGCTGGTCTACGGCGACCTGGATGAGAACGCGATGCCGGCGCTGACCCTGCAGTTGGCGCGCGCCCTCACGCTGGCCAACAAGGACTACGACCTGCTCTACCTGCCCAACCAGGACCACGAACTGTTCCGCAACGACGATTACTACATGCGCCGGATGTGGGATTACTTCGTCACGCATCTGATGGGCGCGACGCCGCCGCCCTACCGGATCGGGGCGGCCGCCTCGCCGTGAGGTGACGCGCCTCGCTCAGCGATGGGTATCGGCAGCATCCTCCGCTCCGCCCCCCATGCCAGCGCCGCCCATTCCTCCCATGCCACCCCCGCCTCCACCGCCCATCCCTCCGCCGCCTTTGCCGCCACCCTTGTCACCCGCATCGCCCTTGCCCTTCGCACCGGCCGAGGGCCGTGCGGGACCCTGGCGCGGGATGGTGACCGAGGCCGGGATCGGATCCAGATCCAGCGCCTGACGAATGAAGTCGCGCAGCGACACCACCAGCTCGGCGGTGGGAACAAGGCGACCCTGGGCCATCTCGTTGGCGGCGTGGGCGGCCAGGCGCACCTGCTCGTCGGTGCCCAGCAGGACGATGTCCGACAGGGCCGCTTCCACCGCATCACGGATCCGCCGCGCACGCTCGCCACCGTTCTCGGCCTCCGCCGGCAGGTGCAGCGCATCGCCGGCTTCGCTGCCGTCGGGCAGCGCGCGGAAATCCCGGCGATGGCGAGGATCGACATCGAGCGTGCCGGTGAACGAACCACCCAGGACCTTGTAAGCCGCGATCAGCGTGCGCAGTCGTTCGTTGATCTGCCGGTTCTCGCGCTCGCGGCGCTGCTGCATGGTCTGCATGACCAGCAGCCGTATGCCGACACCGATCAGGGTGATGATCGCCAGCCCAGCCAGGGTGGAGAGCATGGCCTGCCAGGAGGTGAAGTCGAGACCGCGCATGGAATGCCTCCAGAAGTCGGCGTCCAGACTAGCAGGACGATACGCCCGCAATCGTCAAGGCTGCGCCGTGCTCAACCCGTGCAGTACTGCTCCAGTTGTGCGATCCGGGCCTGATAGGCGTCTTCCAGACAGGAGGCGTCGCTGCACTGGTTGCGCTGATGTTGCAGCCACTGCCGCTGATCGGCGCGCAATGCAGCGCGGTCCGTCCCACATGCAGGTGCATCGGCATACGCTCGAGCCATGCGAACGTCCATGGCTGCCAGGCTGGCGTCACTGCATAGCAGGTGTTCGGCAGGATGGCTCGCCCGGGCGCAGTCGAAACTCGGTCGGGCCGTCGCTTGCTCAGCCTCGCGCGCCATGCGCGCCATCATGCCGGCATAGCCGGTTTCATCTGCAGGCGCTGCCTGCACTGCGATTCGCTCAATGGCTTCCGGCCCGGCTGGCGCATCAAGGGGATCGGCGGATTCCGAGTCCAGGTCAAACCCCTCTGTGGTCGCCGCCGCATCGGTGTGGAGGGTGACGTCGCTCACCTCTGGCGCGGCTGCTTCCACGGGAAGGCTATCGGTCGCAGCCACTTTGCGCCGTCGCTTTTCGTTCTCGGCAGCCACGGCCGCAAGTTCCGAAAGCTCGTTGGGCGTCACCAGGAACTGACCCGCCGCCAGACCGTAGGTCACCTCGATGTTGTTCATCAGGATACGCCGCCACCACCCGGGACGATCCTGTTCGTTGCGATCGATCACCCGCTGAAGTGCCTGCCTGGCAGCAGCATAGGCCTGGGGGTCCGGATCGGGAATCTTTGCGAACTCGTCTTCCAGCCGATCAAGCATCAACTGTGTTGCAGCGACGTTGTACTTGACGCGCATGGCAACGCACTTTGTCGTCGCGCCTGCACCGAAACACTCGGAGCGGAACTCCATCGCCATCAGGTCGAGGCGGATCGCCCGACCCTGCTGGCAGCCGGCAAGCACGACCAACAGTACACCCCACAGAATTTTCTTCACTGCGTATCCCCTGATGCGTCCAATGCGTGATGCCCTGCGGCAGCTGCCTTTCTGCAGGCATATTCCTTCATGCGCGGGCGATAATGCGGCTTGGAGCCAAATGCGTCACGTCAGGAGTTTCCCTACAGGCACCATTCGCATGCGTTTGTTCCATGCCGTTGACTTTAGGATATCCTTGCCCGCGAAAGGATACAGGGGGACGGCGTGGCCGCCGGAGCAGAGCGAGGTGTCCGTTGGCACCTGGATAATGAGTCGTGGGTGCAGAATGGAACCGGATTTTCTCTGGTCGCCATCGACGCTGCCGTGCCTCCAACATCACTGAGCGATCTGGACTATCTGTCTGGCGCGTATCGCGTGCCCGAGGGGGGTTATCTCCCGGGCAGCTTCCGGTTTTCTCCCTTTACCGGCCAGCCGCTTGAGCGGCGCCCGGTTGAGCAGTGGCGAACACCGTTTGGCGGGGATGATGGGGGGCGCAGCTGCAGCGCCTCCGCGGCGGAACCGATCCCCTCGACGCTTCAGGCGCTGTTCGATCAATGGCAGCGAAGTGGCCAGTCCATGCAGGACGCCGCCGAGGTGATCAAGTCACCGCAGCCGAGTGGCCTGTTCTTTTTCAGCAGCCGCGCCGGTGGCCATCGCAATGGATTGTTCGCGGCGAGCCGCTCTGGCCAGCTGTCGCTTTGGCAGCACGGTCACCGCCATTGGGTGCCGCTGACACCGCGCGGGGCCTCACTCGGCCGCAGCCATCTTGAAACATGGGCGAATGCTACACTGACGTTGCCGCACGACGATGGCCATGAGGTGATCATGGCGACTGATTCAGGTGCCGATTGCGTCAGCGTCGACGCAATGACATTGAGCTATCAGATTGATCGCGCGGTGGGTCGGTCCCTGGGTGCACCCGGCCTGCTGGACGATGCCGCCTTCGTGCCACAGGAACATGAGGGCCAATGGTGCCTTGCGATCCGCCGCACCGGTGAGGCATGGCAGCAGTTGGTGCTGACGCTTGACGCGCCCCTGCAACTGCTTGCTGCGCCGATCAGCGATCCAGCGCACCGCAGCCTGTTCTGGATCGGCACGCAGGGCGTGCTGAGCGTGCGCCTGGACGGCCAGGGGGACGTTTACACCCGGTGGCAGAGCTGGCCCGAGGGCTATCAGGCCACCCCGGTTCTGGGTCCACCGTATCGCGACGGCGAAGGCTTCTGGCAGTTGCTGTATGACACCCGGGACAAAAAGTGGCTGCTCACCCGGTTGGACACCGTGCTGCCCGAGCAACGCCCCGCGCCACGCGGATACACCAGCACCGGCCGAACCAGCTTTCAGTTCAACGTCCGCCTGGAGCGCCCGTGGGACGAGTTCGACCATGACCTGTATTCGGTGACCCATGTGGTCTATCCGTTCCTGGAAGTCGTCGAACCGGGGTTGATGCTGTCGCTCCACGCGCCGCTGCCGCAGCAGCGCAGCCTGCTGTCATTCTTCGAGAGTCAGGCGACCGTGCATGCCACGTTCTGCCTGGAGCGGATCGGCGGTCATGCCTACACCTATGCCATGGACACACCCTCGCCCTGGAATGCGCAGTGGTTCGTCCACGATGAGGCACTGTGGCTCTGGGTAGACGCGCGCGGCACCCTGCTGCGTTGGAGCCTGCCGCAATGAACGGCGTCGTCCTGAATCGCCTGCTGGGCGTCGCGGTGCTGCTGGCGAGCAGCATGGGCATGAGCGTCGGAGCCACCGAACTGCGGCAGGCAGTACTGGTGCAGAACTCTGGCTGGATGGAGCCGTTCTACGTCGATGCCGAGTCGCCCTTCAAGCCGCTTGTCACGCAGCTGGCGCAGGATGCGGCTGGCCACGGAGAGGTCGTGGTGGGCGCGTTCAACCAGTCCGATGCTACCCACCCCTCGCCGGAGTGGGTGTATCGCGGACCGGGCAACCACCCGGGGCTCGCCCAGGCGATGACGCGCCTGCAGATGGCGCACAAAGGTAGCGGCGCACTGGCCGACACCGACTTCAAGGAAGCGCTGCTCGGTGCGATCGAGGTGGGCCTGGAAGGCCGCCCGGGCATCATCTGGATCGTCACCAACAACAAGAACAGCCCCAACAACAGTACCGAGGTCGTGGCTCGCAATCGCGAGTTCTACGAGCTGCTGCATGGTGAGGATGTCATCAGCCGGATCGCTGCGTTTCCGCTGAAGATGCCGGTACAGGGCAAGCATTACCGCGCCAACGGTTTGATGCTGTACGCGTTGGCCTACGGCGAACCGGCCTCGGCCGCGCTGGACGCGATACTCGCGCAACCAGCCCTGACCGCACTGCTTCCCGAGGGACATGTGCGCCTGAAGCCACTGAACGAAGCGGCCGTGCGCTTCAGCCCGACGGGTGTGAAAGATTCGCCGGGCATCGCCGCTGGCCTCGCCCCCGACGGCCACACCCTCGTGCTGTCGTTCGACGCCAGCACGCAGGTGCGCACTGCACAGGTGCAGGGCCGGTTCGAGAATCTGTTCAATCCCTACCGTATCGTCAGCGCTGACACGTCATTGGTGACGCCGCCAGCCATCGGCCTGCAGGGCGAGATGTCCACGCACTCGCTGCAGGCGCTGGATCCAGGCAAACAGAGTGATCCGCTGACCCTGCGCCTGTCGCTGCCCCCCCTGCCGTCGCAGTGGTCGCGTGAGGTGTTGCTACGCAGCGGCTATGAACGGCGCGGGGCGATCGATATCCACCTGGATAACCAGCAGCTGGAAGTATCGCCGCAGTTCCGCGCGCACATGGCCGACCTCTTCCCGGGGGATGCGCTGCCGGAGGTCTTCCTTCCTCCGGTCACGGCCAATGCCTCGGTCACACGGGTCCCGCTGCTGCTTCGGGTGCAGTACCCGGTGTGGCCTGCCGTGGTGGTCTATGGCGGCGGCCTGCTTGCCCTGATCGGGGCGTTGCTGTTTCTCGTGCTGGTGACCGGCGCGCGCAAAGCAACGGTCTGGATCGACGATCAACCCCAGCACCTGCGGCTCAAACCGTTCACCACTACCGAGGTGCGCGATGCCAACGGCACGCATGTTGCCACGGTCCGTCGCGGCGCGTTCAAGCCTCGCGTGAGCTGGGCCCAACCTGATACATCCATCCGCATCAACTAAACGATTCACCGCCAAGGACAGAGCATGAGCCAGAAGAGTTCCCTCCCAGCGCCAGTGACCGACCAGCCGGCCACCGCCACGCCGTCCGAACAGACCGCACCGGCGACGACCGCGGGAACGCAGCAGCCGACTGCGACCTTCACCGGCGACTGGGACATCCAGGTCGGCGAGCAGACCAGCAGCCGCGATGCGCTGATTGGTGGTGTGGTGCTGCTGGTGCTGGCCGTGGTGTTCTTCGTGGTGAAGAACGCGTATGCCAACTGGCGGGTCAAGGAGCGCGTCGCGCCGAGTCGTGCCAATGCGTCGGGCTGGTTCCTGTTCATCGGTCTGATGGCGGTCGCCACGGTGACCGTGCTGGCCTTCGTCAACGCCGGGCGGTTCCTGGCGCCGTTGTATCTGGTGCCGATGAGCGCCTTGGCCGGCGTGTCGTTGATCGCCTGGCTCGCCACCTTCTCCGCCAAGCGTTGATCCAGGGGTCCGCCGCATGAACGATGCCACCGAAAGTACCTCCCTGCCCGGTCAGCCGCCGCAGGTAACCGAGAAGATCCGTCCGACGCTGTTCATCGCCCTCGGCGGCACCGGCATGAAGGTCAACATCCGTCTGCGCCGCCGCATTCTCAATGCGATCTGGGGCGGCAACGCGAAGGTCGAGAACGTCGCCGACTTCCCGGTGGCACAGTTCATCAACTTCGATCTGGATGCCGGTGAGGTCACCCAGGACGGCAAGTCGGTCAAGACCGACGTACTGGCCGAGCAGGTCGCCTTCACTCCAGAAGAGAAGATCATCGAGCGGCTGGACCTCAACAAGTACACCCAGTCCGACGACGAGCTGCGGCGTCATCGGGAAGTAGCTGAGTGGTTCCCGCTCACGCCCGAGCGCATCCGCCTGCTGGGCGTGGATCCAAGCAAAGGCGCAGGCCAGATCCGTGCGCTGTCCCGCCTGTACTTCTTCGACAAGTATCCGGTGATCCGGGACAAGCTGCGCGACAAGATCGAGACGCTGCTGAGCAACATCGGCGCGCGTGCGGACAAGCTCAAGAAGCTGGGACTGGAAGTGGAGCCGGGCAAGGTGCGGGTGGTCATCACCGGTTCGGCGGCCGGCGGCACGGGCTCCGGCTCGTTCCTGGACATGGGCTACCTAGCCAAGGCGATCCTCAAGGAGAAGAATGTCGAGGGCAAGGTCGACCTGTACATGGTCCTTCCCGGCGGCTTCATCACCACCACCAACCCCGACCGCATCCAGGCCAACGGTTACGCCGCGTTGATGGAGCTTGAGACTGCACTGCGCGGCAATGTCCTGGTCAAGCATTGGGATGCCTCGGACAACCTGCACATCGACAGTCGCCCGTACGACGATGTGTACATCGTCGACAACACCAACGTGGCGATGGCCAAGACCAGTGAACAGGAAGACATCTACGAGATGCTCTCGGATGTCTTCTTCACCGACTTCACCTCCCAGGACTTCGCCAACCGCAAGCGCTCTGTGGCCGTCAACCAGAACCAGCACAAGATCCGCGCCTATTCGGTTCCGCTGCCGCAGGACTATGGTGACGATACGGAACTGCGTTTCACCGCGAGCTACTCCGGCGTCGGCCAGGCCGTGCTTGATACCCAGGTGGAAGCGCGCCAGAACGTACGCATGAACCGCCAGGTGCAGGCGATGCTCAAGGCGTTCTTCGGCATCGCCAATATCCAGGCCCCGGGCAACCGCCCCACTGATAAAGAACGCGATGATTTCCTGCGTGAGCAGCTGGCGATCGTGCCACGCACCTTTACGGATATTCCGCAGTTCCTCTCCCGCGGCGATCTTGCCACGCTCAACGGTGAGTTCACGCACTACCAGGTCGCTGATGATCTGTTGAAAGTGACCGGCGACGCCAGCATCGGTGCGCAGATCGAACAGAAAGTCGAGAATGCCTTCCAGCAGCTGATGCACGGCAGCGCTGACCGCGACCAATGGCCGCTGCACGTCCAGGATGTGATCAAGCAGCTTGAGCGCGATACCAAGGGCAACCGGGTGGACAGCGCCGACCGCAACCACGAAGTCCGCATCAAGGAGAATCGCCAGCGGGTGTTGCTGTCGATTACCGATGAGGCTGAACTGCCGGCGCAGATCTTCCGGCGCCTGGACGATGACGAGCGCGGTGGCCTGGACTACACGCTGGCCTTGGTGGAAATGATCAAGGACCGGCTCGAGAACGAAGGTACCGGCATCGTTCCTGCGCTGGAACGCAATGCGCAGCGATTCGCCGAGATTTCCGAGAGGCTGCAGAACGCCGAGCTTGCGCGCGAGTTCGAACGCCTCAAGGAGACCACCGGCAAGGGTCTGCTTGCGCGGATCAGCGGCAAGGACAAGCAGGCCGAGACCGTACTGGCGCAGATCAAGGAAACGATCCGCGACAGCCTGCTGTTCTACGTGCGCTCGGTCGCTTCGCGCGAAGCCGCCAACCTGCTGCGCGACGTCTCGGGCTGGCTCGGCGTCAAGGAAGCTGTCGATGCCCACGGTCGCCCGCTTTGGAGTGGTTTCGTCGGGCGCCTGCAGGACGGTCGCCAGTCGGTTGAGTCCCTGCTGCTGCACGTCGAGCGTGACATCGGCAAGATCGAGGCGGCCATCGCCGAGAAGCATGCGACCCTGATCGCGCTCAAGGCACCGCAGGACGAAGAGCAGCCGGCAATCGATCCGGCCGAGTTCAGGCAATGGGCCAAGGAAGCATTCAAGGACTTCGGTGGCTCCCAGACGCTGTTCCAGAAGCTGCTCAGCGACGACGGCGCGCAGGAAGTGTTGGGCAAGCTGCGCAACAAGGCCGTGGCACAGCTGCCCCAGGTCGATGCCCGAACCCAGACCGATCCGCTGATGCAGGCGCTGGCCGCGCTTACGCCCGAGCAGCTGCGCGAGACGTTCCGCCTGCTGCTTCAGCGTGCGATGCCATGGGTGCCGCTGAACCTCAACGGTGGATTTGATATCTCCAAGGACCGCTACACCTGCCTGGTCGGCGTAAAGGATGCGCGCCTGTTCCGGCGCCAGTACGGCGCGATGCTGGAGCAGGCCGTACCGCAGGGCACCGGCATGACCGCCAGCCAGATCGACTTCGTCGAATCCGGCATTCCGGGCAAGCTGATCTGCTTCACCGAGTTGTCTGGCTTCCCGGTTCCGGCACTCACGCCACTGCCGACCTATCAGGCGGCTTACCGCAAAGAGGCGGCCCGTATTCCGCTGCACATCCACAAGCGGGTCAGCCAGTTCGTGCAGCCCATCCAGTTCACTCAGGGCCAGTACCGGCAGTTCGCTGAGGATTTCAGGATATACCTGCATGCCCTCGGCCTGGGGGTGCTCAAGCGCCGTGCCGATGGCAAGTATGAGATCACGCTGGAAGGCGACGGGTTCAGCATCGGCGATGAATTCTCCGTGCGGCAGAGTGGCCTGGACGGGAATGACAAACGCAACATCGAAGAACAGCTGCGCCAGCGCTCGGCCAACGTGCGCGACCCGCTGCAGCTGGCTGTGCTGGCCCAGCTGTTCCGGCATTACGCCACCGTGGCATACAAGCCGATCAAGCAGGAGGACCAGCAGGGTCGCGAAAGCTTGAAGAAGCGCTTCCCCTACAAGCTGAGTGAGATGTTGGCCACCGACTATCGGCAGAAGCTGGTGCAGGCCGCCGGTGACGAAGCCGACCGGATCGAAGAGCGCGCCCGTGCATTGTTCGACGCCTGGACGCAGCCGGTTACCGGCTCTTCGGCCGATGTCTATGCTGACGAGGTCGCCACCGACCGGGGCGAGAAGCGACAGGTAAGTGATGCCTTCGCCCAGATGCTTGGCGTTACGTCCATTGCGGGCACGAGCGCGGCGAGGCTTGCCCCGGGCGCGGTACCACCGCCTCCGCCGCAGGGCAGCCTGCCCGGGGCACCCCCGCCACCGCCGCCGATGGTCGATTACAGCTACTACGTCGGCTACAACAACCAGTCGCTGGGACCATATACGGTCCAGCAGCTGCAGCAGTTCGTGGGCACCGGCAACATCAACCGCAACAGCCTGCTCTGGCGCGAAGGCATCGAGTGGAGCGCGGCCGGTGCACTGCCGGAACTGGGCCATCTGTTCACCGCCCCATCGGCCCCGCAACCGCCGGCTCCCCCGCCGCCGCCCACCGGGTACTGAGGCTGTATCGCCGTAATGACTGACGCCAGCGCCACCGCCTCGATCTGTGTCAACGACCAGTGCATGAAGCCCCTGCCCGGGCAGGTACGCTTCTGCCCGTTCTGTGGGGTATCCGCGCCCGCGGTCGTGGCGCCGCCGGTCATAGCCCCGGCGGCGGTCATGCCGCCGCCCCCGATTCCTGCGACACCCTCGCCAGCGGCGCCGACAGTGGTGGAATCCGTGCCTCCACCGGCCCCTGCAGCGCCTCCGCCTTCCGCTGCGCAACCGGCATCTGCGCCGGGACCCAAGCGCTCGACCAGGCCACCTGCGCCTCCCGCGCCGATCGCGCCTGCGCCGATCGCTCCCGGGCCGAGCCCACGACCACGCTCACGCGTGCCGCTGGTCCTGGTCTGCCTGGTCCTGGGCGGGCTGTTCTGGGCGATCTTCCTGCGCGATCGAGGTACGTCGCCAACGGTGTCTGCCGGCCGCATCGAAGCGCATCGTGCGGCTGTGGAGTCATGCCTCGCGCGGGCAGACCTGGCCTGTGCACGCGTCGCCTTGCTGGGCATGCAGCGCGATCTTCCGGGTGAAGAGAACTGGCGCGATCTGCAGGTCCGGGTGACTGCATTGGAAGCCGACCTTGCCAAGCAGGCCGAGCCCGCGCGCCCGACCCGCGCAGCGACACCGGCACCGGCTCCAGCGCCAACCGCCGCACAGGTACCCCTCCACACTGAGGTTGCCCAGGCGCCCCCCCCACCTTCGTCGATCCCGGACCGGTCTGCACAGGTGGATGCCGCATCGCGCGAGCGCGCTCCCGTGCGCTATCCGCCGGATGCAGTGCGTACCGGGGCACGCGGAACCGTTCTGCTCAGCATCGATGTTGCCGAAGATGGCACCGCGACGGCCATTTCGGTGATGCGCACCAGTCGGGTGCGGTCGCTGGACCGTGCTGCGCTGGAAGCAGCGCGTCGCTGGCGTTATCTACCGGCCATCCGGGAGGGACAGGCGAATGCAAGCACGATGCAGCTGGAGGTGAGCTTCAGCCCAGACGCGGGCACCGCCTCAGACATGGCCGACCTGCGCCAACCTGACAACAGCTACCCGCCCAAAGCGCCGACGATCTCGCTGCCACCGGCAGCGGCGCCGGAAGCAGGCCTGCTGAGCAAGGCGCGGGTTGAACTGCAGCAAGGCCGCTACGACGTCGCCGTAGCCCTGGGCGAATCGGCCCTGCAGGTCAATCCTGACTCAGCGGCTGCCCGGTCGCTCATCCGCCAAGCAAAGGCGGAGCGCGACCGTGTCATGCGCGAAACCACCATCGAATGATGCCCGCCCCACTTCACACCAGGTGTTGACCATGAAAAAGGACTATTTCGCCCCCGCCTCGCTCGGCAAGGTGCTGTTGATCGGCCTCGCTACCGCCGGCACGCTTACCGGCTGCACCACGGGCAATCAGATGACCCGATCGGACTGGGGCAAGTGCCTGGGAGCGATCGCGCTGGGCACCGGCGCCGGCGCGCTGGTCAATGGTGAGAAAGGTGCCTACGTCGGCGCTGCGGCCGGCATCGCCGCCTGCTTCGTGATCAACGCACAAAGCCGCCGCACCCGTAGCGCGGCCCAGGTGGAGTCGGACTACCGGTCGCGCTACTCGCAGCTGCCGGAGTCTGCCGAGGTCGTGCATTACCAGACCAGCCTCCCCGGCAACAGCGTACGGCGTGGTGAACCGCTGAAGATCGTCTCCAACATCGAAGCGGTCAGCGGCCGCCAGCAGCCGATCCGCGAGGTCAAGGAACAGATCCGGATTTACGAACCCGGCCAGTCCGAACCCTTCAAAACCGCCGAGAAAGTCGCCAGCGAGAGTGCAGGCAGCGGTGCGTACGAGAACACCTTCACCGTGACCTTCCCGTCCAACATGCCGCAGGGGCGCTACAGCATCCAGACCGACGTATTCGTCAATGGCGAGCGGTTGGACAAGGGCAGCAACCAGATCCAGGTGGTGTATGACGGCGAGCACCTGATGCGCGAGTTCGCCGCGATCGCGGCGCGCTGATGTTACCGGGGTGCCCTTCGGGGCGCCCTGTCTCCCCATGAGGGGATGATTACCCCGCCCACGTGTCTGGGTTGGGGATGAGCCCAGTGCATGGCTCCGACCATGCCGCTCCCGCCCTCAGGCAGGAGCAGCACGTTACGACGACTTACTTGCGCGCGCGCTTGGCCGGTGCCTTGCGGGCAACCGGCTTGGCCGCAGCACGCTTGGCCGGGGCAGCCTTGCGGGCCGGGGCCTTCTTGGCTACCGCCTTCTTGGCGGTTGCGACCTTCTTGCCGACGGTCTTCCTGGCCGCTGCGGTCTTCTTGGTCACGGCCTTCTTGGCGGTGGCGACCTTCTTGCCGACCGACTTGCGGGCGACGGCGGTCTTCTTGCCGGCCACCTTCTTGGCGGTCGCGGTCTTCCGGGTCACGGCCTTCTTGGCGGTCGCCGACTTCTTGGCAACGGCCTTCTTGGCGGTGGCGACCTTCTTGCCGACGGTCTTCTTGGCGACGGCGGTCTTCTTGCCGGCAACCTTCTTGGCCGCTGCGGTCTTCTTGGTTACGGCCTTCTTGGCGGTCGCCGACTTCTTGGCAACAGCGGTCCGGGCAGCGGCGACCTTCTTGCCGACGGTCTTCTTGGCGGCGGCGGTCTTCTTGGTCACGGCCTTCTTGGCGGTCGCGGTCTTCTTGGCGACGGCCTTCTTGGCGGTGGCGACCTTCTTGGTCACGGTCTTCTTGGCAGCAGCCGCCTTCTTGGTCACGGCCTTCTTGGCGGTGGTGGCCTTCTTGCCGGCAGCCTTGGTGGTCTTGGTCACGGCCTTTTCAGCGGTGGCCTTCTTCTTGGCGACCTGCTTCTTGATCGCGGTGGCTTCGGCCTTGGCGTTCTTCTTGGCCGCTTCCAGCTTCTGCTTGGCGGTGGCCAGGGTCTTGCCGACCGACTTGGCCGCCTTGTCAGCCTTCTTGGCGACGGTCTTCTCGACCTTGGTCACGGCCTTCTTGACCTTGGCGACCTGGGTGGTGGCAGCCTTGCGCGCGCGCTTGGCGGTCTTCTTGACCGAAGCCACTGCATCTTCCGCTACGTGTGCGATGGTCTCGCCGACGTTGGTGGCGGTTTCTTTTGCATCTTCGACGGTCTGCGAGAGAACCGTGGTCACACCATTACCGTTGCTCATTGAGTGCCTCCTAAGGGGCCTGGTTAGTCAAATCGCTGGCGATGCTATACCGGCGCGGTCCATCGTGGAACGGTCTTGATGCGATGCACGTGCCAAGCCGACAGTAGCACCCTCATCGGCGGCAGCAAGCAACGCACCGGCCGCGTGCACGAAACCCCTTGAAAACAGCATCGGCGTTCCCGCAGAAGATGCATGCGATGTGTCTCGATGCGCATGTCCGCCGCGCCCGGCGATGCAATGATGGATCGTCGTAGTTGATCCATTCCGTGCCCTCGTACTGCGTATTTGCGCTGGTTTGGATGGCGCGGGCGCGGCCGATGGACGCGCCTGCCGGTACGGTCTTCCCCTGCCGCGGGTATCCTGGCGCACCCGCTCTGCAGGTGGCCAGCGGCACACATCGCCCTGGCTGCCGGCGCCCATCCGTCGTGCGGCGCGACGTCGCCGGCAATGAATTTCATCCAGGGTTTAGCCGGTAGCGGACACACTCATTCAGGTTGAATTACCGTATACGTGTTCTCACCTCACCCGTCCCCTCCGACACGGAACCGCCGGACCATGCGACCGCTCCCGACCCTGCTCACGCTCGCCCTCGCCGCTGCCTTCGGCGGGTTCACTGCCACGGCCATCAATGCGCACCTGGACAACCGTGCCGAGGCGGCGCCGGCCGCGTATACGATCCCGACCACGGCCGCGCTGCCCGCAGCGGTCGCCGGCCAGGCGGTGCCGTCGCTGGCACCGATGCTGGAACGGGTGATGCCGGCCGTGGTCAGCGTCAACACCAAGCAGGTGGTACGGGTGCGCAACCCCTACTTCAACGATCCCTTTTTCCGCCGGCTGTTCCCCGAAGTGCCTCAGGAGCGCATCAACGAATCGCTGGGCTCGGGTGTGATCATCGATGCCGCCGAGGGGCTGGTACTGACCAACCACCACGTCATCGATAACGCCGACGACGTGCAGGTGACCCTGGCCGACGGGCGCACGGTCAAGGCGGAATTCATCGGCTCCGATGCCGATACCGATGTCGCATTGATCCGGATTCCGACCGGCAACCTGACCGAAATCAAGCTCGGCGACAGCGCGCAGCTGCGCGTCGGCGACTTCGTAGTGGCGATCGGCAACCCGTTCGGTTTCAGCCAGACGGTCACCTCCGGCATCGTCTCGGCCGTGGGGCGCAGCGGCATCCGCGGGCTGGGCTACCAGAACTTCATCCAGACCGATGCCTCGATCAACCCGGGCAACTCCGGCGGTGCGCTGGTCAATCTGCAGGGGCAGCTGGTCGGCATCAATACGGCCAGCTTCAACCCGCAGGGCAGCATGGCCGGCAATATCGGCCTGGGCCTGGCGATCCCCTCCAACCTGGCGCGCGACGTCGTGGACCAGCTGGTCAAGCACGGCGTGGTGGTGCGTGGCACGCTCGGCATCGAGGCGCAGAACCTGACCCAGCAGATCGCGCAGGGCCTGGGCCTGACCGAGACGCGCGGCGCGCTGGTCACGCGCGTGCTGGCCGGCTCCGGTGCCGCCGCTGCCGGCCTCAAGCCGGGCGATGTGGTGGTGTCGGCCAATGGCCAGCGGGTGGACAGCGCGCAGGCGCTGCACAACGTGGAAGGCCTGCAGCCGGTCGGCAGCACGCTGACCCTGGACGTGCGCCGCGAGGGCAAGCCGCTGCAGATCAAGGCCACGCTCAAGGAGCAGGCGCGCGCGGTCACCGGGGAATCGCTCGACCCGCGCCTGAGCGGTGCCACCTTCGTCGATCTGCCCGAGTCGCTGCGCCAGGCCGGCGTGAGTGGTGTGCTGGTCAGCGAGGTCAAACGCGGCAGCCGCGCCGCCAACTCCGGGCTGGCGCAGGGCGATGTGATCACCGCGGCAACGGCAGGTGAGTTTGCCGATCTCGCCAGCTGGCGTGCCAACTTCCAGCAGCGTCCGGCCCAGCTGGTGCTGCGGATCATCCGTGGAAACGGCGGTGGCCAGCTGGTGATGCGCTGAACGCGGCGGCAGCCGTAACGTGGCTTACACCCGGCCGGTGCTATTACCTTGTGTTCGTTGCCGTCGGATCGTCCGCGGTCACCTTCCCCATCGCATAGCAGGAGAAACACGATGAGCCCCACCAATACCGAGAACCTGAAGGAACACCTGGGCGAAGCCGGCTCGCATCTGAAGTCGGCCGCCACCGCTGCCGGCGGTGCCATCAAGGGCGCGACCGGTGCTGCCGGTGACGAGCTGCGCATCGGCAAGGCCAACGTCAAGGCCGAGCTGTCCGATACCGCGCTTTCCGGCCTGGCCGCGGCCGAGTTCGGTGGTGCCGCCGCCAAGGAACAGGTCGATGCACTGATGGACAAGGGCAAGGACCTGGTCGACAGCGCCGCTGAACTGATCCGCGAGCGCCCGCTGGCCTCCTTCGGCGTCGCCTTCGCGGCCGGCTGGATCATCGCCAAGCTGGCCCGTAGCGGCGGCGACAAGTAAGCAGCGGCGTGAGCGATCAAGCCCAGTCGACCGCTCCCGGTGGCGCGGATACCCCGCCACCGGACAGCGGTGAAAAAGCACCACGCCTGGACGAGAGCATCCGTCAGGTCGGTGAGGCCGGCCGTGAGACAGTCGATTCGGCCAAGCACACGCTGCGCTCCCTGCGACGGTTGGCTTCGGCCGATTTCGCGCTGGCGCGCAGCGCGTTTGGCCGGGCACTGGCCTGGGCCGGCGTGGCGATCGTGTTCGGTGCATCGGCCTGGTTGTTGCTGGCCGGTACGCTGATCGCCCTGATGCAGCGCTGGGGCCTGTCCTGGTTCCATTCGCTGCTGATCACGTCGATCGTCAGCCTGCTGGTCACCGGCTACGCGATGTGGCGGGTGTCGTTCTTCTTCCGCCATACCGGCATGCATGCCACGCGGCGCCAGTTGTCGCGGCTGGGGCTGTATGACGAACCCAGCGATGAAGATCCCGATGCCGACGTGGATACCACGGGGGTGAAGCGATGAATTTCGAAGCGTTGCGGCAACGTGTCCAGCGCGCCGAGCTGGTGGTGGCGGTGCGGGTCGAGAAAACCCGCAGCAGCTGGTTCACCCTCAGCAGCGTCTGGCGGGCCGGATGGACGCCGTTGCGGATCATCACCGTCGGTCTCGCCGGCGGCTTCCTGGCCGGCAAGCTGGAGCCCACCGGTCTCGGTGCGAAAGTGCAGGGCGCGCGATGGCTGCAGATGATCGGCTCGGTCTCCAATCTGGTCGCCAGCACCCAGGCCGCGTTCGCCTCGATGCAGGCCAGCGAAGCGGCCGATACCGCCGAGCAGGCCGCAGACAAGGTGGATGACGCGGCCGATCAGGCCCCGCGTCAGGCCGCACCGGCACCGGCACCGGCAGCGCCACGGCTCGGCCCGGAGCGGCGGGTTGATCCGGCCTCGCCGTCCCAGCCGCAACCGGCTGAAGCAGCCACGGATCTGTCCGAACGCTGATCGCACTGCGGTCGGCAGCATCTTCCGAAGGCCCTGCGGCAGCTGCCGCGGGGCCTTTCTTCGTCTGCACGCACCCCACACGCCACGCGCACCCGGCTTGCCCAATAATGGCGCTCCTTTCCCGTGTGCGACCCGAATGAGCGTCCCGGTTCCCCCTTCTGCCGAAGCCGTCGTCGCACCGCCCGCGCCGCGCCCTCGCGCCCCGATGTCGCTGGTGATCCTGGCCACCCTGGCCGTCGCCTTCACCTTGTGGGCGGCACAGGACGTGGTGCTGCCTATCCTGCTGGCGATGTTCTTCGCGCTGGTCGGCAACCCGATCCTGCGGATGCTGCAGAAGATCTGGATTCCCCGGTTCCTCGGCGCGGTGCTGGTGCTCGGCGTCGGCCTGAGCGGCGCCGCCGCGCTCGGCGTGCAGCTGGTCGGCCCGGCGATGGAATGGGCCCAGGAAGCACCGCAGCAGCTGCGCAAGGTCGCCCGCCAGGTGCAGAACCTGACCAAGCCGGTGCAGCAGGCCAACCAGGCCGCGGAGAACTTCGCGCGCGTGGCCGGTGGCGAAGGCAGCCGCCGGGTGCAGATCGTGCGCACCCAGCTCGATGATCCCTACAAGGTGCTGACCCGCGCACCACGCCTGGCCGCCTCGGTGCTGGCGGTGGTGCTGCTGACCCTGTTCTTCATGATCTACGGGCAGAGCCTGCAGAAGCACGCCATCGCCCTGTTCCCCAGCCGCCAGCAGCAACGGTTCACCGCCGACATCCTGCGCTCGATCGAGCGCGAGGTTTCCCGGTATGTCCTGACCATCACGGTGATCAACACGCTGGTCGGCCTGGTCTTCTCCGGCATCCTGCTGCTGCTTGGCATCTCGCTGCAGGAGGCGCTGCTCTGGGGCACCGTGGCCGCCCTGCTGAACTTCGCGCCCTATGTGGGGCCGCTGATCGGCGTGGCACTGATGTTGCTGATGGGCTTTGTGGAGTTCAGCGATCCGTTCAAGGCGCTGCTGCCGGCGGCCTGCTATCTCGCCCTGCATACGGTGGAAGGACAGGTGGTGACGCCGATCGTGCTCGGCCGCCGGATGGCGATCTCGCCGCTGATCCTGATCCTGGCCCTGATGGTGTTCGGCTGGCTGTGGGGCATGGTCGGCCTGCTGCTGGCGGTGCCGTTGCTGGTCTGCATCAAGCTGGTACTGGCACGATTGGACGGCACGCAGGGCTGGGCGCGGCTGCTGGAGTAAGCCTGCCAGGCCCGGGACAGGCTGCCCGCGCAATCTCCGATGCTGCCAGAATACCCGCACTTTTCTGGATGGATCCTGGCCCTGATGTCTTCTCTCGCTGTCCGTTGTCTTGCCCTCGCCAGCCTTGTCACCCTCGCCGCACCGACGTTCGCCGCAACCCCGCCCAGCGCCGAGGTTGCCAGCCGCCAGCTGGTCGAGGCAGTCACCTGCCAGCGCCACCTGACGCCCGCGCAGTTCGCTGCCTTGGCAAAGGTGCTCAAGCCGACCGAGCTGCAGGCGTACGGCGAGCTGTCCGATGGCGAGTATGCGCTGACCACGCCGCTGCTTGTGCTGGGCCAGCCGGTGAACCGCCTGTACCTGTACGACGGCGCCAGCGGCGAGGACGGCGTTGACAGCTACACCGCCTACTTCAGCACGGCCGGCGTCGAGCAGATCGCCGCGCTGGCGAAGATGCGCGACAGCGTAGCTGGCGACTACACCATGGAGGTGGGTCGACATGACCTGAACGTGCGGCAGCAGGACGGGCAGGCATCCATCAGCTGTTCCTACGACCTGCGCTGAAGCACAGCCCTGCACTCCCTGCGCGCGCGATGAAAGCCCGCGCGCGCAGGCGTAGAATGGCGGGGTGAATTTTCCCGTCCAAGCCATCACCCTCGACCTCGACGACACCTTGTGGCCGTTCGCCCCCATCGGCGCCCGCATCGACCAGGTGTTGTACGAGTGGATGCTCCAGCACAGCCCCGCCACCGCCGCGATGTACCCGGTGGCGGCGATGCGCGAACTGCGCGAGCGCTCCTTCCATGACAACCCGCACCTGCACTACGACCTGAGCGCGCTGCGCCGGTTGACGCTGAGCGAGGCGCTGGAGAAAAGCGGCGCCGACCCGGCCCTGCTGGAACCAGCCTATGAAGCGTTCTATGCCGCGCGCAACCAGGTGGAGTTCTATCCCGACGCCATGGACGCGCTGGCCCGGATCGCCGCGCGCGTGCCGGTGGCCGCCCTCAGCAACGGCAATGCCGACCTGCAGCGGATCGGCGTATCGCACCACTTCACCTTCCAGCTCGGCTCGCGCGAGCACGGCGCGGCCAAGCCAGCCGCCAGCATCTTCCACGCCGCCTGCGAGCGCCTCGGGGTCGCCCCCGTCCACGTGCTGCACGTCGGCGACCACGCCGAGATGGACGTGGTCGGTGCGATGCAGGCAGGCCTGCGCGGCTGCTGGATCAACCGCGTCGAGCACACCTGGACCCACCCTTCACTGCAGCCCGATCTGCAGTTCGACACCCTGACCGGGCTGGCCGACTGGCTGGATGCGAACGCATCCGTCCCGCATGCCTGAGCGGCCGCCCAAGGAGCCTTCGAATCCCATGTCCCAGATCAACGGTTTCACGTCCGATACCTCGCATGCGCTGCCGCTGCATGTGATGACCCGCGAGCAGTACGCCGGCTGGCGTGCGCAGCAGTCCGACGCGCTCGGCGCGTGGCTGGACGCGCAGCGCTTCAACGGCAGCGGTGGCAGCGTGGTGCTGCTGCCCGGCGAGCACGGCCTGGCCGGCGCGATCGTCGGTGTCGGCGACCCGGGCGATGCCTACAGCTACGCGCATGCACCGTTCGCGCTGCCGGAAGGCACCGTGTGGACGCTGGCCGACGCGCTGGCGCCGGAGATCGAGACCCTGCTGCAGCTTGGCTGGGGCCTGGGCAGCTACCGTTTCGCGCGCTACCGCACGCCCAACCGCGCGCCGGCCCAGCTGGCCGCCACGCCTTCGGCCGAAGTGCGCGATGTGATCACCGCCAGCCTGCGCGTGCGCGACTGGGTCAACACCCCGACCGAGGACATGGGCCCGCAGCAGCTCGAAGACGCCGCGCGTGAACTGGCCACCGCCCACGGTGCGCAGATCGAGGTGATCACCGGCGATGCCCTGCTCGAGCAGAACTTCCCCTCCATCCATGCCGTGGGCCGCGCCTCGCACCGGGCCCCGCGCCTGATCGTGCTGCGCTGGGGCAATGCAGGGCAGCCGCACGTTGCGCTGGTCGGCAAGGGCGTGTGCTTTGACACCGGCGGGCTGGACATCAAGCCGGGCGATGGCATGCGCAACATGAAGAAGGACATGGGCGGCGCCGCGCACGCGCTGGGCCTGGCCGGGCTGATCATGGCCCAGCAGCTGCCGGTGCAGCTCACCCTGCTGATCCCGGCGGTGGAAAACGCGATCGGCCCCGATGCGTTCCGCCCGGGCGAGGTGATCGCCACCCGCAAGGGCCTGAGCATCGAGATCGACAACACCGACGCCGAAGGGCGCGTGATCCTGGCCGACGCGTTGACCTACGCCAGCGAGCAGCAGCCGGAGATCGTGCTCGATTTCGCCACCCTGACCGGCGCGGCCCGCATCGCGCTCGGTCCGGATCTGCCGGCATTGTTCAGCAACGACGACACTCTGGCCCAGCAGTGGCTGCAGGCCGGTGAATCGACCCGCGATCCGGTCTGGCGCATGCCGCTGTGGCGCCCGTACCTGCGCTACCTGCACAGCAACATCGCCGACCTGGCCAACGCCGGCTCGCGCATGGCCGGCTCGGTCACGGCCGCGCTGTACCTGGAACGTTTCATCGCCGAGGGCCAGACCTGGGCGCACCTGGATGTGTACGCCTGGAACGACGGCGAACGCCCGGGCCGTCCGGCCGGTGGCGAAGCGCTGGCGCTGCGTTCGGCCTGGGCGATGCTGAAGACGCGCTACGCCGTCTGAGGCAGCGCACCAGCGGCTGAACCCCGACGATCCCCGCTCCGGCGGGGATCGTTGTTTTCAACAGTTGTCGAAAATGTGAATATCGGCCTGCGCCGCGTTCTGACACCATGCCCCTGTCGCCCCCCCACACGCATCGTGAAGGCAGGAATCCGGACATGTCGCTCTTCGGCTATACCCGCGCTGGTCGCGAACCGGGCGGTCCACGCCCTCCCTCACCGCTGCTGTGGATCGCGCTGATCGCCCTGATCGCCGGCGGCCTGGTGCTGGCCTTTGCCTGGCTGGCCGGCTGGATCGGCCGCGACCGCGTCACCGCACAGACCTTCACCGATGCCATCGAGGCGACCGGTCCGCCGCAGCCCGGCTTCCGCCGTGCGCACACCAAGGGCGTGTGCGTCAGCGGTGTCTTCCAGGGTACGCCCGAAGGGGCGGCGCTGAGTTCGGCACGCGTGTTCCGGCAGCGCCAGGTGCCGGTACTGGGCCGCCTCTCGATCGGCGGCGGCGACCCGCATGGCGCCGACAACAAGGCCCGCGTGCGCAGCATGGCGCTGCAGCTGGTCAGCGATGATGGCCAGGAATGGCGCATGGCGATGAACAGTTTCCCGTTCTTCGCGGTGCCCACCGCCGAGGCCTTCCTGGAACAGACCCGCGCCGGCATCCCGGACCCGGCCACCGGCAAACCGGACCCGGCGAAGATGGCCGCCGTGCTGGAGAAGTACCCGTCCGCGCGTGCCTTCCAGCAGTGGGCCAAGACCGCCCCCTGGTCGAACAGCTGGGCCAACACCGCTTACAACGGCGTCAACAGTTTCCGCTTCACCGCCGCCGATGGCAGCCACCGCTTCGTGCGCTGGAGCATGCGGCCGCAGGCGCCCTTCGAGGACATGACCCCGGAACAGCGCGCGCAGTCCGACGACGATTTCCTCAGCGAGGAGTTCGCCCGGCGCCTGGCGCAGGGCCCCGTGCGCTGGGACATGTGGGTGACCATCGCCAACGACGGCGACCCGATCAACGACCCCTCCCAGGTCTGGCCGGAGGACCGCCGCCAGGTGAAGGCCGGCACGCTGACGCTGAGCAGCATGCAACCGCAGGCCACCGGCGCCTGCCGCGATCTGAACTACGATCCGCTGATCCTGCCCAGCGGCGTGGCCGGCACCGATGATCCGATCCTGGCCGCACGCTCGGCGGTGTACTCGCAATCGTTCAACCGCCGCGAGCGCGAAATCGCCAGCGGCAAGGCACCCGCCGCCACGGGCAAGGAAGGTGCGCGATGAACCGTGATGCCGGCCATTTCAATCTTCTCGCCCGCGTCCTGCACTGGCTGATGGCGGCGATGATCCTGGCAATGCTGTTCGTGGGCGTGACCATGGTTGCCTCGCTGCACTGGCGGCCGGTGCTGATCGATCTGCATCGACCGCTGGGCATCGCGATCCTGCTGCTGGTCGTGGTGCGGCTGTACAACCGCCTGCGCCATCGGCCGCCACCGCTGCCGGCCGACCTGCCCGCGTGGCAGGCCGCCGCCGCGCATGCATCGCATTGGGTGCTGTACGGGCTGATGCTGGCCATGCCGCTGATCGGTTGGGGCATGCTTTCGGCCGGTGGCTACCCGATCGTGATGGGCGGCGGCGTGCATCTGCCGGCAATCCTGCCGCACAACCCGGCGCTGTATGCCGCGTTGCGCAACGCCCACAGCCTACTGGCGTATGTGCTGTTCGCCACGGTGGTGATGCATCTGTCGGCCGCGCTGTTCCACCTGTGGGTGCGCCGCGATGGCGTGTTCCAGGCGATGGCAAAGGGCCCAGGCGGCACTTCCCCCACCGACACGGATCCGCGGTAACCACCGACCGCTGGCCGGTGGTATCGGATCGCATGGATCTCCGGCACTACAACCAGCCTTTCTGCCGCGCCAGCCGGTACGCTTCGATGCGGTTGGCCACGCCAAGCTTGCCGATGCACTCGGACAGGTAGTTGCGCACGGTGCCGTGCGACAGCCCCAGCTGCGTGGCGATCTCGCTGGCCGAGCGGCCGTCGCCGGACAGGCGCAGCACCTGGCGCTCGCGATCGTTGAGCGGGTCGGCCTGCGACCATGCATCCAGCGCCAACTGCGGGTCGATCGCGCGGCCGCCGTGCTGCACCTGGCGCAGGGCATCGGCCAGGCGTTCGGCCGGTGCATCCTTGAGCAGGTAACCACAGACGCCGGCATCCAGTGCGCGGCGCAGGAAGCCCGAACGCGCGAAGGTGGTCACGATCACCACCTTGATCGGCAGGCCCTGGCGGGCGATCCGCTGCGCCAGTTCCAGCCCGGACAAACCGGGCATTTCGATATCGGTGACCAGGATGTCCGGCTTGAGCTGCTGCAGCATCCGCCATGCGGCCTCGCCATCTGCGGCACTGCCCAGCACCTCGATGTCCGGCTCCAGCCCGAGCAGCGCCGACAGCGCGCCGCGTACCATCGCCTGGTCTTCAGCCAGCACGATGCGGATCATGATGCGCCCCGGGCCGGCAGCGACGGCGCGGTCGGCACCGCCACAGGCGCCACCACCGCCGTGGTCGCGGCCGGCAAGGTCACGCGGACCGTTACGGACGTCCCCTCGCCCTTCACCGCGTGCAGCACCAGCGTGCCACGCAGGGCAGCGACCCGTTCGCGCATGCCGGTCAGGCCGTTGCCATCCACGTGGGCACCGCCACGCCCGTCATCGCGGATCTGCATCGACAAAGTGCGCCCGTCCTGCTCGAAGGTGATCCACGCCTGCCGCGCCTGCGCGTGGCGGGCGACGTTGGTCACCGCCTCGCGCAGGACCAGCGACAGCGCGCGCTCGATATCGACGGGCATCGGTGGCGGTGGCGCGTAGTGCAGATGCACGTGCTGGTACTCCAGCAGCAACCGGGCCGAGGCCAGCTCGGCGGCCAGATCACTGGCGCGGATCCCGGTGACCGCACTGCGTACTTCGGCCAAGGCCTGGCGCGCGATCGTTTCGGCTTCGGCCACTTCGCGGCGCGAGCCATCCGGATCGCGCTCGAACAATTTGCGCGAAAGCTCCAGCTTCAAGGTGATCAAGGACAGCGTATGCCCCAGCAGGTCGTGCAGATCGCGACCGATGCGCTCACGTTCGGCGGTCGCCGCCAGCCGACGCACTTCGTCCTGGGACAGCTGCAGCGCCGCATCCTGTTCATGGCTGGCGGTCTCGAAGTTGACCACCAGACTGATGATCATCGCCATGCTCGGAATCCAGATCAGCGCCTGCCAAGGGTAATGGGCCAGCAAGCCCACCACCACGAACAGCGCGTTCAATCCCACCAGCTGCAGCAGATAGCGCCCATAGCCGCTGCGGCGCGAGACGCGCAGGGTGACGCAGCCGAAGATGAAGTAGCTCACCGCCGAGGGGTACCACGCCAGCGGCACCAGCCCCAGCACCACCATCGACAGCGCGTAGCGCGGCGCGTGGCAGCGCGGCGCCAGCAGCACCCCGGCGTACAGCACGAGGAACACCGGGTAGGTCAGCAGGGTCAGCGCCGCCCAGCGCCAGGTGTAGCCGCCGCCGAACAACGGCGTCAGGAACACCCACAGCGTCCACAGCAGGTGGATCGCATCGACCCACGGCGATTTGCCGCGCCGTATGTTCTCGGCCACGGCCGAGTCCGGCGCGGGGCGCAACAGGGAGGCGAGCCGACTGGAGGGCACGGACGTTTCCAAAGCAGGACGATCAGGCGCGATCATGCCACTTCAGCCGATGCGCCGCAGGCGGCGCCGGGCCAGCCCAAGGGCCACCACGGTGATGCCGAGCAGCACGGCCACGTGCACCCACGTGCTGCCCTGTGCCGGCTGGCCGACCGCAGGAAGCGCCAGCTGGGCCAGATGCCAGGTCGGCCACAGCGGTGCCAGCGTGGTGAACAGCGATGGCAGCATCGACAGCGGCAACCACAGCCCGGACAGCAGGGCCAACGGCAGATACACCAGGTTGACGACGGCCGGAGCGGCACTGGCACTGACGTGGCTGCCGATCAGCAGGCCGATCGCGCCCAGCGGCAGCGCGGCGAACGCCGCCACCGCCAGCAGATGGAACACCGCCCCGGGTGTAACCACCACGCCCGCAACGATCGCCACCGTGATCAGCAGCGAGGCCACCACTACTGCAAACAGGAGCGCCATCAGAAGACGCGCGAGCAAGGGTGCCATTGGCGGCATCGGCAGCGCGCGTTTAAGCGTGAGCAGGCCCCCTTCGCGGTCCAACGCCAGCTGCACCCCGAAGCCGAACAGCGCCGGCGCCATCGCACCGAACACGCAGTAGGTGGCCAGCAGATAGATCGAGGCCTGGCCGCGGCCGAGCAGCACGCCGAACAACGAATAGAACAACACCGGGAACAGCAGCGACGGCAGCACGAAGCCTGGATAGCGCCAGGCACGGCGCAGTTCGCAGCGTAGCTCGGCACGGTAGATCGGCCAGGCCGGCGCGCGGGCAGGCACAGCGGCGACGGAATCCATCACGGTGTTCATGCGGCCTCCCGGGTCAGTTCGACGAAGGCGTCGGCCAGCCCGCCGCCATGCACTTCCAGTTCCTGCAGCTGCGGATCTTCGGCGAGCAGGCGCGCCACCACCGGCTCTGCCGGCTCGGCCAGCAGTTGCAGGCGCAGGCCGTCGCGGACCACCTCGCGCACGCCCGGCCAGGTCTTCAGCGCGTCCACCTCAAGCGTGCTGCGGCAGCGGATGCGACGCGGTGCCAGTTGCTGGCGGAACTGCGCCAGCGGACCATCGGCCAGCACCCGGCCCTGTTCGATCACCACCACGCGCTGGGCGAGCGCTTCGGCTTCTTCCAGATAGTGGGTGGTGAGCAGCACACCGCAACCTTCGGCCGCAAGTTGCCGGATCGCCTGCCAGAGCTGCTGCCGCGCCTGGATGTCCAGGCCGGTGGTCGGCTCATCGAGGAACAGCAGCTGCGGACGGCCGCAGACCGCGATGGCGAACTGCACCCGGCGCTGCTGACCACCGGACAGCTGACCATAACGGCGACGGGCCAGGTCGCTCAGCCCGGCCAATGCGAGGCAATCCTCCAGTGAGCGCGGATCTACATAGCAGGTGCGCGCCAGATCGATCAGTTCATGCACCTGCAGCACCGGTGGTAACGCGGTGGCCTGCAGCATCACCCCGATGCCGCCACGACAGCCGCGGTCCTGCGGGTCGCCGCCGAGCAGTTCGACTCGACCCGCATCGGCGCGGCGCAGGCCCAGCAGTAGCGAAATGGCGGTGCTCTTACCGGCGCCATTGCGACCGAGCAGGGCCAGTACTTCGCCGCGGTGCAACGAGAAGCTCACGTCCTGCAGGGCGGCGACGCTGCCGTAGTGAACCTGGGCGTCGTGCAGGCGGGCCAGGGGTGAGGCGGCGGAGATGGACATGGCGGACTCCCGCGGAGGACACCCATAGCGTCTGCTGCCCGACCCGCCCGGCCCCAGTGGCCGTCGTCAGCCCATGCAGGTGACAGCTGTCACTGCCGCCGCGCCAGGCCGCCGGGCATGCTGTCCACCACCCGGCCACCGTGCCGGTTTGCCCCTCGGCCGCCGATGCGGTCACACTCGGCCCGATTCCCCGTCCAGACTCACGATGAACGCATCCGCTGAACTGCTCAAGGAACTCCGTATCGACCGCAAGGCCGGTTCGCCGCCGCCGTCGCCCCCGCGACGTGGCCGCTGGATCGCGCTGGCGGTCGTCCTTCTCATTGTGTTGGCTGGCCTGGCCTGGTTCGTGTTCGGCCGCGAGCGCCCGATCACCGTGACCACCGCCCCGGTGGTAGCGATCCAGCAGGGCGGCGCCAGCAGCTCGGTGCTCGACGCCAGCGGCTATGTGGTCGCCCGGCGCATGGCCACGGTCTCGGCCAAGATCACCGGCAAGGTCCGCGAGGTGATGATCGAGGAAGGCATGCGCGTGGAAGAAGGCCAGGTAATGGCCACGCTCGACCCGATCGATGCCAACGCCCAGCGCAGTCTGTCGGCCTCGCAGCTCGAGGCCGCACGCAGCCAACTGGCCGGTCTGCAGGCACAGGTGGCCCAGGCTGATGCCGAGGCCGGGCGCCTGCAGGCACTGGTCGGCCAGCAGCTGGTCTCGCGTTCCCAGTACGACCTGGCCATCGCCCAGCGCGATACGCTGCGCGCCCAGCTCAAGACCGCCCAGCGCAACACCACCGTGGCCAGCGATTCACTGGCGATCGCCGATCTGGGCGTGGACAACAACATCGTGCGCGCGCCGTTCTCCGGCGTGGTTACCGCCAAGGCCGCACAGCCGGGTGAGATCGTTTCGCCGCTGTCGGCCGGCGGCGGTTTTACCCGGACCGGCATCGGCACCATCGTGGACATGGATTCGCTGGAGATCGAAGTCGAGGTCGGCGAATCCTTCATCGGCCGGGTGCAGCCGAAGATGCCGGTCGAAGCCACCCTCAATGCCTACCCGGACTGGAAAATTCCGGCCGAGGTGATCGCGATCATTCCCACTGCCGACCGCGGCAAGGCCACCGTGAAAGTGCGCGTGGCGCTGAAGGCCAAGGACCCGCGCATCGTTCCCGAGATGGGCGTGCGGGTCAGCTTCCTGGAAAGCGCCCGCCCCGCCGAAGCCGCCAGGCCGCAGGGCGTGCGCGTGCCGGCCTCGGCGATCGTGGAGCGCGGGCAGAAGACCGTCGCCTTCGTGGTCAAGGACGATGCCCGGGTGGAACAGCGCGCGATCACCGTGGGTACCACGCTCAACAACGACCGCCAGGTCACCCAGGGCCTGAAGGCCGGCGAGGTCGTGGTGACCACCCCACCGGCCGAGCTGCACGATGGCAGCAAGGTCACCGAAACCCCCTGACGACAACGGGCTGCGTGGCCGATGCGCCACCGGCCTGCGCCCACGCGGTACGCGAGCCGCTCACGCTCGCGGCAAGTGCGATTTCCTCGTGCCGTCCCGGCGCGCACGGTGAGCGCTGCCCGTCCCCCTGGCGTCCGGAAGCCTTCGCCCGGACGCGCCGTACGTCTTTCCAACCGATCCACGGAGAACCACCCATGTCCACCCTGGTTTCGCTCCGCAACATCACCAAGACCTACCAGCGCGGCCCCGAGAAAGTGCAGGTGCTGCACGGCATCGACCTGGACATCCAGTCCGGCGATTTCGTCGCGCTGATGGGCCCGTCCGGCTCGGGCAAGACCACCCTGCTCAATCTGATCGGTGGCTTGGACACGCCCACCGGCGGTGAGATCGAGATCGAAGGCGAACGCATCGACCGCATGAGCGGCGGCCAGCTCTCCACCTGGCGCAGCCACCACGTCGGCTTCGTGTTCCAGTTCTACAACCTGATGCCGATGCTGACCGCGCAGAAGAACGTGGAGCTGCCACTGCTGCTCACCCACCTGGGCGCCCCACAACGCAAGCGCAATGCCGAGATCGCGCTGACCCTGGTCGGCCTGGCCGACCGCCGCAGCCACCGCCCGAACGAACTGTCCGGTGGCCAGCAGCAACGCGTGGCGATCGCCCGTGCGATCGTCTCCGACCCCACCTTCCTGATCTGCGATGAGCCCACCGGCGACCTGGACCGCCAGTCCGCCGAGGAAATCCTGGGGCTGCTGCAACAGCTCAACCGCGAACACGGCAAGACCATCATCATGGTCACCCATGATCCCAAGGCCGCCGAGTACGCCACCCATACGGTGCACCTGGACAAGGGCGAACTGGCCGGCGCGCCAGCGGCCCACTGACGGAGGATGCGGCGATGAAATATTTTTCGCTGGTCTGGGCACAGCTGTTCCGCAGCAAGACCCGCACCCTGCTGACGCTGTTGTCGGTGGTGGCGGCCTTCCTGCTGTTCGGCATGCTCGATTCGGTGCGGGTTGCCTTCAACTCCGGCGGTGACACCATCGAAGGTGCCAAGCGGCTGGTGGTCTCCTCCAAGCTGTCGATCACCCAGAGCCTGCCGTTGCGGCTGCTGCGCGATATCGAAGCCACCCCCGGCGTGCGCAAGGTCAACTACGCGATGTGGTTCGGCGGCATCTACCAGGACCAGAAGAACTTCTTCCCGAGCTTCTCCGTCTCGGACAACTACATGGACCTGTACCCCGAGTTCGAGCTGCCGCCCGAGCAGGCCGAGGCGTTCAAGAACACCCGGACCGGTGCGCTGGTCGGTGAAGCCCTGGCCAAGCGCTTCGGCTGGAAAGTGGGCGACACCATTCCGATGCAGGCCACGATCTTCCCGCGCAAGGGCAGCAACGACTGGCCGCTGGTGCTGAGCGGCATCTACCGGGCCAAGGACCGCAACAACGCCAGTGCGGAAAACCAGCTGATGCTGCACTGGAGCTACTTCGATGAATCCAACGATTACATCAAGAACCAGGTCAGTTTCTATACCGTCCAGTTGGAGAACCCCGCACACGCCTCGCGCGTCGCCCAGGCGATCGATGCGCTGTCGCTGAATTCCGACCACGAAACCAAGTCGCAGACCGAGGCCTCGTTCTCGCAGGCCTTTGCCAAGCAGTTCGCCGATATCGGCCTGATCGTCACCGGCATCATGGCAGCGGTGTTCTTCACCCTGGTGCTGCTGACCGGCAACACCATGGCCCAGGCGGTGCGCGAGCGCATCCCGGAGCTGGCGATCCTCAAGACGCTGGGCTTCAAGGATGGCACCGTGCTGGTGCTGGTGATGGTGGAGTCGGTGCTGCTGATCGTGCTCGGCGGGCTGATCGGCATGGGCCTGGCCTCGATCGTGATGCCGGTGATCAGCGCCAGCAGCCAGGGCATGATCAGCCTGCCCGGCGTGCCGGCGCAGACGTGGGGGGTGGCGCTGTGCCTGATGGCGGTGATCGGGATCGTGGTGGGCCTGCTGCCGGCACTGCGCGCGCAGCGGTTGAAGATCGTCGATGCACTGGCCGGGCGCTGAGGAGACCACCATGAACAAGCAATGGATGTGGAACGTCGTGACGGTGCTGGCGCTGCTGGTCGCCTTGGTGGTGTGGATCGTGCTGCCGTGGTGGATGGTGCTGGCCATCGCCGTGCTGCTGGCCGCCTGGCTGGTGCTCACCCGTACTGGCCGCCTGTCGCTGGCAGCAGCGCGGATCGGCATCGCCAGCCTGCCGCAGCGCTGGGGTGCCTCCTCGGTGATCGTGGTCGGCATCGCCGGCGTGGTCGGGGTGCTGGTGGCGATGCTGGCGATGGGCGATGGCTTCAAGGCCACTCTGGAGCGCAGCGGCAGCGATGACGTGGCCATCGTGCTGCGCGGCGGCTCACAGGCCGAAACCAACTCGGTGATCATGCGCGACCAGGTGCCACTGATCGAGAACCTGCCCGGCGTGGCCCGCGGCAGCGATGGCAAGCCGCTGATCTCCGCCGAGCTGTCGCAGGTGATCAGCCTGCTCTCGCGCAGCGACCACAGCGATACCAACGTGCAGTTCCGCGGCGTTGGCGAGCAGGCGTGGGCGGTGCGCGACAACGTGCGCATCATCGCCGGCCGCAGGTTCAAGCCCGGCCTGCGCGAAATCGTGGTCGGCAAGGGCGCGCAGGCGCAGTTCGAGGGCCTGGAGATCGGCAAGACCCTGCAGCTGGGCAAGCAGGAGTGGACGGTGGTGGGCGTGTTCGCCTCCAACGATGTGCACGAGTCGGAGCTGTGGTCGGACACCCAGACGTTGTCCACCACCTACAACCGCAGTGCCTACCAGTCGGTCAACGTACGCACCGAAGGGGCCGCGGGCTTCCAGCAGTTCAAGGCGGCCATGGAGGCCGACCCGCGCCTGAAGCTGGATGTGGAGACCACCCGTGACTACTACCGCAAGCAGTCCGGTGGCCTGAGCAAGCTGATCAGCATCCTGGGCACGGTGATCGGCGCGATCATGGCGATCGGTGCGGTGTTCGGTGCGCTCAACACCATGTATGCGGCGGTGGCCACGCGTGCCCGAGAGATCGCGACGATGCGTGCGATCGGTTTCCGTGGCGTTCCGGTGGTGACCGCGGTGATGCTGGAGACGATGTTGTTGGCCCTGCTCGGCGGCCTGCTCGGCGGTCTGGTGGCATGGCTGGTGTTCAACAACTACACCGTTTCCACGCTGGGCAACAATTTCAGCCAGGTGGTGTTCCAGTTCCAGGTGTCGCCGCAGCTGCTGTGGACAGGCTTGAAGTGGGCGCTGGGCATTGGCCTGGTCGGCGGCTTGTTCCCGGCCCTGCGCGCGGCGCGACTGCCGATCACCACGGCGTTGCGCGAGACCTGAGCGATACGTTTGAACAACGCGCGTGCGCGTGATCGCGCACGCGAAATAGCAATTCCGGAACCGCACTTGCAAGAGTGCGGTTCTTTTTTTTGCAGCGCACGTTCACTGCACGTTTAGCTCTCCAGCGCGCAGCTGTACACACGCTGCAAAGGGACATCGCACGCGCTCAAGTTGCTTCGCACGTCGCCGCTATTGCGCATCGACCCAGCGCGGCGGACCGCTTCTGCATGCCTCTCGCGACGATGTGAAAAAGGTTTCGTCTGAATGCGTGGTTTTGTCAGCCATCGTTCATTTACAGCGCTTTTTACGCTTTCAAATGAAAGTAAAAAATTTGAAAAGTCATTAGACTCCCGCCCCCCCACGTCGTGGTGTGTTGTTCCCCACGCCGCCCGAACGGGCGAATGTTTTTACAGAGAAAGAGAAACGCACGGATGTATTTGAAGACCAATCCGCTGCGCAACGCGATCGCCATCGCGCTTGTCGCCAGCTGCAGTGCCCCCGCCTTCGCACAGAGTGCCGATGACGGCACCACCAACCTCGATCGCATCGAGATCACCGGCTCGCGCATCCGCCAGGCCAGTGTCGAATCGGCCCAGCCGGTCGTCGCGCTGAACCGCGCCGAGATCGAGAAGAAGGGCTACGTCAACGTCGCCGACATCCTGCAGGACGTCACCGCCGCCGGTTCGCCGAGCATGAGCCGTGCCTCCTCGCTGGAATCGGGTCGCGACTTCGGCGGCATGTACGTGAGCCTGCGCAACCTGGGCCCGGAACGCAGCCTGGTGCTGATCGACGGCCGCCGCATGGGCGTCAGCGCCGGCGGTTACTCCGACCTGGCCTCGATCCCGTCCTCGATCGTGGAGCGCGTGGAAGTGCTGACCGACGGTGCGTCGGCCCTGTACGGCTCGGACGCCATCGCCGGCGTGGTCAACATCATCACCCGCAAGAACTTCGACGGTGCCGAAGTCAACGCCTACGTCGGCCAGTACAGCGAAGGTGACGGCCAGAAGACCGCTTACAGCGCGACCTTCGGCAAGACCTTCGACCGCGGCTGGGTCACCGTGGGTGGCGAGTACACCGACGAAGATCCGGTCCTGGGCGGCGCGCGTGAGTTCACCGCCTACCCGAACGGCCCGCGGCACACCGGCGACGGCCTGAGCGGCGTCACCCCGTGGGGCTATGCGACCGTCAACGGCCGCAACCTCAGCGTGGGCCCGGGCGGCGATCCGACCCAGCTCGGCAACTTCAAGCCGGCCGACAAGGCCAACGACGCCAACACCAAGACCAACATGAGCCTGCTCACCGGTCTGCAGCGCAAGTCGGTGTTCGCCAACGGTGGCTTCTCCATCACCGATGACCTGCGCCTGGTCGCCGATGCGCTGTACAGCGAGCGCGAGTCGAGCAAGCAGCTGGCCGGTTACCCGTACCAGAGCACCGGTTCGCGTGCGCTGCTGTCCAAGGACAGCGCGTTCAACCCGTTCGGCCAGGACGTTGCCTTCGCGCACCGTACCGAAGAGCTGCCGCGCGGCACCGAGAACAACCTGACCACCAAGCGCGCCAGCCTGGGCCTGGAAGGCAGCTTCGACACTGGTTCGCGTTACTGGGACTGGAACGTCAGCTACATGTACAACCGCAATGAAGGCGAGCGCATCGGCACGGGCAGCATGTACCAGCCGAACGTGAACCAGTCGGTCGGCCCGTCGTTCCTGGATGCCAACAACGTCGCCCACTGCGGCAGCGTCGGCAACGTGATCGCTGGTTGCACCCCGTGGAACCCGCTGGCGCCGATGGGCTACACCGGCCCGGGCTCGATGAGCAACCAGGACGTGCAGGACTTCCTGTTCACCCGCTTCACCGACAAGATGCAGAGCACCACCAAGGTGGCCAGCGCGAACATCTCCGGCTCGCTGTTCACCCTGCCGGCCGGTGACATCCTGGGTGCACTGGGTGTCGAGCACCGCAGCGAAGAAGCCAGCTACTCGCCGGACCTGATGGTCCGCAACGGCCAGATCGCCGGCACCACCGGCCAGCCGACCCAGGGCGATTACTCGCTCAACGAGGTCTACCTGGAACTGCGGGTTCCGCTGCTGGCCGACATGGCCTTCGCGCGTGAGCTGTCGCTGGACATGGCCGGCCGCTATTCGGACTACAACAACTTCGGCTCGACCACGAACACCAAGTTCGGCCTGAAGTGGAAGCCGATCGACAGCCTGCTGGTGCGCGCCACCTACGGCACCGGCTTCCGCGCGCCGACCGTGGAAGATCTGTACGGCGGCACCACCAGCACGCGCGACTCGTACACCGATCCGTGCGATACCAACTTCGGTGCGGCCGCCAACAACCCGCAGGTCCTGGCGCGCTGCCTGGCCAACGGTGTCCCGGCCAACTTCCGCCAGCTCGCCGCTGACGGCACTGCCGCAACGGTGCCGGGCCAGCAGGGTGGCACCGACTTCAGCTCGGGCTCCAACCCGGAACTGAAGCCGGAAACCGCCAAGACCTGGACCGTGGGCGTGGTGTACAGCCCGGAGTTCGTCTCGGGCCTGGACCTGAGCCTGGACTGGTGGAAGATCCGCATCAACGACGTGATCGTCGGTGAGTCGGCCACGGACATGCTCAACCAGTGCTATGTGCTGGGTGTGGATGCCGCATGCGACCGCTTCACCCGTGCCAAGTCGGGCCGCACCCTCGGCCAGGTCAACGGCCTGGACCGTACGCTGCTCAACGCCGGCTACCAGGAAACCGCCGGCTATGACCTCTCGGTGCGTTACCGCCTGCCGGAACTGGCGATCGGCAAGTTCGCGGTCTCCTGGAACACCACGTATGTGGATTACCTGGAGCGCAAGAACGACAACGTCGACACCACGCCGGTGCGTCAGTACACGGGCTGGGAAGGCAACTTCCGCGTGCGTTCGAACCTCAACCTGGATTATCAGTACGGCAACTTCGGCCTGGGCTGGACGGCGCGCTACTACTCCAGCATGAAGGAAAACTGCGCGTACACGACCGAGTGCAGCAATCCGGGCTTCAGCTCGGCGTACACGGGCCGCCAGGGCGTCAACAAGGTGGGTTCGAACACCTTCCACGACATCCAGGTGCGTTACGTGCTGCCGTGGAACGGTACGGTTTCGATGGGCGTGAACAATGTGTTCGACCATCAGGGTCCGATCATGTACAGCCAGCCGAACAGCAGCTTCACGTACTACGGCGGGTTCGATATCGGCCGTTACATGTACATGAAGTACCAGCAGCGTTTCTGATCGGGCTTGCCTGATCCCCCCTTTCTGATCTGCGGCTTACTCTCTCCAAGCCGCCGAGTGGAAGTAAGACGGCGCCTTCGGGCGCCGTCTTTTTTTTGCTGCCCTTTTGGAGTGACGGCTTCTGGATCGATGGCTTTAAGAGCAACAGCTCTTCGGAGCAATAGCTCCTTGGAACAACAGCCTTCAGTGCTGGACTCGCCCTGGCTTGGGCGGGCACGGGTGGGTTGTCGGGACCCGCTGCAAGTCCCGCTCCGCGGCCCGGCCCAGCCGCTGGCGGCTGTGCGTTCAGTCGCATGCGAGGCAGTGCCTCGCAAGCAATGCGCCTTCACCCATGTAAGCTCATATGCCGCCATGGATGGGTTCACGGCGGGTCCCGCGCACCCACCCACACCCCGCCTGGCCACGCAGCCCAGCAAACCAGGGCTCAAGCTTTCAGGCTTTCAGGCTTCTCAGCCTTCAGCGCTTCAACGCACCACCCGCCCGCGACCGCCACAGACCGTCGCCGATGAACAGCAGCAACCCGGTCCAGATCGCAGCGAAACCCACCGCCTTGGCCGTATCGAACGGCTCGCGGAAAAAGAACACGCCCAACAACAACCCGATACTCGGCGCGATGTACTGCAGGATTCCGACCAGCGACAGCGGAATCCGCTTCACGCCGTACGCAAACCCGATCAACGGCAGCGCCGTCACCGCCCCGCCAAGGATCAACAGCGCATCGTTGCGCCAGCCCCAGCCACTGAAGAACGCCCCGCCGTGCCCGTTCTCGCTCCACAGCGCGAACCCGATCGCCGGCAGGAACAGATACAGACTCTCCACCCCGAGCCCCGCCACCGGGTCGACCGAAATCATCTTGCGCAGCAACCCGTACAGGCCGAACGAACAGGCCAGCCCCAGGGCGATCCAGGGCGGCCTGCCGGCATCGATGGTCAGCCATGCGACACCGAGCGCCGCGCAGCCCACCGCGAGCCACTGCAGGCGGCGCAGGCGCTCGTTGAGCACCACCACGCCGAGCACCACGCTCACCAGCGGATTGATGAAGTAGCCCAGACTGGTCTCGATCACATGCCCGGCGTTGATCGCCCAGATGTACAGGCCCCAGTTGAACGCGATCGCCACGCTGCTCAGCGCCAACGTCGGCAGCGCGCGTGGCTGCGCCGCGATGGCCTTCCACCAGCCCGGGCCGTTGCTCAGCAGCAGCCAGGCCACCACCAGCACCGTGCTCCAGATGATGCGGTGCGCGATGATCTGCTGCGAGGGCACCGCATTGAGCAGGTGCCAGTAGACCGGCACCAGGCCCCACAGGGTGAAGGTGAACGCGGTGATCGCCAGGCCGCGGCGCTGCTCCTGCAGGCTGTGTGGTGCGGGCAGGCTCACTTCGCTCGCGTCCGGGCCAGGGTCAGCACCACCACGCCGGCCAGGATCACTGCCATGGCCAGCAGGTCACGCCCGCCGAAGTGCTCGTTGCCGATGATCACGCCCAGGATCACCGCGATCACCGGATTGACGTAGGCATAGCTGGCCACCAGTGCCGGGCGCACGTTGTGCAGCAGCCACACGTAGGCGGTGAAGGCGACGATCGAGCCGAACATGCACAGGTAGGCCACCGCCAGCAGCCCATTCATGCTGGGCCAGGTGGTCGGGCGTTCGCCGCTGAGCAGGCCGAGTACGACCAGCATCGCGCCGCCGCAGAGCATCTGCCCGGCCGCGGTCATGAATGGGCTGGGCAGGTCCAGGCCGCGTGCCCAGATCGAGCCGAAGGCCCAGCCGATCGGGGCGATCAGCAGCAGGATCAGGCCCTGCGGGGAGGCGGTCAGGCTGCTGCCGGCGTTGAGCCAGACCACGCCGAGGAAGCCGATCGCGATGCCCAGCCACTCGCCGCGGCTGGCGTTCTGCCCACGCATCGCGCCGAACAGGGCCATCCACAGCGGCACCGAGGCCACGGCGGTCGCCGCCAGGCCCGAGGAGACCGTGCGCTCGGCCAGTACCACCATGCCGTTGCCCAGGACCAGCATGGTCAGGCCCATGATCGCCAGGTTCCGCCACTGGCGCCGGGTCGGCGCGGGCGAGCCACGCCAGCGCAACACGGCATACATCAGCGAACCGGCGATGATGAAGCGGCCGCCGGAGACCATCGTCAGCGGCAGTGCGCCGCCCTCCAGCGCCAGCCGGATCCCCAGATAGGTGGACCCCCAGACCACGTACACCAGCAGCAGCGCCAGGACGACCAGGCCGCTGCGGGGAGCGGCCGACGGAGAGGAGGGTAGGACGGCCATGGGCCACCACGGTGCGGGGGAACACGAATTCTAGGCCGTTGCCGAAGGCGCGGCACGCTTTGTGCTGGCACGCTGATTTCATCCGGCCGCACCGTGATGCCTGACACGCACCCGTTTTTGACGTGCGGTAAGGTAACAAGAGTAATCAACGCTTCCCAGCCAGGACCCCTACCCTGCATGAGCACTTCCGTCCCCGCCACTGCGGCACACCCCGAACGGGCCGCCCTGCGGCGCTCCATCTCCAATACCCTCAAAGGCTCGGCCGGTAATCTGGTCGAGTGGTATGACGTCTACGTCTACTCCGTCTTTGCCGTCTATTTCGAATCCCAGTTCTTCTCGGCCGCCGACAAGAATTCCACGATGTACGTGTGGGCGATCTTCGCCGCCACCTTCCTGATGCGCCCGATCGGTGCGTGGTACTTCGGCCGCTTCGCCGACCGCTACGGTCGCCGGTTGGCGCTGACGGTGTCGGTCACGGTGATGGCCGCCTGTTCGTTCCTGATCGCGATCACCCCGACCGCCTCGCAGATCGGCATCTGGGCCGCGGTGATCCTGCTGTTCGCGCGCCTGCTGCAGGGCTTCGCCACCGGTGGCGAGTACGGCACCAGTGCCACCTACATGTCCGAAGCCGCCATCCCGGGCCGCCGCGGCTTCCTGTCCTCGTTCCATTACGTCACCCTCGTCGGTGGCCACGTGCTGGCGCAGCTGACCCTGCTGGGCATGCTGACCTTCTGGGGCAAGCCGGAAATCTCCGCCTGGGGCTGGCGCGTGGCGTTCGGCATCGGCGGTGTCGCGGCGATCGTGGTGTTCTGGCTGCGCCGCAGCATGGACGAATCGCTGCAGTCCGATTCCATCGATGCCGCCCGCGATGGCCGCGCCAAGGCCTCCGGCTCGATGCGCGAACTGTTCGTCAACCAGTGGCGTCCGCTGCTGCTGTGCTTCCTGATCACCGCCGGCGGCACCGTGGCGTTCTACACCTATTCGGTCAACGGGCCGAAGATGATCCAGAGCGCCTTCGCGGGCGATGACGTGATGACCGGCACGATGATCAATCTCGGCGTGCTGACCTTCCTGATGGTGCTGCAGCCGATCGGCGGCTGGCTGTCGGACATGGTCGGCCGCAAGAGCCTGCTGGTGTTCTTCGGCATCGGTGGCGTGCTGTACAGCTGGTACCTGATCACCGAGCTGCCCAACCAGCACGATCCGTTCATGGCCTTCCTGGTGCTGGGCATCGGCTTCGTGATCCTGACCGGCTACACCTCGATCAATGCGGTGGTCAAAGCCGAGCTGTTCCCGACCCATGTGCGCGCGCTGGGCGTGGGCTTTGGCTACGCGATGGCCAACTCGCTGTTCGGCGGTACCGCGCCGCTGCTGTACCAGGGCGCGCTGAAGACCGGCCAGGTCGGCATGTTCGCGGTGTATGTCACGGCGATCATCGCGGTGTCGCTGGTGGTCTACATGTTCTTCCTGACCAACAAGGGCCCGAACTGGCTCGATGGCACCCGGAAGTAACGGCCGCACCACCCGCCCCGCGATCACGCTGGGCGGGTGGATGCTGGCAATGCGGGTACCGGCGGCGTTCGCCCAGGCCAGCACGTCCTCTTACGCAACGCAGCGCCCTGACGGGCGCTGCGTTGCCATGGGTCAACCGTTCGGCGCGATGATGGCCTGTTGCCTGGCCGCGCTCGCGGCCAGTGGCGGGGGCGCGTGGCGCCTGCTGCGGCGGCGCTGAGCGCCGCCTGCGGTACGCCTCAGCGGCGCGCCGATTCGCTCTTCTCGCGCTCGGCGCGGAATTCGGACCCTTCTTCCCACTGCGGCCAGCGACGGCTGTTGGCCAGTTCCGCGCCCAGGTCGTAGACCAGCAGGGTGTCGGCGGCATGACCACTCGGGTCCCAGCTCGGGGTCCACGCATCGCAGGCCTGGTGGTAGCAGGCGGCGAAGTACGCATCGCGCAGTTCACGGCCCTTCTCGATCCCGCCCTCACGCATGTCCAGCCCCGGGCCGATGGTGATTGCTGGCACGCCAAGGCGAGCGAAGGCGAAGTGGTCGGCGCGGTAGAAGAAGCCCGCTTCCAGATTCGGATCGGGCGAATAGGTGCGGCCACGTGCCTTGGCCACGCGCTCCAGATCCCCTTCCAGCGAGACCCGGCCCTTGCCCCACGAGGCGATGTCGCGGGTCGGGCCATCCGGGCTGAACATCTCGATGTTCAACACGGCGGCGGTCTTGTCCAGCGGGGCGAGCGGGTGCGCGGCGTAGTAGCTGGCCCCGAGCAGGCCCTTCTCTTCGGCGGTCAGCGCCACGAAGTACAGCGTGCGCTGCGGCTGCGGGCCGGCAGCGAAGACGCGGCCCAGCTCCAGCACGGTGGCCACGCCGGTGGCGTTGTCGATCGCACCGCGACGGATGCGGTCGCCCTTGGCATCGGGCTGGCCGATACCGAAAGCATCCCAATGCGCGGAGAAGATCACCGCTTCATCGGCGTGCGCGCCGCCCGGCAGCTTGGCCACCACGTTGCGCGTGATCACCTGCTCGCGCTTGAGCTTGAAGTCCACCGAGAGCTGCGCATCGCCCAAGGCCACCGGCTTGAAGGCCGGGGTCATGGCACGGCGCTTCTCGGCCTCGAAATCCAGGCCCGCATCGCGGAACAGCTGCTCGGCCAGGCTGCGCTGCATCCAGCCGCGCACCGGCACGTGCTGGGCCAGGGCCTGCTCGCGGGTGCGTTCGATATCAAACAGCGGCGAGGTGCCCGAGCTCTTCACCGTGGCCCAGCCATACGCGGCGGGTGCGGTCTCGTGCACGATCAGCACGCCCTGCGCACCGCGGCGCGCGGCTTCTTCGAACTTGTAGGTCCAGCGGCCATAGTAGGTCACGGCCTTGCCATCGAATGCGCCCGGCTGGTCGGCCTCGAAATCGGCATCGTTGATCAGCACCACGGCGATCTTGCCGTGCAGGTCGACGTCCTTGTAATCGTTCCAGTGGCGCTCGGGGGCATCGATGCCGTAGCCGACGAACACCAGCGGGGCGTTCTTGATCGCCACCGCATCCTGCGGCCGCAGGCTCTGCAGGGTCACGTCCTCGCTATTGACCAGGGCGCGCTGCTTGCCCTTCTGGCGCAGCTGCGCACGCACCGGGCCATCGACCTGCGCACGCACCATCGGCACCGGCTGCACCCAGCCGCCATCCACGCCGCCGGGCTGCAGGCCGTACTTCTTGAACTCTTCGATCAGGTACTGGACGGTGCGCTCTTCACCGGGCGTGGCCGGGGCGCGGCCCTCGAACTCGTCCGAGGCCAGGATCCGCACATGTCGCGACAGTGCCTCCGGATCGATGCCGCCGCCGGGCAGGTCATTGGCGGCGTGGGCCAGGCCGCCCACGAACAGGCAGGACGACAGCAGCAGCATGCGCATCGGATTCACGGCAGACACCAGGACGGAAAACAGGACACCGGAGTGTAACGTGACACCCCCGTGACCGTGCACTAGCGGCGGTCGCGATCCAGCCAGCACGCCAGGCCCTGGGCGTTGAGTTCGATATCCATCGCCAGCACCCGGGCCACCGCTTCATCATCCAGCGGGCAGCCATGCGCCTGCGCGCGTTCCAGGTACAGCGCGGTCAACGCCGCGACCAGGCAGCGATGCCGATCCGGCCGACCATCGCATTGGCGACCGATCTCGACCATGGCATCGATCTGTTCGACGAGATCGTCAGCCAGTTTCCGCGGGGGTGCCACGCGCCCGTAATGGGTCAGGTACATGGCCTGCGGATCGTAGGCCAGCATCTTTGCGATCGACTGCTTCAGCGGCTCCGGATCGAACTGCACCGGTGAGGAGGTGGGCACGATGAAGGCGCCCTGCGCGCTGTCCAGCTCGCGGTAGGACAGCCCGAAGGTGTCGCCGGTGAACCAGCTGCGGCTGCGCGCATCCCACACACACAGGTGATGGCGGGCGTGCCCCGGCGTATCCACGCACAGCAGGGTGCGCCCGGCCAGATCCACGGTGTGGCCATCTTCGGCGATCACCACCCGGTCAGCGCCCACGGCCAGGATCGGCCCATAGCTGCGCGCGATTTCCGCCTCACCGTAGACCTCGGTGGCCCCGGCGATCAGGCGGGTCGGGTCGACCATATGCGGCGCACCACGCGGATGCACCACCAGGGTGGCGTTGGGCAGCTGCTGCATCAGCAGGCCGGCACCGCCGGCGTGGTCGAGGTGCACATGGGTCAGGATCAGCCAGTCGACCTGCTCGGGCGTGCAGCCGGCGCGCGTCAACGCGGCGAGCATCGCCGGCACGGCCAGGCCGGTACCGCAATCGATGAACGCTGCCCGGCCGTTCTCGACGATCAGGTAGGCGGCATCGAAATCATCCCGCTGGAACGCGGTGTCGATCGTATGAATGCTGGGGTCGGAGTGCATCAACGCATCCCTGGCACGAAACGCCCCCATCTTACGTCGATCAGTGCAGCGGCTTCGATGCGGCTTTGGTCGCAGTCGCGCTCAGCAGTGGCCCGCGCAGCAGCACCGCGGCCACCATCACCGCCAGAAAGGCACCGTAGGCATAGAGCACGGCCAGTACCTGCCGCCAGATTGGACCGGCATCGTTCTGGACCACGCCGATATGGTGGCCCCACAGCATCGCCAGGATGCTCAGCACGAAGGCCAGCACCAGCGCGGCACCGTCGAACACGCGGCGCGCGGTGCCACGCGGCTGGCGGGGGAACAGCCAGTACAGCGTGCCCAGCAGCACGAACCAGGGCAGGAACAACAACAACGACAACCAGGCCATCGCAGTCTCCCGTGCAGGATCACGCCCCGCGGCGTGCAGGGGCATCATGCCATAGCGGTGGCACCGGCCAACGGCCGATGCCTGTGTGATGGCGCGGTCGCCTGGTTGCCGGCCAGCGGCCGGCACTACGTGGGGCTGCGGTTGGCTGGGTGTTGGCCAGCAGGCGGCGTTACTCGCGCAGTGCCTGCAGTGCGGCGAGCACGACATCCACCTCCGCCTCGAGCTTGAACAGCTCGCTCTGCAGCCCGTCGCCATGCTCGGTCTGCTTGAGCACGCCGATCAGCTGGCCGGCGTCGCGCGGCGAATCAAAGCCCTCGCTCTGGATCAGCAGCGTGCCGTCACCGGCCTGCAGCTTGAAGTAGAAGCGGCCGTCCTTTTCGCGGTACTGCTTGAACAGCGGCGGTGCCGCGCGCGCGGCGCCGCTTTCCTCGCTGGGTACATCACCGGCGGTGGACAGATCGCGCAGGCCAACCGCATGGCGCAGCTCCTTCAGCAGCGGCACGGCGAACTGCTCACGCAGCTGCTGGCCACGACGGCGCAGCAGCGCCTCGATCTTCTCCGGCTCGGCCATCAGGGCGTCATAGCGTTCGCGCAGCGGGGTGATCTCGCTGTCGATCCGCTCGAACAGCTGCTGCTTGGCATCGCCCCAGCTGATGCCCTCGGCGAAGGCCTGCGCGAACGCAGCGGTCTGCTCCGGGGTGGCGAAGGCCTGGTACATCTGGAACAACGCCGAGCCTTCGGTGCTCTTGGGCTCACCCGGCGCGCGCGAATCGGTGAGGATCGAGAACACCAGCTTCTTCAACTCCGCGCGCGGGGCGAACAGCGGAATGGTGTTGTGGTAACTCTTGCTCATCTTGCGGCCGTCCAGGCCCGCCAGCGTAGCGACCTGCTCATCGATCACCACCTCCGGCAGCGGGAAGAACTCCTGGCCGTAGACGTGGTTGAAGCGCTGCGCGAAATCGCGCGCCATCTCGATGTGCTGGATCTGGTCGCGGCCGACCGGCACGCGGTTGGCCTTGAAGATCAGGATGTCGGCGGCCATCAGCACCGGGTACATGAACAGCCCCGCGCTGACCCCGGCATCGTCGTCGAGCTGCTCTTCGCGGTTCTTGTCCACGGCGGCCTTGTAGGCATGCGCGCGGTTGAGGATGCCCTTGCTGGCGATCACGGTCAGGAACCACATCAGCTCGGTGGTTTCCGGGATGTCGCTCTGCCGGTAGAACCACACCGTGTCCGGATCCAGCCCGCACGCCAGCCAGCTCGCCGCGATCTCCAGCGTGGAGCGCTGGGTGCGCTCGGGCTCCTGCGCCTTGATCAGGCTGTGCAGGTCGGCCAGGAAGAAGAAGCTCTCGATTTCCGAGGCCTGGCTGGCGCTGATCGCCGGACGGATGGCGCCGACGTAGTTGCCCAGGTGGGGCGTGCCGGAGGGGGTGATGCCGGTAAGGACGCGGGTAGTCATGGGGAATCAATGCGGACAGATGAACCGCCCCAGTTTACCTGCCCGCGCTCGACCCCGTTGGCCCGGCCCGTGCGTTTGATCGTGCACCTGCCCTGCGGAGCCCTGCCATGAAACGTTTGATCCTGCCCCTGCTTGCCGTGCTGGCCCTGTGCGGGTTCAAGCCGGCGCTGCCGCTTCGTTACGACACCGGGCCGGTCCACCTGACGGTGACCGACCGCGACAGCGGCCAAGCCCTGACCCAGTACCGCCAGGACGGCCAGCGCTGGATCGCGGGCCAGCAGGGCCACCGTTACAGCGTGCGCCTGCGCAACGGCAGCGCCGAGCGCGTGCTGGTGGTGCTTTCGGTCGATGGCCTGAATGCCATCAGCGGCGAGGTGGCCGCGCCCCACCAGACCGGCTACGTGCTCAACCCGTGGCAGACCACCGACATCCATGGCTGGCGCAAATCCGCCGACGAGGTCGCCCAGTTCGTGTTCACCGATCCGGACCGCAGCTACGCCGGCCGCACCGGACGCCCGGCCAACATCGGCGTGATCGGCGTGGCCGTGTTCCGCGAGGCGGGGCGGGTGTCATGGGAAGCCGCCCCCGCCGTGGCCGACTCCGCCGATGCCAGGGCACGCCCACAGGCACGCTCCTCGACGACGGAGCGTGTGCGGGTGACCGGTTCCACCGCCCCGGCACCGCAACTGGGCACCGGCCACGGCCAGCGCGAGCCGTCGCGGGTGCGCAACACCGCGTTCGAACGCGACACGGCCTTTCCGACGCAGCAGGTGCAGGTGCGTTACGACAGCGAGCGCAATCTGGTGGCACGCGGGATCATTCCAAGGTCAAGCGCGCCGGTGCGCGACGAGCCCCAGGCCTTCCCGGGCCAATACGTGCCCGATCCCCCGCCGCAGCGCCGCCGCTGATCGCGCAGGTGCCCCACAGAAAACGGGCCGCTTTCGCGGCCCGTCCCGGTTTCAACCCCCGACGGCGGCGCCGTCGTCATGGATCACCACTCAGTGGTAATCCGGATAATCCTTGCGCATGGCCGCTTCGAAGTCGCGGACTTCGGTTTCAGCACGGTCGCGTGCCCAGCCATAGCGTTCCTGCAGGCGCCCTGCCAGGTACTCGGCATTGCCTTCGGCCACCTTGAAATCGTCGTCGGTCAGGTCGCCCCACTTGGCCTGCGCCTTGCCCTTGAGCTGCGTCCACTTGCCGGAAATGATGTCTTTGTTCATGGGTTCGCATCCTTGATTGCAACGGCCATTTCGCCGTGGGTCCAGAATGCGCGTGGCCGCGTTGCCGCGCGGTCAAGCAGCGATGAAACGCACGCTCACGAGCTTGAATGATTCACCACTGCACGCGTTCCGCCGCCATTTGGCGGACATGAAAAAGGCCGGGAAATCCCGGCCTTTTCCGTTGACGACTGATCGGTTGGATCAGTTGCCCTTGGCAGCGCCTTCGACCGTTTCACCGGCCTTCTGCACGTCCTTGCCGGCACCGGCAACGGTGTTGCAGCCGGACAGCATGGCCACCGAGAACATCGACAACAGCATCAGTGCGATAACACGCTTCATGGGGTTCTCCTGGTTGTTCAAATTCAATACCGAAATCCGGTCCCGCCTGTCAGAAGAGCACGCCAGCGCAGCTCCCCTTCCCGACCTGCAGTGCCGTGGGTTCAACCACACGGCGCCGCGTGAAGTGCAATCTGGCGGGAGAGGCGTGCAGCGGATGTGAATGCACGCAAATACGGTTCAGCCAGCCTTGCTCAATCGCGCATCAGCGTCGATTTTCCGAACAGGCTTTCGACCAGATCGACGGCCAGTTCGGCGGTGGCGTTGCGGTTGTCCAGCAGCGGATTCAGCTCGACGATGTCCAGCGAGCCCATGCGCCCGGTGTCGGCGATCATCTCCATCACCAGCTGCGCTTCGCGGTAGTTGACCCCGCCCGGCACCGTCGTGCCCACGCCCGGCGCGATGCTGGGGTCCAGGAAGTCCACGTCGAAGCTGACGTGCAGGTGCGTGTTGGCATCGATGCCGGCCAGCGCCGCCTCCATGGTGCGCTTCATGCCGGCTTCGTCGATGTAGCGCATGTCGTAGACATCCACCTGGTGCTGCTTGATCAGCCGCTTCTCTTCCTGGTCCACCGAGCGGATGCCGATCTGGTGTACCTGCTGCGGGCGGATCGCCGGTGCATCACCACCGAGGCGGGTCAGCGCGTCCGGGCCCAGCCCGCACAGGCAGGCCACCGGCATGCCGTGCACGTTGCCCGAGGGCGTGACCTCGCTGGTGTTGAAATCCGAATGCGCATCCAGCCACAGCACGCGCAGGTCCTTGCCCTGCTCGCGGCACCAGCGCGCGACCGCGGTGATCGAACCGATCCCCAGGCAGTGGTCGCCACCGAGCATGATCGGCATGCGGCCGGCCTGCAGTTCGGTGTAGGTCGCCTCCATCAGCACGCGGTTCCAGGCCACCACCTCGTCCAGATGGCGGTAGCCCTGCACCGGTGCCGTCCACGGGTTGCGCGGGCCGTCCAGGTTGCCGAGGTCGCGCACCTCCACGCCGCGCGCGGTGAGCGCGTCACCCAGGCCCGCGATGCGCAGGGCGTCCGGTCCCAGTCCTGCGCCACGGTGGCCCGCACCGATATCGGTGGGCACGCCTATCAGGGACACCGGGGAATACATCGCCATCGCTGTTGCCTCCATTGCAAAGAGGACCAGCATAGCCAGCGCGGCGTGATACGACTCGCGGCGCTGCAGCAGTCGTCATCGACTGTGCATCAATGGTGCCGGCACCCGGATTCGAACTGGGGACCTACCGCTTACAAGGCGGTTGCTCTACCAACTGAGCTATGCCGGCATGGGCATCGCGGCGGGAGGACCGTCGCGGAGCCGGGATTCTAGCGCAAGCGCGCGCATTCCAGCGAGCGTTGCTGGGCCGCACCGGTGCGCTGGCGGACCGCGGCGGCGCCGGTGCCATCGGCCAGGGTCGCATCCAGCCACCACTGTGCGCTGCCATCGCCCCCGCTGGCGACCATGGTCGCCTTGAAGCCGGCCGCGCTCAGGGCCGCCAGGCGGCGGTCCGCACCTTCCCGGTTGCGGTACTGGCCCAGCGCGATGGCATTGGCCTCTTCGCCCTGGGCAATGATGTAGTAATCACTCACCCCGGCCGCGACGATGCGTTTGACCGTGGCCTGCGCTTCTTCACGACTGGCAGCGGGCGGCAGCAGGACGCGGTAACGGGTGGCGCCGGCATCGGCGACCTCGCGCAGCCTGGCCCCACGCAGGGCTGCCCCGGCGCGTGACTGGGCGGCCTGGGCGGCAGCGCGGTCAGCGAACGGCCCCAGGCTCACGCATTGGGCGGGCGTGGGGCTTGCGGTGATCGGAGCGGGTGTGGATGCCGGTACCGGAGCTGCCGCCACCGGGGCCGGTGCAGGCACGCTGGTGGCGGGCGCCGGTGCAGGCGTGTCAGCCACGGCGGCGGCTGGCTCGGCGGTGGTCGGCGCGGCCTTGGGCACCGGCGGCTGGGCCACCGGCGCGGAAGCGGGCGTGACGTCCTGCAGCGCCGGCGCGGCGTTCAGCGGCGTTGCGGCAGCCGGCGGCGCCTGCGTGGCCGGCAGCACTTCCAGCTGGGCCACACCGACCGGCGAAGTTGGCGGCGCGCTGACCGGTTCACCGCGCAGCAGCCACCACAGCGCGACACCGAGGTTGAGGATGACCAGGACGACGATCAGGGCACGGGTAAGCATCGGCTGATCCTAGCCTGCCGACGGCGGTTGGTGCACGGCCCAGCGGGCCAGCCCATCAAGCACCAGCGAGGGCTGGAACTCGGCATCGCCGAGCAGCGGCAGCAGCGCCGGTGCACCACCCCCGTGCACCAGCAGATGCGGCAGCGCGCCGAGGCGTTCACCGCCCTGCATGCGGCTGCGTTCAATCAAGGCCACCGCCGCACCATCACAGCCGGAGGCCAGCGCATCGGCGGTGTCGTTGGCGAACTCACTGTAGTCACCGCCTGCGGCCGGCAACTGCACGGCGCGCGCATGCAGCGCTTCGCGCATGGTGGTCGGCGAGGCGGCAATGCGCCCGCCGTGATGCTGGCCATCGGCGTCGATCAGATCGATGGTGAGCGCGGTGCCCACTCCGGCGATCAGCACGGCCTGGCCCCGCGCCGCCACGGCCAACAGTGCCAGGTAACGGTCCACGCCGAAGCGGTTGGGGTCGGCGTAGGCGATCCGCACACCGGCGTATTCGGCCTCGGTACGCGCGACACGGACGTGGCGGAAGCGGGCCTGCAGCACATCCAGCATGGCGGCCGTCAGCGACGGCGCTGCGACGCTGGCGACATACGCGGTATCGCCCGAGGGCAGCGCCTCCAGTGCCAGCGCAGGCATTGCTTCGGCGCCATGCGGCCATGCCTGCACGTCACCGGCGCGCACGCCCTGCAGCGGCGCGAACTTGAAGCGCGAATTGCCCAGGTCAAACAACCAGTCGCTCATTGCGCCCTCACGCTGACTTCGCCCGCATGGAAAACCCGTTCGCTTCCGTCGATACGCACGCGCAGTGCTCCGTCGTCGGCCAGGCCCAGTGCCGTGCCGGCAAACAGGACGCCGCCTTCTTCCACCTGCACCTCGCGCCCGGCCAGGCTGTCCAGCGCGGCATAGCGGGCCAGGAACGGCGCCAGGCCCTGCTGCTCGAACGCGTCCAGTGCTGGCAGCAGCGCGGCCAGGATGCGCGCGACCACGGCATTGCGCGAGGTCTGTTCGCCACACAGCGTGTCCAGATCGGTCCAGGGCTGGGTGATCTCCGCCGCGAAGGTGGCCGGCATGCGTACGTTGACGCCAAGCCCGATCACGGCCCGCGCAGGGCCGGCGAATTCACCGCCGCCTTCGATCAGCAGGCCACCGAGTTTGTGGCCGTCGACGACCAGGTCATTCGGCCACTTCAGCGCGACACCGCCGAAGCCCGCCTCGCGCAGTGCTTCGGCCACCGCGACACCGGCGACCAGGCTGAGCCCGCCCAGCCGCGACAGGCCACCGGCAAAGCCGCGTAATACTGAGAGGTAGACATGCGCCGCCAACGGCGAGGCCCACACCCGCCCCCGCCGCCCGCGGCCACGGGTCTGGCGCTCGGCCAGGAGCACCACCACCCCGCGCTCCGGCGCGCTGCAGCGCAACAATTCACTGTTTGTTGACGCCACTGACCAGGCGATCTCCAGCGAGGCCAGTTCGGCGGACACCGGGCCCGGCAGCGCAGCCTGGATGGCACCGGCGTCCAGCAGGTCCAGCGGCTGCTGCAGCTGGTAGCCGTCACCGGCGCGGCCGTCGATATCGACCCCGGCGGCTCTAAGTCCTTGAATCCGCTTCCAAATCGCGGCGCGGGTCTGGCCCAGTTCGCGCGCCAGCGCGTCGCCGGACAGGCGCTCGGCGCCCAGTTTGGCCAGCAGTTGGCGGTCGTCCACGGCAGCTTCCATCGGGTAAACGGGAAAAGTATGCGGGAAAGCCGCCGCCAGCGCCCACCGGAGGCCTTCCAATCCCTTGGGCGAATCGGGCTAGAATCGAGAACTTGACCCGCCCTGTGGATGTTGACGATGCGCCCGTTCGCCCATTGCCTGCTCCTCCTGATGGCCCCGCTGGCCGCGCACGCTTCCGATGCGCTCACCACGGCGGGCCGCGGCGCGTGTGTCTATTCGGGCAGCGAGAACGAGCGCAGTGCGCCCGCGTCGGCCTCGGCGGCCGCCGCCCCGGCGACCGTCAAGCCCAGCGCCAGCAGCGGTACCAGCACCGGCGGCGGTGGCGATGACGACGTACTGCCGCGCCTGCGTGCGCCGAAATGGCACAGCTTCCTGCCGGGTATGTTCCGCTGATCGAACGACTGTTGGGCTGGCTGCGCCGCACGCCACGCGAGATCGACCCCACCCTCTGGGACCGCACGTGCCGCCGCGCCGCGTGGCTGCAGCAGCTGGACCCAGCCCGCCGCGAGCGCCTGCGCGCCCTCGCCGCCCGCTTCCTCCACGAGAAGACGATCAGCCCGGCCGCCGAACTGCAGCTCGATGAGGCCGACGGCGTGCTGTTGGCCGCGCTGTGCTGCCTGCCGTTGCTGGAACTGGGCGAAATCGGCCTGCGTGGCTGGTCGCAGCTGATCGTCTATCCCGACGCGTTCCGCGTGCACCGCAGCCATGTGGATGCCGCCGGCGTGCTGCACGAATGGGACGACGCACTGATCGGCGAATCCTGGGACAGCGGTCCGCTGATTCTCTCCTGGGCCGACATCCAGGCCGACATCGCCGATCCCGAAGCCGGGTTCTGCGTGGCGGTGCATGAGATGGCGCACAAGATCGATGCGCTGGACGGGGCGATCGACGGCACGCCGCCGTTGCCGCGGGCGTGGCAAACGCAATGGGCAGCGGATTTCCAGCAGGCCTACGACACGTTCTGCGCCGAGGTGGACAGCGGTCGGCAGACGTTGATCGACCCCTACGCGTCCGAGGCGCCGGAAGAATTCTTCGCGGTGGTCAGCGAGTACCACTTCTCCGCACCGGCGCTGCTGGCGCGTGAGATGCCGGCGGTGGCCGGGCATCTGCAGCGGTTCTATGGACCGTCACCGCTGATGCGGTGAGGCGCGCCACGACCAACGGTCGTGGGCCACCAGCGCCTTGGAAATGCCGGGCGATCCAGATCGATGATGCACCCTGCAGACCACGGGTAGGTACCGACCGCTGGTCGGTACAGCCTTTACGGCCCCGGCGGCAGCTTCACTTCAAAGCGCGCGCCACCCAGTTCCGGCGAACGCGTCACCTGCAGTTCGCCACGGTAATCCTTGATCAGGTCCTGCACGATCGACAGGCCGATGCCGTGGCCCTGCACGCGCTCATCGCCACGCACGCCACGCTGCAGCACCTTGGCGATGTCTTCCGGTGCGATGCCCGGGCCATCATCGTCCACCGAAAGCACCAGGCCTGCGCGACGCGCACCGGGCGCCGGCAACGGATGCGCGGTCAGCAGCACGCGACGCTTGGCCCACTTGAAGGCGTTCTCCAGCAGGTTGCCGAGCAGCTCCTGCAGGTCACCAGGCTCGCCATGGAAACGCGCGGCGGGATCGATGTCGAATTCGCACAGCACGCCCTTCGAGGCATACACCTTCTCCAGGCCACGCACGATCTCTTCGGCGTTGGACTCGATCGGCAACGGCGCGGAGAACAGCTTGTGGCCGGACGACGCCGCGCGCGCCAGCTGGTAGGACACCAGGTTGTTCATGCGCCGCAGCTGCACGTCGAATTCTTCGCGCAGATCCTCATCGCGTGCGCCACTGTCGAGCTGCGTGCGCAACACCGCGAGCGGTGTCTTCAGGCTGTGCGCGAGATCGGCCAGGGTGTTGCGCTGGCGCTCGAGGTTTTCGCGCTCGCTCTCGATGAAGGCGTTGATGCTGTCGGTCAGCGGCTCCAGCTCGCGCGGATGCCGTTCGCTCATGCGCTCGGTTTCACCGCGCTGGACCTTGGTCAGTTCGTTGATCACGCGCCGCATCGGGCGCAGGCTCCATTGCAGAATCACGGTCTGCAGCAACAGCAGGATCAGACCGATGCCACCCAGGTAGAACCACACCCGCCCGCGGAACACGCGCAGCTGCGCGCCGAGCGCGCGCGAGTCTTCGAGCACGTAGATCGTGTACGGGAATTCGGTGGCCGGGTCGGCGTCGGCATCCCAGACCAGGCCCATGCCATAGCGGTAGGCCGAGCCCTCGCTGCCGTCGATCTGGATCATCGGCAACGGGCCTTCGAAGACTTCCTGGCGCGGGGCCAGCATGCCGCCGCCCACGGTAGGAAGCATCGGGCCTTCGGCGGACATGGAGTTGCCCTTGCCGTCGGGCATCACGACCTGCAGATAGAGGCCGCTGCCGGGAACATCAAAGCGCGGATCCGGCGGCTGCTCGCGGATGTACAGCGAGCGGTCGCGGGTGAAGTCGATGCCGGCCGCGTAGGCGGTGGCGTAGTTCTTGAGGCGCTCGCGCAGGTTGGCCTTCGCGGTATCGGCGAAGGCGGCGTCCAGCGCGTAGCCGGCCAGGGCCAGGAAGGCCACCAGGCCCACCGAGGCGGCCAGCAGCTGGCGCGCCTGCAGTGAGCGCGGCCGCCAGCGTTTAAAGAACCACAGACGGCCGGACATCATCTATCGCCAGCCGCAGCTCAGCCTTCGTTGCGCGGAATGGCGAAGCGGTAACCGCGGCCACGCACGGTTTCGATCGGCTTGAGTTCGCCGTCGGCATCGAGCTTCTTGCGCAGGCGGCCGATGAAGACCTCCAGCACGTTCGAGTCGCGGTCGAAATCCTGCTGGTAGATGTGTTCGGTGAGGTCGGCCTTGGAGACCAGTTCACCGGCATGCATCATCAGATACTCGAGCACTTTGTACTCGTAGCTGGTGAGGTCCACATTGCTGCCGTTGACGCTGACCGTCTGCGCGGCAAGATCCAGCGCGACCGGGCCGCATTCCAGCGTCGGCTTGCTCCAGCCGGCGGCGCGGCGCAGCAGCGCATTGACGCGGGCCAGCAGCTCTTCCACGTGGAACGGCTTGACCAGGTAATCGTCGGCGCCCTGCTTGAGGCCCTCGACCTTGTCCTGCCAGCTTGAGCGCGCGGTCAGGATGAGCACGGGGAACTTCTTGCCCTCGTCGCGCAGCGCCTTGATCAGTTCCATGCCCGACATCTTGGGCAGGCCCAGATCGATGATGCCGACGTCGAACGGTACTTCGCGGCCCATGTACAGACCTTCCTCACCGTCCTGCGCAGCATCGACGGCAAAGCCTTCGCGCTTGAGCCGGGCTGCCAGTGTTTCCCGCAGCGGGGCTTCGTCTTCGACCAGAAGGATACGCATGAACTCTCCCTAGTGTCCTGGGTATGGCCCCATGGGGCCAGTGGGTAATGCAGATGACTGCGGACAACTATCCCTGTTCAGGGGTTATCGCCGCGTAGTGATGACATATCCGAGCGCGGCGTGCGGGGCTGTGAACGCGATGTCGCCGGATCGTCCATATAGCGGACGCGACCGCGATCATCCATGTACTTCACCCGGTTGATATCGCGCCCATCGAAGGGCACGCGCTCGGCGCCGAGGATGTGTCCACCGGTAGTACGTTGCACCCGACGCACCGCGTCGGACAGCGAGCGCTCCTGCGGGCCACCACGTTCGGCCGTGCGCATCATCTCGGCACGGGCCGCTTCCGGCGGTGGCATCTGTGCCCACGCACTGCTGGAGGCAGCGGCGCCCGTCGCCAACAGGGCGAAGGCGGCAATGCGGCGGTGGCGGGTCACGGAGAACATCGGTCTGATCCTAGCGGAGCGCGGCTAAACGTTCAAAAGTTGTGAATCGGCAACCGCCAGCCTGGGCCGGCGCTTTACGAATCTTTAGCGAATTCTTGGTTTTAGCCAGTGAATCCGATCTGAACTTTTCCTGCCGCCTCCCCGCGCCGTTCATATAAGTGAACATTGGCGGTCAAAGCGGGATGCTTGTCAAGCCGACAAGGTGACGCGGCTCACGCGGCGACGCGTTCGGCCTGCGCCCGGGTCACTGCCAGTGCCTGCTCGATCAGGCTCCAGTCGGCCCCGACCCGGTGCGAGCCCTCGCTCAGGATCTGGCGGAAAGCGCGCCCACCTGGCTGCCCATGGAACAGGCCCAGCAGGTGGCGGGTGATGTGCTTGAGGGCCAGCCCGGCGGCCAGCCGGGCCTCGATGTAGGGCTGCATCGCGCGCAGCAGGGCTTCGCGAGGTTGCAGCGCGGCGCCGGTCTGGGCGGCCTCGAGCTGATGCAGCACGTAGGGATCGTGGTAGGCCGCACGGCCCAGCATCACCCCGTCCAGGGCCGGCAGCTGGGCCTGCGCCGCCTCGATCGTGGCCAAGCCGCCGTTGAGGACGATCTGCAGCTGCGGGCGGTCGGTCTTGAGGCGGTGCGCCCAGTCGTACCGCAGCGGCGGCACTTCGCGGTTTTCCTTGGGCGACAGGCCCTTCAGCCACGCGTTGCGGGCATGTACCACGAACATCGCACTCCCGGCGTTGGCCGATTGATCGACGAAGTTGACGAAGTTTTCGTAGTCGTTGTCGTCATCTACGCCCAAGCGACATTTCACCGTGACCGGAATGTCCACCGCGGCAACCATCGCGCCCACGCACTCGGCGACCAGCGCCGGCTCGCGCATCAGGCAGGCACCGAAGCGGCCGGCCTGCACGCGGTCGGACGGGCAGCCGCAGTTGAGGTTGACCTCGTCGTAGCCCCATTCCTGCGCGATACGCGCAGCCTGGGCCAGCAGGCCCGGATCGCTGCCGCCCAGCTGCAGGGCCAGCGGATGCTCGCTGCCGTCGAAGCCGAGCAGGCGCTCGCGGTCGCCATGGATCACCGCGTTGGCGTGCACCATCTCTGTGTACAGCCGTGCGCCCGGTGCCAGCAACCGATGGAAGTACCGGCAATGGCGGTCCGTCCAGTCCATCATTGGGGCGACGGACAGGCGCAGGGAGGCGGCGTAACGCGCGGCGGCGTCGGTGATCGGCTGGGTCATGGGGCGCGGGGCTGTCTGAATTCACTGGCAATGCCAGCGCAATCAATAGTTTACCCCCTTCCCATGAACGCTGCCCGAGGGTGCAGCCGGCGGCCGGATCGCGCGCGGAGTACCCGCCTGCAACGACGGCGGTAGACAATGCAGCCCTGCACGTCCCTCCCAGGCATCCATGCCCGCGCTCCGTCTGCCCAGCTTCGACCCCACCACCGAGCAAGGCGTCCTGCGCCTGTCGATCGCCGCCTCCCTGGCGATGGCCGCCGCGGCCGTGGCGTTCGGCCTGTTGGCCAACTCCTCGCTGATCATCTTCGACGGGATCTACGGGCTGATCGACGTGGTGATGACCTGGCTGTCGCTGCTGGTGGTGCGCCTGATCAGCCTGTCGACCCACGTCGATACCCTGCAGTCGCGCTTGAACCAGCGCTTCACCATGGGCTTCTGGCACCTGGAGCCGATCGTGCTCGGGGTCAGCGGCACGTTGATGATCGGCGCGGCGCTGTACGCGGCGGTCAATGCGGTGGATGCCCTGATGTCCGGCGGACGCGAGATCGCGCTGGGGCCGGCGATCCTGTTCGCGGTGATTTCGATCGTGGCCGAAACCGGCCTGGCGCTGTTCGTGCGCCGGGCGAACCGGTCGATCGGCTCGGACTTCATTGCCCTGGATGCCAAGAACTGGGTCGTCGCGGCCAGCATGTCGGCGGCGTATCTGGTCGCCTTCGTCGGCGGCTATGTGCTGGGCGGCACGCCGTGGGCGTGGCTGGTCCCGTACATCGATCCGGCGATCCTGCTGGTGGTCTGCCTGTTCGTGGTGGTGGCGCCGATGGGCACGGTGCGCCAAGCACTGTCGGACATTCTGCTGATCACCCCGCTGGATCTGCAGACGCACGTGGACGAGGTGGCGCGCGACATCGTGGCCCGGCACGGTTTCCTGGAGTATCGCAGCTACGTGGCCAAGGTCGGGCGCGGTGAGCAGATCGAACTGTTCTTCGTGGTGCGCGCCGATGATCCGCCGCGGGCGCTGATCGAGTGGGACCGGCTGCGCGACGAGATCGGCGAGGCGCTGGGTGAGGAGTCGCCGGACCGCTGGCTGACCATCATGTTCACCACGGATCGGGAGTGGGCGATCTGAGCGAGGCCAACGGGCATCGTCCTATCGCTCGGTTCCCGCGCTGCCCTGCTTCCACTGCCGTGGCGACTGCCCGGTCTGCGCCTTGAACGCGCGCGACAACGCCGCTTCGCTACCGTAACCCACATCGATGGCGATGCGCTTGAGCGGATGGCCGCGGCGCAGCGCCTGCTGCACCAGGCGGGTGCGCCAGCCCTGCAGGTAATGACCGGGCGTGCTGCCGATGGTGTCGCGGAAGCTGTCAGCGAAGGCGCTGCGTGACATGCCGGCGCGCTGCGCGAGCGACTCCAGCGTCCACTCGTCTGCCGGTGCCTCGTGCATGGCCACCAGCGCGTGGCGCAGGCGCGGATGGGCCATGCCGGCCAGCAGGCCGACGCGGATCTGGCCGCTCTCCATCAGCGCGCGCAGGATCTGGATCACCACCACTTCAAACAGGCGATCCAGCAGCGCCTGGCGGCCGCAGCGCTGCGCGAAGGCTTCTTCGAACAACAGCGACAGCACCGGCTGGCCGCCGTATAGGCCCTCCAGCGGCAGACAGACGATCGGCGGCAATGCTGCGGCCACCGGGTTGTTGGCGCCGCCTTCGAACTGCAGGTTGGCGCAGGCAAAGTCGGCCCCCCGGGTGGCATCGGTGACGAAGCGGTGCGCGAGCGGGCGCGGGTACAGCAGCACGCTGGGCGTGGTGATCTGCAGGACGCTGCCGTCCGGATGCTCGACGCGCACATCGCCGTCGCGGATCAGATGCAGTTGGCCGCGCTCGCCGTCGGCGGGCAGATCGTTGATGCCGCACAGCGCGCCGGCATGGAACACCTCGGCCGACACCGCGAAGCGGTCCAGCAGGGATTGCAGTCGATCGACCATTGGCGGACTCCAGATCAAGTTTTCTGGACGAAATGTTGCCATAAGTACGACTCAGGCGCGCAAAGTACACCTGCCATCTGGCCCACCCCTTTCACTCCGCAGGAGATTCCCATGTCCATTGCCAACGTTCTGTACACCGCCCAGGCCACTGCCAACGGCGGCCGCGACGGCCGCGCCGTCTCTTCCGACAACGTGCTGGACATCCAGCTCTCCACCCCGCGCGAGCTGGGCGGCGCGGGCGGCCCGGGCACCAACCCGGAGCAGCTGTTCGCCGCCGGTTACTCGGCCTGCTTCCTGGGCGCGCTGAAGTATGTGGCCGGTCAGGCCAAGGTCGCTCTGCCGGCTGAAACGCAGATCACCGGCAAGGTCGGCATCGGCCAGATCCCGACCGGCTTCGGCATCGAAGTGGCGCTGGAGATTTCGGTTCCGGGCCTGCCGCGCGAGCAGGTCGAAGAACTGGTGCAGAAGGCGCACATCGTGTGCCCGTACTCCAACGCGACCCGCGGCAACATCGACGTGACGCTGACGGTGGTCTGAAAAAAAAATGGGCGGCTGCCTGACTTGATCGTCTGGCAACCGCCCATCCCACCGCGGTGGATCCCGTGGGCGTACCCATGGGATGCATCTTGTTCTGTTGCAAAGACCAACGGTCGTTGCCTACCGGTGAAGCCGGATGTCGCCGGTGTCGATAGTGACGTTGCCGGCCAGCGGCCGGCACTACCCGCTACTTGTCGTGCGTGATCAGCTGCACCACGCTGGAGAAATCCAGCTTGCCGCGACCGGCCTGGTGATTCATCGAATACAGGTTGCGCGCCAGCTCGCCCAGCGGGATCGAGGCGCCGACGCTCATCGCCGCTTCCACCGCCAGGCCCATGTCCTTGAGCATCAGGTCGCTGCCGAAGCCGCCGCTGTAGCCGCGCGAAGCCGGGGCGTTTTCGAGCACGCCGGGCCACGGGTTGCACACTTCGGTCGCCCAGCTGCGGCCCGTACTGACCGCCATCATCTGCGAGAGCACCTTCGGGTCCAGCCCGTGCGCGACGCCCAGCGCGATCGACTCACCGGTCACCGCCATGATCACGCCCAGCGCCATGTTGTTGCACAGCTTGGCGACCTGGCCGGCACCGCTGGCGCCGACATGGAAGATGTTCTTGCCCATCGCCTGCAGCAGCGGTCGCGCGCGTTCCAGCGCCTCGGCTTCGCCACCGACGATGAAGGTCAGGGTGCCGGCCTGGGCACCGGCAGTGCCGCCGGAGACCGGTGCGTCCAGCATCTGCAGGCCGCGCGCGGCAGCGGCTTCGGCGACCTTGCGGGCGGTGGCCGGCGCGATCGTGCTGCAGTCGATGACCAGCGCGCCGCCGGGGATGTCGGCCAGCAGGCCGTCGTCACCGAGGTAGACGCCTTCAACGTGGCGGCTGGCCGGCAGCATCGAGATGACGATCTCGGCCCCGGTCAGCGTATCCAGTGCCGAGCTGGCGGCGGTGGCGCCGGCATCGACGGCGGCCTGCACGGCGGCGGGCACCAGATCGAACACGCGCACCGCGTGACCGGCCTTGGCCAGGTTGGCGGCCATCGGGCCACCCATGTTGCCCAACCCGATGAATGCAATACGGCTCATGCGCGGCTCCTTTCAGGGACGGTGGCACCGAGGTCGGCCAGCGGATGCGCGGCATCCGACCACGGCGAAACGAAGAAGGTGCGGGCCCACTCGGCCGTGGCTTCGGCCAGCGTGCGCGGCTGCCACTGCGGGGTGCGGTCCTTGTCGATCAGCAACGCGCGGATGCCTTCGGCGAAGTCGCCGTGGCCGGCCGCATGCAGTGCTGCGATGTATTCGATGCGGTATACCTCGGCCAGCGAAGCGCCCTCGGCCAGGTGCTGCAGCTCGAACGCGAGCCGCGCCGAGCCGGGCGCACCGGCGGCAAGTGTGGCTTTCGCAGTGCTCAGCCAGGCATCGTCCGTGTCCAGCGCAAGAATCGCCTCGACGATCGCACCAACGTCGTCACCGGCGCACAGCGCGTCCACGGTGGTGGCATTGCGCAGCAGCGGACCGGTGGCCGCATCGCTGGCGTGTTGCTGCAGCAGTGCGGTCAGTTGTTCGTGGTTGCGCTTGGCCTCGCGGCTCCAGTGCACGTCCGCCAGCGCATTGAACACGGTCTCGCGCTGCGCCTCGGCGATGTGGATATCCGCCAGCCCGGCGTAGATCGCATCGCCGGCGTTGAGCGGTGCACCGGTCAGGGCCAGGAACAGGCCGCCGTGGCCGGGTACGCGCGGCAGCAGCCAGCTGCCGCCCACGTCCGGGAACAGGCCCACGGTGATCTCCGGGAACGCCAGCCTGGAGCGCTCGCTGACCACGCGGTGGCTGGCGCCGGACATCAGGCCGATGCCGCCGCCCATCACGATGCCATGGCCCCAGCACAGGATCGGCTTGGGATAGGTGTGGATGGCGTAGTCGACGCGGTACTCGACGTCGAAGAATTCGGCCGCGTACGCGTTGTCGCGGATGTCGGTCTTCCCGCCCTCGCGGTAGTCGACCATGCTGCGGTACAGGCTGTGCAGATCGCCGCCGGCGCAGAAGGCCTTATCGCCGGCGCCCTGCAGCACCACCAGCGCGATGCCGTCATCAACGGCCCAGGCCTCCAGCCGCTCGCGCAGCAGATGCGCCATCGGCAGCGAGAACCCGTTGAGCGTGCGCGGGGCATTGAGCGTGGCGATGCCGATGCGCGTGCCGTTGGCGGCGGCGCGCTCTTCGAACAGCACCGGCGCCTCGTCGTTGACGACGGCGGTGCTCATGCGTTCTTCCACTGCGCGGCACGCTTTTCCAGGAAGGCGTTCACGCCTTCGGCCTGGTCGGCGCTGTCGAACAGATCAACGAAGGCCTCGCGCTCGGCCACCAGCGCCGAGGCGTGGGTGCCGGTGCGGGTGGCCTGCACCAGCGTCTTGCAGGCGGCGATGCTGGTCGGGCTCTGCTTGCCCGCCTTGTGCGCCCACGCCAGGGCCAGTGCCTTGGCCTCGCCCTTGCCCACCTTTTCTTCCACCAAGCCGATACGCAGTGCGGTGTCCGCATCGATGCGCTCGCCCAGCAGGATCATGCGCTTGGCCCAGCCTTCGCCCACCAGGCGCGGCAGGTTCTGGGTGCCGCCGGCGCACGGCAGCAGGCCGACGGTGGCCTCCGGCAGCGCCACCTGGGCGTGTTCTTCGATGATGCGCAGGTCGCAGGCCAGCGCGCATTCCAGACCGCCGCCCATCGCGTAGCCGTTGATCGCCGCGATCGACACGCCACGGAACCCGGACAGCGCTTCAAAGGCTTCGCCGAAGCGACGTGCCGCTTCACGTGCGGCGGCCTTGTCGCCGGAGGCGAACTGCTTGAGGTCGGCACCGGCGGAGAAAAACTTCTCGCCATCGCCGGTGATCACCAGCGCGTAGATATCGCGGTCCGCATTGAGCGCGCCGACCAGATCGCGCAGCGCCGAGAGGCTGTGCACGGTCCAGGTATGCGCGGGCGGGTTGTCGAGGGTGATGACCGCGACGTGGCCATCGGCCTCGACCTTCAGGCCGACGTGATCATGCTGGCGCCACTCCATCATCGCAGTTCCTCTTCAGTGTTGAGCAGGTGGCGGGCCACGATCACACGCATGATCTCGTTGGTGCCCTCCAGGATCTGGTGCACGCGCGAATCGCGCAGCAGCCGTTCGATCGGGTATTCACGGATGTAGCCGTAGCCGCCGTGGATCTGCAGCGCATCGTTGCAGATGTTGAAGCCGGCATCGGTGGCGAAGCGCTTGGCCATCGCGCACCACACGTTGGCATCGCTGGCGCCGGCGTCGAGCTTGCGCGCGGCGGTGTGCACCATCTGCCGTGCGGCGACCAGCTGGGTGGCCATGTCGGCCAGCTTGAACTGCAGCGCCTGGAACTCCGACAGCGCCTTGCCGAACTGGCGGCGCTCGCCCATATAGCGGCGGGCGGCATCCACGGCGCCTTGGGCCGCACCCAGCGAGCACGCGGCGATGTTGATGCGGCCGCCGTCCAGGCCCTTCATGGCGAGCTTGAAGCCACTGCCTTCCTCGCCGAGCAGATGGCTGACCGGCACGCGTACATTCTCGAACGTGATGCCACGGGTCGGCTGGCTGTTCCAGCCCATCTTCTCTTCCTTGCGGCCGTAGCTGATGCCGGGCAGATCGGCCGGCACCGCGATCGCGCTGATGCCACCGGCACCGGCGCCGCCGGTGCGCGCCATCACCACCAGCAGCTCGGTGGCACCGGCGCCGGAGATGAAGGCCTTGGAACCGTTGAGCACGTAGTGGTCGCCATCACGCACCGCGCTGGTCTTCAGCGAGGCCGCGTCGGAGCCGGCCCCCGGCTCGGTCAGGCAGTACGAGGCCAGCTTGATGCCGGACGACAGGTCTGCGCCCCATTCGGCACGCAGACTCTCCTGGCCCCATTTGGCCACCATCCACGAGGCCATGTTGTGGATGCTGACATAGGCCGCCGTGGACGGGTCCACATTGGCGAGCTCCTCGATGACGACGGCGGCGTCCAGACGGCTCAAGCCGCTGCCGCCGACCTCGGGGTCCATGTACAACCCACAGAACCCGAGTTCCCCTGCCTTGGCGATCGCCTCGCGCGGAAAGATGCCCTCCGCATCCCATCGCGCGGCGTGCGGCGCCAGTTCGGCCTGGGCGAAGTCACGCGCTGCCTCTCTATAGGCCTGCTGCGCTTCGTCGAGTTCCGTCGTCATCGAGTGGCTCATGGTCGAACTCCGTTGTTGCGGTTGCTTACTTCAGGCTGATGGTGGTGTTGACGCCATGACCCAGCGTCTCGTCATCGAACCAGCGCGAGGTGATCGTCTTGGTCTGGGTGTAGAACATCACCACCTGCTTGCCGTACGGGCCCAGGTCGCCGAGCTTGGAGGCGCGCGAGCCGGTGAACGAGAACAGCGGCACCGGCACCGGGATCGGCACGTTGATGCCGACCTGGCCGACGTCGATGTCTTCCTGGAACTTGCGGGCGGCCGCACCGGACTGGGTGAACAGCGCGGTGCCGTTGCCGTTCGGGTTGGCGTTGATCAGTTCGATGGCGTCTTCCAGCGTGTCCGCTTCCAGGATCACCAGCACCGGCCCGAAGATTTCCTCGTCGTACACGCGCATGCCCGGCTTGACGCCGGCGAAGATGGTCGGGCCAACGAAGTTGCCCTTCTCGAAGCCATCGACCTGCGGGTTGCGGCCGTCGAGCACCAGCTTGGCGCCCTGTTCCACGCCCGAAGCGATCAGGCCTTCGACACGCTCCCGCGCGGCGCAGGAAATGACCGGGCCGACATCGGTACCGGCGACGCTGCCACCGCTGACCTTCAGCGTCTTGGCCTTGGCCACCAGGTCCGGCACCCACTCGCGCGCTTCGCCGACCAGCACCAGGGTGGAGGCGGCCATGCAGCGCTGGCCGGCCGCACCAAAGGCGGCACCGACCATCGCGTTGAGGCTCTGTTCTTTGTTGGCGTCCGGCAGCACCACGGCGTGGTTCTTGGCGCCCATCATGCACTGCACGCGCTTGCCGGCCAGCGAGGCACGGTTGTACACGTGGGTGCCGACGCGGGTGGAACCGACGAACGAAACGGCCTTGATGTCCGGGTGATCGCAGATCGCGTTGACCACGTCTTCGCCACCGTGCACGACATTCAGCACGCCCTTGGGGATGCCGGCTTCCAGCGCCAGTTCAACCAGGCGCATGGTGACCATCGGGTCCTGTTCGGACGGCTTGAGGATGAAGGTATTGCCGGTGGCGATGGCCATCGGGAACATCCACAGCGGAATCATCGCCGGGAAGTTGAACGGGGTGATGCCCGCGCAGACGCCCAGCGGCTGCAGCAGGGTGTAGGTGTCCACGCCGTTGGCGACGTTGTTGGCCAGCTCGCCCAGCTGCAGGTTGCCGATGGCAGCGGCGTGCTCGACCACTTCCAGGCCGCGGAACACATCACCTTCGGCATCCGGCACGGTCTTGCCCTGCTCGGCGCTGAGGATGTGGGCCAGCTCGCTCATGTTCTCGCGGATCAGCTGCTGGTACTTCAGGAAGATGCGCGCACGGGTGCCGATCGGGGTCTTGCGCCAGGTCTTGAACGCTTCCTTGGCCGAGGCGACGGCGGCGTCGACTTCGCCGGGGGTGGCAAACGGGACCTGGGCCAGGACGTCCTGGGTGGCCGGATTGACCACGTTCTGCCAATGCGAGCTGGCCGATTCGATGAACTGGCCATCGATCAACATGCGGATACGGGGCGCTGCAACAGTCATGGACAATCCCGGCGGGTCGAAAGTTGTTGGCATTATTCACAGTGCCACCCTCGATTTCCGGGCTGTATGCGCTTAATCTGGCCAATGCCCGCTACGATTCTTGTGAATTCTGTGAATAGCCAGCCTGTCCAACGCCAGCTCGGCCTGCGCCTGCTCAAACTGCGCGAGCAGCGCGGCTACAGCCAGTTGGCGCTGGCCAAGGCCCTGGGGCTGTCGGCCAGCTACTTGAACCAGATCGAGCGTAACAAGCGGCCGTTGACCCCGTCGGTGCAGGGCAAGCTGCGCGAGGTGCTGGGTGACGTCAGTGAACTGTTCGAGGTCGATGACCCCGGCGCGCTGCAGGAATCGCTGGGCGAGACCCTGCGCGATCTGGGCCTGGCCGATGTCAGCAGCACCGAGCTGCGCGCCATGGCCGGCAACCTGCCGCAGATCAGCCGCGCCCTGCTCGACCTGCACCGCCGCCACCTGATGCTGCGCGAGCACGCCGCCGCGCTGGAGTTCCAGCTGGGCGATGTGCATGCCGGGCAGGCGCTGCCCGCGGGCGACCAGGTACGTGACTTCTTCAACCGCATGCACAACCACATCCCCGAGCTGGACGACCTGGCCGAGCAGCTGTTCAGCGAATGGGGGCTGGTGGCCGGGCATGTTGCGCCGCGCCTGCGCCAGTTGCTGGCCGACCGCCATGGCGTGCTGGTGGAAGTAGGGCCGCTGCAGGCTGGCCGCGAGAAGCGCGTCTACGATGGCGGCAGCCGCACCCTGTGGCTGCCCGATTACCTTGAACCGGGCCAGCAGGCGTTCCAGATGGCCGCCGAACTCGCCCTGCTTGGCTACGCCGCGCAGATCGATGCGGTGATCGCACGCGCGGGCTTCGGCGAAGCGGAGCAGATCGCCCAGGCGCGGATCGGCATGTCCAACTACTTCGCCGGCGCGCTGGTGATGCCGTACGCGCAGTTCCTGCGTGCCGCCGAGCACAGCGCGTATGACATCGATGCGCTTGCCCATCGCTTCGGCGTGGGCTTCGAGGCGGTCTGCCATCGCTTGAGCACGCTGGCCCGGCGCAGCGCGCCCGGCCTTCCGTTCTTCTTCATCCGCGTGGACCGCGCGGGGAATGTGTCCAAGCGGCACTCGGCCACCGACTTCCACTTCTCACAGGTGGGCGGCTCGTGCCCGCTGTGGATCGTGTACGAAGCCTTCAACCAGCCAGGCCGCGTGCTGACCCAGACCGCGCGCATGCCGGACGGGCGCCGCCACTTCTGGCTGGCGCGGCAGGTGAGCAGCGGCCCGATCGGGCACGGCCAGCCACGCAAGACCTTCGCGGTGGCGCTGGGCTGCGACCTGCAGCATGCCGAACGGTTGATCTACACGCGCGGGCTGGATATCCAGAGCCCGGGCAACTCGGTCTCGATCGGCCCGGGCTGCCGGGTCTGCCCGCGCGAAGACTGCATGCAGCGCGCGTTCCCACAGCTACCGGGACGCGGGTAGCGTCGGCCGTTGGTCGACGTGCCTCCGGTGCCGAGAATGTTGGCCCCGACGTGGCGGGTAGAGTCGACCGTTGGTCGACTTGCCTCCGGTGCCAAGACGGCTGACCCGTCGCGAAGAGCAGCCGACCAACGGTCGGCTCTACCGGTCGTGTGACGTGTCATGGGCAGCCGACCAATTGCCGGCATTTGCGATCACGACGCGGTCCATGTCCGGCTCAATAGATCGGCGTCACTTTCATCTGCGGCAGCGGCCGGGGCGCACCGTCGGTGAGGTCCGGCCCCAGGTCTTCCCAGATCTGGCCCTGCTCGACCATGTGCCGCCACAGCTGCTGCGATTCGCGGCGCTTGTCTTCCGAGCTCAAGCGGTAGGACGGCGGCACCGGCGTTCCCGTGGCAACGCTCTGGTATGCATCCGAGTACGCCGCCACCCGCTGCGCGGGGTCGTCGGTGCGCGCCACATCCAGCGTGTAGCGCTGGTAGGCCGAGGCCAGATTGCGCCAGCGGATCCAGTAGTGGTTGGCAAAGGAGAAATCGCAGAAGCGCTCCCCGGCGATGCTGCCCTTGTCGGCGATGCGGCTGAGCACGGCCTGTGGCATGTCCAGGTTCATGCCGCCCTCGTCGCCCTCCAGCGCCACATGCACGATGCGGTCACGGTAGCCCGGCGCGCGGGCCTGCAGCACATCGCGCCAGTTCTGCATGGTCGAGACGATCGAAAAGAGAAAGCCGGACATTTCCGCGGCGGCCAGCGGCTGCGCGATGGAATGGTAGGTGCGCTGCCAGCCATGGCGGTTCTCGGTCGGCAGGAAAACCGCCTGCTCCGCCCGCGCATGCGTATCGCCGTGGGCCAGCACGCTGACCGCCTCGGCGTGACGCGGATACACCAGATTGATGCCGAAGGTCGGCCAGCGCGGCAACGCGGCGTCGAACAGGTGGATCGGGAAGTTGCTGCTGATGCCGCCATCGGAGAACCAGCACACACGGAACGCGGCGATCACCGGACCACAGCTCTGGCCACCACTGGTGAGCCCTTCCATGCTGTCGGCGACGTTGGCGTTGTCGCGTCGGGGCTCGGCATCGGCGACCGGCTCGCAGCGACGCTCGCGCCGGGCCGGCTCGTGCAGTGGCACTGCGCTGATGAGTAGTGGGAAGCTCAGGCTCATGCGCGTGGCCACCAGCACCGGCAGGTCCTCGCCATCGACCAGGCGGTAGTAGTCGCGCCCCTCGACGTGTTCGGGAGTGCCGGCGCGCGCGACCAGCCAGTCGACCACGCTGGCCGGGAACAACTGCGCGAACTCCTCGCGCAGGAACCAGAAGTGCGCCGCATTGAACGGCAGCGTGCGTGGTTCGGTGTGGGAGACGCAGGTGGTGATCATCTGCAGCGTGATCGCGTGCGCGCCACTGGGCTCGCCGGGATAACGTGGTGCGGCATGCAGGTCGCCGAAGGTCAATGGCTGCTCGTCCGGCTTGCCGGCCAATGCCTGCAGCTGGGTGTGCAGCCAATCCGTCAGCGCCGGTGCGGAAGCGTTCGGCTGGGTGCTGCCATTGCACAGGCCAAGCAGGTTACGCCGTGCCACGCGCGCCACGCGCAGTGCCGAGGCCAGCACGCCAGCGCCGTAGGCGCATAGCAACGACGGCAGCAGCGTCGCCCAGATGCCGTCGATGCCCCCGGCGAGGTAACCGATGCCGAGCAGGCCCGCCAGTGAGACCAGCAGTTCCAGCGGCGCGATCGCGAATACCGCGGCGAGCAGGCAGGCAATCTTGCGCAGCAGGCCAGCCTTGCCGGTCAGCATCACCAGCAGGCGGTACGCGGTACGCGCGCCATACGCCGGCTGGAACAGGCTGTGGATGAAGCCCTGCCGGGACAACTGCGCCGATACCCCGGCCAGCCCCGGAAAGCCTACCGCCGCGGCCACCGGCTCACCGGCCTGGCGTCGCCGGTCACCCAGCGCCGCTGCAGCGGCCACGGCAGCGGCAATGGCGCCGGCCGAGGTGCCGCCGATGCTCTTGAAGCGGTACTCGCGGGCCAGCGACAGCACCGCGTTGGGATACACGATGCCGCTGGTGATGCCGCCCTTCATGACCAGATCGCAGTACTTGTCCGCCACGTTGCCGTCCTCTGTCCGCCCGTGCGCGGCCGATCCGCACACCCTCCCCGCCTGCCCCCGCAACGATGCAGGGGCCAAAGAGGTCGATGGCGACAGTATCGCCCGTGCGCTTCTCAGGGCCTGAGAAGCGCGGCACGGAACGGCCTATTCGGCCTTGCCGGACTGCGGCACGCGCCGCACCTGGGAGAGGTCATAGCCCAGCGCGGCGACCCGGGTCATCGCCGCCTGGTAGTCCGCGTCGGAGATGGTCGGGGTGCGGGCCATCAGCCACATGTAGTCGCGCTTGCTGCGGCCGACGATGGTCTGCTGGTACTCCGCGTCCAGGTAGACGATCACGTACTCGGCCTGGATCGGCCAGATGAACTGCATGCCCCAGACCGCGCCGCCCGTGCCGTCCTTGACCGTCCCGACCGGGTGCATCGTCTTGACCGGCGCCTGGAAGCTGCCCTTGCGATAGCGGAAGGTGGTCTGGATGCGGCCATCCGGACGCAGTGCGTAGGATTCCACTGCGTCGAACGCCTCGCGCTCGGGCCGGCTGGGGATATGGGCGATCACATACCAGTCGCCCATGAAGCGCGGCACGTCCACGTGCGCCACCGGCGGGATCGGACGGGTGTTGCCACTGCAGCCGCCGAGCATCATGCCGACAGCCAGCAGGGGAATGAGAGCGCGGATCGACATGACGGCTTCCTCCAGGAACGTGGGGTGATCACGGACGGTTGAACAGGTAATGGGCCACCTGCCACTGCTGGCCCTGCTGATAGCCGAACAGTTCCGCGCAGGCCATCCAGAACATGCGCCAGCGCTGGTGCCACAGTGCGGCCGAAGCATCGCCGTAGGTCTGGCGCAGCACGGCCATCACCGCCTCTTTCTCGCGGTCCTGGTTGGCCAGCCAGTGATTGGCGGTGCGCTCGTAATGGGTGCCGTCGAGCAGCCAGCGCTGCTGCAGCTGCAGGTGCTGCTGGAAGAACAGCAGCGTATCGGCCGCCGGCATCAGGCCACCGGTGAAGAAATGGCGGCCCATCCAGTTGTCGTCGCCCTCGGTCTCGAACGGGTACATCAGCGTGCGGTGCACGAAGATATGCACGAACAGCTTGCCCTCGGGGCGCAGCCAGCGGTGGATGCGCTGCAGCAGCTGCGGGTAGTTGCGCATGTGCTCGAACATCTCGATGGAGACACAGCGGTCGAAGGTCTCCGCATCCAGCATCAGATGGTTCACGTCACGGGTCAGCACGGTGACGTTGATCAGGCCACGCGCGCGGCACTGGCCCAGGATGTACTCGCGCTGGCTGTTGGAGTTGGAGACAGCGGTGATCTGCGCGTTCGGGTAGCGCTCGGCCATCCAGAGCGTCAGCGACCCCCAGCCGCAGCCCAGCTCCAGGATGTGCTGTCTATCGGCCAGCTGCGCGCGCTCACCGTACAACGCGAGCATCGCCTCTTCGGCCTCGTCCAGCGTTTCGCTGCCCGTGGCGTAATAGCAGCTGCTGTACTTCAGGCGCTTGCCCAGGCAGCGATGGAAGAACGCGGCCGGCACTTCGTAGTGCTGGCGATTGGCCGCATCCACGTGCAGCGCCACCGCGCTGCTGGCCAGCCCGGCAATACGCGCGGCAAAGCGCTGCGACTGGACCTGCTGGCCACCGGCAAGCTCTTCGCGCAGGCGTTGCTCGCACTGGCGGCGGATGCCCAGCCGCAACAGCGCATCGGGCACGAGCCCACGTTCGGCCAGGCCGGTCAGGCCCGGTGCGTAGTCCGGCAGGGGCAGTTGGTCACTGGCGACATTCACGGTGAAGACTCCTTGCGGGCATGCGACGAACGGGAGGGGAACCACGGGAACAGCATCGGCGTGGTGCGCTGGTACTCGCGGTAATCCTCACCGCGCGAGCGCAGCGCCTGCGCCTCGGTGAAGGGAATGCCGCTGACCCAGCGCAGGAACACGTACATCACCAACGGGCCCGACCACGCCAGCCACCACAGCGGCGACTGCACGGCCAGCAGCACGTAAGTGAACCAGTGCAGCCACTCGAAGAAATAGTTGGGGTGCCGCGAGTAGCGCCACAGACCGTCACGACAGGTCTTGCCCTTGTTCGCGGGATTCGCGCGGAAGCGCGCCAGCTGGCGGTCGGCGATGGATTCACCGCTCACGCTCAGCAGCCACATCGCCATTGCCGCGATCAGCCAGCCCCAGCCCTGCGGTTGCGGATTGACCGACACGGCCACGAACGGCAGCGCGAACAGCACGATCAGCAGGGCCTGGAACTGGAAGAAGCCGAAGATCTTTCCCTGGTGGCCGTTCCAGTGCCTGCGCAGGTGCTGGTAGCGTCCATCCTCGGGTTCGCTGCGCACCCGGTGCCACAGGTGCAGCGCCAGGCGTGATCCCCACAGGCCACCCAGTACCGCCAGTGCGATCCGTGGCATCGCCGCACCATCGCCGAGCAGGGCCAGCAACAGGGCCGACGCGCCGACGCCCTTGGCCCAGAGCACATCGACCACGCCGATGTTCTGATGCCGGCGTTGCCACCACCAGCCCCAGGTCATGATCACGGCGGCATATAGCCACACCACCCACAGCATCTTCATCGTGTCTCTCCAGGAGTGAGTGTGTTCAAGGGGGCCGTGCGGCCCTGCCAATGGCGGGCGCAGGCGGCCAGCAGCGGCAGCGCGACCGCCCAGCCGAGGCCGAGCAGCAGCACGCCGTGCCACTGCGGTGTGGCGAACACCACCGAGGACCAACCGCGCGCAGCGGACAGATACGCCAGCGGCGCCAGCAGCAGGCCGACCAGCGCGGCGGCAATGAGATGCCGCTGCAGCACCGCGAACGACACCGTCAGCGTCATCGCGAAGGCGGCCCACAGGGCCAGAATCCAGACCGGTGCGATCCACGCGCGCTCATTGGCAGCCGCGTAGGTCACCCACCCGGACGCACCCGCCAGCCCATCCACGAGCAGGCCGCACCCGATCGCCACCAGCATGAGCCTGAGCTCCACCGACGGCTGCGCCGACAACGCCAGCTGGCTGCCCACGTAGGCAGCAGCCGCCACCAGCGCCGGCCAGCGCAGCCCGTGGCCGGCACCGATCACGGCGCACAGCCACACCAGCTGGTTGCCGATCACGTTGGCCCAGAATCGTGTCACTTCAGCCTTCCCCGGCAATCAGCGCGGGCCGGTAGCCCGGACGCGCCATCAGCAGGTGCGAGACGCCGATGGAGCGCTCCAGGAAGCCCCCCTCGCAGTAGGCCAGATAGAACTCCCACAGGCGGATGAAGGATGCATCGAAGCCCTGTGCGCGTACCGCGGGCAACTGGGCCAGGAAGCGCTGGCGCCAGGCACGCAGGGTCAGCGCATAGGACGGGCCGAAATCATGCTGGCCGATCAACTGCAGGTCGCTGCTGCGGGTCTTGGCGGCGACGATCGCGTTGATCGACGGAATGAAACTGCCGGGAAACACGAAGCGCTTGATGTAGTCGACGCTGCGCCGGGCCTGCTCGTAGCGCTGGTCTTCGATGGTGATGGCCTGCAGCAGCGCCAGGCCATCGTCCTTGAGTAACCGGGTGAGCGTGGCGAAGTAGGTGTCCAGGTACTGCGCGCCGATCGCCTCGATCATCTCGATGGAGACCAGCTTGTCGTACTGGCCCTCCATATCGCGGTAGTCCTTGAGCAGCAGGGTCACCTTGTCCTGTAGCCCGGCCGCCTCCACCCGCTGCCGGGCCAGCGTGTACTGCTCGACCGAGATGGTGGTGGTGGTGACGTGGCAACCGATGTGCCGCGCCGCGTACAGCGCGAAGCCGCCCCAGCCGGTGCCGATCTCGACCACGCGATCGGTGGCGGTGAGCTGCAGCTGCTCGCAGATGCGCGCGAGTTTGCGCTCGGAGGCCGCCTCCAGCGTGTCGTCCGGGCTCGCATACAGCGCCGAGGAGTACATCAGGTCCGGAGACAGGAACAGCGAGAAAAACGGATTGCCCAGATCGTAGTGCGCCGCGATGTTGCGGCGGCTGCCTTCGCGCGTATTGCGGCGCAGCCGGTTCCAGCCCTTCAGCAACCAGCCACCGACACGCGCCGGCCCGCCCTCCATGCCATCGAGCAGATCCCGGTTGCGCACCAGCAGCCGCACCAGCGCGACCAGATCATCGCAGCGCCAGTCGCCACGGATGTACGCCTCGCCTGCGCCCACACTGCCCTGCGCAGCCACTGCGCGATAGAAGGCCGGGTCATCCACCCACACCGTCACCTGTGGCGTGGCCTGTGGATCACCGATCACCACATCACCGAGCGCATCGCGCAGGCGCAGATGGCCGCCACGCAGCGGGGCGAGCTGAGCCAACAGGCGCCCACGCAGGAACCCTTCAAGGGCGGACGGCTGCGGCAGGGCCACCGCACGGGTCATGTCGTTCATGGGGATTTTCCGGCAAGAGAAGGGTGGTCATGGACGGGGTTGCGCTTGAGCCACAGGCGAAGCGCCTGCCAGTGGATCGCGGCCACCACCTTGAGGGTCATCAGCGGGTAGCGCAGCAGCACGCCGGCCAGGCCGCGCCCGGTGAGCGGATGGCGCTGCATCACCAGATCGGCATCGAACTGGCACGTCCCTTCGCGCCAGACCTGCATGTGCACGTGCAGGTCCTCGCCGGGCGCGGTGAAGCGCCAGCGGTACTCGCAGTCCATCTGCATGAAGGGCGACACGTGGAACTGCTTGTCGAACGACCAGCACAGCGCGCGGCCCTGGGCATCGGCCTGCGCCACCGGCAGCACGTAGGCGTGGCGCTCCTTCCAGGGCGTGTTGGTGATCTCCGCCACGATGCTGTCCAGCGTCGTGCCGTCGGCGGCATAGCAGTAATAGAAGCTCACCGGATTGAACACGTGGCCGGCATACCGCGGATGCGTCAGCAGGCGGATCGGCCCGGCGGGCGCGTGGCCCAGTGCCTCGGTGATGCGTGCACGTACGGCATCGACCAGCGGCTGATCGGGCGCACCGAGATAGTCGCTGCGGCGGAACTCGACCACGTTGCGGCGACCCACCGACCACAGCCAGCGCCGCTCGAACAGGCGCGGCAGTTCGTCCAGGTCCAGCAGCAGCTGCGCGATCGGGTAGCCGAACGCGTGCGCGTGCGGCGCGTGCCGCCGATGGCGCATCCAGCCGCGATAGATCGCACTGGCGGTCATGCCGGCAGTGCCTCGGCCAGCGGCCAGTAGGACTCGGCATCCAACGCCTGCAATGCATCGACCACGCGGCGGGCACTGCGGATGCCATCCTCGTGGAAGCCCCAGCCCCAGTACGCACCGGCGAACCAGGTCCGGCGATGGCCCTGGATTTCCGTCCAGCGCTGCTGCGCCCGCACCATCGCGTGGTCGTGCACGGGATGGGCATACTGCAGGCGGCGCAGCACGGTGGCCGGATCGACCGCCTCGCTGCGGTTGAGGGTAACCACCAAGGGCGTGGGGGTATCGATGCCCTGCAGCAGGTTCATGCAGTAGCTGACCGTGCACGGCGCCAGCGGGTCGCGCGGCACATGCGCGTTCCAGGCGGCCCAGGCCTTGCGGTCACGCGGCAGCAGACTTGCATCGGTATGCAGCACCACCTCGTTGGGCTGGTAGCGGATCGCACCCAGTACCGCGCGCTCGGTGAGATCGGCATCGGACAGCAAGGCCAGGGCCTGGTCGCTGTGGCAGGCCAGGACCAGCTGGTCGAAGCCTTCCAGCCCGGCAGCGCTGTGCACGCGCACGCCATGCTCGTGGCGCTCCACCCCGAACACGGGACACTCCAGCCGCTCGCGGACCTGCCAGCGGCTGCGCAGCGCATCGATGTACCGTGCCGAGCCGCCCTGCACTACCCGCCACGGCGCGCGCCCGGTCATCTGCAGCATCTGGTGGTTGGCCATGAACTGCACCAGGTAGCGCGCCGGGAAGGCGGCCAGACTGGCCGTGGGCGAGGACCACAGTGCCGAGGCCATCGGCAGCAGGTGTTCGTCGATGAAGGTGCGGCCGTAGCGGCCCTTGGCCAGGAATTCGCCCAGCGAGGGGCCGTCATCGTCACGCTCGAGCAGCGCCGGTGCTTCGCGGTAGAACCGGCGCAGATCGCGCAGCATCCCCCAGAAGCGCGGCGAAACCAGATTGCGGCGCTGGCAGAACAGCGTATCCAGCGAGGTGGCGTTGTACTCCAGCCCAGTGCGCTCGCTGTGCACCGAGAAGCTCATGGTGGTCGGCTGCGAGGCGACGCCCAGTTCCTCGAAGAGCCCGGTGAGCAGCGGATAGTGCGCGGGATTGAACACGATGAAGCCGGTGTCCACCGCGTGCGTGCGGCCGTCGACCTCCACCTCATGCGTGTGGGTGTGGCCCCCCAGGTAGTCGTTGGCCTCGAACAGCGTCACTTCGTGCTGCTGGCTCAGCCACCACGCACTGGCGAGGCCGGCGATGCCCGATCCGACCACGGCGATACGCATGTCAGTGCTCCGCCTTGGCCAGCACCCAGGCCGGCACGGGTTTGAGATCGCGTACCAGGCCCAGCGCGGCCATCGCCCGCAGGCCATACCAGGTGACATCCACTTCCCACCAGTAGAAGCCCTGGCGCGCGGTACCCGGGAAGAAGTGGTGGTTGTTGTGCCAGCCTTCGCCGAACGTCAGCAGGGCGAGCCACAGGTTGTTGCGGCTGTCATCACCGGTGTTGAAGCGCTGGCGGCCGAAGCGGTGCGCCAGCGAGTTGATCGTCACCGTGGCATGGAACAGCACCACGGTGGAAATGAAGAAGCCCCACACCAGCATCTGCCCGCCGCTGGTGCCCCAGGACGGCGCGATGCGCTCGAGCAGGGCGCCCAGGCCGAACAGGGCAGCGGCCAGTGCGATCGGCACCAGCGTGTCGAAGCGGTCCAGCCAGCGCAGCTCGGGGTACTTGGCCAGGTCCGGAATGCGCGACCAGTCGGTGCGGAAGCCTTCCACGGTGAGGAACCAGCCCATGTGGCTCCACCAGAACCCATGCACCGAGGGCGAGTGCGGATCAGCGGCGGTGTCGGTGTGACGGTGATGGTTGCGATGATGCGCGGCCCACCACAGCGGCCCACGCTGCACGCTGGAGGCGCCGATCAGCGCGAAGATGAACTGCACGGTGCGCGACGTGCGGAACGTGCGGTGCGAGAAGTAGCGATGGTAGAACGCGGTGATCGCGAACATCCGGACCGCGTAGAGGGCCAGCGCCACGCCCACCGCGACCCAGGAGACACCTACCCAGATCACCGCCAGACAGGCCAGGTGCATCGCCGCGAAGGGGATCGCCCGCACCCAGTCCACGCGCTGCGGCTGGTCCACCGCGGCGGCAGCATCGGCGCTGGTATCGAACCAACGCCACAGCGTGGCCCAGCGGCGTCGCTGTGCGGTGCGTCCTGCGTCGGGGGTGGGGCTGACCGACATGAATCGCTTCTCCTGAGGCGTTATCAGGAGATACGGGAGCCGGCGGCGTTTGGATGCACGGATCCGGAAAATAATTCCGGACGTGCCCGGTTACAGGTTCGCGATGTCGCCCTTGGCGATGATCGGGCCGGTCGGAATGCCCTGTGGCGCACCGGTGGCCGGCTCGAGCGTGATCGCCAGCACCGAGCCGTTTACAAGCGCATCACGCAGCGTGTCCGGAACGGCAACCGTGTGCGCGCGATCGATGGAGACCAGACCGAGCGAGCGCGGTGCGCCTCCGGCCGGGATCAGCCACAGCTCCGGCGCGCGTCCGGCGGCATCCGCCGCGGCCGGCACCGGCACCATCAGCACCTTGCCCTGGGTTTTGTCGACCGAGGCCAGCCAGCCCGGGGTGCCATCGTCGTGCAGCAGCGGCGTGACCGGCCTGGTGGCCTGCTCCGGCTCGGCCGGCCTCGGCGGCGTGGTGGGTGTGACCGCGACCGGCGTGGACACCGGTGCGGTCGGCGCCAGGTCACGGCGGCTGAACACTGCCACCAGTGCAAGCGCGGCAGCCAACGCGGTCATGCCCTGCCAGAACCCGGTGCGCTGCCAGAGGCGCGGTGAGCCGGCCGTTGCGGCAGGCCAGCCCAGCGAGGTGCGGATGCGTGGCCACAGATGCGCAGGCACCGGTTCACTGCCGAGCGATGCGAGCAGGGGCGCGAGGCGGTTCTCCCACTGCGTCACCAACCGTGCAAAGCCGGGATCGCTGGCGATGCGCCGTTCGGCGCCGGCGCGCTGGGCGGCATCGAGCACCCCAAGCACGTACTCGCCGGCCAGGATGTCGGCGCTCGGCGGCTCGCCGTCGTCATGCAGATCATGGAGGTCGCGGACGTTCATCGTTCCAGGCACACGCGAAGTTGGCCCAGCCCGCGGCGGATCCAGCTTTTCACCGAGCCCAGCGGCGAGCCGATGCGGCGCGCCAGTTCTTCATAGCTGGCGCCTTCCAGGAAGGCCAGCCGGATCAGCGAGCGACGGCGCGGCTCCAGCGTATCCAGGCAGTCCTGCAGGCGCTCGTGATCCGACGCCTGCTCGGCCACCTGGGCCGGCTGCGGCGCGACATCTGGGAGTTCCTCGGCGACGGACAGATCATCCAGCGCACGCGGCGGCGCCGCGCGGAGACGGTCGATCGCGCGGTTGCGGGCCATCATCGACAGCCAGGTCATGGCCGCCGCCTTGGCGCGGTCGAACTGCGCCGCCTTGTTCCAGACCGCGGTGAAGACCTCCTGCAGGACCTCTTCGGCATCCCCGCGGTCGCGCAGCACATGCAGGCAGATGGCGAACAGGCGGCCGGAGGCCAGCTGATAGACCGATTCGAACGCCTGGCGATCCCCGCCGGCGACCCGGGCAAGCAGTTCATCCAGGCGGTGTGATGCGGCGGCGGCGTCCAGCTCGGGCATTGCAGGCTCAATGTCGATAACGGGCGTATCGGCATCCTCGTTGCTCCCGGCGCCGTCTGCAAGGGGGCGATCAGGCACCGCATGTCTTCACCAGCGGCTGCGTCCGCGCGGCGGACAACTCGGCCGCAGGCGTGGCAACCGGTGCCGCCGGAAACTCGACCCGCACCTGCGGGTACCTGCCCTTCTCGTCACGGACGTTGCCGGTGCCGATGAACTGCAGCAGGCGCTGGTCGGCGGTGGCATAGACCAGCGTGACCGCCGGCACCGCGAAGCCGAACCAGGCGTCGAGCTTCATCTGCAGCTGCTCGGCCGGCTCGCCCTGCCAGCTCACCGCGCCGGTGCGCTGGAGTTTCAACGGCACCAGGCGCTGCCGACTGGGCAGCAGGAACTGGAAGGCCACGCTCTGCCCGGCCTGCAGCGCGGCCCAATGGCTGCGCACCGCCGCATCGAAACCGGCATCCACCACCGCCCCCGAAGGAAGGGTGATGGCGCGGCTGAAGGTGGGTGCCTGGGCGCTGGCGCGGACCGATACCTGGCGGTCGGCGGCACGGCCGCGCACGCCTTCCTGATATCCGTCGCGACCATCGTCCAGGGTGAAATCCGGCGTCTGCGGGCTGCCCTGCGGGGTCATCCACTTGCGCGCGAAGGGCCGGCCGTCACTGCAGCGGTACAGCACCAGGCGCGACTGTGCGTTCGCCGGCCCCTGCAGCCAATGGGTCTCCCGATACAGCAGGCGGCCATCGGCAGTGGCGTACGCGCGGCCTTCCTGGCGCTGCACGGTCTGATCGGCGGCACTTACGGGGGCGGCGCTCACCGACAGCAGCAGGATCAGGCAGGGCAAGGGCTGGCGCATGGGGGTCCAAACGGGCGGGCTTGCAGGGAGATACGCAGGCGGCGGTGGTTTGGATGCAGTGGGCGGATCGCGCAGACGACTTGACCATCGCCCGCCTTCGGCCTACCTTGTGCTCGCCGAAGGTATCCATCGCTTCATGCAGATGAAGGGATGGATTTAAACGGGAATCCGGTGAAGGCGCCTCGCGCGCCCATTCCGGAGCTGCCCCGCAGCGGTGAATGGAAACGACACCTGCCAACAGCACTGGGCCTTGGGGCCTGGGAAGCGGCAGGGAGTAGGTGGGCGCCCGCGCCCGTGTCCATCAGCCCGAATACCGGCCCGGCCGGAGGACATGACCGTCCTCCGATTCGACCTGGAACGTCCGCGGGGAGGTTGCCGGGGCCTGCCGCCCTGCCGCCTGCATGGCGCTGCCCCCGTGCGTCCGCTTCACGGCATCCGGTTCGCCCGCGGGGGCGAAGGTCGCTGGCGGGGCGGAACGGGCTGCAAGGCCCCGGACGGCGCGCGGTTCCTTCGTTCCTCAATGCCCCTACGCAATGAGGACACGTTCCAATGACCACTGTTACCACCCTGGGTTTTCCGCGCATCGGTGCCAAGCGCGAACTCAAGCGCGCGCTCGAAGCCTTCTGGTCCGGCGAGAGCAGCGCCGCGTCGCTGCAGGACACCGCGGCCGAGCTGCGTGAACGCCACTGGCAGCTGCAGCGCGAGGCCGGCGTGGATGTGCCGCCGAGCAATGATTTCAGCCTGTATGACCAGGTGCTGGATGCGGCCTTCCTGTTCGATGCGATCCCGGCCCGCTACCGCGCGCTCGCCGATGCCGAGCCCCTGAGCGGCTACTTCGCGATGGCGCGGGGCCTGCAGCGCGATGGCATCGACCTGTATGCGCTGGAAATGACCAAGTGGTTCGACACCAACTACCACTACCTGGTGCCCGAGCTGCAGGCCGGCCAGACCTTCACGGTGCGCGGCGACAAGCCGCTGGCCGAATACCGCCAGGCCAAGGCGCTGGGGATCGAAACCCGGCCGGTGCTGATCGGGCCGGTCACGTTCCTGCGGTTGTCCAAGACCACCGATGGCAGCAACGCGCTGGACCTGCTCGATGCGCTGCTGCCGGTGTATGTGCAGTTGCTTGGCGAGCTCAAGGCGGCCGGCGCGGCGTGGGTGCAGCTGGATGAGCCACTGCTGGTGCAGGATCTGGATGAAGCCACCCGCGCCGCATTCGAACATGCCTATGCGGTGCTGGCCAAGGCTACGCGCCCCAAGGTGCTGGTGGCGACGTACTTCGGCGCGCTGGAAGACAACCTCACGCTGGCCGCTTCGCTGCCGGTCGATGGCCTGCATGTGGATCTGGTCCGCGCGCCGGAGCAACTCGATGCGGTGATCAAGGCGCTGCCGGCCGGTCGCGTGCTGTCAGCCGGCCTGGTCAACGGCCGCAACATCTGGCGCACCCATCTGGACAACGCGCTGGTGCTGGCGCGCTACGCCCACGGTCACGTGGGCAGCGATGCGCTGTGGCTGGCGCCATCGTGTTCGCTGCTGCATACGCCGGTCGATCTGGACCACGAAAAGAAGCTCGATGACGAACTGCGCAGCTGGCTGGCGTTCTCCAGGCAGAAGCTCGGCGAGCTGCGCGTGCTGGCCGACGCGATCGATGCACCGGCGCGTGCCGAAGCGCCGCTCGCCCATTCACGCGAATGCATCGAATCGCGCCGTCGTTCGCCGCGCGTGCACAACCCGGTCGTCGCCGCGCGCCTGGCCGCGCTGACCCCGGCCGATGCACAGCGCCACAGCCGCTATCCGCAGCGCCACCTGGCCCAGGCCGCTGCGCTGAAGCTGCCGCGCTTCCCGACCACCACGATCGGTTCCTTCCCGCAGACGCTGGAGGTCCGTGAGGCGCGTGCCCGCAACAAATCCGGCAAGCTGTCCGATGCGGATTACGATGCCTTCCTGGCCACCCAGACCGAACACTGTGTGCGCGTGCAGGAGCAGATCGGGCTGGACGTACTGGTGCACGGCGAGTTCGAACGCAACGACATGGTCGAGTACTTCGGCGAGCAGCTCGATGGCTTCGCCTTCACCAAGAATGGTTGGGTGCAGAGCTACGGCTCGCGCTGCGTGAAGCCGCCGGTGATCTTCGGCGATGTGACGCGCCCGCAGCCGATGACCGTGCGCTGGTCGCAGTACGCGCAGTCGCTCACCCAGCGGCCGATGAAGGGCATGCTGACCGGACCGGTGACGGTGCTGCAGTGGTCGTTCGTGCGCGACGACCAGTCCCGTGCGGACACCTGCCGGCAGATCGCGCTGGCCCTGCGCGATGAAGTAACCGACCTGGAGGCCGCCGGCATCGGCGTGATCCAGATCGACGAGCCGGCGATCCGCGAAGGCCTGCCGCTGCGCCGTGCGCAGTGGCGCGACTACCTGGACTGGGCGGTGGAAGCGTTCCGGATCAGTGCCAGCGGCGTGCGCGATGCGACCCAGATCCACACCCACATGTGCTACTCCGAGTTCAACGACATCATCCACTCGGTGGCCGCCATGGATGCGGACGTGATCTCGATCGAGACCTCGCGCTCGCGCATGGAACTGCTCGATGCCTTCGTGCGCTTCCAGTATCCCAACGAGATCGGCCCGGGCGTGTATGACATCCATTCCCCGCGCGTGCCGGACAAGGCCGAGATGCTGGCCCTGCTGCGCAAGGCCGCCGAAGTGCTGCGCCCGGAGCAGATCTGGGTCAACCCGGACTGCGGCCTGAAGACCCGTGGCTGGCCGGAAACCCGCGCGGCGCTGGAAGCGCTGGTGGCCGCCGCGCGTGAACTGCGCGAGGAAACGGCAGACGCCAACGCCGCCTGATCCGACCCTTGTAGACAGCCCCAAGGACCCCATCGCCGCCGTTGCCGGCGGTGGGGTCGACGAGAAACGCATGAACCTGCATGACCTGACACCGATCGACCGACCCACCCTGTCCCTGCCCGACGGGCACACCAGACTGCTGCTGCATTCGTGCTGCGCACCGTGCTCGGGCGAGGTGATGGAAGCGATCACCGCTTCCGGCATCGATTACACGATCTTCTTCTACAACCCCAACATCCACCCGGTAAAGGAATACGAACTGCGCAAGCAGGAGAACATCCGCTTCGCCGAGAAACATGGCGTGCCGTTCGTCGACGCCGACTACGACACCGACAGCTGGTTCTCGCGCGCCCGCGGCATGGAGAACGAACCCGAGCGCGGCATCCGCTGCACGATGTGCTTCGACATGCGCTTCGTGCGCACCGCGCTTTACGCGCATGAGAACGGCTTTGCGGTGATCAGCAGCTCGCTGGGCATCTCGCGCTGGAAGGACATGAACCAGATCAACGACTGCGGCCACCGCGCCGCCGCGCACTATCCGGGCATCCAGTACTGGGATTACAACTGGCGCAAGGGCGGCGGTGCCGCGCGGATGGTGGAGATCAGCAAGCGCGAGCAGTTCTACCAGCAGGAGTACTGCGGCTGCGTGTACTCGCTGCGCGACGCCAACCGCCACCGCCGCGAGACCGGGCGCGAGCGGATCAAGCTGGGCGTGCTGTATTACGGCGATGGCACCTCGAAGCAGGGCGACGCCGACTGACCGCTGCAGGGGCGTCGGCTAGACTGGGCGCCCCTACAGCCGTGAAGCCGCCATGAGCCGTTACCCCGCCGATGTCGCCCTGGTCGTGATCGACCTGCAGCCGGACTTCATGCCCGGTGGCGCACTGGCCTGCGTGGACGGCGATGCGATCGTGCCGGACATTGCCGCCCTGCTGGCCGAACGCCGGTACGCCACCGTGGTGGCGACCCAGGACTGGCACCCGGCCGACCACGCCTCCTTCGCCAGCCAGCACCCGGGGCATCTGCCGTTCGAAGCGATCCTGCTGCACGCCCAGCCGCAGACCCTGTGGCCGGACCACTGCGTGCAGGGCAGCGATGGCGCCGTGCTGCATCCGGGCGTGGACTGGACGGTGGCTGACCTGATCCTGCGCAAGGGCACCCGGCGCGAGGTGGACTCATACAGTGCTTTCCGTGAAAACCATGGTCCCGACGGCACCCGCCCCGCCACCGGCCTGGCCGGCTGGCTGCATGAGCGCGGCATCCGCGAGGTACATGTGTGCGGCCTGGCGCGCGATTACTGCGTGCTGTGGAGCGCGCAGGACGCGATGAAATCCGGGTTCCGGGTGAAGTTCCTGTGGGACCTGACCCGGCCGGTGACCGACGCCAACGATGGGATGGTGCGCGAGGCGTTGGCGAAGGCAAAGATCGCGGTGATCTGACGGGCGAACCCGGGCGCCGGCCGGAACGGCGTACCGACCAACGGTCGGTACCTGCCGGATCAAAGAACGATCGGCGGGTGCTGGCCGTGCGCTGGTAGTGCCGGCCGCTGGCCGGCTCCCGATACCGTTTGGGGCGTGCGATGAGCCGGCCAGCGGCCGGCACTACCGGAGCGTCGTACCCACCAACGGTGGGTACCTACAGGTCAGTCGTACCGACCAACGGTGGGTACCTACCGGTCAGCGGAAGACGACGGTGCGATGCCCGTTGCGCAGGATCCGATGCTCCACATGCCGGCGTACCGCGCGGGCCAGCACCTGCGACTCGGTATCGCTGCCCAGCCGCACCAGATCGCGCGGCGTCATCGCGTGATCCACGCGCGCCACGTCCTGTTCGATGATCGGGCCTTCGTCCAGATCCGGGGTCACATAGTGCGCGGTCGCGCCGATGATCTTGACCCCGCGCGCGTGCGCCTGGTGATACGGCTGGGCGCCCTTGAAGCTGGGCAGGAAGCTGTGGTGGATGTTGATCGCCCGCCCGGCCAGCGCCTCGCACAGGCGCGGCGACAGAATCTGCATGTAGCGCGCCAGCACCACCAGGTCGATCTGCTCGCGTTCGACCAGGTCGATGATCTGCTGCTCCTGCACGGCGCGGTTGTCCGCGTTGACGGGCAGATGATGGAACGGCACGCCGTACGAGCCGGCCAGCGCGGCGAAGTCCTCGTGATTGGAGGCCACAGCCGCGATGTCCACCTGCAGCTGCCGGCTGTGCGCACGGAACAGCAGGTCGTTAAGGCAATGCCCCTGCCTGCTCACCAGCACCAGCAGCCGTGCCCGGCGGCGGGCATCATGCAGCTGCCAGTCCATGCCGAACTCGGTGGCCAGTGTGGCCATGCGGGCTTCCACGTCGCCCAGTGACTGCTCGGCGGCCCGATCGAAGTGCACGCGCAGGAAGAACCGGCCGCTCTCGTCGTCGCCGAACTGCTGGGCATCGAGGATGTTGCAGCCCAGCTCGAACAGCAGGCCGGACACACGGTAGACGATCCCGGTACGGTCCGGGCATGACAGGGTGAGGATGGAATCGGGGCGCATCCGGCCAGTGTAAGCGAGCACCGCCGGGCTGCGGTCGATGCTCTCAGATGCAACCAAGGGTGCCCGTGCCAGCAGTTACACCGCCGTCGGGTCCACCTTTTCCACATCGATCCCGTACCGGTCGATCGCCACCTGCAACTGGGCACGTTCGATCCGACCCTCATCGGCCAGCGACTTGAGCGCGGCAAGCACGATGAAGTGGCGGTCGACTTCAAAGAACGTACGCAGTGACTCGCGCGTGTCCGAGCGGCCGAAGCCATCAGTGCCCAGGGCGGTGAAGCGGCGGCCGTCGATGAAGGGACGGATCTGGTCGCCGACGATCTTCATGTAGTCGGTGGCCACGATCACCGGGCCGGGGTGCGCGGCCAGGCACTGTTGCACGTACGGCACCCGCGGTTCCTGCACCGGATGCAGCAGGTTCCAGCGCTCGACCGCCAGGCCATCGCGGCGCAGCTCGGTGAGGCTGGTGGCGCTCCACACGTCGCTGGCGATGCCGAAGTCCTGCTGCAGCAGCGACGCCGCGGCTTCCACTTCGCGCAGGATCGCGCCGCTGCCCATCAGCTGCACGCGCAGCGCGGGGTCGCTGTCGGCGGCGGCGGGGTGCAGCAGGTACAGGCCCTTGAGGATGCCCGCTTCACTGCCTTCGGGCAGTGCCGGGTGCGGATAGGCCTCGTTGAGCACGGTGATGTAGTAGTAGATGTCTTCCTGGTCCACGTACATCCGGCGCAGGCCGTCCTGGATGATCACCGCCAGTTCGAAGTTGTAGGTGGGATCGAAGGAGACGCAGCTGGGGATCACCGAGGACAGCACATGGCTGTGGCCGTCGTCGTGCTGCAGCCCCTCGCCCATCAGCGTGGTACGCCCGGAGGTGGCACCGAGCAGGAAGCCGCGGGTGCGCGCATCGGCAGCCGCCCAGGCCAGGTCGCCCACGCGCTGCAGGCCGAACATCGAATAGAAGATGTAGAACGGAATCGTGGCCAGGCCGTGGTTGCTGTAGGCCGTGCCGGCGGCGATCCATGAGCAGATCGCACCGGATTCGTTGATGCCTTCCTGCAGGATCTGGCCGTCCTTGGCTTCCTTGTAATAGCTCAGCTGACCGGCGTCCTGCGGGGTGTACAACTGCCCGAGGTAGGAGTGGATGCCGATCTGGCGGAACAGGCCTTCCATGCCGAACGTGCGTGATTCATCGGGCACGATGGGAATGATCAGCTTGCCCAGTTCGGGGTCCTTGAGCAGCGTGGTGAGGATGCGCACGAAGCCCATCGTGGTGGACTGCCCGCGCTCGCCACTGCCCTGCAGCTGGGTGGCGAAGGCCGACAGCGCCGGCACCGGCAACGGATCGACGTGGGTCAGGCGCGCCGGCAGCTGGCCGCCCTGGGCCTGGCGGCGCTGCGCGAAATAACGCGCTTCGGCGCTGCCCGGCGCCGGGCGCAGGTAGGGCATCTCCTCCAGCTGGTCGTCACTGACCGGCAGATCAAACCGATCACGGAACGCACGCACCGCATCGGCGCTCATCTTCTTGAGCTGGTGGTTGATGTTCTGGCCTTCACCGGCCTCGCCCATGCCGAAGCCCTTGACCGTCTTGGCCAGGATCACGCTTGGCCGTCCGTTGCCGGCGACCGCCTGCGCGTAGGCGGCGTAGACCTTCTGCGGATCGTGACCGCCGCGCGCGAGCGCCCAGATCTCGTCATCGCTCAGGTCCGCGACCAGCGCCAGCAACTCGGGATACTTGCCGAAGAAATGCTCGCGCACATAGGCACCGTTCTGCGACTTGAAGGTCTGGTAGTCGCCATCCACGCATTCCATCATGCGCTGGCGCAGCAGGCCGGTGCTGTCCTTGGCCAGCAGCGCGTCCCAGCCACCGCCCCAGATCACCTTGATGACGTTCCAGCCGGCGGCACGGAAGGTGCCTTCCAGTTCCTGGATGACCTTGGCATTGCCGCGCACCGGACCGTCCAGGCGCTGCAGGTTGCAGTTCACCACGAACACCAGGTTGTCCAGGCGCTCGCGGCCGGCCACCGAGATCGCCGCCAGCGATTCGGGCTGGTCCATTTCGCCATCACCCAGGAAGGCCCAGACCTTGCGGCCCTGATGTTCCTTCAGGCCGCGGTATTCCAGGTAGCGCATGTAGCGCGCCTGGTAGGCGGCGGTGAGCGGCCCCAGCCCCATCGAGACCGTGGGGAACTGCCAGAAGTCCGGCATCAGGCGCGGGTGCGGATACGAGGACAGGCCATCGCGGTCGGATTCGCGGCGGAAGTTGTCCATCCGTTCCGGTGCGATGCGGCCTTCGACGAACGCACGGCCGTAGATGCCCGGCGCCGAGTGGCCCTGGATGTAGATCATGTCGCCGTCGAAGGTGTCGGTGCGGCCGCGGAAGAAGTGATCGAAGCCGACGTCGTACAGCACCGCTGCGGACTGATACGTGGCGATGTGGCCGCCCACGTTGGAGTGCTTGCCGGCGCGCAGCACCATCACCATCGCGTTCCAGCGGATCATCGCGTTGAGCCGGCGCTCGATGCCGAGGTCGCCCGGGTAGGCCGGCTGGCGTTCCACGGGAATGGTGTTGGTGTACGCCGTCCACACACGGCCATGCAGGTCGCCATGGCGGGCCGTGTCCAGCTCGGTCAGCTGGTCCATCAGGTAATGCGCGCGCGGGCGGCCGGCGGCGTGGATGACCGCCTCCAGCGACTCACGCCATTCCTGGGTTTCCTGCGGGTCGGTATCGAGGGGGGCGAGCGCTGGGTTCATGTCCATCTCCGGGGAAGGCTGCCAGGCCGTGCGCAGGACGCGACGGCAGCGGGGGCGGCACAACGCGGAAGCGGCGTCGCCCAGGCTGCGGAGCCGGGCGAGCAGGCAACCTGGCGGTTGCGGGACAGGCACGATAAGCAGGGCCCAGCGGGGCGGGTAGACCGGATGGGCTTGGCGCTTTATAAAGAAATTCTTTCCAATGGAGCGCGAGAATGGCGGCCAGCATGAACATTCTCCAGTCAATCCGCAGTTTCATCCGGACCGCCGATGCCGGCAGCCTGGCCGCGGCCGCGCGGACGCTGGGGGTCAGTCCGGCCGCGGTCGGGCAGAACATCGCCCGGCTGGAGGCGCATCTGGGCGTGCGCCTGCTCAACCGCACCACCCGCACCCTGGCCCTGACCGAGCGCGGCGCGCTGTACCTGGCCCAGGTGCGCCATATCGAACGCGACCTGCAGCGCGCCCAGGCTGCCGTGACCGATCTGGACGCCACGCCCGAAGGGCGCCTGCGGATCGCCAGCAGCACCGCCTTCGGCCGGCACACGCTGGCGCCGCTGCTGCCCTCGCTTCAGGCGCGTTTCCGGCGCCTGGCGATCGAACTGCTGCTCACCGACCGCAGTGTGGACCACGCCCACGAAGACGTGGACGTCAGCATCCGGATCGAGCCGCAGTTGGAGGAAGGCCTGGTGGCGCGGCCGATCGCGCAGGTGCCGTTCGTGTTCTGCGCGGCACCGTCGTATCTCGCGCGGGCTGGCATTCCCCTGACGCCGGAGGCATTGCGCGAGCACCGCTGTCTGCTGCTGCGCTACCCGCTGGACGGGCGCTACCTGCCGTGGGGCTTCGTGCGCGACGGCATGCGTTTCGATGCCGAGGTCGCCCCGGCGCTGGTCAGCGACGACATCGATGCGCTGGCCGCGATGGCAGTGGCCGGCGGCGGCATCACCCGGCTGGCCGCGTTCGTCGCCGCGCCCTATCTCGCGCGCGGTGAGCTGCAGGCGCTGTTCGAGCCGGGCGATGCGGAGAGCACGCAGGCCTCACCGGAGCCGATGCGGTTGTTCCTGTGCGTCAGCGATCGCCGCGATCTGACGCCGAAGGTGCGGGCGCTGATGCAGCACATCATCGAGGGGCTGCCGCCCGCATGGCGGGTGGACGCCGGCTGAGCGCAGGGCCACCCGGGATGCCGGCCAGCGGCCGGCACGACCTTTCGCGGGTCAGCGTTCCGGGGCGATGAACACACCGCGGGCTTCGCGCGGTTCGCAGCGCAGGTACTGCGGTGCCGGTGCCACCGAATCGCCGAGTGCGGCGGCGGCATGCCACGGCCAGCGCGGGTCGTAGAGGATGCCGCGGGCCAGCGCGATCGCATCGGCGTGGCCATGGCGCAGGATCGATTCGGCCTGCGAGGGCTCGGTGATCAGGCCCACCGCGATGACCGGCATGCGCAGCTTGTGCGCCTTGATCGCCTGCGCGAACGGTACCTGGTAGCCCGGCGACAGCGGAATCTGCTGGCGCGGGTCATTGCCGCCACTGGAGACGTGCAGGAACTGGCACCCGCGCGCGTCCAGCACGTGCGCCAGGGTCGTGCTCTGCTCGATGTCCCAGCCGCCGGCCACCCAGTCGCTGGCGGAGATGCGCACACCGACGGCAATGCGATCGGACACCGCTTCGCGCATCGCATCGAACACACGCACCAGCAGGCGCATGCGGTTCTCCAGCGAGCCGCCGTATTCGTCCTCGCGGCGATTGCTCAGCGGCGACAGGAACTGGTGCAGCAGGTAACCGTGCGCGGCATGCAGTTCGATCAGGTCCATGCCCACCCGTTCGGCGCGACGTGCCGCCGCCGCGAAGGCGTCCACGATGGCATCGATGCCGGCCAGATCCAGTTCGGTCGGGGTCGGATCGGTCTTGGCGAACGGCAGCGCGGACGGCGCGACCGTGGGCCACGCGCGCGGATCGGACGGGTCCATCGCGCCGCCGCCTTCCCACGGCTTGTTGACCGAGGCCTTGCGGCCGGCATGGCCCAACTGCACGCCCAGCGGCATCGGCGACCACTGCCTGACCGAGGCCACGACCGAGGCCAGCGCGGCTTCGGTAGCGTCATCCCACAGGCCCAGATCGGCCCAGCTGATGCGGCCTTCCGGCAGCACGGCGGTGGCTTCCAGGATCAGCAGGCCGGCGCCCGACTGCGACAGCTGCCCGAGGTGGATGCGGTGCCAGTCATTGGCGAGGCCGTCGGTGCAGGAGTACTGGCACATCGGCGCGATCACGATGCGGTTGGGCAGGGACAGCGGGCCGAAGGAAATGGAGGAAAAGAGCTGGCTCAAGGGGGGAACTCGGGAAGAGGAAATGGAACCGGGCGCCATTGCACTCCTGTGCGGCGGCGGAGGCAACCGTGCCAGTGGATCAGTGTTTCGCAGCGGCTCAGGCGGTGGCGGTCCCCGGCAGCAGGAAGGCCAGCGCGTCGGCGCAGGACTGGTCGACCTTCAGGCTCAGCAGCGCATCGGCGCGGGTAAGCCCGCGGTTGAGCGCGGCGATCGGCAACCCGGCCTGGGCCGCGGCCTGCACGAAGCGGAAGCCGGAATAGACCATCAGCGAGGAGCCGACCACCAGCACCGCATCGGCGCGCTGCAGATGGTCGTGAACGGTGGCCACGCGCTCACGCGGCACGCTTTCACCAAAGAACACGACATCCGGCTTGAGCACGCCGCCGCAGGCCGGGCAGGCCGGCACCTGGAAGGACGAGAAATCGATGTTCAGATCAGCATCGCCGTCTGGCGCCTGTGCGGCCTCCAGGTGCTCCCAGCCCGGGTTGAGCGCCAACAGCCGCTGCTGGAACGCCTCGCGCGGCGTACGCGCTTCACAGCCCATGCAGCGCACCTGGTCCAGCCGACCATGCAGATCGATCACCGCTTCGCTACCGGCCCGCTGATGCAGCCGGTCGACGTTCTGGGTGAGCAGCAGCTCGACCTGGCCACGCGCTTCCAGCGCGGCGAGCGCGGCGTGCGTGCGGTTCGGCTGGGCCCAACCGAACCGTGGCCAGCCCAGCAGGCTGCGCGCCCAATAGCGCTGGCGCGTGGCCAGCTCACCCATGAATGCCTGATAGGTGACCGGCGGCGTCCGCTTCCACTGGCCATCGGCATCGCGGTAATCCGGGATGCCCGAATCGGTGCTGCAGCCCGCGCCGGTCAGCACGAACAGGCGCTGGGCGCGGTCGATGAACTCGGCGAGAGGTGTGCTCATGGACAGCAGATGGGGGCGCAGGGGGGGTGAGGCAATCCGGAGATCGGGAGCCGCTTACGGGCCCGGGATGTCACCCGGCAGCGACGGGACACTGGTCGGGTGGCCGTCGGCATCCAGCGCGATCATCACGAAGTGCCCGCGCGTGCACAGCTTGCGCTCGCCGGTGTGGAGATCTTCGGCGATCAGTTCCACTTCCACCTTCATCGAGCTGCGCCCGACTTCGACGATGCGGCCGACGGTTTCCACCATCTGGCCGATGCGGATCGGCAGCTTGAAATCGACCTGGTCCGAGCGCGCGGTGACCACGGTGCGGCGTGAGTAGCGGGCCGCGGCCAGGAACGCCGCCTTGTCCATCCAGGCCAGTGCCTGGCCACCGAACAGAGTGCCCAGGTGGTTGGTGTGGTTGGGGAACACGATCTCGGCCATGCGGACTTCGATGGGCGGGATGGTTTCGGGGATCGGGGTCATGGCGGGGGCCGGGAATGGTGGGGTGGCGCGGATGATACGACAGGGGGGTGGATGGGTCGCGTAGAGCGCAGACGAAAAAGCCCCGGAACAGGTCCGGGGCTCTTCGGAATCACGACGCGAGCGTCAGATCAGAACGACATGTCGAACGACACTTCGCCCTTCACGCCCACCTGGTAGGCCGACGAACGGCGCTCGAAGAAGTTGGTCAACTCCTGCACGTCCTGCAGCTCCATGAAGCTCAGCGGATTGCGCACGTTGTACTTCTTCTCCATGCCCAGGCGATGGAAATGATTGTCCGCGCAATGCTGCAGATACTGGCGCATGTCACGCGTCGAAATGCCTGCCACGCCGCCCGACAGCACGTCCTCGGCGAACTGCACTTCGCACTCGATCGCCTCGGCCAGCATGTCATACACCTGCTGCTTCATCGCATCGTCGAACAGGTCCGGCTCTTCCTCGCGGATCACGTCCACGCACTCGAACGCGAACTCCATGTGCGCGCTCTCGTCGCGGAACACCCAGTTGGTGCCCGAGGCCAGACCGTTGAGCAGGCCACGCGAACGGAAGTAGTACACGTAGGCGAAAGCTGCGAAGAAGAACAGGCCCTCGATGCACGCCGCAAAGCAGATCTGGTTGAGCAGGAACTGGCGACGCTCGTCACGGGTCTCGATGCGCTTCAGGTTCTGGATCGAGTCGATCCACTTGAAGCAGAAGTCCGCCTTCTTCTTGATCGAGTCGATGTTCTCCACCGCGTCGAACGCCTTGGCGCGCTCGTCCGGATCCGGCAGGTAGTTGTCGAGCAGAGTCAGGTAGAACTGCACGTGCAGCGCTTCTTCGTACAGCTGGCGCGACAGGTACATGCGCGCTTCCGGCGCATTCAGGTGCTGATACAGGTTCAGCACCAGGTTGTTGGACACGATCGAATCGCCGGTGGCGAAGAACGCGACCAGGCGGTGGATCAGGTGGCGCTCGCCCGGCGACATCTTGCCGTGCAGGTCGCTGATGTCGATCTGGAAATTGATTTCCTCGACCGTCCAGGTGTTCTTGATGGCGTTGCGATACATGTCATAGAACTGCGGGTAGCGCATCGGGCGCAACGTCAGTTCGAAACCTGGATCGAGCAGCATTTGACGAGGCTTGTCGGCCATGGTGTTTCGTCCTTCTTGGCAACGACCGACCAACGGTCGGTCACTACCGGATGTGTGATTTTTCCGGCGGAACCGGTGTTCCCGGATAGACGCCGACGTTGGTCGGCGTACCCGGCGGTGCCGGCCCGGTGGGCCGGCACGCCTTGGTTACTGGCACGCCTCGCAGCTTTCCGGGTTTTCCAGCGAGCAGGCGACGGCTTCGACCGGGGTGTAGCTGCTGACGGTCGTCTTGGCGATCTTGGTCGCCGGGCGCGAACGCAGGTAGTACGTGGTCTTGATGCCCTGCTTCCAGGCGTACATGTACATGGAGGACATCGCGCCGATGTTCGGGCTTTCCATGAACAGGTTGAGCGAGGCGGACTGGTCGATGAACGCGCCGCGGTCGGCGGCCATGTCGATCAGCGAACGCATCGGCAGTTCCCAGGCGGTGCGGTACACGTGGCGCAGCGTTTCCGGGATCTGGGTGATGCCCTGGATCGAGCCTTCGGCCAGCTTGATCGCGTCGCGCATTTCCGGGGTCCAGTGGCCGAGCTTCTTCAGCTCGTTCACCAGGTAACGGTTGACCTGCAGGAAGTCGCCGGACAGCGTTTCGCGCTTGAACAGGTTGGACACCTGCGGCTCGACGCACTCGTAGCAACCGGCAATCGAGGCGATGGTCGCGGTCGGGGCGATCGCGATCAGCAGCGAGTTGCGCAGGCCGTGTTCCTTGATGCGCTCACGCAGGGCATCCCAACGCGCGGTGTCTTCGGGCACCACGTTCCAGGCATCGAACTGCAGCTCGCCGCTGGCCGCACGGGTGTCGGCGAAGGACGGGTGCTTGCCGCGTTCCTGGGCCAGCTCGCACGAGGTTTCCAGCGCGTGGAAGTAGATCGTCTCGGCGATTTTCTTCGACAGCGTACGGGCTTCGGCACTGTCGAAGGCCAGGCGCTTGCGGAAGAACACGTCCTGCAGGCCCATGCAGCCCAGGCCGACCGGACGCCAGCGCAGGTTGCCGCGGCGGGCGGTTTCGATCGGGTAGAAGTTCAGGTCGATCACGCGGTCGAGCTGACGCACGGCCAGGCGCACGGTGTCGGCCAGCTTGTCGAAATCGAACTCGCCGTGGCCGTCGAAATGATTGCCCAGGTTGATCGAGCCCAGGTTGCACACCGCGGTCTCTTCGGCCGAGGTGATTTCCAGGATTTCGGTGCACAGGTTGGACAGGTGGATGACGTTGCCCGGGCGCAGCGTCTGGTTGCTGGCGCGGTTGCACTTGTCCTTGAACGTCATCCAGCCGTTGCCGGTCTCGGCCAGGGTACGCATCATCCGCGAGTACAGCTTGCGGGCGGAGATCGTGCGCTGGGCCTTGCCCTGGGCTTCGGCCTGCAGGTAGGCCTGCTCGAAGGCCTCGCCGAACAGATCGGTGAACTCGGGCACCACGCTCGGATCGAACAGCGACCATTCCTGGTCGGCCTCCACGCGCTGCATGAACAGGTCCGGCACCCAGTTGGCCAGGTTCAGGTTGTGCGCACGGCGTGATTCGTCACCGGTGTTGTCACGCAGTTCGAGGAAGTCCTCGACGTCGGCGTGCCAGGTTTCCAGGTACACGCAGGCCGCGCCCTTGCGCTTGCCGCCCTGGTTCACCGCGGCGACCGAGGAATCCATGGTCTTCAGCCACGGCACGATGCCGTTGGAATGGCCGTTGGTGGACTTGATCAGCGAACCGCGCGAACGCACGCGACTGTAGCTGACGCCGATGCCGCCGCTGAACTTGGAGAGCTGGGCGATGTCGCCGTACTTGGCGTAGATCGACTCCAGCGAATCCTGCGGCGAATCCAGCAGGAAGCACGAGGACAGCTGCTCATGCGTGGTGCCGGAGTTGAACAGCGTCGGGCTGGACGGCAGGTAATCCAGGTTGCCCATGCGCTTGTACAGCGCCAGGGTTTCCGGCACGTCTTCGCTCAGCGCGCTGGCGATGCGCAGGAAGAACTGCTGCGGAGTCTCGATCACTTTGCGGGTGTGCGGATGGCGCAGCAGGTAACGGTCGTACAGGGTACGCAGGCCGAAGTAATCGAAATGCAGGTCCAGCGACGGATCGATCGCGTCGTTGAGCTTGCGGGCGTTGACCTGCACGAACTCCAGCAGGCGGGCGTTGATCAGGCCCACTTCGTGGCCGCGGCCAACCGACTGCGAGAACGCATGGATTTCCTGGCCGGACACTTCCTTGGCGATGAAGTTGGCCAGCAGGCGCGCGGCGAGGCGGCCGTATTCGGGTTCTTCACCGATCAGCAGCGCCGAGGTGCGGATGGACAGCTCGTCCAGCTCCTGGGTGGTCGCGCCGTTGTACAGGCCGGAGATGGTGCGGGTCGCAACGCGCATCGGATCCACCGCATGCAGACCTTCGCAGCAGCGCTGTACGGCGCGCACGATCTTGTTCAGGTCCACCAGTTCGGTCGTGCCATTGCGCTTGGTCACGCTCATGGCGGTCGCCGTGGGCGGCGAGGTCAGCAGGAATTCGCTTTCCTTATCGATAGCTGCGCTGGTTTCGGTGCTCACGGCGTTTTCCTCTTGGCGTGATTTGGGGTGGTACAGCGTGGGTCTGCCTGGCAGGCGCCGGAACCGATGCAGAGATGCTCAGGGTGGACTATCGGCGTCGCAGGAGCCGCGACCCGGGCAGGCAAGCCTGCGGGCGGTTCCCCTGCGTCACCGGTCCTCTCCCCCCGGAGAATCCTGCGACCGGCACCACACGCTGTACTTCGTGCGGTTGTCAGTAGGTCTTCAGGCCATCGGCGTGAAGGCGATACGCCCGTCGACTTGTGGTCGGCGGTACCGACGGCCACAAGATAGTGGGGGTACCAGGTGTCGTCAACGCCAAATGTAGTGAATTTCCCTAATCCCTTGCGGCGCAAGGACCGGGCCGGGAAGGCGTCCGACGAACGGTCTGGACCTGTCGAAAGCGAGTGCGCAGTCAAGGCCGAAACGCCGATCGGGGATGCGACGCAGGGGCGCGAAAAACGGAACAGCGGGCCTCACGCGACCCTAACGAATGGCCGCCGGTCAGGGTGACTTCCGACCCGCGCCGGGGTCGCCCCGGGGTGCCACGCTCCGGTTGTCTCCTTTATATGAACGCGACCATGCGCCTGCCCCTGACCGGCTGTCTGATGTTGGGCCTGACCTTGGCTGGCACCACCGCTGCCGGCGAGAGCAAGGGGCCGGAGCTGTCCTCGCGCCAGTGCGGGGTAAGCACGCCCTACAACGTGCTGGTGGACAGCGGCGGGATCTGGCTGCGCAACCGCGACCAGGTGCCGGCGGAGATCTTCTTCCACGATGGCGAACTGAACATCGACCGCCAGCCGATTCCGGTCAGCGACGCCGACGCCCAGCGCCTGCGCCAGCTCGAATGGGGCACCCGCCAGCTGGTGCCTGCCGTGGCCGGGGTGGCCGGGGAGGTCACGGACATCGCCTTCGATGCGCTGGGGGCCACGGTGGAGATCATGACCGGCAGCCGCCGGAAGGCGCGCGAGGTGGAGGGGCTGCGCAGGGATGCCCACGATTACGTTGGCCGTACGCTGGGCCGCGGGATCTGGGAGCAGGATCTGTTCGGCGAGCAGTTCGAGGCGCGCATCGAGCAGGCGGCCGAGTCGATGTCTGCCTCGCTTGCCCGCGGGGTGATGTGGACGATGCTGACCGGCGGCTCGGATCGGATCGAGGCGCGCGCCGAGAAGATGGAGGCCGACCTGGAGCGTCGCATGGACGTCCGAGGGCAGGCGCTGGAGGTACAGGCCCGGTCGTTGTGCACCCAGGTGCTGGCGCTGGATGCGATCCAGCAGTCGCTGGAGGTGCGCTACCAGGGCAAGCCGCTGGCGATGATGGTGATGGACCGCGAGAAGGACGCGACCGCGCCGATCGCGCACGAACAGCCGCGCGGGGACGCGCTGGTGCTGCCCCCGTTGTAGAAAGCATCCACGCAGGGCGTGGATCTACATCACGGCCTATCCAGGCCCGGCGTGGAGCTACGCGCGGTGCGGGGTGCCCAGGTACTCGGCGCTCTGCATTTCAATCAGGCGCGAGGCGGTACGTTCGAACGCGCCCTGCAACCGGACGCCCGAATACAGCCCGACCGGTGAATCGGTGGCGGTGCAGACCAGGTTGACGTGGCGGTCGTAGAGCTCGTCGATCAGGTTGACGAAGCGGCGCGCAGCATCTTCATTCAGCTTGTCGAAATGCGGGATGTCGCCCAGCAGCACGGTGTTGAACTCGTGCGCGATCTCGATGTAGTCCGACGGGCCGCGCGGGCCTTCGCACAGCGCCTTGAAATCGAACCAGACGATGCTCTTGCCGCGGCCGCGCACCGGAATCTTGCGCGCTTCGATCTCGATGTTGCCCGCCTTGGCCGGTTGCCCACCGCTGAGCTCGGCCCAGCGGCCGGCCAGCCAGGCATCGCTGCCGGCATCGATCGGGGACTGGTACACCGGCGAGCGGGTCAGCGCGCGCATGCGGTAGTCCTCGGTGCCTTCGGCGTACAGTTCCACGCAGTAGGTCTGCAGCAGCCCGATCGCGGGCAGGAAGCTGTCGCGCTGCAGGCCGTTGAGGTACAGGTTCTCCACTGCGGTGTTGGAGGTGGTCACCAGGGTCACGCCCTCGGCGAACATGCGCTCGAGCAGGCGCGCCAGCAGCATCGCATCGCCGATATCGGTGACGAAGAACTCGTCCAGCACCAGCACGCGCAGTTTGCTGCGCCATTCCTGGGCGATCTTCGCCAGCGGATCGCTTTGCCCCTGGTGCTCGCGCAGGCGCTCGTGGATGCCGCGCATGAAGCGATGGAAGTGGGTGCGGTACTTCTGCTCGATCGGCAGGCCGTCATAGAACAGGTCGACCAGGAAGGTCTTGCCGCGCCCCACCCCGCCCCAGAAGTACAGGCCCTTGACCGGCTCGGGCTTCTTCCAGAATGCGGAGAGGCGGTCCAGCCAGCCGTCCTGGGCGCTGTCGACCAGCGCCAGATGGATGCGATCCAGCTCGGCCAGGGCGGCGTGCTGGGCCGGGTCGTTCTGCCATTCGCCCCGGGCCACGCCATCGGCGTAGCGCTGCGACGGGGTCATCACGGTGTCGCTCATGCCGCGTCGGGGGCCGCGTCGGGCGCGGGAACCGGCAGCCACTGCTTGACGCCATGGATGAGCGCGCCGCGCAGGTCGACGATCTTGCGGTGGAAGAAGTGGCTGGTATCGGGCATGCGCACCAGTTCATGCGGTGCGTCCAGGCCGTCCAGCCAGTCATAGACCGCCTGCGGATCGACGATCTCGTCTTCCTCACCCTGGATCACCAGCCACTGGGCCGGCGGCTGCATGCCCTCGAAATCCCAGCGCCCGGCGGGCGGCGCGATCGAGATCAGGGTGGTCGGCTGCAGGTCGCCCGCCGCGCGCAGCGAGACGTAGGCGCCGAAGCTGAAACCGGCCAGCCACAGGTCCTGGCCCGGCCGCTGCGCACGCACCCAGGCGGCGACGGCCTTGAGGTCGTCCTGCTCGCCCACGCCATTGTCGAACGTGCCGGCCGAGTCGCCGACGCTGCGGAAGTTGAAGCGCACGGTGGCGATGCCCAGGTCGCGCAGCGAGCGCGCGGCCATGGTCACCACCTTGTTGTGCATGCTGCCGCCCTCGGTGGACAGCGGATGGCAGACGATCGCCACCACCGGCTGCACCGCGACACCGGCCTCGGGCAGATCAACCACGACATCCAGCGGACCGACCGGTCCGTCCAGCGTCAGCGCACCGCTTTCTTGGGGAAATGGGGGATTGTGCATGGCGTCATAATACCGTCCCTCCGCGTGCTTCACCGCCGCCCCCGCCGGGTTCGTACATGCACTATCTGGTTTTCAGTGTTTTCTGCAGCGTGCTGGTCTCGGTCCTGCTGAAGCTGGCGCCGCGTCAGCGCTTGGACATGCCGCAGGTGGTGACCTGGAATTACCTGGTCGCCAGCGTGCTCAGCGCGGTGCTGCTTCAGCCCTCGCTGGCCTCGCTGCAGGCCCCGCATGCACCGTGGGCGGCCCTGCTCTGCCTGGCCGTGGTGCTGCCGGCGATCTTCCTGATGATGGCCCGCGCGGTGACCCGCGCCGGGATCGTGCGCAGCGACGTGGCCCAGCGGTTGTCGCTGCTGCTTTCGCTGCTGGCCGCGTTCCTGGTGTTCGGGGAGACCGCCAACGGCTGGAAGCTGGCCGGCCTGGGGTTGGGGCTGCTGGCGATCCTGGGGATCAGCGTGCGCCCGCGCGCCGGTGCGGCCGAGCCCACTGGCGGGCGGGCCTGGCCGTGGCTGCTGGCGGTGTGGGTGGGCTATGCCCTGGTCGACATCCTGCTCAAGAAGGTGGCGTTGTCGGGCACGCCCTCGATGGCCGCGCTGCTGGCCAGTTTCAGCCTGGCCTTCGTGCTGATGCTGGCGTTGCAGCTATGGCGTCACCTGCGCGGCATCGCCCGCCTGCAGTGGCGCAACGGGGTCGGCGGGGCCCTGCTCGGGCTGCTCAACTTCGGCAACATCCTGTTCTACGTGCGCGCCCACCAGCACCTGCCGGACAGCCCGGCGGTGGTGTTTGCCGGCATGAACATCGGCGTGGTGGTGCTGGGTGCGCTGGTGGGCATGCTCGGCTTCGGCGAGCGCACCAGCGTGTGGAACCGGGTCGGGCTGGCGCTGGCCGTGGTGGCGATCGGGTTGATCGCGTGGGGCACGTGGTAGGCAGCGACCAGCCTCATTGACGCAACAAACCGCGCAGTCGCGACGCGATGTTTCGATTGATACGCCGACGGAGATCACATTCGCACCTGCCAGATCGTGGACCCCACTACATAGACTCGCGGGTCTCCACTGGCCAGGAAGCCTCCTGTGACACGACCATCCTCTGCGCGACTCCTGACATCACTGGCATGCCTGGCCTTGGGCGGCTGTGCGAGCCTGGGGGGATTCCCTGATTTCACCGCACCGGCCTACCCGCCACCATCCAATTACCCGACCTATCCCCCCGCGTATCCCGTTGGGGGCGACCGACCGGATTCAGAGGTGGTGAGCTGCCACAGTAGTGACCACCGTTTCCAACGCTGCAACGTACAGATTTCGGCAAAAGACACGGTGCACCTGATCAGTCGGGATTCGCGCTCGCCGTGCGAGTTCGGCCGCGACTGGGGCCAGGACCACAGCGACCTTTGGGTCGACAACGGGTGCCGCGCCACCTTCCGGATCGAACGCTACTACTGGCGATGAAGTGACGATGCAGGATCAGCGATCAAACCCCAGCAGCAGCGGATCATGGTCCGAGCTGCGCCACGGGCCCGCTTCGTTGCGGTCGCGGTAGCCGACATCGTCGGCTTCATCGGCATTGATGTGCCACTCGGCCGCCGCGCGCAGGCGCTTGGCCATGCCCGGGCTCAACAGCGCATGGTCCAACCGGCCGGTCATCCCGTTGTAGACGTAGCTGTAAGGCCGTTCGACCTTCGCCACGGCGAACGCATCGCGCCAGCCGGCGGCGTGCAGGGTGCGGATCGGATCTTCCATGGCGTAGGCGTTGAAGTCGCCCAGCAGCACCGCATCGCGGGTGCCGGCACCGGTCGGGTCGGTCGCCAGCCACTGGTCCAGCAGCGTGGCCGAGGCGATCCGGGTGGCATTCCAGCAGGCCTGGCCGTCCTTCTGATCGGCATCGGCGCCGGTCGCTTCCGAGCAACCCTTGGATTTGAAATGATTGGCCACGACCACGAACGGTGCGCCCTTGCCCGCACGGAAGGCCTGCGCCAGCGGCACGCGGCTGCGTTCGCCGAAGGGCTCCTTCTCCAGCACGGCGGGGGCGCCGACCGGGGTCACGCGCGTGGCGCGGTAGATGATGCCGACCCGGATCGGGTTGTCACCGGGGCCCTGCTTCGCGTTGATGAAACGCCAGTCGGCACCCTGGCCCCGGTCCGCATTGAGCGCATCGACGAGCTGGGCAATCGCCGACTGCGGGCCGTAGCCATCGTTCTCCAGTTCCATCAGCGCGGCGACATCGGCACCCAGGGCGTTGATGGTGGCGACCAGCTTGGCTTTCTGCGCCTGGTGTTCGGCCAGGGTGCGCGCACCACGCAGGGTCGGGTAACCACCGCCCTGGCCGTCGCCATTGAAGAAGTTCTCCAGATTGAACGCGGCCACGTGCAGGGCGCCAGCCACCACCGGGACTGCCGGGCGCTCGAGCGCCGGCAGGCTCAGCGGGCGGGTCACCTGCAGACGCGTGTTGCCCTTGGGATCGATACGGACGACGCCTTCCACATTGCGCAGGACCATGCCGGTGCGCAGGTTCGCCGCCGCCGGCAGGTAGGCCACCAGGCCGGGGTCGCGGGCGTCGCTGCCATCGTCGAGCACCAGCCGGCGATGCAGGTTGTCGGCCACCACCTGCGCGTGCCCCGCGGTGCCGGGCGCGGCCACTTCGCTCGGCTGCCACAGGCGACCACCGAAGGCCACGGTCAACTCACCAAAGCGCGACAGGCCATCGGTGCCGGCCAGGGTCAGCGGCGCGGCGATGCGGACCTGCTGGCCATCCAGCGTGCGCCAGTCGGTGGGCGGCGCGGTCAGGGTGACCGTGGCCGACGTGGTCGGCGCCGGGCGCACCTGCGGCGAGGTAGCGGGCTGCGGCTGGGCGGCATGGACCGCGCCGGACAACGCCAGCGCGAGAGCGAACACGAGGGGGGTACGGCGCATCGGAAGCAGGACTCCAGGGAAGTGCGACAAGGCTAACCATATAAAGTGAAACGCCGCCCTTCGGCGGCGTCGGTGGCCTGATCCGGCAAAGCCGTTATTTCAGGTTGGCCAGCATCCAATCGACCGTGGCATGGATCTGCTCTTCGGTCAGCGCCGGATTACCGCCCTTGGGCGGCATGATGCCACCGTCCGGGCCGGTGTAGCCCTCCACCGCGTGCTTGTAGAGCGTGTCCTTGCCCTGGGCGATGCGCGCATCCCAATGGCTGTGGTCCAGGGTCGGCGCATTGCCGACGCCATTGGTATGGCAGGCGGTGCAGAGGTTGTCGAAGATCACCTTGCCGTCGGTGGTGCCACCGTAGGCGACCTGCGAGGCGGCTTTGACCAGCGCGGCGGCATGGGCGGCAGCCTGCGCGGCGGCACCGGTGCTGCCGGCGTAGACCGCACCGGCCGGCGCGATGCGCTGCTCGGTGCGCTTGGCCGCCATCGGCGAGACTTCAGGGGGAATGCTGGTGTGCAGGTAGGCCGCGAAGATGATCAGGCCAAGTGTGATGGCCATCAGCAGCGCGATGACCATGGAGAAGCGTTTCAGGAACTCGAGGTCGTAATTCCGCACTCTCTATACCCCTGGCTGGTAGTCGTTGGACCACGGCTTGTCGGCCGAGTATGACCAGCGTCGGCGGCGCTGCGCAAGCGACCCGCCGGTGTCGCAATGCAGCATCGGCGCGACTCAGGCGCCGGCAGCACGCAGGCAGAAAATGCAGATCGACTCGACCAGCGCATCTTCATCGCCGTGCGCGTCGCGGCTGAGTGCGGTCGGGCCGACCAGCGCCTCGGTGAACGCGCCCACGATGCAGGCTGCGGCCACATGGGTGTCCTGCGGCGGGAAGGTGCCTGCTTCCACGCCATCGGCCACGATGCGCCGGAACACGTCGCCGAACAGACGGCGGCAGCGGATGCGCTCGGCTTCCACTTCCGGATCGACCGGCTCGGCGATGAAGGCATAGGCCAGCCCGGGCCCGGCCAGCGCGCGGCGCACGAAGGCGGTGATCGCCCGGCGCAGGCGCTCCGGCGCGGGCAGCGGCTCGGCCGCGATCGCCTCGAAGATGCGCAGCTCGTGCTCGACGGCGGCGGTGAGCACCTCCACGAACAGTTCGGCCTTGGAGGGGAAGTGCCGGTAGATCAGGCCGGTGGAGACCCCGGCTTCGGCCGCCACCGCGGTCACCGGGGCGTTGCGGTAGCCGCCGGCCGCCACCAGCACACGGGTCGCCAGCAGGATGCGTTCACGGGCGCCGGCAAGGCGTTCTTCCATCAGGGCGGAGCGTTTATAGGCCATTTGTTGATTCTATGTTCAATTTTTGAATTTGTGTTCACTTCTTTGTCGAACCCGGCTACGCTGGGGGTACATCGCCCGCGGGACGGCCCCGTCAGCCCGTCCATCCCTCCCGGCGCGTCCCATCCCTTGTTGTTGCGGAGTCGCCCATGCACGTCCCGACCATGAACTTCGATCTCGGCGAAGAGATCGACCTGCTGCGCCAGAGCGTGGCCCATTTTGCCTCCGCTGAAATCGCCCCGCTGGCGGCCAAGGCCGACGAAGAGAATCTGTTCCCCAATGCGCTGTGGCGCAAGCTCGGCGAGCAGGGCCTGCTCGGCCTGACCGTGGAAGAGGAATACGGCGGCAGCGGCATGGGCTACCTCGCGCACGTGGTGGCGATGGAAGAGATCTCGCGTGCCTCCGGTGGCATCGCGCTGTCCTACGGGGCGCACTCCAACCTGTGCGTGAACCAGCTGCGCAAGAACGGCAACGAAGACCAGAAGCAGCGCTACCTGCCCGGCCTGTGCAGCGGCGAGCTGGTCGGCGCGCTGGCGATGAGCGAGCCGGGCGCCGGCTCGGACGTGGTCTCGATGAAGCTGCGCGCGGACAAGCGTGGCGATCACTACGTGCTCAACGGCAACAAGATGTGGATCACCAACGGCCCGGATGCCGATGTGCTGGTGGTCTACGCCAAGACCGATCCGGATGCGGGTGCCAAGGGCATCACCGCGTTCCTGATCGAGAAGGGCATGAAGGGCTTCTCCACCGCACAGAAGCTGGACAAGCTGGGCATGCGCGGCTCCAACACCTGCGAGCTGGTGTTCGAGGATTGCGAAGTGCCCGAAGCCAACGTGCTTGGCGTGGTCGGCGGTGGCGTCAAGGTGCTGATGTCCGGCCTGGACTATGAGCGCGTGGTGCTGTCCGGTGGCCCGCTCGGACTGATGGCTGCGGCCATGGACGTGGTGATGCCGTACGTGCACGAGCGCAAGCAGTTCGGCGAGGCGATCGGCACCTTCCAGCTGATCCAGGCCAAGCTGGCAGACATGTACGTGGGCCTCAACGCCTGCCGCGCCTATGTCTACGCGGTGGCCCGCGCCTGCGACCAGGGCCGCACCACGCGCCAGGACGCGGCCGGCGCCATCCTGTATTCGGCCGAGAAGGCCACCTGGCTGACCGGCCAGGCGATCCAGATCCTGGGCGGCAACGGCTACATCAACGAGTACCCGACCGGACGGCTGTGGCGCGATGCCAAGCTGTATGAAATCGGCGCCGGCACCTCGGAGATCCGCCGCATGCTGATCGGCCGCGAATTGTTCCAGCGCACCAAGTAAGGGCCCTGCCATGACCGTATTGAGCACCCAGCTGCAACCGGGCAGCGACACCTTCGAGGCCAACCGCGCCGCGTTGCAGGCGGTGGTCGACGACCTGCGCGCCACCCTGGCGCAGACCGCGCTGGGCGGCAGCGAAGCGGCACGCGCCAAGCACACCGCACGCGGCAAGCTGCTGGTGCGTGACCGCATCGATGCCCTGCTCGACCCGGGCAGCGCCTTCCTGGAAATCGCCCCGCTGGCCGCGCACGGCATGTATGGCGATCCGATCCCCAGTGCCGGCGTGGTTGCCGGTATCGGCCGGGTCTCGGGCGTGGAGTGCGTGATCGTGGCCAACGATGCCACCGTCAAAGGTGGCACCTACTACCCGATGACGGTCAAGAAGCACCTTCGCGCGCAGGAGGTGGCCGAGCAGAACCGCCTGCCCTGCATCTACCTGGTGGATTCGGGTGGCGCATTCCTGCCGCTGCAGGACGAGGTGTTCCCGGACCGCGACCATTTCGGCCGGATCTTCTACAACCAGGCCAACCTGTCCGCGCAGGGCATTCCGCAGATCGCCTGCGTGATGGGCAGCTGCACCGCCGGTGGCGCCTACGTGCCGGCGATGAGCGATGAAACGGTGATCGTGCGCGAGCAGGGCACCATCTTCCTCGGCGGCCCGCCGCTGGTGAAAGCGGCTACCGGTGAAGTGGTCACCGCCGAAGAACTGGGCGGTGCCGATGTGCACACACGCATTTCCGGCGTGGCCGACCACATGGCCGACAACGACCTGCAGGCATTGGCCCGGGTCCGCGCGATCATCGCCCAGCTCAACTGGCGCAAGCCCGAGCCGGCGCTGGCGGTGCAGGCTCCGGTTGAACCGCGGCATCCGGCCCACGAGCTGTACGGCGTGATTCCGGCCGATACGCGCAAGCCGTACGACGTGCGCGAAGTGATCCTGCGCCTGGTCGACGATTCGCGCTTCGATGAGTTCAAGCCGCGCTACGGCAACACTCTGGTCACCGGCTTTGCGCATCTGCACGGCTACCCGGTGGGCATCATCGCCAACAACGGCATCCTGTTCTCCGAGTCCGCGCTGAAGGGCGCGCACTTCATCGAACTGTGCACGCAGCGCGGCATTCCGCTGGTGTTCCTGCAGAACATCACCGGCTTCATGGTCGGCCGCAAGTACGAGCACGGCGGCATCGCCAAGGACGGGGCCAAGCTGGTGATGGCCGTGGCCTGCGCCAAGGTGCCCAAGTTCACCGTGGTGATCGGCGGCTCGTTCGGCGCCGGCAACTACGGCATGTGCGGCCGCGCCTACTCGCCCAACTTCCTGTGGATGTGGCCGAACGCACGCATCGGCGTGATGGGCGGCGAGCAGGCCGCCAGCGTGCTGGCCACGGTCAAGCGCGATGGCATCGAAGCCAAGGGCGGGCAGTGGTCGGCCGAGGAAGAGGACGGCTTCAAGTCGCCGATCCGCGAGCAGTTCGAATCGCAGGGCCACCCCTACTACGCCAGCGCCCGGCTCTGGGATGACGGCGTGATCGATCCGGCCGACACCCGTCGTGTGCTGGGCCTGGCGCTGTCGGCCAGCCTCAACGCCCCGGCGAAGAAGACCGACTTCGGCGTGTTCCGCATGTAATGCACGGGCGGTGCCGCCTGGCACCGCCGCCCCTGGCCCGCGCAACGAGACCACCATGTTCACCAAGATCCTGATCGCCAACCGTGGCGAAATCGCCTGCCGCGTCATCGCTACCTGCCAGCGCCTGGGCATCGCCACCGTGGCGGTGTATTCCGACGCCGACCGCAACGCGCGCCACGTGCGCCTGGCCGACGAGGCCATTGCGATCGGCCCGGCACCGGCGCGCGAGAGCTACCTGCGCGGCGACGCCATCCTGGCCGCCGCCCGCCGCACCGGCGCGCAGGCGATCCATCCCGGCTACGGCTTCCTCTCGGAGAACGCCGGCTTCGCGCAGGCCTGCGCCGAGGCGGGCATCGTCTTCATCGGCCCTTCCGCCGCGGCGATCCGCGCGATGGGCGACAAGAGCGCGGCCAAGGCGCTGATGCAGCAGGCCGGCGTGCCGCTGACCCCGGGCTACCACGGCGACGAGCAGATCCCCGAGTTCCTGCGCAAGCAGGCCGACAGCATCGGCTACCCGGTGTTGATCAAGGCCAGCGCCGGCGGCGGTGGCAAGGGCATGCGCCGCGTGGACGACAGCGCGACCTTCACCGAGGCGCTGGCCAGCTGCCAGCGTGAGGCGCAGTCGGCGTTCGGCAACGCACACGTGCTGGTGGAGAAGTATGTCGAGCGCCCGCGCCACATCGAGATCCAGGTGTTCGGCGACAGCCACGGCAACGTGGTGTACCTGTTCGAGCGCGACTGCTCGGTGCAGCGCCGCCATCAGAAGGTGCTCGAAGAAGCGCCTGCCCCCGGCATGACGCCCGAGCGCCGCGCCGCGATGGGCAAGGCCGCCGTCGATGCCGCGCGCGCGGTCAACTACGTCGGCGCGGGCACGGTGGAGTTCATCGCCGGCCCCGATGGCGATTTCTACTTCATGGAAATGAACACCCGCCTGCAGGTGGAGCACCCGGTCACCGAGTGCATCACCGGCACCGACCTGGTCGAGTGGCAGCTGCGCGTGGCCAGCGGTGAGCCGCTGCCGCTGCAGCAGGATCAGCTGCAGATCCGCGGGCACGCACTGGAAGCCCGCCTGTACGCCGAAGACGCCGACCGCGGTTTCCTGCCGTCCACCGGCACCCTGCGCCACCTGCGCCTGCCGGCCCACACCGCACACGTGCGCGTGGACGCCGGTGTCGAACAGGGCGATGCGATCACCCCGTTCTACGACCCGATGATCGCCAAGCTGATCGTCTGGGATGTCGACCGCGATGCCGCGCTGCGCCGCATGCAGCAGGCGCTGGCCGAGTGCGAAGTGGTTGGCGTGACCACCAATGCCGCCTTCCTGCGCCGGCTGGTGATGACCGATTCGTTTACCCAAGCCAAGCTGGACACCGCGCTGATCGAGCGCGAGCAGGCCGCCCTCACCCCCAACGACAACGACAGCGGTCCGGCACTCTGGGCGCTCGCCGCGATCGCCGGCGTGGCCACCAGCGAGGCTGCCAGCCGTGATGCGCGTGACCCGCACTCGCCGTGGCAGGCCCAGGATGGCTGGCGCCTCGGCGCCCCCGCCGCACGCGCGCTGACGCTGGAGCACCGGGGCGCGCAGCGCAGCGTCACCGTGCAGGGCGCGGGAGCGGGCGAACAGTGGACCGTCCACATGGACGGCAACGCGCTGCAGGGCAGCGGCCGCCTGGCCGGTGATGCACTGCGCGTACAGATCGGCGAGCAGCTGCACCGCGCCACCGTTATCCGCGACGGCAACGAGCTGTACCTGTTCGGCAGCGAAGGCGTGCAGCGCTTCACCCTGCATGATCCGGTCAGCGAAGCGGACCAGTCCGTTGCCGATGCCGGCAGCCTGGTCGCGCCGATGCCGGGTCGTATCGTGGCCACGCTGGTGGCACCGGGCACGGCGGTCAAACGCGGCGCGCCGCTGCTGGTGCTGGAAGCGATGAAGATGGAGCACACGCTGCAGGCGCCGGCCGATGGCACCGTGCAGGGCTACCGGGTGAAAGCCGGAGACCAGGTGGGCGATGGGGCGGTGCTGGTGGATTTCGAGGCGGGGTGAGTCACCCGGTTGGCGGCTCGGCAGTGAGTACCGGCGTCCACACCTGGCCGCCGGGGTCGAACTCAGAGGTCGACATCTGCTGTGCGCGCCAGCCTACGCCACACACGGCGAGCGGGCTGAGCTGCATGGGATCCATGCCGAGCACCTGCTCGATATCCTGTTCGTTGATCGCGGCCGTAACAAAGGCCCCCAGGCCCTGTTCGGTCGCGCAGGTCAGCAGCAGCTGCGAGATGTGGCCAACATCCAGGATCACCGCGCGGTAGGCCTTGGGATGGTGGCGGTACTTCCAGTAGGTGCGCGCGAACCGGGGGGCCAGCACGATCAGCACCGGCGCATCGGCAAACCAGTGCTGGCCTGCGGTGAACAACGCCGCCAGCTCTGCCATGGACCGCGCATCGGAAGGCAGGGCGGACACGCCGTGCGAGGCAGGATCGTAGTGATACAGACCCGCCTGGAGACCCTCGACATGCTGCACCAGCAGATACGCTTCGGTGGGATGCAGGCCCCCGGCGGACGGTACGTTCTTTTTGAGAAACACCGCGTCTTCTTCGACCACCTGCCGTCCAGTTTCAGCCAGGGTGCGCTGCAGCAGTCGTGACAGCTCGGCCAGCGGCAGTGGCTGCGCCGTATCGAAGTTGCGGCAGGTGCTGCGCTCGCGCAGGCTGCGGTCGAACGCCTCCTCGGGCTGGCGTGGCAGGTGGCGAGGTTCTCCTGCGTGGGGAGCCAACGCGGGCGGTGGCGGCCCAAGGTGTGCACGCAGCCCCGCCGCGGTGTGCAGTCCCGCCGATTCCAGGGCTTTCACGCTGTCCTGGCCCTGCCAGCGGCCCTGCCAATGGAGCATCGCGGCAGGTCCCCACCACGGCACCTGCCGCAGCTGCGCTTCACGTTCAGCCAACGCGTCGCGATCTGCGCCCTGTGCCTGGACCAGCCCATGCGCCAGCAGGTAGCGCAGATCGCTGTCATCTTCCCCGGCGGGCCGTGGCTCCCATCGCTCCGGGTCGAGACGTCCCAGCAGCAGCACCTGTGACTCAGTGAGCTCGACCGGCGCCGGCAGGTGCGGTGCCAGCGCCGTCCAGACACTGCGCAGGGTCATGCCCGTACCACCGGATACCAGCGCGCGCAGATCGAAGGAGGTCTGCTGTCGGGGCTCGAGGTAGAGGGTGCGGCATCGGCGCAGGTGGAGGGTATCGTGCATGGGCAGCCAGAAAGGGAAGCATCGCGTGTTCCAGTGTGTCGGCCGGGATCGCCAAAGATGAAGGCCGATGATCATCGGGCGACTCAAGCGCTTCACGCGCCGGCCGCTATCGATCGCGGCTGTAACGTCACACCCCGGCCTGCGCGTACGCCCCCTCCTTCCCTCCGCTATCTCCGAGACATCCCACATGACCAGCACTTCTCCGCCGCTTTCCTCCAACGATGCCGTACAGCTGCTGGATCTGCTCAGCAGCGACGATACGTTCCGTACCCTGTTCCAGGCCGATCCCGCCGCCGCGCTGGCGACCATCAGCGCCGAGGCGGGCGCGGCATCGTGCGACTGCGAATCAGGCGGTCCGCTGGCCAGCAAGGAAGAATTCCTGGCCGCTCGTACGCGCCTGCTCGCCCACCTGACCGCCACCAGCTCGTTCAGCTTTCCGCACTGTTTCGTCAGCGGTGACATCGACTCACAACTGCAGCGCAAGCCGCAGCCCTGAGGTCTGGCGGTTACTGCAGCGACGTCGCGTCCAGGCGTCGTTGTGCGGCCCGGCTGTCATGGACATTCAGCGCCTGCAGGAGATAGGAACCGGCGTTCTCCGCGTAGGCCCTGCCGCGTTGTGTCGCCAGCCAGCGTTGCTCGGCGGCGGCAGCCACCTGGTCCCCGGCGGCCACCAGGCTGTCCTGCAGGGCGACGTGGACCTGGAACAACTCGCTGCCGTCGATGAGCGCGCGCAAGCGCTGCACCGATTGCGCAGCCCGGCCATCCACGCGATCCTGGTTGGCCACCAGCACCGCCACCATCTGCGTTCCACGCGGGTCATCCAGTGCCTTGGCAAGTCGCTGCAGATGCGGCAACTGGCGACGTGCCACGTCATAGAGCTCGGCGCGTTGCGCGAGATAGGCCGAGGCAGCGGCCATGTACAGCCACTCTCCCCGCTCGCCTGCCGCAGGATCGGCCGCCTGCGCGATCATGGTGGCGATAAGCTGCTCATATTCGTGTGCGCCGGCCTTTCGCACGGCAATGCTGGCCAGCGAAAGCGACTGCGCCTGGAACATTCCGCAGATCCGCGCATTGTCACCACAGTGGCGCAGCGCACCTGCATTGGCCCGCAGTGCCGCCGCCGGCTCGCCTGCGTCCAGCGCGACGGCGGTGCCCTCCAGGTGCATGGCAAGATCATCCTTCCGAGCGGCGGCAAGCATGCGCTGGGCGCCCACCAGGTCGCCATGAGCGGCGAGCGCGGCGACCATGTGGCGGTTCACTGACCATTGACCGATCCGTGCGGATTGACGATAGCTGCGCAGTGCCGCATCGGCGTGATTCTGCGCCAGCTCGGCGCGACCGAGCGCCTGCAACGCCATGGCCTGCAACGGGTTCTGTGCGACAGCGGCCTTGCGTGCAGCCTGCTCGGACTCGCTATATCGCCCCACGCTCAGCATGGACCAGGCGTAGTTGGCATGGGCGCCGTGGTAATCGGGATAGAGATCGCCCAAGAGCTTCCACTTTTCGGCCGTGGCGAGTGTTCCGGCGCCGTTGAGATCGGCATCCCAGGCGTCCATGTACAGCCGATCCCGGCCTGACAAGCGACCGGCGGCGCGTTTTGCCGCGGCCAGCGATTGTCGGGCCCCTTCGGGATTGCCCCGGCCCCACTGGATGCGCAGCTGTGCCAGGTAGGCGAACGCGAAGTCCGGATCGAAACGCACCGCCTGCCCGAAAAACCGCTGCGCGTCGTCATAGCGTCCATCGCCGTATGCTTTGACGCCCATCGCGTAGGCATGCAGCGCATCCAGGCTGGCCGTCGCCACCTTGGGCAGCGGCATCGAGTCCCGCGAGATGTCATGCATGGCCTCGCCGAGCTCCACGCGCATCTGAGCCACGACGTCATCGGTGGATCCCAGCAGGGATTCCATGCCGCGGCCATCGGCATGGTCGGACCACGCCGTATTGCCGGTGTTGGGATCGATCAGTTCCAGTGAAACACGCAGCCGCCCATGCACTTCGGCCACGGTGGGTACGATCACGGCTCTGGCACCCTCACGCAGCGCGACCTCGATCGCCGCGTCGCGGTCCAGCGCTCCACCTTCGCGACGCATCCGCTCCAGCGTTTCCTGCACCTTCATGTCGCTGAGCACATTGACGTAACGCGACTGCTCCAGAGAAATGCGGAACGCCTGTTGAAGACTGTCGTCCAGCAGTGCATTGCCGGTCAGGTTATGGAGGTTGCCCAGTACCACCCAATCCCGTTCGCCGAAGGCAATGGCCGGCGTCGGGCGTAGAAAGGCCCAGGTGCCGAAGACCATGCCTGCCACCAGCGCCACCTCGGCCAGCAGTGTCATCGGCCGGCGCCACAGCGGCACGGCACGGCGGGCCTTGGGGCTGCCGCGTGGGGCACGCAGCGGCGCAAACTCCGGTTCGCCCACTTCATGGATGTCCTGGCGACCGGGCATGCCCTTGAACCGCCAGCCGCCGTGCGATTTCCACACCAGTCGCTCGCCACGCTCCCCCAGCTCGCCCACCGCGCGATGGGTCAGCGATTCGGCCACGGCCGAGAGCAGGATCTGCCCGGGCCGGGCAAGGGCCATCAGGCGCGCGGCCATCGGCTTGGCCAGGCCCTCGACCTCCAGCGATTTGGCCCCAACCTTGATCGCCTCGGGGCTGTTTTCCCAGGTCAGCACTTCGCCGACGTGCAGGCCCGCGCGTGCGCGCAGCACGATGTTGCGTTGCTTGCCGATCTCCTGCAGGCCGCGCTGGTAATCCAGCGCAAAGCCGAGACCATCGATGGCGCGCTCGAACAACAGCAGCAGGCCATCGGAACGATCGATCAGGCGACCATTCCACTGTTGCTGCAACACCAGCACCAGCCGGTCATGCGCCTGGAACAGCTCGGCCGCGGCCGCATCGCCAATCCGCTCCACCAGGATCAGCGAGTCGCACAGATCGGTGAACAGCAGCGCCCGCATCTGCGGGGCCTGGGTCGACGTTCCGTTGTCGCCGTTCATGCCGATCTCCCGATCAGGGTGTGGCGGTCGCTGATCGCGACCAGTGCAATCGGTTGCCGCCCAGCCGTTTGGCCTGGTACAGCGCATTGTCGGCGCGGGCGTACCACTCGCTCCAGTCGGTCTGCGGGTCGATCAGACAGACCCCGATGCTGACCGGGCACACATGCGGCACGCCATGCGCACGGTCGATCAGGCCATGCACCGCGCTGAGAATGAACTCGGCGGCGTGCTGCAGGCTGTCCTGGTCGGCGCTGCGCAGCAGCAGGCAGAATTCGTCGCCGCCCAGCCGGCAGGCCACGTCCGGCTCGGTGGCCACCGAGCGCAGGATGTTGGCCACGCTCTGCAGCACGCGGTCGCCGGCCTGGTGGCCGTGCACATCGTTGACCTGCTTGAACTGGTCGCAGTCGATCAGCAGCAGGCCCTGCGGCGCGCTGTTTTCCTGCGCACGGCAGTCCTGCAGGTAGAGCGCGAGGCCACGCCGGTTGTGCAGGCCGGTCAGCTCGTCGGTGCGCACCAGCTCGCGGGTGTGGGTGAGCTGGTGGGTGGTGACGTAGAGGTTGTCCAGCGCGGTTTCGAGATCGTGGTTGCGGCGGCGCAGCTGGCGGATCAGCACCTGCTCGTTGCTCACCACCCGCATGATCGTGCGGCGCAGGAAGTAGGCCAGCAGGCCAGGGTCGCGGTCGACCAGACGCTGGAAATCGTCGTGGTCCAGTTCCAGCACGATGCTGTCCTGGACCGCACGCGCGCCGGCCGTGCGCTGGTGGTCGCCGATCAGCAGGCCCAGCTCGCCGAAGAATTCATTGGGACCGAGTGACTTCACGACGAGGTCTTCGCCGAAGTCCAGTTCGATGCAGCCGCTGACGATCACATACATCGTGTTGCCGGCGTGGCCGCGATGGAACAGATGGGTGCCTGAGGGCAGCTTGCGTTGCCGGCCGAATTCGGAGAACAATGCGGACTCGCCGTTGCTCAGGATGGCGTGCACGATCTCAGCCATCGCCTTGCGGTCGATGTCTGGTTCCTGTTCGCACATGATCGCCGCCGCACCCTTGCCGGTCATTTCCGAACACCCGCTTTTCAGCGTCCCCCTGGTGAGCGATGGAGGATAGCACTCCTCAAAACTGTGCGCCCTATCCCATTTCCGACTTTTACCCCCCAAGATCTTGAAAACACGCGTGTTCTACCGCGTGTGACGATGTGAAGAGGCGGGTCCCGAGACGACGCAGGGCGGCCGATCCCCGACCGGCCGCCCTGTGGGCCTACCCTGGCCGCCCTTGCCGGGTCAGGCCGCGCGTTCGGCGTTGAACTGCTCCTCCTCGGTGGACCCGCTCAGGGCGGTGGTCGAGGACTGGCCCTGCTGGATCGCCTGGGTCACCGCGTCGAAGTAGCCGGTGCCGACCTCGCGCTGGTGCTTGACCGCCGTGAAGCCGCGGTCGGCGGCGGTGAACTCGGCTTCCTGCAGCTCCACGAAGGCGCTCATCTGGCGGCGGGCGTAGCCGTGGGCCAGGTTGAACATCGAGTAGTTCAGGGCGTGGAAGCCGGCCAGGGTGATGAACTGGAACTTGTAGCCATATTTGGCGATCTCCTTCTGGAAGGTCGCGATGGTGGCGTCGTCCAGGTTCTTCTTCCAGTTGAAGCTGGGCGAGCAGTTGTAGGCCAGCAGCTTGCCCGGGAATTTCGCGTGGATGGCCTCGGCGAACTTGCGGGCGAACTCCAGGTCCGGCTTGCCGGTCTCGCACCAGATCAGGTCGGCGTAGGGGGCGTACGCCAGGCCGCGGCTGATGGCCTGGTCCAGGCCGTTGCGGGTCTTGTAGAAGCCTTCCACGGTCCGCTCGCCGGTGGTGAACGGCTGGTCGTTGCCATCCACGTCGCTGGTCAGCAGGTCGGCGGCTTCGGCATCGGTACGCGCGACCAGCAGGGTGGGCACGCCCATCACGTCGGCGGCCAGGCGCGCGGCGTTGAGCTTCTCGATGGCCTCGCGGGTGGGCACCAGCACCTTGCCGCCCATGTGCCCGCACTTCTTCACCGAGGCCAGCTGGTCCTCGAAGTGCACGCCGGCCGCGCCGGCTTCGATCATCGCCTTCATCAGCTCGAAGGCGTTGAGCACGCCGCCGAAACCGGCTTCGGCATCGGCCACGATCGGCTGCAGGAAGTCGATGTCATCCTTGCCTTCGGCATGGTGCAGCTGATCGGCGCGCAGCAGGGTGTTGTTGATGCGTTTGACCACCGCCGGCACCGAATCGGCCGGGTACAGCGACTGGTCCGGGTACATCTGGCCGGCCAGGTTGGCATCGGCGGCGACCTGCCAGCCGGACAGGTAGATCGCATTCAGGCCGGCCTTGACCTGCTGCATGGCCTGGTTGCCGGTCAGCGCGCCCAGCGCGTTGACGAAGTCCTTTTCCTGCAGGTACGTCCACAGCTTCTCCGCGCCCAGCCGCGCCAGCGAGTGCTCCACGTGCACGGTGCCACGCAGACGCACCACGTCGGCGGCGGTGTAGTTGCGGGTGATCCCGGCCCAGCGCGGGTCGGTGTTCCAAGCGTGCTGGATCTGTTCGGCGGTCTGCAGGGTGCTCATGTCGAATCTCCAAAGGGAACGAATGCGGTTACGGCAGGTGGATGGATGGATGGCGCTCAGTCGAGACGGTCGTAGGCGGGCAGGGTCAGGAAGTCGGTGAGCTCATCGCGGCGGCTGAGCGCGGCCAGCAGCGCGATGGACTCGGGGATGCGGGCGCTGCCGGGCAGCGCGGCGGTATCGCCCAGCCGCGCCGGCAGCTGGGCCAAGGTGGCGTCGAGCAGGGCCAGGTCGATGGCGGTGCCGTCGTCCAGGTGCTGGCCGGCGGTATGCAGCCACTGCCACAGCTGGCTGCGGCTGATCTCGGCGGTGGCCGCGTCTTCCATCAGGTGGTGGATCGGCACGCAGCCGTTGCCGTCCAGCCAGGCGGCCAGGTAGCGCACACAGACCTCGACGTTGCCCTCGAAACCGGCGCGGGTGATGGTGCCGGTGGGCGCGGCGATCAGGTCATCGCGGCCCACCTGCACATCGTTGCGCAGCACGCGGTGCTGGTTCGGTCCGGGCATGTGTTCGTCGAAGATCGCCTGCGCGACCGGGATCAGCGCGGGGTGCGCGACCCAGGTGCCGTCATGGCCGGCGGTGACTTCGCGCAGCTTGTCCGCCCGCACCCGCGCCATCGCCTGCTCGTTGGCGGCCGCGTCATGGTTGATCGGAATCTGCGCGGCCATGCCACCCATCGCATGCGCGCCACGGCGATGGCAGGTGCGGATCAGCAGCTCGGAGTACGCCTTCAGGAACGGCTGGGTCATCGTCACCTGGCCGCGCTCGGGCAGCACTTTGTCGGCGTGGCGGCGGAAGGTCTTGATGTAGGAAAAAATGTAATCCCAGCGGCCACAGTTCAGGCCGACGATGCGGTCGCGCAGCGCATGCAGGATCTCGTCCATCTCGAACACCGCCGGCAGCGTTTCGATCAGCACCGTGACCTTGATCTGGCCGTGCGGCAGGCCGAGCATGCCCTCGATGTGCGACAGGGCGGTCTCCCACAGCGCCGCCTCTTCCATGCTCTGCAGCTTGGGCAGGTAGAAGTACGGCCCACGCTGCTTGCACATCAGGGTGCGGGCATTGTGGAAGGCGAACACCGCCGCATCGAACAGGCCACCGGCGATCGGCTGGCCATCGATGCGCACGTGCTTCTCATCCAGGTGCCAGCCACGCGGACGCACGATCAGCACGGCCTGCTCGTTGAACGGACGCAGCGTGTACTGCTTGCCCGGCTTCCCATCGACGGACGGGCCGGTGTGGGTCAGATCGCCACGCACCGCACCGATCAGCGCCTGCTGGCCGGCCAGCAGGTTGCGCCAGGCCGGGGCGGTGGAATCCTCGAAGTCGGCCATGAACACCTTGGCGCCGGAGTTCAGCGCGTTGATGACCATCTTCGGGTCGGTCGGGCCGGTGATCTCCACCCGGCGGTCCTGCAGCGCCTCCGGCAGCGGGGCGACGTGCCAGTCGCTGGCGCGGATCTCGGCGGTATCGGCTCGGAAGTCCGGCAGGCCGCCGCCATCGAAGAAGGCCTGGCGGGCCACGCGTGCCTGCAGCCGGCGCTGACGCTCCGGCTCCACCGCCCGGTGCAGCGACACCAGCAGCGCCAGTACCCCCGCTGGCAGCAGCGCGGACTGGCCGGCCAGCTGGGTGGTCAGGGCAATGCCGGGGGTGGCCGGTGCATCGGCGGGGGTGGGCTGGGCGGTGGCGTAAGCGACGGCGGACATGGCGGGCTCCTGCGGTGCGGTTGAGCTCCACCGTGCGCCGCCGCGCCGATATTTGACAAAGCAGTTATTGCAATGGCTTACATAAGGTGTGCTTATACTCATGACGCCATGACCACGCCGCGCACGCCAAGCCCCCGGTTTTCCTATAAATCCGACCGGCTCAAGCCGCTGCGGGCGTTCTGCCAGACGGTCCGCCTGGGCTCAGTCTCACGGGCAGCTGAGGCTTTGTTCGTCAGCCAGCCGGCCATCAGCCAGCAGTTGCAGGCCCTGGAGCGCGAACTCGGGGTCAATCTGTTCGAGCGCAGCGGCCGCCGCCTGGTGCCCAGCCGTGAAGGCCAGCTGCTGTATGAGATGGCGCTGCCGCTGGTGGAGAACCTGGACGGGCTGGAGGCCAGCTTCCGTGACAAGGTCAAAGGGCTGGACGCCGGAGAACTCAACATCGCGGCCAACAGCTCGACCATCCTGTACCTGCTGCCGCGCATCGTGGAGCGCTTCCGCCAGCGCCACCCGGATGTCCGCCTGACCCTGCACAACGCGATCAGCGCCGACGGCACCGATCTGCTGCGCAGCGATGCGGCGGACCTGGCGGTGGGCTCGATGACCGACGTGCCGGCCGACCTCAGCTACGCCCCGGCCTACCGCTTCGAGCAGGTGCTGATCGCCCCGCCCGAGCACCCGCTGGCGCACGGCGAACTGAGCCTGGAGGCGATCTCGCAGTACCCGCTGGTGCTGCCGCCCAAGCGCCAGATCACCTACCGGCTGGTGGACCAGGTGTTCCAGCGGCATCGGCTGCCCTACACCGTGGCGCTGGAGGTGGGCGGCTGGGAAGTGATCAAGCAGTACGTGGCGATGGGCATGGGCATCTCGATCGTGCCGGCGCTCTGCCTCCACGATGCTGATCGCGAGAAGCTGGTGACGCGCTCGATGAGTGCGTGGTTCCCGGAGCGGAGTTATGGCGTGATCGTGCGCCGCGGGCGGTTTCTGTCACCGCAGGCGCGGGCGTTCATCGAGCTGATCCAGCCGGACCTGTTCAGTCCGCGCAGCTATGACGAGAGTGGGCATTCGGAGCGCTGAGGCGATTGTGGATGTCCCAAGCAGAGTGCAAAGGCCCCTAATTCCTGAACCAGTGCCATAACTCGCTCATTGAGCGCTCAATGGCTATCACGTGCATTTCGCTCACGCCTCAGCACGGCAATCCCATGACTTCTTAGCGCCTTGGACCTCTGGGACAGGGCACACCTAACATTTCGATGCCAGTGCGCAATTTTTATTCCTTTAAGACGACAAGCGTCATCCCAGGAATCAGGCATGCCATCCACGCCTACAGGACGATGGCATGTGCATTGGGACAAAGTGGATTCCCCAGGCGGCGTGGACCCTCTAAGGCGAGGCCGAGCGCTCTACCGGGACCGGCCTCCAAATATCACGTTCTGAATTACCCAGCGAACACATTGATCAGCCTATTTCCGCGACAGCCCGATGACTGCCGCAGCCGGATGACCCGACGATTTGGGACGTCCTGAGCAGACGCATTCGCCATCTCTATTCCAACGTGTGGACCCCGCCCCAGCCAAAGACGGCAGAACCCATTCCATCTAGATCAAATCACTCCTTCATCGCTTGTGAAATCATTTACGGAGAACATATTTCGCTTCAACCCTGTCAATCAAGTAATAAAAAAGCAGGGTTGCAATAAATGAACCAAGCATCATATTCAAGTAGAAATCAATTGACTCTGGATAGTTCTGACACATTTCAGCCATCTTCAAATCAGCCGACTCCGAAACGCACTGTCTGAGCTGCTTGTAAATACTTGAAGCCTTGCTCTGGAAGTGAACCACCAAGACTACAGACAGCACTTTGGCGAGCATCGTAACCCGCCCCAAGGTTTTTGGCGTCATATCACTCACACTTCTCGACTGAATTTTCCATGACAACGTTTCCATCCCTGTCTTTCATCTGGTAGTCGACTGCGAATCCACCTCGACTTCCATGACTGACTGTCGTTGTTTCAACATAACCGCCATAAATTGTTGGTATGTTTGAACTATTAACTGCGCCTGAAACCGCCCAGCCCGCAGTTGTACTAACCACTTTATTCTTAGGCCCCCATATCGCTATCGCACTACCAATTACGTTGGAAACAAAACCAAGTCCGTCAGTATTGCTCTTATTTCTGTCAACTGCCTCGTCAGCACTTATCTTTTTTGAACTAACTTCCTTGTTAGCCGTAGAAGCTCCGCACACGCAATCACGCAGCCCAAATGGGTCAATTCGACTTATCGGATTTCCAAGTGCATAGCTATAGGTATTCAATCCACCCTGAAGGCCAATTGGATCACTCTGCACATACCGCGCGATGCTTGCATCGTAATCCCGGAATCCGTTGTACCAGAGCCCTGTCTCGGCGTCGTAGTACTGCCCTGGGAAACCGATATTCAGCCCACCAATGCTGTCCTGCTGAACACTTCGGCCATAGGCGTAGTTGTAAGCCTTCCACACTGTCTGCTGCCTGGCGTTCGTAGCGAATTCAGGCCGCCCCAGATGATCGGTGTGTACAAAGTTAACTTGCCCACCACGGTCCAAGCCTACCAGCTCGCCGCCGAACCAAAGGTAGTTCGTCCAAGTACCGTCCGTCAGCTCAGAGGTGAGCTGATTCTGCCCCGCGTAGTAGTAGCGGCTCGTGCTTGCGTTGAGCTTCGCTACACGCTGGCCTTGCGCATTGAGCATGTAGTTTGTAACAGCCCCATTGACGTTAGCCTGACTCATCCGATTGAAGGGGCTATAGGTGTAGGTCTGCACACGCGAACCGCTCTTCTCGCTGATCCTGTTACCTACAGCATCGTACTGGTAATGGCGGCTCACACCATCACTCGTGTAGTTCAGGACGCGATTGCTCTGAGGATCGATGCTGTACTGGGTCAGCGAGGTTCCAGCTTGGTAGCGATCGTGATTGCCGCCCGCATCGTACGAAAGCTGGTTGATCACGCCGAATCGCGTCAGGGTGGTCAGGCGGCTCAGCGCGTCGTAGCCAATGACCTGCGTCATGTCCGGGGAGACCCCGTCACCTATCCGGGTGATCTCATTGTCCGCGCTGTGCTGGTAGTCCCAGGCGCTCAGTGCGGTGTTGTCCCCTCGCCGTACGGACATGGAGGTGAGGCGGCCGTCCAGATCGTGGCCATATCCACGCACAAGACCATTGCCGTAAGAGAGGTTGTTTCGAGCACCCGTTGCTTTGTAACTCGCGGCTGTGATCACCGGCTTGGTCACACCGTTGATGGTCACGGACATTGAACCAAGTTGACCGCCGGCCCCGTACCCGTATTCAACAGCGTTTCCATTGGGATAGGTGATCTTGTTAGGCCTGCCAATCCCGTCGAAGCCGTAGGTGGTGCTGTGGTCCGTCGTCGCTCCACCGGCAATGATGAAGTCCCGCCTGATCAAAACTTCACCAGCAGGGCTGTAGGCGAAATGTGTGGATGTGGTTGGAGCGGCCAATCCACATAGCCGGCCCAGCCCCCTACTGCACCAATCATAGCTGTAACTGTGTTGTTGACCGTCGGAATTGACCTCAGTAAGTCGTCCCAAATCGTCATGAGTAAAGGACACCGTACTGCCATCGTTACGCACGGTACCCGTTCGCAGGCCGCCTGCGTTGTATTGGTGGCTCGTGACCCCAGTATCCGGACTGCTCTGCTTCCACAGTTGTCCAAATCCATCGTATTCGAATCTCGTTACCAATCCACGGGGGTCGATCACCTTGGTAACACGATCACCCACGTCGTGGGCCAGCAGTGTCGCGCCACCCGCTGGATCTATCTTCTTCAACAATCGTCCTCGCGCGTCATACTCGAATTTCGTCGTGCGATTCTGCGAATCCGTGATTTGGATCAGACGGTCCTCAGCGTCATAGGCGTAGCGGACGTTCTGACCACTGTTACCGTTCTCCGCCACCAGTCTTCCCAGCTCGTCATACTGATAGTCAACGCTGTAGGAAACTGTGCTCAACGCGATCAGTGTTGCCGTTGCGATGGACATCAGCGCTCTCCTTCCGTGGACTTCAGCATCTGGCCGCCTGGCTCGACTGACATTGGCGCCTGACACTCTCCGTTCGGCTTACAGACCCAGCCAACATTGGACACGGTCACTCCCGTGGTGGCTCGCGGGCCCCACGCTGTACCACTGCTCGCCATCTGCGCAGAATATTCGAAGTACATGTTTCCCGTCCCAGGATTTTCTGGCGCGATGGTTTGACTGAAGACCACCTCTCCGCCAGGAGGAACTGGTGCTGACAGGAGCATGCTGTTGTTTAGGTGGATGAATCCCCAAGCAAGATAGGTATTGCTATGCCAGACGATATTTCCTGTGTTGCGCACCCGAGCAGTCAGCTCGGTGGTTTCTCCATTTACGATATTAGTCGGAGAAGTGTTAAAGCTGATGATCTGCGCGCTAAGTGTGGCCGGTGGAACGGTATGGCTGCCGGATCCGGTAACGACCAGGTTGGATTGTCCAACAGGCGAGATGCCGTGAACGTGCAGCGTTTTGTTGGCGTGGGCCTGGCGGGTGCCAAAGTCTAAGAGCACCCTGAACCGATGCGCAGTTGTCGCCACCTGACAGCTATGTGCGACGGTGGCGTCACCTGGCAGGTTGGCGGTCCCGCTTGCAACGTGCGTGCCCGAACCCGCAGCGCCGCCAGCATAGACGTGGACAGCGATAGGTGCAGCAACACCAACGGAGCACGCCCACCCTTCGATGTATGAGTTCCATGTTTCGTCTTGGACCACCCCACTGACGCCGCCAATGATCGTCGCTGTCGGGATCAGATGATCTGCCGCGCTCGGCAAAGCCCGATTGTAAGTGGCTCCTTGAGGCGATACGCCTTGGACCGAAACAGTTCGGCCACCCAACTGTTGGCGCTGAGCCAAGGTGATTGGCACGCGAAATCCGTACGCTGCTCCACTCGCCTGGCAAACGTTCGCAACCTCAGTACCGGTAGCCCTATTCGCCTTGGTGCTTCCGATGTGCACACCCCCGCTGGCATAGGCGTCGACCTGGATGGATGCGGCGGATCCAGTAGTGCAGGCCCAACCGTGTACGAACCAGTTCCACTGGCCGTCGTGTGCGACACCATCGATGTATCCAACTACTTGGCTATCGGCTGGATAGTCGCTTTGCGATATTTCGGTTCGAGTACGGTTAGAGGCGTTGTCGTAACTATGCTTCACCCTTGCAAACTGCCCGTCTCCGAGGGGCCTAGACTCCAGCACCAGTCTCCGTGCAGCGTCGTAGCTGTAGCTTACTTTGATGCCATCGGGGCGGAGGATGCTCGCCAGATTGCCAGTTGGATCGTAGCTGATAGTCGTCGTGGCCCAGTCATTCCCAATGCTTCTACGAGACGAGGCAACTCTTCCCCGCGCATCGTAAGAGATTTCGGTTACATCGCCATTGACGCCAACGATTCGGCCAGGCTGTCCAAGACCGTTGTAGTTGCTGTAGCTCACGGTGTGACCGAGTGCGTTTTTGACCGCGAGAAGGTCGCCTGACCCACTATATGTTTCGATGACGTCATCTTGCGCGAGAGGTCCGTCGGACTTTATTGATGCCTTTAGCCCATTGGAGTGGTAAGTGTAGGTGTATGTCGTGACGCTGGACTGGCCCACCGCACCAATTGCACTGGCGTTCCGCGCAGTGGATGAGGCTAGGTTTCCCTTGGCGTCATAAGTGAAACTGTTCTCGACGTCGCCCACTATTCTCTGCTTCAGCAAGCGGTTCTTCCCAGTGTCCCACTCCCACGTTGTTGTCCGTTCGGCACTGGTTCCGACCGCCTCAACCTGTTTGAGCAGGAAGCCTTGGGGACTGTAATCAAAGTTGGTCAAATTGTCCGCGAAGTCGTGGACCAGGTCGGGGTAGCCATTGGCGTCATAACTACGCTCCTTATAGCTGGCTGCACATTTCGGTGACGCATCTCCTTTTACCGATACTTGCCTACCATCCTCGTACTTGTAGATAGTCTTACGGCCGAGCGGGTTGGTCTCAGTGACACTGATCTTTACTGCACGGTCCCTGGTGGTCGGAAGTTGGGAAAGCGGGTCTGTAGGCAGGCCAGGTGACCCAGGTACGCCGGGAAGGTTGATAGTTGGGCCGCCGGACGTCGGCAGAGATGGCTGGGAAGGGAAGGACGGCAGGGACTGTGGGGCATAGCAGATTTCTCCTCCTACGCGCGGTTCGCACCATGGTGAGCCCGGCGTACTCCCCGTCCCTCCGGCAGACCGTCCTGGCTGAGCAGGTGCGGGGGGAGGGGCGACGGCTTCCGTCTGAAGTACAGCGTAACTGTAAGTAAAGCGTTCGACTCCACCCGCATGCTCGGAAAGAACCGCGCGCCTGCTCGCATCGTAGGCAAAGGTTGAGTATCGATTGCCATTGAACGATTTGCCTGTAAGGGCGCCGGGGAATCTTGCATCTTCATAGTGGTAGCTGATGGTTGTAGCGGGCGCGCCAGGCATTACAGCAGAGGCGAGTCGGGGGCGGTTACTACCGAAGGCATTGGCGGTATACGTGTATTGGTAAGCGTTCCCGGCTGGGTCCGTTACCCTCACGAGCTGGCCATTACTCCAGGAAAAGTTGATTTGTCGACCCGAAGAATGAGTCACCCGCTGAAGATAACGATTATTGTAAGAGTACGTCCATGCCACGCCTTGTTCATCGCGCTGCTGCGTAATGAATCCTTCGGCGTTATAGCTCTCTGTCCCGCGCTGTTCGTTGTGCAGCGTGAATGAGCCATCGCCGTTTTGCTTGATGTACGCCACCGGTTGCGCTTTGTCCTCGAACCAGTAACCACTGCTCAGGTCACGGAGGAACTTGATTCGCCGACCATCTGGCCGTTGCGACCAAGCCAGATTCCTTTCATCAGAGAATGCCAGTGAGTAGTCGAAGTTGCTCAGCCAGTGTTGGCCAAAGATGCCAACCGCACTCCAATGGTGGTTGTAGGTGCGCTGCAGATACAGGCCCATTTCTCCCTGGCTCGCAAAATCCAGCTCAGGCTCCACCTTGTTCCCAGTGTAAAGAACCACGGGATTCCCACTAACTTCTGGACAGTCGTCCTGCCTATCGTCGGTTTCCTGCTCTTTCGATGTTTGGGCAGGGGCTGCAGTTCCTCCTCCGCCCCCCCCTATTGGCAGCTGGATGTAAGGAGCGGAGATCCCGCTATAGGACTTAAATAGGGGAGGCTGATTGGGTCTAGTCCCACGGACGGTCATCCTTGCCATATCTGTTGTGGCTACCCCACCCCCGCCGTCGGCTTGGCTGATTATTCGCACCTTTTCTTTCGCGGGCGCTGCAAAAGCACTCGTTGATATGACGCCCAAAGAAACGATAGGCAATAGCGTCATCACATAGGAGAAGCGCCTCTTACCCGGGCTATTGGGCGTGCTTTTTCCATCCATGGATACTGACTCATTCACTTAGAATTAAGCTTAAGCTACATCGTTCACGGTTCAGCAAGCAAGCCTGGGGTTGTTTAATAGACTGCCGTGGCGGACGCATGCTCGGCAGTAACGGGCCGATTACATTGATGTACGGCGACTAGGTACGGACTAAGACGTTTGTTGACGACCGTCCCTTCAAGGCTCGTTAGAACAACGAACCCTGCGGCGAGTCCACCCGCGGCGGCAGCGGCCGCAGGAAGCGGGTGCAGTCCAGTTTCGGCCAGTGGCTGTGCTGCGCATCGAAGCCCAGGCGCTTGCCGGCCAGCTTGAAGCGGTTGGACAGCAGATCCGCGTGCACGCCCTCGCCGCGCATGCGCGGGACGAACTGGCTTATGTAGTTCTTGTCTTCGCGCAGGTGGTTGATCGAGCGTGGCGCGGCCCAGATAGCGGGTGTGAGACTAGCTACTCCGCTGTGCAGGTATATTCCACGCGCCATCTTCGGCTGCTGCCACCAGTTTTCGCAGGTGCAGTTGACGCTACGCGAGATGAACGCCATGCAGCGGATCGGTGCACTGATCGCCGGAGAATTGTATGTGGGGTTGGTCCGCGGCCGTGCCCTACCCGCCGCTAACGTCACGCAAACTGCTCAGTGATCCGCTTGCGCTGGTGGGGTTGGAGGTGGCGGTGTTGTCCGCCTCCTGCTGCCATATCCAGTTGGATGAAACGTTACACGACGAGACCGACATCCATCGTCGGCCAGGCAATCAGACAATTGGCAAACCGAACGCCATAATCCACCCATGTCCATCGAACTGCGCCACCTACGCTACTTCCTGGCCGTCGCAGAGACGCTGCACTTCGGCCGCGCGGCCGAGCGGCTGGGGATGTCGCAGCCGCCGCTCAGCCAGCAGATCCGCCAGCTGGAAACACTGCTCGGCGCGCGGTTGTTCCTGCGCGCGAACCGCCGGGTGGAACTGACCGACGCCGGTCGCGTGCTGCAGGAGCAGGCGCGTGAGGTGCTGGCGCGGGTGGAGACCGCGATCGATCTGACCCAGCGCGCGCAGCGCGGGGAAACCGGTGAGCTGCGCATCGGGCTGACCCGGGCCACGCCGCTGTCCACGCAGATTCCGCGCGCGATCTTCGCCTACCGCCAGCAGTTTCCGCAGGTGCAGTTGAAGCTGCGCGAGATGAACACCCTGCAGCAGATCGATGCGCTGATGGCCGGCGAACTGGATGTCGGGTTGATCCGCAAACGTGCCCTGCCCGCGCCGCTGATGTCACGCAAACTGTTCAGTGATCCGCTCGCGCTGGTGGTGCACGACCAGCATCCGCTGGTACGTGAGTTGCCGGCCGATGCGGCGGTGGCGCTGCGGCTTTTCGCGCATGAGCCGTTCGTCGGGTTCCTGCGCGAGGTCGGCGCGGGCATCCACGATCACTTCATCGCGTTGTGCCGGGGCGCCGGCTTCACGCCGCGCATCGTGCAGGAAGCCGGGGAAGCCTCGACACTGATCAGCCTCGCGGCCTCAGGGTTGGGGGTAACGGTGCTACCCGCCTCGTGCAGCCATATCCAGGTGGACGGCGCGCGCTTCGTCGCACTCAGTGATCGAGCGGCCAGTTCGGAAGTGCACGTGGCTTGCCGCCGCGGCACAGCTTCGCCGTTGATCGGTCACTTCACCCGGCTCCTGCAGGGCGTCAGCGGCTGAGCGCAAGCGCGGCGGCGGCCGGTTGCACGCGCTGGCCGAGACGCCACGCGATCACGCCACCGGCCACGGTCAGTACCCCCACGAAACCACATACGCCCAGCCAGTCCCAGTGGGTGTAGAACACGCCGCCAAGCACCCCGGCCACGCTGGAGCCCAGGTAGTAGGCGAACAAATACAGGGCGGACGCTTCGGCGCGCATCGCACCGGCGCGGCTGCCAACCCAGCTGCTGGCCACCGAGTGGCCGCCGAAGAAGCCGAACGTCACCAGCGCGATGCCGGCCGCCATGCAGCCCAGCCACGGCATCGCCAGCAGCACGATGCCCAGCGCGATCAATCCGTAGCAGATTGCCAGCACGCGGCTGCGGCCATGGCGGTTGGCCTGCTGCCCCATCCACGCCGAGCTGAAGGTGCCGACCAGATACACGCTGAAGATCAAACCGACCACGGTCTGGCTGAGGCCATACGGCGGCGCCAGCAGGTGGAAGCCGAGGTAGTTGTAGAGGGTGACGAACACGCCCATCAGCACGAAGGCGGTCGCGAACAGCCACGGCAGACCGGGATCGCCGAACAGGCTGCGCCAGCGCGCCGGCAGTTCGCGCAGGCCGCCACGGCGGCTCTGGAAGTGGCGCGAGGGCGGCAGCTGGATCCACAGCAGCACGGTACTGAGCAGCGCGATCAGCGAGACCACGCCAATGCCCCAGCGCCAGCCCCAATGGTCGGCGACGATGCCCGCGATGAGACGACCACTCATGCCGCCGATCGCATTGCCGCCGATGTACAGGCCCATCGCCAGGCCCAGCGCGCGGCTGTCCATTTCCTCGGCGAGGTAAGTCATGCCCACCGCCGGTACGCCACTGAGCGCGATGCCGAGCAGCGTGCGCAGCACCAGCAGCGTAGTCCAGTCATCCACCATCGCGGTGGCGACAGACAATACGCTCGACGCCAGCAACGCCGCGACCATCACGCTGCGGCGGCCGATGCGGTCGGAGATCAATCCCGCGATCAGCATCGAGACCGCCAGCAGACCGGTGCTCAGCGACAGGGTCAGCGCGCTGTTGGCTGCGGAGACGCCGAAGTGGCGACTGAATTCGGGCAGCAGCGGCTGCACTGTGTAGAGCAGCCCGAAGGTGGAGAAGCCGGCCAGGAACAGCGCGGCCGCCGTGCGCCGGAAGGCCGGGGTGCCCTGCTGGATCTGATCGCCGGCCGCCGCTGCGCTGGTGGTGGCCGGGGGGCTGCGGTCGGGGACCGCTGCGGTGTCGCCATTCATGCCGGTAAGGCCCGCGTGCGTGGGCCGGAGCGAGGAGTCAGCGCTCAGGATAGGCAGCGCGGACAGGTCGATCCATAACCTGATAGGTCTGAATCGAGACGTTGCAGATATCGATTCAGTTCGCGGCCCGGATTACAGCGTCTGCCAGGTCAGGCCTTCGCCGCGCCGGTAGTAAACATGCGAGGCCTTGCCGTACAGCGCGCTGGCCTGGACCAGGCCGAAGAAGCGGCCGTCGGCACTGTTGCCGCGGTGGTCGCCGAGCATCAGCACCTGCCCGGCGGGTACGGTCAGGCCGGTGATGTCCGGCCACCGCCCTGGCCCAGATCCAGCTGCGCCAGATGCTGGCCGAAGTCCTCGATCTCACCCACCCCGGCCTGGGCCAGCGGACGGCCGTTGATGCTCAGGTGACCGTCGTGCAGCTCGACCCGATCCCCGCCGACCGCCGCAATGCGCTTGATCAGCCGGGTGCCGTCCTGCGGGGAATTAAACACCGCCACGTCACCGCGCTGCGGCTGGCCGGTGTGCAGCAGCTCCACCGAGGTGAACGGCAGGCGCACGCCGTAGGCGCGCATGTCCACCACCACCCGGTCGCCCGGCATCAGCGTGTGCTGCATCGAGCCGCTGGGCACTTGGTAGTGGTTGGCCAAGGTGTCGCGCGCCGCGGCGAGCAGGCCGAGCATGACCAGCAGCGGCAGCGCTTCTTTCTTGAGCCAGCGCAGCAGGCGGTGGTCGTTGGGGGCAGCGGCGGCGGGGGTGTCCATACGGGCGCTCCAGGAAGTGTGTGGCTGTGACCGAATGGACGGCGGGCAAGTTCCCTGCCCCGCGCTGAAAAAGCTACGCACTGTTTACGCAGGGGCCGCCCGGTCGGCATCGCGGTTTTACGGGGCGCGGCCGCATCGTGGCGACACCGCGCCGAAGGGCGCTTCGAAGAGACGCTCCATGACCATCCTGCTGATCCGGCACACACCGTCAAACGCCGTGCCGGACGCGTCGCCGCTGCCTGCGCGGGTCGCCGGGCACCGCCTGGCCTGCCGCGACTGCGACTCCCTGCCGGCCCTGGTGCGCTGCCTGCAGCGTGCCCAGCGCAGCCGCCCGGCGCTGGTCCTGATCGCCACCGCGGCGGTCGATGCGCCGCAGTGGGCCCGTTATGGCCAGGCGCTGCGCACCGCGCTGGAGGACCTGCCGGTGCCGTACATCGAGATGGCCAGCAACGACGACGACGCGCTGGACGAGCACCTGCATCCGCAGCACGCCCCGGCCGCGCGGGTCGTCTGCAGCAGCGGCCGCCAGGATGCGTGTCGCCTGTCGCTGGCGATCGCCGCCCATCGCCTGCACGCCGTGGAGGGCTGAGCCATGTCGATCTTCATCATCCGCGGGCCGGAAGCGGCCGGGCAGCTGATCCGTACCGCGCAGCCGCTGCCGCCGCTCGTTCTCAAATCCCTGGTGCACCGTGCGATCGATGCGGGCACCTCGGTGGCGATCCGCGCGTGCGGCTCGGAGCAGGAGTTGCTGGACGCCCTGCGCGTGGCCGATCACAGCCGTGGCGAAGTCACCCTGCTCGATCCGGGTGCGTGCGTGGACAGCGCGCGCCTGCAGCGCCTGCTGCCGCATCTGCACAACGCCTACGTGGAAGTGCACGACGACGATGCGCGCGCACCGGAAGCGTGCTTGCCAGCGGATGTGGGCCAGCGCATCGGCGTGGCGCGCGGCTACTGCGCGCAGAGTTACATGCACGCGCTGGAGATCGCGCTCGATCACCTGGGGTGCAGTGAGATCGCCGAAGGCGTGCACGTGGGGACGTGAGGCGCGGGGTCGGTGGGGCGGGCGCTGGGCCCCTATGCCCTTGGAGGCGAAATAAAGGGTTCTTCACCCAACTCCGGGGAAGGCCGCCCGGATCTTCAGGAAGAAATACGCGTCATCTCGGTATCCGTAGGCAACGCGCTTGATGACCTTGATCTTGTTGTTGATGCCTTCCACCAGGTTCGTC
>NZ_JAMYED010000012.1:0-70201 GCF_033843685.1 Stenotrophomonas sp. RG-453
CTCCCTGGTGAAATTAGCGCTGTGGAACCACCCGATCCCATCCCGAACTCGGAAGTGAAACGCAGCTGCGCCGATGGTAGTGTGGCCTAAGCCATGCGAGAGTAGGTCATCGCCAGGGTTTTTACCCGAAAACCCCGCTGCTCACGCAGCGGGGTTTTCTTTATGTCCGCGATCAAGTGCGTGTCCAACGCGTGCCCGACACGCCGCGAGGTGTCGTGTCTGTCCGTAGAGCGCGCCACTGCACGGGCGTATCGTCACGGCTGCTGATGACGATGGACGACCCCCCATGGCGCTGAACTGCGTGATTCTCGACGACTACCAGAACGCCGCGATGGCGTATGCCGACTGGAACGCGCTCGGCGAGGCGGTGCAGGTACGCACGCTGACGACGCCACACACCGGCGATGCACTGGTAGCCGCGCTCGGCGATGCCGACATCCTGGTGGTCATGCGCGAACGCACACCCATCACCGCGGCTCTGTTGGCCCGCTTGCCCCGTCTCCGCCTGCTGATCACCAGCGGCATGCGCAATGCGGCGGTCGATGTCGCGGCAGCGAAAGCACAGGGGATCATCGTCTGCGGCACCGACAGCCATCCCGAGCCTGCCGTGGAGATGACCTGGGCGCTGATCCTCGGCCTGATGCGTCAACTGGTGCCGGAGGTCAACGCGCTACGCAGCGATGGACCGTGGCAGCAGACGGTCGGCCGTGACCTGCATGGTGCGCGGTTGGGACTGCTGGGGCTGGGCAAGATCGGTCAACGCGTAGCGCAGATCGGCCAGGCGTTCGGGATGCATGTCAGTGCATGGAGTCCGAATCTCGATGCCGCCCGTGCGGCGGCGGCGGGGGTGCAATTGGCCACGTCCAAGCAGGCGCTGTTCGCCGGCAGTGACGTGGTCTCGCTGCATCTGGTCCTGGGCGAACGCAGCCGCGGAATCGTGGATGCCGACACGCTGGCCTGTCTGCCGACGCACGCGTGCCTGATCAATACCGCGCGGGCCGGTCTCGTTGATCGGCAGGCGTTGATCGATGCCGTGACTGAAAAGCGCATCGCCGGTGTTGGCCTGGATGTCTTCGACATCGAACCCCTCCCGGCAGGGCATCCGCTGCGCACATTACCCAACGTCTTGGCGACGCCCCATCTGGGCTACGTCACCGAGCGCAATTACCGGGACTATTTCGGCCAGGCGGTCGAGAACATCGCCGCCTGGCTGCAGCGCACGCCGCAGCGCACGCTGGGCTGAGGATCACGCCAGCGCGGAGTGGCGCACGGGGTGGGCCTGGTGACGGAACACGGCCACCGCCTGGGTGAGGTCGGCCGCCTGCGCTTCCAACAAGCGTGCGGCGGCACTGGCTTCCTCAACGAGCGCTGCGTTCTGCTGGGTGGCGTCGTCCATCTGCGCCACGGTCTGGTTGACTTGATCGATGCCCGCGGCCTGCTCCTGCGAGGCCGATGAAATCTCGGCCATGATCCCGCTGACGCTGGCCACGCTGCTGACGATCTCGCCCATGGTCTGGCCGGCGTCCTGCACCAGGCGCGCGCCCTCGGCGACCTGCACCACGGAGGCGTCGATCAGGTTCTTGATCTCCTTGGCCGCATCGGCCGAGCGCTGGGCGAGAATGCGCACCTCGCTGGCGACCACCGCAAAGCCGCGACCCTGCTCACCTGCGCGTGCGGCTTCCACGGCGGCGTTGAGGGCAAGAATATTGGTCTGGAAGGCGATGCCGTCGATCACCCGGGTGATGTCGCCGATCCGGCGTGATGCAGTCTGGATCCCATCCATGGTCGTTACCACTTGGCTGACCACGTGGCTGCCGCGCGTGGCGACGTCATGCGCACCGTGGGCCAGTGAGCTGGCCTGACGTGCATGTTCGGCGTTCTGGCGCACCGTGGAGGTCAGTTCCTCCATCGAGGCCGCGGTCTCTTCCAGATGCGCGGCCTGGCGCTCGGTGCGCTCGGATAGATCATCGTTGCCACTGGCGATCTCACTGGCGGCCAGCGAGATCGAACCTGTGCACTGCTTGATGCGCTCCACCATCGCGGTCAGCTGCGCTGCCGTTGCGTTCGCGTCGCGCTGCATGGCCTCGAACGAGCCATGGAAATCGCCCTGCATGCGTTGATCCAGATCCCCGTCGGCCAGCGCGGACAGCATCCGGCGGATTTCACCGACCGTGCCGCCCACGCTGTCCAGCAGCTGGTTGATGCCGCCGGTCAGGCCATTGAGGAAACTGGCGCCGCCATCGGTGGCCTGCAGGCGGCGATCAAGATCGCCCTTGCTGGCGGCGTCGACGATGCCCGCCACCGCGTTCTCCAACAGCAGCTCATGCGTGCGGTCATGCCACTCCACCGCGAAGCCCTGGCGCTGCCCCTGCGCATCGAAGACCGGCGTCACCACCTGGGCGAAGTGCACCGGGCCGATCCGGACGCGGCCATGGTGGGTGGCCATCAAGGTATTGAGGATGGCGCGGATGCGGTCCGGATTGGCATGGAAGCGATGGATGCTGCTGCCGACCAGACGCTCGGCATCGAAGTCCGGAAAGGCCTCGCGCAGGCTGGCCTGCTGGTTGCGCAGCAAGGTCACCACCGACTGGTTGACGTAGCGGATCACGTGATCGTTGTCGGCGATCATCATCGCGGTGCGCGAGACGTCGAGGGCCTGGCGGACCTGGCTGTCGTGCTGATGGACGACGTCCGCGGCCTGGTAGCGCTGGGTGAGCTCGGCAACCGCCGAGGTGGCGCGTTCTTCAGCGCGGACCAGCGCCAATGCCTGTCGCCGGGTGCGCGTCGCCAGCACCCACAGCAGCGCCGCCCCGATCGCGAGTGGCAGCACGGACCATGGCTGTCGTTGCCATACCGCGATGATCAACGAGACCAGCAACAACACACCTGCAGCAAGCAGACACACCGTATCGGTGCGGAGCGCGGAGCGCAGCACGTGATCCGGCGGACGGGGCGGGGCGTGGGAAATGGCGGACATAGCGACTCCAGGATCAGTAGAAAGCAGGGAATCCGTCGCGCGCAGACGCACAGGCGGATGCCACCCCAGACACCGGCAATGCGGTGGGCGTGGCAGCGGGATGAGAGGGGTGTGGGCGCAGAGCCGGTGCGCGTGCAAGAGGATGCATGCGTGCCATGGCGGCAGGTGCCACCGGCATGGCGCGGCCCGGTGGGCGATGGCGCGGCCAATCCGACATTGCTTACGACCTTCCCTGGAAGCCCTGATGGATACGCGGCTTCGCAACGGCGGAGCAAGCGGCAGTGCAGACCGCGCATGGCGGGCTGCGTCCTTGGTATCGGCCCGGAAATGGAAAAGTTGAGCGGCGTGACATCGGCCGGTCACCACACTCTGCTCCAGCAGCACGCGCCGGACCGTCGCGTGCTGGCGCCTCACATGCGCCTACGCGAGGGGCGTCATTCGGCCAGGAAGCGGCGGATTACCTCGCCCACCACGTCTGGATGCTCCATGTGCAGATGATGCGTGCCCGGGAACACCGCCAGCTGCCCGTCACGCAGCAGGCCGATGCGTTCGCTGCGCAGCGGCTCGGGGTAGTACGACTGTGCGGGGGTGGCGTAGATCACCTGGGTCGGGCATTCGATCGCGGCGAGCAGGTCGTCGATCTGCGCCTCGCTGAGGCGCATCGCGGTGGGCAGCATCAGGCGCTGATCGCTGCACCAGCTGTAACCGCCTTCAACAGATTTGACGCCGCGCTCGACCAGCAGGCGCGCACAGGGCTCGCTGAGCTGGTTGGCCATCATGCGGGCGCGGATCGGGGCGGCCAGATCGGGAAACACACGCAGCTTGCGGGTGGGCAGGGCACGTGCGGCGCGCACGTGTTCGCGCAGGCGCTGCGCCGTCTCATTCTCCGGACCGCGCAGGCCGCCGAGTGCCTCGATCGCGACCAAGCGCTCTACCCGTTCCGGGGCAGCTGCTGCGGTGAGGCTGGCGATGCCGGCACCCATCGAATGCCCGAGCAGCACGAAGCGGTCCCAGCCCAGTGCATCCGCGACATCGAGTACGTGGCAGATTGCACCGGGCGTGTTGTATTGCGTGCCCGGCGGCAGATGCGCGCTGTGGCCGTGGCCGGGCAGATCGATCGCCACCAACTCCAGATCCGGCAGCTGCGCGGCCAGCGGCACGAAGCTGGCCGCGTTGTCGAGCCAGCCGTGCAGCGCCAACACGCGGGTGCCCCCTGCAGCACCAGAACGCAGGCCGGCCACGGTAGTGCCGGCGACCGCCAGCGAGAACGGCTGCAGGGTCATGCCAGCGCCGCGATGCTCAGCCGCGACAGCGCCAGTGCATGCGCCTGCGCGTCGTTGAGGCAGGGAATATAGCGCATCGTGGCGCCGCGCTCGGCCACGGTCTCGGTAAAGCCCATCGCGACTTCTTCCAGCGTTTCCAGGCAGTCAGTGGCAAAGCCGGGGCAGACCACGTCCATGCTGCGCACGCCGTTTTCGGCCATCGCCCACAGGGTGGGTTCGGCGTAGGGCTGCAGCCACTTCTCTCGGCCGAAGCGGGACTGGTAGGTCAGCTGCCAGGCATCGTCGGGCAGCTCCAGGGCCTGCGCGATCGCCCGCGCACTGGCCTCGCAGCGTTGCGGATACGGATCGCCGGCATCGGCCAGGCGCTGCGGGATGCCATGGAAGGAAAACACCAGCTTCTCGCCGCGGCCATGCTGCTCCCACCACTGGCGGATGCTGCCGGCGACGGCGGCGACCCAGTCCGGATCGACCGCGTAATCGCGCACCAGGGTGACGGTGACCCCTGGGTGTCTGGGCTGCCATTCGCGCACCTGGTCCTCGATAGAGGCGGTGGTGGTCGTGGAATACTGCGGATACAGCGGCAACACCACGATCCGCTTCATGCCCTCGGCGGCCAGCCGGTCCAGCTCGGCCGGCAGCGCGGGAGTGCCGTAGCGCATCGCATGGCGCACCCGCAGATCGGGCATCAGGCCCTGCATGGCCTCGGCCAAGCGCCGCGTGTAGACCATCAGCGGGGAGCCGTCCGGCAGCCAGACCTGGGCGTACTTGGCCGCCGAACGACCGCTGCGCAGCGGCAGGATCAGCCCGTACAGCAAGGGTTTCCAGAACAGCGGCGGAATCGCGACCACGCGCGGGTCGCTGAGGAACTCAGCCAGGTAGCGACGCACCGCCGGGGCGGTTGGCGTCTCGGGCGTGCCTAGATTGACCGCCAGCACGGCGGTGTCGGGTGCGTCGAGCATGGGGGCATTCTCGCAGGTCTGCGCGATTGGCGGGATGGATTTGGACGATGAACGCGATCCAGCACGCATATCGATAGCCCGGATCACTCATTGCGGATTCATCGCAAGCCTTCTAACGTCGGGCAGTTGCTTTATCTTTGTCTACGTAGACCTTCTGGAGCCCACCATGCGCCGTCTCAGCCTTGTACTGCTGATCTCCGCCAGCCTGCTGTCGACCCAGGCGATGGCCGGGCCACAGGAGGATCAGCGCGCCCGCAATGCGGTGCGTGTCCTGAATGAAATCCAGGACATCCCCGAGCAGGGCATTCCGGACAAGCTGCTGGACGAAGGCCGCGCGGTCATCGTCATTCCCGACACGATCAAGGCCGGTCTGGTGATCGGCGGACGTCGCGGCCACGGCCTGATGTCGGTCAAGACCCCGGATGGCAGCTGGTCCAACCCGGTGTTCGTGAAGCTCACCGGTGGCAGCATCGGCTTCCAGGCCGGTGTGCAGTCCTCCGACGTGGTGCTGGTGTTCCGCAATGACCGCAGCCTGGACAATCTCGTCAACGGCAAATTCACCCTGGGCGCCGATGCCGGTGTCGCCGCCGGTCCGGTCGGCCGCAACGCCGCGGCCGCCACCGATGGCCAGTTGAAGGCCGAAATCTGGTCCTGGTCGCGCGCCCGCGGCCTGTTTGCCGGTGTGGCGCTGGATGGCGCCGTGCTGCAGATCGACGATGCCGCCAACCTGGATGCCTACGGCAGCAACACCACGCCGCGCATGGTCTTCGAAGGCCGCGTCGGCGAGCCGCCGTCGGTGGATGTGGTCGCCTTCCGTGACCGTCTGGAAGAAGCCACCTACACCGCCCGTGAAAAGCGCGGGACCGCAGGCAGTGCCCCGGCCCCCGCCCCGGCGCCGCGCGCGGCCACCGTGCCGGTTCGACCTGAACAAGCACCGGCCCCGGCCGCTGCGGGCGCGACCACCGCCCCGCTGCAGTCCGTGCCGGCACAGCCGGCCCCGCAGCAGGGCTTCCAGCCGGTCGGTGACGGTGAAGTCCGTACCGAATCGCTGGACGGCAACTGACTTTTGTCACGCGCGCCGGCTCACCGCCGGTGCGCTATGCTCAACCGTCTGATCACTACGTAACGCGAGCGGCTCATGGGCAGTTTCAGCATCTGGCATTGGTTGGTCGTGCTGGTCATCGTTCTGCTGGTGTTCGGCACCAAGAAACTGACCAGCGGCGCCAAGGACCTTGGCAGCGCCGTCAAGGAATTCAAGAAGGGCATGCGCGACGAGGACAAGCCGAACGCGCAGCTCAGCGACAGCTCGCGTCCGCAGGACTCGACGACGACGTCGCAGACCGAGCACGACCGCGACCCGCGCTGATCCGGGCGGCTTGGCGTGTTCGATATCGGTTTCAGTGAACTGCTGGTCATCGCGGTGGTGGCCCTGGTCGTGCTCGGCCCCGAGCGGCTGCCCAAGGCGGCCCGCTTCGCCGGGTTGTGGGTACGCCGTGCCCGCAACCAGTGGGATTCGGTGAAGCAGGAGCTCGAGCGCGAGCTGCATGCCGAAGAGATCAAGCGCCAGTTCGATGATGTGAAGTCTTCGGTACGCGATACCGAGTCGCAGCTGCGCGCCAGCGGCGAAGCGGTGCGCCGCGAGGCCGAGCAGATGCGCCAGGACGTGGCGCGTCACGGCGAGGGTGTTGCCGCCGCCGCGGACGACGCGCCGGTGATGACCGGCCCGGCGCCAGGTTCTCCGGCCAGCGTGGCCCAGCATGCGGTGGCGACCGATGAGGTCGAGCCGCCGCGCGATGCGATGGCCCCGCCCGGGATCGATGGCAGTGCGCCCCGTGCGGACGTGTCGGCACCGCTGCCGCCATCGACGGATGCCGCGGCGCATGCGCCCACGCCCACGCCCACGCCGCCGAACGACGAGGCACCGCGATGAGCGAGCATGAAAGCAGCGAGAGCTCGCTGGTCGAACACCTGATTGAACTGCGTGCGCGCCTGGTGCGCGCGTTGATCGGCCTGGGCGTGGTGCTGCTGGGGCTGATGCCGTTCTCGCGGCAGATCTACACGATGGTCGCCGAACCGCTGATCTCGCAGCTGCCGAACGGGCAGACGATGATCGCGACCAATCCGGCGGGTGCCTTCTTCGCGCCGTTGAAGCTGACCTTCTTCGTGGCGGTGTTCATCGCCGTGCCGTGGCTGCTGTTCCAGCTGTGGTCGTTCGTGGCACCGGGCCTGTATGCCCGCGAAAAACGCCTGGCCGTGCCGTTGCTGGCCTCGTCGGTCCTGCTGTTCTATCTGGGCTGCGCGTTCGCGTACTTCCTGGTGCTGCCGGCGGTGTTCCACTTCCTGACCACGTTCCGCCCGGAGGTGATCGCGATCACTCCGGACGCAACGGCTTACCTGGATTTCGTGCTGGCGATCTTCTTCGCGTTCGGCACCAGTTTCGAGCTGCCGGTGGCGATGGTGATCCTGGTGCTGCTGGGCTGGATCACGCCGCAGCAGTTCAAGGAAGGCCGCGGCTACGCGATCGTCGGCATCTTCGTGCTGGCCGCGGTGCTGACGCCGCCGGACGTGGTCTCGCAGCTGATGCTGGCCATTCCGATGTGCCTGCTCTACGAACTGGGCATCCATGCGGCACGCTGGCTGGTGCCACGCCCCGGTGGGAAAGCACAGCCGGAGTGAGGCACAAACAAAAACCCCGGCCTTGGCCGGGGTTTTGTGTTGATCAGGCGGCGAACACGTTGTTCGGGCCCGGCATCGGCGGCGGGGTCTGCGGACCCTGCTGGCCGAACATCTGCTTCCACGCGGTGTAGATGGCACCGGCGAACACCGGCATCACCACCCCCATCAGCAGCAGCTGCGCGACGAACAGGGCGAGCATGGTGCCGCCGATCAGCTGCGCGATCAGGGCCACCAGCATCACGCCGAAGTAGATCGCAAACACCGCCACGAAGGCGAGCAGGAAGAACACCAGCATCGCCAGTACGTTGTGCAGGCAGGCGCGCAGGCTCAGGCGCATCGCCTGCAGACCGTTGCGGTGCTCGAACATCACCTGCGGCGGCAGGGTGAACAGCGCCAGCGCCATGGCCAGGAAGGTGACCACCACCAGCGCCAGCCACAGCAGGATGCGCATCGCCGGCAGGCTCGCCATCAACTCTTCGATCTGCGCCGGGTCCGGCTGCGCGCCGGACTGGCTGATCGTGTTGAGCTGGACCATCACCTCGCTGAGGTGCTGCAGGCCGCTGCTGCCGATCAGCACCAGCAGCAGCACGCCCAGGAACAGGCCGGCCACCAGCTGCGGCAGCAGCGAGGCGAGCAGGTTCAGGGCACGCCCTTCATGCAGGCCCTGCAGCAGGTGCGCAGGCTGCGCGACGCGACCCTGGTCGACTTCGCGCACGGCCCAGACCAGGCCACCGAAGAACAACGGGCCGGCCAGTGCCATCAACAGCTGCGCCAGCGTGCTCAGCGCCGGGCTGACCATCGCCAGCGACATCACCAGCAACGCGGCCACGGCCCAGATCACGCCAAGCAGGCCCAGCGCCAACGGCGCCTTGCGCAGCAGGGTGAAACCCGACACCAGCCATTCCGCGCCGGCGGAGGCCGGCAGCTTGCGAATCTCGCTCATAACATTCCGGGGACAGGGGAGGAGGCGCGAACGCCCGATTGCCGTCGATTATCCCTGTTTTCCCGGCGCGTGACCTGAAGGCCGCCCAGTGCGGCGCGGCGCGGACGATGCGTTGCGCCCGGTGCCTTGCCGGTGCTGGCCTCAGGCGTTGCGCGCCTGGCGGACGAAACGGCGCAGCAGCTGGCGGGCCAGCGGCGCGGCGCTGACCTCGCGGGCGACGCGGCGCGCGCAGCCGCCGTGCTGGCGGATGCACTCGGCGCGGGCGCGGACATAGCCGCGCATGTGGTGGGTGGCGAACTCGGGGTGGAACTGCACGCCCCAGGCATGCGCGCCCCAGCGGAAGGCGTGGCAGTTGTCCTGCGCCGAGCGCGCCAGGATCGCCGCGCCCTCGGGGGCGCGCAGGACCGTCTGCAGGTGGGTGGCGTGCGCCGGGAAGCGCGCGGGCAGGCCACTGAACAGCGGATCGTCGATCGCTGACGGATCCAGCGCCAGCTCGATCGTGCCCGATTCACGGCCCGCCGGGTTGTAGGCGACTTCGCCGCCCAGCGCGTGGGCCAGCAGCTGGTGGCCGTAGCAGATGCCGAACACCGGGCGGTCGTCGTGGGCGGCATCGCGCAGCCATTGCGCGCTGCGCTCGCTCCAGTCGGCGCGGTCGGTGACATAGGCGGCCGAGCCGCTGACGATCACGCCGGCGAAATCGCGGTGGCTGGGCAGGGTGCCGCCGTGCTCGACATCGACCACCACGGTCTCGTCGGCGTCGAGCCCGGCCGCGACCCGGATCCAGTGCGAAAACCGCCCGTAGCGGCGCAGCGAGGCGACGGGTTGGCCGGTTTCAAGAATCAGGAACGGGGCGGAATTCATCCGGGGGAGGCAGGACCGAGAGGACTTCCTCGATTGTAGTCAGCCCTGCCGCTACCTTTTCAAGCCCTGCGCGGCGCAGGGTTCGTACCCCTTCAGCACGTGCGGCACGGTTGAAGGCGGCCAGATCCATGTCCGCGCGGATGTGCCGGCGCAGGCTGGAACCCAATGGCAGCAACTCATACAGGCCCACGCGGCCGAGAAAACCGGTGCGCCGGCAGTCGATGCAGCCGACCGGTGCATATGGCGTGGGCGCCTCAGGTAATGCCGCATCGGCATCAGCCAACACCGCCCATTGCTCGGCCGAGAGCACCGCGGGCACCTTGCAGTGGGTGCACAGGGTGCGCACCAGACGCTGGGCCAATACCCCGTTGAGGGTGGAGGCGAGCAGGTAGTGCGGCACCCCCAGGTCCAGCAGGCGGGTGATCGCCGAGGGCGCATCGTTGGTGTGCAGGGTGGACAGCACCAGGTGGCCGGTCAGCGAGGCCTGCACCGCCATCTGCGCGGTCTCCAGGTCGCGGATCTCGCCGATCATGATGATGTCCGGGTCCTGCCGCAGCAGGGTGCGCACGCCGCTGGCGAAGTCCAGATCGATGTTGGTCTGCACCTGCATCTGGTTGAATTCCGGCGCGATCATTTCGATCGGGTCTTCCACCGTGCAGACATTCACGTCCGGGGTGGCCAGCCGCTTCAGCGTGGAATACAGGGTGGTGGTCTTGCCCGAGCCGGTCGGCCCGGTGACCAGCACGATGCCGTGCGGGCGTTCGACCAGGGCGCTCCAGCCAGCCGCTTCCTGCGGGCTGAAACCCAGCTGGTCGATGCTCTTGAACGCCGCATCCGGGTCGAAGATGCGCATCACGCACTTTTCGCCGAACGCGGTAGGCATGGTCGACAGGCGCATCTCCACTTCGCGCCCGCCCGGCGAACGGGTCTTGATGCGGCCATCCTGCGGGCGGCGACGCTCGGCCAGGTCCATCCGGCCCAGCACCTTGATCCGGCTGACCACGGCGGTCATCACCGCCGGCGGCACCTCGAACACCTTGTGCAGCACCCCATCGATGCGGAAGCGCATGCGGCCCATGTCGCGGCGCGGCTCCAGGTGGATGTCCGAGGCGCGCTGCTCATAGGCGTACTGCAGCAGCCAATCCACGATGTGCACGATGTGCTGGTCGTCGGCGTTGACGTCACCGGCGCGGCCCAGCTCGACCAGCTGCTCGAAGCTGGGCAGGGTGCTGCTGGCTTCGCCCCGGACATCGCCGCGGGCGCCGCGTACCGAGCGCGTCACCCCGTAGAACTCCATGGTGTAGCGGTGCAGGTCGAGCGGGTTGACCATCGCCAGCTCGATCCGGCGGCGGCTCAGGTGCTGCAGGTCGCGCAGCCACTCCTGGGCCAGCGGTTCGCTGGTGGCGACCAGCACGCGCTCGCTGTCCACGGCCAGCGGCAGGAAGCGGTGGCGGCGTGCATAGGCATGGGAGACCAGGGCGGTGACCGCCGAGACGTCGACCCGGGTCGGGTCCACCCGCAGGTAGCGCACGCCCGCGCGCTGGGCCAGCCATTCGCTGAGGCGCTCCAGGCCGAGTTCACCGCCGCCGCTGGCGCCCAGCTTCAGGTTGGCCAGCAGAACCAGTGGATGGACCTCGCTGGCATTGCGTGCGCCCGGGGCGGAGAAGCGGATCCGCTCCAGATCGGCAGGGGCGACCAGGCCATCGGCGACCAGTGCTGCAGCGACCTGGTCGAAGTCCAGGCGGCCGTGCGGCAGGGGCACGGCCGGCGCAGGAACACGGGCAATGGCCGCGGGCAGGCGTGGATCCATCCTCCAATTCCCCAAGGCACGGAAGGCCCGTGCGGTCGGTCGCTATACTAGCGCACCCCTCCTGCAGGCAAGAATCCGCCGCATGTCCGTCACGAAGAGCGTTCCGATCACTTTCCAGGGCCTGATCCAGACCCTCAACCAGTATTGGGCACAGCAGGGCTGCGTGCTGATCCAGCCGCTGGACCTGGAGGTCGGTGCCGGTACGTTCCACCCGGCCACCTTCCTGCGCTCGATCGGTCCGGAAAGCTGGAACGCCGCGTACGTGCAGCCCTCGCGCCGCCCGACCGACGGCCGCTACGGTGAGAACCCCAACCGCCTGCAGCGCTACTACCAGTACCAGGTGGCGATGAAGCCGAGCCCGGACAACATCCAGCAGCTGTACCTGGATTCGCTCAAGGCGCTGGGTATCGACCCGCTGGTGCACGACCTGCGCTTCGTCGAGGACAACTGGGAATCGCCGACCCTCGGCGCCTGGGGCCTGGGCTGGGAAGTGTGGTTGAACGGGATGGAAGTCACCCAGTTCACCTATTTCCAGCAGGCCGGTGGCCTGGAATGCAAGCCGGTGCTCGGCGAGATCACCTACGGTCTGGAGCGCCTGTGCATGTACCTGCAGAACTGCGACAACGTCTATGACCTGATCTGGACCTATGGTCCGGATGGCACCCCGGTGACCTACGGCGATGTGTACCTGCAGAACGAGATCGAGCAGAGCACCTACAACTTCGAATACGCCGACGTGGACGAAATGTTCCATCGCTTCGATGCCTGCGAAAAAGAGGCGCAGAAGCTGGTCGATGTCGGCCTGCCGCTGCCGGCCTATGAGCAGGTCTGCAAGGCCAGCCATGCCTTCAACCTGCTGGATGCGCGCCGCGCGATCAGCGTGACCGAGCGCCAGCGCTACATCCTGCGCGTGCGCGCGCTGGCCCAGGCCGTGGCCAGGCTGTACGAGGCCAAGCGCCTGGAAGCCGTCGCCGCAAAGGAGGTGCAGGCATGAGCACGATGCAGCCGCTGCTGATTGAACTGGGTACCGAAGAACTGCCGGTCAAGGCGCTGCCGGGCCTGGCCCAGGCCTTCTTCGATGGCATCGTCGACGGCCTGACCAAGCGTGGCGTGGCCATCGAACGTGGTGATGCCAAGCCGCTGTCGACCCCGCGCCGCCTGGCCGTGCTGCTGCCCGGCGTGGCGGTGGAACAGCCGGAACAGCACAGCGAAGTGCTGGGCCCGTACCTGAACATCGCGCTGGATGCCGAGGGTCAGCCGACCAAGGCGCTGCAGGGCTTCGCCGCCAAGGCCGGGATCGACTGGACCGCGCTGGAGCGCACCACCGATGCCAAGGGCGAGCGCTTCGTGCACCGCTCCACCACGCCGGGCGCGCGCACCGCGACGCTGCTGCCGGAGATCCTGCGCGAGGCGATCGCGGCGATGCCGATTCCCAAGCCCATGCGCTGGGGCAGCCACACCTACGGCTTCGCCCGCCCGGTGCATTGGCTGGTGCTGCTGCACGGCACCGAGATCATCGAGGCCGAGGTGCTGGGCCTGAAGGCTGACCGCATGAGCCGCGGCCATCGCTTCATGCACGACAAGACCGTGCGGCTGAGCGCGCCGGAGGACTACCTCGCCTCGCTGCAGGCCGCCTACGTGCTGGTCGATGCCGACGCGCGCCGCGCGCGCATCGTCGAACAGGTCAACGCGGCGGCCGCGCAGGCCGGCGGCCAGGCGCGCATCACTCCGGACAACCTGGAGCAGGTGGTCAACCTGGTCGAATGGCCGGCGCCGGTGCTGTGCAGTTTCGAACGCGAGTTCCTGGCGGTGCCGCAGGAAGCGCTGATCGAGACGATGGAGATCAACCAGAAGTTCTTCCCGGTGCTCGATGCCGGCGGCACGCTGACCGAGAAGTTCATCGGCATCGCCAACATCGAATCCAAGGACGTGGCCGAAGTGGCCAAGGGCTACGAGCGCGTGATCCGTCCGCGGTTCTCCGATGCCAAGTTCTTCTTCGACGAGGATCTGAAGCAGGGCCTGGACGCCATGGGCGACGGCCTGAAGACCGTCACCTACCAGGCCAAGCTGGGCTCGGTGGCCGACAAGGTCGCCCGCGTGGCCGCACTGGCCGAGGCCATCGCGCCGCAGGTCGGCGTGGACCCGGTGCTGGCCAAGCGGGCCGCGGTGCTGGCCAAGAATGACCTGCAGTCGCGCATGGTCAATGAGTTCCCGGAACTGCAGGGCATCGCCGGCCGCCATTACGCCGTGGTCGGCGGGGAGTCGCCCGAGGTCGCCCTGGCGATCGACGAGGCCTACCAGCCGCGCTTCGGTGGGGATGACATCGCGCTGTCGCCGCTGGGCAAGGTGCTGGCCATCGCCGAGCGTCTGGATACGCTGGCCGGTGGCTTTGCCGCAGGCCTGAAGCCGACCGGCAACAAGGATCCGTTCGCGCTGCGCCGCAATGCGCTGGGCCTGGCCCGCACGGTGATCGAGAGCGGGTTCGATCTGGATCTGCGCGCGCTGGTCGCCACCGCCATCGCCGGCCTGCCGGCGGGCGTGCAGCCCAGTGCCGAGCGCAAGACCGAGGCGCTGCCGCAGGAGCTGTACGACTTCGTGATCGATCGTCTGCGCGGCTATTACGCCGACAAGGGCGTGCCGGCCACGCACTTCAACGCGGTCGCCGAGCTGAAGCCGGTCTCGCTGTACGACTTCGACCGCCGCATCGATGCCATCGGCACCTTTGCCGCGCTGCCGGAAGCGGAAGCACTGGCCGCGGCCAACAAGCGCATCCGCAACATCCTGCGCAAGGCCGAGGGCGCGATCCCGGGCATGATCGACCCGGCGCTGCTGGCCGAGCCGGCCGAGAGCGAACTGGCCGAAGCGGTGGAAGCGGCCATCGATGACAGCAACGCCAGCCTGCACCAGAAGGACTACGTGAGCGTGTTGAACCGGTTGGCGCGCCTGCGCCCGCAGGTGGACGCGTTCTTCGATGCGGTGATGGTCAATGCCGAGGATCCCGCGCTGCGGGCCAATCGCCTGGCCCTGCTCAAGCGCCTGGGCGACCGCCTGGGCAGCGTGGCGGCGATCGAACACCTGTCCAACTGACGCGGCGGGGCCGCGCGCCCCACGGTGGACCGGAAGGCGCGACGGCTTCGGCTGTTCGCGCCTTCTGCGCTTCCGGGAGGGCGGCGTGCTCCGATACTCGTGCCGGAAGCGTCATTTGGTGTCGCCCCGGTGTCGCGGACGCTTCTGTCCGATGACGTGTTGTCATCGATCTCGCCGCGTGTGATGCAAGCGACTTTCTCGCGGAATTTAACGGCTTCTTCACCGCCGTTCTGAAACAGCCACGCCGATTTCGCATGCTCGCGATGGCCCGTTATGCTGTCGCCATGCAGCCAACGAAATTCGCCCTTCCGCTGATGTTCCTGTCCTTTGCCACCGTCTCGGTGGCACATGCACGGGGGACCATCGAGAAAGTGGACATCAAAGGATTGGACAAGGGCGACGACGCCGAGATGATCGAGAACATCGAGGTCTCGCTGTCCCTGTACGACACCATCGGCAAGGTCCAGGGCGAGTCGCGGCTGGAGTACCTGTTGTCCCAGGCCGAGCGCCAGACCCGCGAGGCGCTGGAACCGTTCGGCTACTACAACCCGACCATCACGGTAGAAAGCCCCCGCGAAGGCGAGAACCTGCGCGTGGTGATCCAGGTCGACAAGGGCCCGCCGACCGTGGTCCGTCGCGAGCACATCGACATAACTGGCCCGGCCCAGCTGGACCAGTACCTCCAGGAAGACTTGGAGAACTTCAAGCCGCGCAAGGGCCAGCGCTTCGAACACACCGAGTACGAAGCCAGCAAGATCCGGGTGACCCGGCGCCTGGCCGAACGTGGTTACTTCGATGCCGACTTCACCCAGCGCCAGGTCCAGATCACCCGTGCCGAGAACGCGGCCGACGTCGATCTCACCTGGGACAGCGGCCGCCGCTACAACATGGGCGAAATCCGCTTCCACCAGGATTACTTCGTCGACAAGCTGTTCGACCCGCTGGTCTATTGGGACGAAGGCAGCTACTTCCACGAAGGCAAGCTGGACCGCCTGCGCGAATCACTGACCAAGCTGGATTACTTCAGCGTGATCGACATCCAGCCGCGCCCGGACCAGGCCGATGAGAACGGCGATGTGCCGGTGGACGTCAACCTTACCCGCGCCAAGCGCACGATCTACACGGCCGGCCTGAGCTACGGCAGCGAGAGTGGCGCCGGTGTGCGCGGCGGTCTGGAGCGGCGTTTCCTCAACAGCCGCGGGCACAAGATGAACACCCAGCTCGACTATGCGCAGAAGCGCAAGAGCCTGGTCACCAGCTACCGCATTCCGGCCTTCAACTGGCTCGATGGCTGGTATGCGTTCACCGCCAGCGCGTATGACGAGCAGACCGATTACATCGACCTCCGCAACTTCAAGCTGTCGGCCAGCCGCAGCGGTGAGATCAACGAGTACTGGACCGCGATCGCCTCGATCAACGCCCTGCGCGAGCGCTGGCCTTACGCTTCGGGCACCGAGTTCACCGATGCGGTCTACAACACCTCCACGCTGGTCTACCCGCAGCTGGTGGCCGACTACGTCAACGTGGACGATGAGATGTTCCCGCGTCGTGGCCTGAGTGGCAGCGCGACGCTGCGCGGCGGCATCGAAGGCGCCGGGTCGGACACCAGCTTCGTGCAGGCCAATATGGTGCTGCGCTGGTATGTGCCGATCGGCGACACCGACCGCCTGATCCTGCGCGGCGAAGGCGGCACCACCTGGACCAGCGACCTGGTGGCGATGCCGCCGAGCCTGCGCTTCTTCGCCGGTGGCGACCGCAGCATCCGCGGGTATGCCTTCCGCGAAGTCGGCCCGCGCACCGCACCGCCGGACAAGTACGCGCTCGGCGCGAAGAACCTGGTGGTCGGCTCGGCCGAGTATGAGCATTACTTCAAGGGCGGGCCGTGGGGCGCGGCGGTGTTCGTCGATACCGGCAGCGCGTTCGACAACACCATCGACCTGCACACCGGCGTGGGCTTCGGCGTGCGCTGGAAATCGCCGGTGGGCCCGGTGCGCGTGGATATCGCGCACGGCCTGAACAACCCGGATTCGCAGTTCCAGCTGTACCTGAACATCGGAGCGGACCTGTGAGCACGCCGACGCCTTCCGCACCCGCCACCCCGCCGCCGCCGCGCGTGCGTTTCTACCGCAGGCGCCGCTTCTGGGCGTGGTCCGGCTTCACCGTGCTCGGCCTGGTGCTGCTCGCGCTGCTGCTGGTGTACTGGCTGCTGCAGACCGTGGCCGGCCGCGATGTGCTGCTGGCGCAGGTGGTCGCGCGCTTGCCGGTCGGCGCGTCGCTGACGTGGAGCAAGGTGGATGGTCCCGTCGCCGGGCCGCTGGTGCTGCACGATCTGGACTTCCGCTACGACGATATCCATTTCACCGCCGAGCGCGCCTATCTGGATCCGGACATCCGCCCGCTGCTGGGTCGCAAGCTGCAGCTCGATGCCCTGCAGATCAAGAACGCGACGCTGAACCTGGCCAAGAGCGATGAGCCGTTCGAGCTGCCCTCCTGGCCGGACTCGCTGCCGCAGATCGAAATGCCCCTGGCGATCCAGGCCGACACGATCATCATCGATGGCTTCCGCATCACCCAGGCGCAGCAGCCGCTGATCGACATCGCCAAGGTGCGCGGTGGCGTGGAGATCGCCAATGGCGAATTCCGCGCGACCCAGCTCAAGGTCGACAGCGACATGGGCGATTTCCGCGTGGACGGCCGTTATCTGCCGCGCAGCGATTACGACACCGACATCACCATCGGCGCGCTGATGCCGGCCCCGCGCGGGCGCACCCCGGCGCGGCTGGGGCTGGTCGCACGCGGCGACCTGGGGCACATGGAAGTGGCGATCGCCGGCAACGCACCGGCGCCGCTGCAGGCCAGCCTGGTCTTTGATGGCCGCACCGATCCGGTCTGGAAACTCACCGCACGCAGCAAGGAACTCGACCTGGCACTACTGGTGCCGGGGATGGATGCAAGCACCAGCACGCCGATGGCGCTGGATGTGCAGGCCGACGGCAAGGGCGGCCAGGCCAATCTGCAGGGCAGCTTCAAGCAGGGCGACATCGCGGTGGAACTGGCGCCCTCCAAGGTCGGCCTGGCCGACCAGGTGCTGACCGTGGCGCCGCTGCAGGTGAAGGGCTTCGGTGGCCAGGCGCGGCTGGAAGGCATCGCCGATTTCACCGACAAGGAAAACGCGAGCCTGCGGTTCTCCGTCGTCGCCAACGACCTGACCTTCGTGCCCGCCGCCGACACCACCACCCCGGGCGCCGCTGCGCCGGTGCCGGTGACGCTCAAGGAAGCGCGCATGGGCCTGGCCGGCACACTGAAGGCCTGGGCGGCGGTTGGCCGTGCCTCGGTTGAGCGCGAGAAGCAGGTCGCCGATCTGACGTTCGACGTGCGCGGCAACGACCAGGCCGCCGTGATCAAGCAGCTGCAGGCCAGCACGCCGGGCGGCTCGCTGGATGTCACCGGCCAGGTCGCCTGGGCACCGCAGCTGGATTGGGACGTCGCCGCCAGACTGGCCGGCTTCGATCCGGGTTACTTCGCGCCGGGCTGGGACGGCAAGCTGTCCGGTTCGTTCGCATCGAAGGGCCGCCAGTTGCCGCCGCCCGCGGGCAGTCCGGCCGGTACCGCCGGCAGCTACGAAGCCACCGTCGATGTACCTGGCATCAAGGGCACGCTGCGCAAGCGCGCGCTGGATGCCCAAGGCAAGTTCGCCCTGCGCGGCGAGCAGGGCGAGGGCAACCTCAGGCTCGCGCTGGGCAACAGCCGCCTGACCGCCAAGGGCTCGGTCGGTGACCGCCTGGATATCGATGCACAGCTGGAACCGGTGCAGCTGGCGGACCTGTTGCCCAACAGCACCGGCAGCCTGCGTGGGCACGTGCTGATCAAGGGCGCCCGTACCGCACCGGACATCACCGCCGACCTTGTCGGCAGTGGCCTGCGCTGGGACGACTGGAGCGCCGAGGCAATCAGCATCAAGGGCCGCCTGCCATGGCAGGGCGACAGCGGCACGCTGGCGGTGCAGGGCAGCAAGCTGCAGGTGGGCATGCTGCTGGACACGCTCAACGTCAATGCGCGCGGCAGCCTCTCCAATCTGCGCGTGGATGCGCAGACGAAAAACGAACTCGGTGCCGTCGCGCTGCAAGGCGGTGTGCGCCAGCAGGGCCAGGCTTGGCGCGGTGACCTGACCGCGCTGCGCATCGCACCGATGAAGGGCGATGCGTGGAGCCTGCGCGCACCGGCCACCTTCAGCGTGCAGGGCAGCAACGTCACCCTGAGCGATGCCTGCCTGGGGGCGGCCACCGGTGGTGCGCTGTGCGCCAGCGCGAACTGGCCGCGCGAAGGCCTGCTCGTACGTGGCGATGCATTGCCGCTGGCGCTGGTGCAGCCCTGGCTGCCGCCGCAGTCCGGCCGCCGCATCTTCCTGCGCGGTGAAGTGAATCTGGACGGGCGCATCCGCCCGCGCGGCAACGCGTGGGAAGGCAGTGCCTCGGTCACCTCGCGCGAAGGCGGGGTACGCTTGGGCGACAACGCGCGTGGCGAGCTGGTGCGCTACGACCAGTTCTCGGTGAACCTGGAGATGACCCCGCAGCAGATCAACGCCAAGCTCGGTGTCGGCTTCCAGGGCGATGGCTTCGTGGATGCCAAGGTGCAGACCGGCTGGGATGCCAACGCACCGCTGACCGGCGAGCTCTACATGAACATCGCGCGCCTGTACTGGCTCGAACTGTTCTCCCCGGACATCGTGCGCCCGACCGGGCTGATCGAAGGCCACGTCAGCCTGCGCGGTACCCGTGGCACGCCCTCGCTGGGGGGCGAAGCCACGTTGAGCAAGTTCAATGGCGAATTCCCCGCGCTGGGCCTGACCTTCGCCGAAGGCAAGGGCAGCTTCACCGCGCAGCCGGATGGCTCGGCCAAGATCACCGCCCAGGCCAACTCCGGCAAGGGCACGCTGTACGTCGACGGCGGGCTGTCCTGGTTCGGTGACGCGCAGCCGCTGCAGCTGCATATCCACGGCGAGAACGTGCTGCTGGCCAATACCAGCGAACTGCGCGTGGTGGCCAACCCCAACCTGGACTTCACCCTGGCCGGCAGCGCGATGCAGCTGCGCGGCACGGTGCATGTGCCCGAAGCAGACCTGGACCTGGAGCGCCTGGATCGCGGTACCTCGGTCTCCGAAGACGTGGTGGTGCTGGACCCGGTCGATCCGGAAGAGGGCCCCAGTTCGCCGCTGGACATGGACCTGACCGTCAGCCTGGGCGACCAGGTCAAGATGGCCGGGTTCGGGTTGAAGGGCGCGCTGACCGGCAAGATGCAGGTGTGGGCGCGCCCCGGACGCGAGATGACCGCCAACGGCGGGCTCGAAGTCAGTGGCCGCTACAAGGCCTACGGCCAGGACCTGACCATCACCCGCGGCAACTTGAACTGGAACTACAACGCGGTCTCCGATCCGCGCATCAACATCCGTGCCCAGCGCACCGTCGGCGACATCACTGCCGGTATCGATGTGACCGGGCGGGCGCAGTCGCCGCGCGTGGACGTGTGGTCGGACCCGGCCATGTCGCAGTCCGAAGCACTGGCCTACCTGGTGCTGGGCCGCAGCCTCACCGGTGCCAGCAGCGACCAGGCCCAGCAGGTCAACGCGGCCTCGGCGGCGCTGTCGGCCGGCAGTGGCCTGCTCGCTTCCCAGCTGGGGGCCAAGCTCGGCCTGGACGATGCCGGCGTGAGCCAGTCGCGCGCGCTGGGCGGCTCGGTGATCGGCTTCGGCAAGTACATCTCGCCCAAGCTCTACATCGGCTACGGCGTCTCGCTGGTCGGCAGTGGTTCGGTACTGACGCTGAAGTACCTGCTGCGGCGTGGCTTCGATGTGGAGCTGGAATCGAGCACGGTGGAGAACCGTGGGTCGCTGAACTGGCGGCGGGAAAAATGAGGTCGTGCACTGCCGGGTTGCAGGTGCCTGCAACCCGGTAGGCGATTGCCGTTGGTCATGCGGTCGTGGTCACCCTCGGGGGGCGCTCAGGTTCCTGCGCAGGTCCATGAACCAGAACACCAGCGAGAGCGCGATCCCCGCCACCGGCCAGATCACGCCCATGACCAGCGGCAGTGCATTGGCCTCGCCGTGTGCATCCGGGCCACGCGTCCTTGCGCGCGTTATCGCGATGAGGGCCAAGCCGAATACCCAGGCGCGGTCGAGCGACATCAACAACAGCCCATCCATTCCCAACGCCCGCTGTGCCCACATCGCGGTTCCCACCGCGGCGGCCGCTGTCGGCAGGAAGGCCCAGCGCAGCCAGGCCGGTCCACGTGCGTCGCTTTCATGGGCGCACTGCCAACGCAGCAACGCCTTGTAGCCGAGCACCAGCAGCCAGACGACAGGCATCACCAGGGTCGCCACGGCGATCATCATCGCGCCCCGGTAGGCGCCCACTGCGGGGCTGGCGTGGACACCCCACGCAGTCACCAGCCCCATGAACAGGCCGATGATCGCGCACCGCAGCGCGCCGTAGCGAAGGTGGATGGGATGGGATGGGTCACCGAACCTCGCCCAGAAGCCCACCTGCACCGGATCCAGCCCCGCGGGCACCTCTTCTGCCGGCCAATACTCCAGTGCAGCCAGCAGGTACGGGGTGTCACGGGCGCGGGTGGGCACGATGGCGTCGAGACGGTTGCGCCAACGCGGACGCCGCTCACGCAGGCGGGCCACCGCGTCGTCGAGCTCCTGCGCGGACAGGTAGCGATCACTGCATCGCTCATAGGCGACGCGGAGCGCACCCCGCGACGTGGTCAGCAGCAGCCAAGCCTGTCGACACTGCCGGGCCACTTCCGCCAGCCATAGCGGGTCGAGGTCAAGCGCAATATCGTCCCAGTCGAACCCCTGCATCATTACGTTGAAATGCGCCTCCGACAGCGGCGGATGTTCCCGCTGCAGGTGGTCCAGCAGCGCCCATCCAACATCATTGCGAAACCGCAGCGACCAGCCCAGCGCCCGGTCCTGCATCAGCACGGCCAATGAGGCTGCATCGGCGACTGCCGCGTGCCGGACGATCTCAAGTGCCGCGGCATGCGGGTCAAGAACCGGCGACGCCGTCTCGTCGGCAACGGCCTGGAGCAAACCTGGCGCCGCCGCATCGACTTCCCCGGCGATGCGTGCGTCGTGTCGTTCGTCGGCGGTGCTGCGGCACAGTGCAAGCGCATGCTGGTAGCAGGCATGCAGGTCCTGGAAAGCGTCCGCGTCGTCATCGGGCCGGTTGGAGCGCAGCAGGCGCGCATAGGCGCGTTTGATCGCGCGCTCGTCGCCCTGTCCGGCGAGCTCCAGCAGTTCCTCGCCTGTAATCACGCGTCAGCCTCCAGCGCATCCAGTGCCGCACTGAACGCCTCGCGCTGCTCGGAAATACGTGCGGTGTCCTGACCTTCCAGGGTGGAACGAAACTGCGCCAGCCATGCCTGCACCTGGTCCCGATCGTCCATGTACTCGGCATACACCCGCTCGGCCCGTGCCATCAGCGCCACGTTCGGCAGGTGCTCGCGCGGGTGCACCTTCAATGCCTGCAGCGCGGCCAGCCGCACCTGGATCTGTGCAGCATCCAGCGCGCCCTCATTGCGCTGCAGGACCAGGTCATGTCTGCGACCGTCGCTGGTGTCGGTGATTTCTACCTGCAGCAGGCCGTCGACGTCGTAGGTGAAGCGCACGCGGAAACTGCCATCGCCACCTCGGTTGGCATCGATGGGTATTTCCAGCCGGCCTAGCATGATGTTGCGTTCCACCACGGGATGTTCGCCCTGGTAGACACCGACCGACAGAATCTTCTGCTTGTCCGACACCGGGCTGATCGACTGCTCACGACTCACCGGAACCACGCTGTTGCGCGGAATCAGTGGCAGGAAGTAGCCCGGGTGATAACGACCGCGTTCGTCCATCCGCGATATGTCGATACCAAGGGTGTAGGGACACACGTCAGTCAACACGACTTCATTGAGATCGACGGCGCGTGCTTTCAGTCCCGCCGCAAGGGTGGCCCCCAGCGCGATGGCCTGATCCGGGTGGATGTGCCGCAGAGGCAGGCGGCCCAGCAGCCGTGTCGCGAGTCGCCCGACCATCGGCATGCGCACCGCGCCGCCAACCAGCACCACGTCATCAATCTGATCGGCCCCCAACCGCGCGTCACGCAGCGCTCGCTCGATGGGCAGGCGCATGCGTTGCAGCAACGGGGCGGCGAGCGTCTCGAATCGCTCTGCGGTGCAGTCCCAATGCACCACCGCACCCAGCAGCTGGATCTGCAGTCTGCTGTCGCCACGGGTCGACAGGCCTTGCTTGAACGCTTCCATCTGCTGGCGCAGGCGTGCGAGCTCCGGCGCCGGCAACTGTTTCAGATCGGTGGCTGTATCGGTCGAAAACGCCTGCAGCAGCACGTTCAGGAAGTCCTCGCCACCCAGGAACGTATCGCCCGCCGACGCATGCACCTCGACGACACCATCGAACAACTCCAGGATCGATACGTCGAACGTGCCACCGCCAAGATCCAATACCAGGACCCGGCCTTCGCCCTCGCGATCACGCAGCCCATAGGCCAACGCGGCAGCGGTCGGCTCATTGATCAAGCGTTCAACGCGGATGCCGGCCAACTCCCCCGCCGTGCGCGTGGCCTTGCGTTGCGCATCGCTGAAGTAGGCCGGCACGCTGATCACGGCCTCTTCGATACGAACCCCCAGTGCCGCCTCGGCGTCGGCAAGCAGCGATCGCAGTACCAGGGCGGAAAGCTCCTCAGGACGGAACCGGCGCTCCCCGAGCATGACCTCGTGGTCGGTACCCATCAGTCGCTTGAAGGTTGCGGCCGTCAGCTGAGGATGGGTCACCAGCCGCTCCCGGGCAGCCCTCCCGACCAGCACCGTATCGCCATCCAGGCTGACCACCGACGGTGTCAGCAGGTCACCGTCAGCATTGGAAAACAGGCGGCCCCCTTGGCCGTCATGCACCCCGATCAACGAATGCGTCGTGCCCAGATCGATTCCTACGATCATCCTTGCCATCTCCCCCTGAGAAGCGCCGATTCTAGCCAGCCGCGGCCACCCCTGACCATCGGCCGTTGCCCTGCCGGGACTCAGTGGCTAAGGTCTCGGGCTGTTCTGACGTACCGGAAGTGCCCATGTCTTCACGCAAACCCCTCACCGCCGCGTTGGCGCTTGGCCTGACCCTCGCCGCCGGCGCCCATGCCGACGAAGGCATGTGGATGCCGACCCAGCTGCCGGACCTGGCCAAACCGCTGAAGGCGGCTGGCTTCAAGGGCAACCCGGGCGACCTGGCCAACGTTACGGCGCCCCCGCTGAGCGCGGTGGTGCGGGCCGGGGGCGGCACTGGTTCATTCGTCTCCGACGATGGTCTGCTGCTGACCAACCACCATGTGGCCATGGGCGTGATCCAGTACAACACCTCGCCCGAGCACAACCTGATCAACGACGGTTTCATCGCCAAGGGCCGCAGCGACGAGCGCGCGGCCAATCCGGATTTCCGCGTGCTGGTCACGGTCGGGTTCGACAAGGTCACCGATGAGGTGCTGCGCGATGCGCGCGGCAAGACCGGGCGGGCGTACTTCGATGCCGTGGACCGCGCCAGCAAGCAGCTGGTGGCCGAGTGCGAGAAGGAAGGCAACATCCGCTGCAGCGTGGCGGACATGTACTACGGCACCGATTTCTACCGCATCCGCCAGCTCGAGCTGAGCGATGTGCGCCTGGTCTACGCGCCGCCGCGCGCGATCGGCAACTACGGCGACGAGATCGACAACTTCATGTGGCCGCGCCACACCGGCGATTTCACCCTGCTGCGTGCCTACGTCGGCAAGGACGGCAAGCCTGCGCCGTACAGCGTGGACAACGTGCCCTACCACCCGCCGGCGCACCTGAAGATGGCGATCGACGGCCCGAAGACCGGCGATTACGCGATGTTGGCCGGTTACCCGGGCATCACCTACCGCCATCGCACCGCCGCCGAATTCGCCAGCCAGATCGATGCGGTGCTGCCGCGCCGCGTGTCGGTGTTCCAGCAGATGATCGACACGATCGAGTCGGCCAGTGCCAAGGACGCGCAGGCGCGTACCCGGTACGCCTCGCAGCTGCAGTCGCTGAAGAACAACCGCAAGCGTGCCGCCGGCGAGCTGGAAGGCCTGCTGCGCAGCGATGCGAAGGCCCAGCGCGCCGCCGATGAAGCGGCGATGCTGCAGGCCACCGATGCGAAGTACCAGGGCGATATCCAGTCGCTGCTGACCTCGCTGTCCAGCGGTGCCTCGGTGGGCGAGCGCGACCTGCTGCTCGACCTGATGGCGGCGCAGAGCCAGCTGCTGCGCTCGGCACTGACCCTGGAGCGCCTGCGCATCGAATCGGCCAAGTCCGATGCCGAGCGCGACAGCGGCTACCAGCAGCGCGATCTGGCGCTGATCGAAGGCGTGCTCAAGCAGGTCCAGCGCCGCTACGATCCGGCCATCGAAAAAGCCCTGCTGACCACGCTGCTGACCCGTTACCAGCAGCTGCCCGACGCGCAGCGCGTGCCCGAGTTCGACGCTGCCTTCGGCCGTACCCCGGCTGCGCTGGCCAAGACCCTGGATACGCTGTACGCCAGCACCCACCTGGGCGACGAAGCCGAGCGCCTGTCGCGCTTTGCCGCGGCCAAGGAGGGCAAGGCGCTGGCGCGCGATCCGCTGATCGACCTGGCCGGCCCGCTGGTGGCCGCGCAGCTGCGCCTGGATGACGAACGCAAGACCCGCGAAGGCGAGCAGCTGCGTCTGCGCCCGGCCTACATGCAGGCGCTGTTCGCCTGGCGGGCCAAGCAGGGCCGCGCGGTGTACCCCGATGCCAACCGTACGCTGCGCATCAGCTACGGCAAGGTCGAGGCGCTCTCGCCCCGCGATGCCGTGCATTTCGACCCGGTGACCACCGTGGCCGGGATCGTGGAGAAGAACACCAACGCCTACCCGTTCGATGCGCCCAAGCCGCTGCTGGCCGCGATCGCCAAGGGCGATTTCGGCTCCACCGCCGATCCGGTGCTCAAGACCCAGACGGTCAACTTCCTGACCAACCTGGATACCACCGGCGGCAACTCCGGCTCGCCGGTGCTCAACGCCAAGGGCGAACTGATCGGCCTCAACTTCGACAGCAACTGGGAGTCGGTCAGCGCCAGCTGGTGGTTCGACCCGCGCTTCAAGCGCGCGGTGCACGTGGACATGCGCTACCTGCGCTGGCTGCTGGCCAAGGTCTACCCGGCGCCGGAGCTGTTGAAGGAAATGGGCGTCCCCGCCGAGTAAGGCACGGCGGCCCGCGCTGGAACGCCACGACCAACGGTCGTGGCCTACACTGCGGGCTGCTCTCACGGAAACACCCGCGTGGTCTCCAGCTGGATCCTGCTGTTGGTGTCAGTGGTCTACGCCGCGCTGCTGTTCGCCGTGGCGTGGTGGGGCGACCGTCGCCCGATGTATCCGGACCGGCCGTGGCTGCGGCCGGTGGTCTACAGCCTGGCGCTGGCGGTGTACTGCTCGTCGTGGACGTTCTACGGGGCGGTCGGCACGGCGGTGCGCAACGGCATCGGCTATCTGCCGATCTACCTGGGGCCGCTGCTGCTGTGGGTGTTCGGCTGGCGCATCATCGAGCGCCTGGCACTGATCGCACGCAGCCAGAACGTGGTGTCCATCGCCGATTTCATCTCTTCGCGGTTCGGCCGCTCGCGGCGCCTGGCCGCGCTGGTGGCGGTGATCGCACTGATCGGCATCGTGCCGTACCTGGCATTGCAGTACAAAGCCGTGGCGATGAGCCTGCAGGTGCTGACCGGCAACGTCGGCCCGACCGGCTTCTTCACCGACCCGGCGCTGTACGTGGCGCTGCTGATGGCCTTGTTCGCCACGCTGTTCGGCACCCGCCAGGTGGACGCCACCGAGCACCACCACGGCATGATGCTGGCGATCGCGCTGGAATCGATGATCAAGCTGATCGCGATGGTGGCGCTGGGCCTGTTCGCCTACCTGTGGCTCAACGACCGCACCGATGCGGTGATCGAGTCGGCGCATACGCTGTTCACCGGCTTGCCACCGGTCGGGTTCATTTCCCAGACGCTGCTGAGTTTCCTGGCCATCATCTGCCTGCCGCGCCAGTTCCATGTGGCGGTGGTCGAGTGTGGCGATGTGCGTGATATCCGCCGCGCGCGCTGGATGTTCGGGGCCTACCTGGTGATCATCTCGGCGATGGTGATTCCGATCGCCACCGCCGGCGTGACCCTGTTCGGCACCGGTGGAAGTGTCGCCGACGACAGCATGGTGCTGGCCCTGCCGCTGGCCGAAGGCCGCAAGTTCCTGGCGCTGGTCGCCTATGTCGGCGGCTTCTCGGCTGCGACCGGCATGGTCATCGTGGCCTCCATCGCGCTGGCGACCATGGTCAGCAACGATCTGGTGATGCCGGTCCTGCTGCGCCGCAGTGGCGATCATCAAGAGGCGGCGGATGTCGCTTCGCGCGTGTTGTGGATTCGCCGTACCGCGATCCTGCTGCTGGCGCTGGTGGCCTACAGCTATTACCGCGGCAGCAGCAACGACAGCACGCTGGCCTCGTACGGGCTGATGGCCTTCGCCGCCGTGGCGCAGTTCGCGCCGGGCTTGATCGGCGGCCTGTACTGGCGGGGAGCGAGCCGCCGGGGCGTGGAGGTCGGCATGCTGCTCGGCTTCGCCACCTGGGTGTACACGCTGCTCTTGCCCGCGCTCACGCATGCCGGCTGGATGGACGAGGCCTGGCTGGTGCACGGGCCGTTCGGGATCGGCTGGCTGCAGCCACAGCATCTGTTCGGCATGAGCGGCTGGGACCCGTTGACCCACGGCACGTTCTGGTCGCTGCTGGTCAATGTCGCGGCGATGGTGCTGGTTTCCGTGCGCTGGCGCCCGGGCGTGGACGAACGCCTGCGTGCCGCGCCGTTCCTGGACCCGTACGCACAGCGGCCTTCGGTGGCCGGTGTGTGGCCCGGCAACGTGCATGTGGGCGATCTGCTGGCGCTGGCCTCACGGGTGGTCGGTGACCGCCATGCGCGCCGGTCCTTCTTCGAGCAGGCGCAGTCGATGGATCGCGAGCTGCAGGCCTCCGCGCCGGCGGACCGGGCGTGGGTGCAGTTCACCGAGCGCCTGCTGGCGGCCTCGATCGGCGCCGCCTCCGCACGCCTGCTGCTGACCAGCCTGCTGCGCGGCTCGGGCATGGACCTGGGGGAAGTGGTGGCGGTGCTCGACGAAGCCGGGCAGGAGCTGCGCTTCAACCGCGAGATTCTTTCCACCACGCTGGAGAACATCAGTGCCGGGGTCAGCGTGGTCGACCCGGACATGCGCCTGACCGCCTGGAACCGCCGTTACCAGCAGATGTTCGGGTACCCCGACGGGATGCTCTACGTCGGCCGCCCGGTGGCCGACCTGATCCGCTACAACGCCGAGCGTGGCGAGCTGGGCGAGGGCGACATCGAGGTGCAGATCAACCGCCGCATCGGCTACATGCGCGCCGGTTCGCCGCACATCTTCGAGCGCACCCGCAGCGACGGCAAAGTGATCGAGATGCGCGGCCAGGCATTGCCCGGCGGTGGCTATGTCACCAGCTACAACGACATCACCGACTACAAACACGCCGAGCGCGCGCTGCTGGAAGCCAACGAGACGCTGGAGCAGCGCGTGGCCGAGCGCTCGCACGAGGCCGAGATGGCGCAGCAGTCCAAGACGCGCTTCCTGGCGGCGATCAGCCACGATGTGCTGCAGCCGCTCAATGCCGCGCGCCTGTTCGCCTCGGCGCTGCGTGAGAGCCACCACAACAACGAAGAGCAGCGGCACCTGGCCGAGCGCGTGGATGCCTCGCTGCGCGCGGCCGAGGAGCTGCTGGATGGCCTGCTGGATGTCTCCCGCCTGGACGCCGGCGGCCTGCACCCGGTGATCGGCGATTTCGATGTCAGCCTGCTGATGCGCGAGCTGGCGGCGCAGTACTCGCCCGTCGCCGCCGGGCGCGGCCTGCGCATGGATCTGTTCGCGCGCCCGGCCTGGGTGCGCAGCGACCGCCGCCTGCTGCGGCGCGTGCTGCAGAACTTCCTGGCCAACGCACTGCGTTACACCCGCCAGGGGCGTATCGTGCTGGCCGTGCGCCATCGCGGGCCGGAAGTGGAGCTGCAGGTCTGGGATACCGGCCCGGGCATCCCCGAGCACCACATGCAGCAGATCTTCGACGAGTTCCACCGCTACCAGCAGCCGTTCGACTGGGGCGAGCAGGGCCTGGGGCTGGGCCTGTCTATCTGCCAGCGCATCTCGCGCCTGCTCGATCACCGCCTCAACGCCCGCAGCCGCGTGGGCAGCGGCAGCATGTTCTCGATCCTGCTGCCTCTGGTGGCCGCACCGCAGCTGCCGGCCGCGATGTCCTCGCCGGCGCCCAGCCCGGTCACCCGTGCCGATTCGCTGGCCGGGATGCGCGTGCTGTGCGTGGACAACGACCAGGAAATCCTGGACGGCATGCGCGCGCTGCTGGGGCGCTGGCAGGTGCAGGTGATCACTGCCAGTACCGTCGACCAGGCGCTGGAGAAAGTCGTCGAGCGCCCGGATGTGATGCTGGTGGATTACCACCTGCATGACCGCCTGGATGGGCTGGATACGCTGGTGGCGCTGGGCCAGAAGGCCGGCCGTGCGATTCCGGGTGCGCTGCTCACCGCCGATGGCCGCGATGAGCTCAAGCGGATGGCGCGCGACCGTGGCTACCGGTTGTTGACCAAGCCGATCAAGCCGGCCTCGCTGCGCGCTTTCCTGGCCGCCTTCCACGACACCCGCGGCGATCTCTAGCCGCAGGCGTCCTGAGGGGCGACGGCAGGCGGTCAGGCCATGGCGCCGCTGAGATGTTCGTACAGGATGGTCGAGCCGATGATGATCAGGATCAGGCCGCCGATGATCTCCGCGCGCTTGCCGACCATGCCGCCCAGCACGCGGCCGAGCATGATGCCCATCGTCACCATGGTCAGCGTGCACAGGCCGATGATCAGCGCCATCACGCCGATATGCACATCGAGGAAGGCCAGGCCGATGCCCACCGCCATCGCATCGATGCTGGTGGCGAAACCGGTCACCGCCAGGCGCCAGAAGCCATGGTGTTTGCTGGTGTCCTCGTCGTCCGCGCCGTCGTCTGGGCGTAGGCCATTGATGATCATGTGCACGCCCAGCGCACCGAGCAGGCCGAAAGCGATCCAGTGATCGAAGGCCTCCACGTACTGCAGCGCGGCGCGGCCGAGCAGCCAGCCGATCACCGGGGTGATGCCTTCGATGACACCGAAAATGAGGCCGGCGCGCAGCGCGTCGGAGAAACGGGGCTTGCGCATCGCCGCGCCTTTGCCGATCGCCGCGGCGAAGGCATCGGTGGACATGGCAAAGCCGATCAGCAGGATCGAAACAGGCGACATTGGGGTACGCGGCAGGTCGGGCGATATCGAGCAACGGACCGCGAACGCGCCCAACCTGTCGTTGCGCACGCGGACCGCTGGTCTCGCCAACCATGATGGTTGCCCGCACCACGGCGCACTGGCCGAGTATGTTGATGCGGGCGATTCCTGCAGCAGGAATCCGGCTACTCCCCAAGGGGACGCGAAGCTTAGCACCGGGGTTGTGGCGTGGCGCGTTTACCGGCAATTGCGCAGGTCACGCTGGATTTCATAGCCCCGGCTATAAGCCGTGGCGGGTAGAGCCGACCGTTGGTCGGCTGCACGGCGTGATCGGGCTCTGCAGCCGACCAACGGTCGGCTCTACGCCACCGATCCGCGCGGTGCCCTCACTCTTCCTCCGGCGGCAACACGATCTGCTCGTCATCGATGGCCAGCTTGCCGGCCATCAGCACCGCCTGGGTGCGGTTGGTGACGCCCAGCTTGCGCAGGATCGCGGTGACATGGGCCTTGATCGTCGCTTCGGAGACATTGAGGTCGTAGGCGATCTGCTTGTTGAGGCGGCCGGCACCGAGCATCTGCAGCACCCGGAACTGCTGCGGCGTCAGCTCGCGCAGGCGCTGGCCGATTTCGCGCTCTTCGCGGCCGGTCGGCGGCACGTTGTGCGCCTCCGGTGGGGCCCAGGTCTCGCCATCGAGGATGGTGCCCAAGGCGTGGCCGATCGTGTCCGAATCGGCGGATTTGGGGATGAAGCCGAACGCACCATGGTCGAGCGCGCGGCGCATCACGGTCGGCTCCTCGCGCGCGGACACCACCACCACCGGCAGCTGCGGGTGCAGGGCACGCATGTGCACCAGCGCATTGAAGCCCTGCGCACCGGGCATGTTGAGGTCCATCAGGACCAGGTCGGCGTCGGTGTGCTGGTCGGCCAGCTGGTACAGCGCTTCCACGCTGTCCGCTTCGTACAGCTGCACGCCGGGGATGACACGGCTCACGGCGCCGCGAAGTGCTTCGCGGAACAGCGGGTGGTCATCGGCAATCAGGAGGGTAGGCATGGTGGGGGCCATGTTGCGAAAGGGGTAACACGCTGAAACGGAACGAGTGTATCGAGCCGGCAGCCCCCTGAGTCAGGGGGCGGCCGCGCGGCGGCGGGGGTGTGGGTGATCGTGAGAAGGGGCCCACGGTCCGCTTGCGGACCCCTCACTTCACCTTGCGTTCTTCCACCAGCGAGGCCACGACCGACGGATCGGCCAGGGTCGAGGTGTCGCCGAGCTGATCCGGCGCGTTCTCGGCGATCTTGCGCAGGATGCGGCGCATGATCTTGCCCGAGCGCGTCTTCGGCAGGCCAGGGGCCCACTGCAGGTGGTCGGGCGCGGCGATCGGCCCGATCTCCTTGCGCACCCAGGCGACCAGTTCCTTGTGCAGCTCCTCGCTCGGCGTCTCGTCGGCGATCAGGGTCACGTAAGCATAGATGCCCTGGCCCTTGATGTCGTGCGGGAAGCCGACCACGGCCGCCTCGGCCACCTTCGGGTGCGAGACCAGCGCGCTTTCCACTTCGGCGGTGCCGATGCGGTGGCCGGAAACGTTGATCACATCGTCGACGCGGCCGGTGATCCAGTAGTAGCCGTCCTCATCGCGACGGCAGCCGTCGCCGGTGAAGTAGCTGCCCGGATAGGTGCGGAAATAGGTGTCGATGAAACGCTGATGGTCGCCGTACACGGTGCGCATCTGGCCCGGCCACGAATCGCGGATGATCAGGTTGCCTTCGGTCGCGCCTTCCTGGATCTCGCCATCGGCATTGACCAGCGCCGGTTGCACGCCGAAGAAGGGCAGGGTGGCCGAGCCTGGCTTGAGATCCACCGCGCCGGCCAGCGGCGAGATCAGGATGCCGCCGGTCTCGGTCTGCCACCAGGTATCCACGATCGGGCAGCGGCTGTCGCCGACCACTTCGTAGTACCAGCGCCACGCTTCCGGATTGATCGGCTCACCGACGCTGCCAAGCAGGCGCAGCGAACTGCGCGAGGTGCGCTTGACCGGTGCATCGCCTTCGCGCATCAACGCGCGGATGGCGGTGGGGGCGGTGTAGAAGATGGTGACCTGGTGCTTGTCGATCACTTCCCAGAAGCGCGAGGTGTTCGGGAAGTTCGGCACGCCTTCGAACATCACCGAGGTCGCGCCATTGGCCAGCGGCCCGTACACGATGTAGCTGTGGCCGGTGACCCAGCCGACATCGGCGGTGCACCAGTAGATGTCGTCCTCGCGCAGGTCGAACACCGCTTCGTGGGTGTAGGCCGCATACAGCAGGTAACCGCCGGTGGTGTGCAGCACGCCCTTGGGCTTGCCGGTGGAGCCGGAGGTGTAGAGGATGAACAGCGGATCCTCGGCATTCATGCGCTCGGGCTCGCACTGGGTCGGCTGCGGGTCCACCACATCGTGGAACCAGCGGTCGCGCGGGGCCTGCATGTCCACCGCGCCGCCGGTGTGGCGCACCACCAGCACCGTTTCCACGGTGGTGGTGCCGGGCAGCTTCAGCGCCGCATCGACGTTGGCCTTGAGCGGGATCTTCTTGCCACCGCGCAGCCCTTCATCGGCAGTGATGATCAGCTTGCTGCCGCAGTCGATGACGCGGTCGGCGATCGAGTTCGGGGCAAAGCCGCCGAACACCACCGAGTGGATCGCACCGATGCGTGCGCAGGCCAGCATGGCCACGGCGGCGTCGACGATCATCGGCAGGTAGATGGTGACCCGGTCGCCCTTCTTGACGCCGAGGTTGCGCAGCGCGTTGCCGAGGCGGCAGGTGCGCTCATACAGCTCGCGGTAGGTCACGCCCTGGGCGGGTGCATCGGGGCTGTCCGGTTCGAACAGCAGGGCGACCTTGTCACCGCGTTTGTCGAGCTGCCGGTCCAGGCAGTTGACGCTGGCGTTGAGTTCGCCGTCTTCGAACCACTTGATGCGGAAATCATCGAGCTGGTAGCTGACGTTCTTGATGCGGGTCGGTTTCTTGAACCAGTCCAGGCGCTCGGCGGCCTTGCCCCAGAAGGCGTCCGGGTGCTCCACCGATTCACGGTAGAGCTGCTGGTACGTGTTCTTGTCGATCCGCGATGCCGCGGCGAACGCGGCGTCGACGGGGTAAAGATCAGCCATGGCACCCTCACTTGCACGTTGACTTGGGTTGTGCGGTCGCAGCATAAGCGGCGACCTCTCCCCCTCAGTTTGCCGCATCCACCCGCCTGCGCGGTGTCGAGGTGGTTAGACCATGGTCGAACGCCGCATGCCTTGGTATGACAGGGCCGTCGAGCCCGGCAGCTCACGACCGTTCGCCGCGGTAGCTCGCGACCGTTGGTCGTGAGGCACTGCGTACCGACCAACGGTCGGTACCTGCGCGGTGCCTGCGGCACCTGCCGGCGCCCGGGTCGTACTCGCCCCTTGGGGCGAGTACGACTAATGGCCAATAGCTTCGGTGCGTCAACGCGCCGCACCCTCGGCTCGACCGTGCCCCACGCGCGGCATCACTTTGCCACCCGGGAGAGAGGGCAACATGAGCCACCGTTTGCTGAGGACGACACGCCGGCCGTTGGCCGCCGCCCTGTTCGTCGCACTGATCGCGCCAGGCATGGCGTTCGCTGAAACCGCAAAAGAGAAAGCGCTGGAAGCCCGCGTCGTCGAGCTCGAGCGCCAGGTCCAGCTGCTGCTGAACAACCAGCAGCAACAGCAGGCCCAGATCAGCCAGGCCCAGACCGATGTCACCGCCGTGCGCACGGTGCAGGCGCAGCAGCCGGTGGCGGCCACTGTGCCGGCCGGCAAGCAGCCGATCCAGGTCACCACCATCACCCCCGGCGCCGCGCCGGGCACCACGGTCAAGATCGGTGGCTTCATCAAGGCCGACTTCCTGGCCACCCAGACCGGCGATGGCCAGCTGGCCGACGACGCCACCGGTCGCGCGCTGTACCTGCCGGGCCAGACCCCGGTGGCCGGTGCCGGCGGCAGCGGCAAGCGCTCGGACGTGGACTACAACGCCCACGCCAAGTTCTCGCGCTTCAACCTTGGCATCGACAATGTCAGCGAGGCCGGCAACAAGTCCGGTGCGTTCTTCGAGATGGACTTCTTCGGCAACTCGCTGGGCAACCAGACCGCGACCAATACCTACGGTGCGACGCTGCGTCACGCCTACATGTACTGGAACAACTGGATGGCCGGCCAGACCTGGTCGAACTTCATGGACGCGGCCTCGCTGCCGGAAGCGGCCGACTTCGTCGGCCCGACCGATGGCGTGATCTTCGTGCGTCAGGCCCAGATCCGCTACACCCAGGGGGGCTTCAGTGTCGCGCTGGAAAACCCGGAAACCACGCTGCTCACCGGCACCCGCAACCCGGTCACCGGCGTGTGGACCAACGTGGCCAGCAACTCCGACCGTGGCGCACTGCCGGACCTGACGCTGCGGTATGGCTGGAAGGGTGACTGGGGCACCTTCGGGGTCGGCGGCGTGGTTCGCCAGCTCAAGGTCGACAACCAGACCACCGGTGCCGACGCGGACAAGATCGCCGGCGGCCTGACCCTCGGCGGCAAGTGGGTGATGGGCCCGACCGACACCCTGCATTACCAGGTCACCGGCGGCGAAGGCATCGCGCGCTACATCGGCCTGGGTGTCACCGCCGATACCGCGTACGACATCGCCCGTGACGAACTCAACCCGACCGGCGTGCTGGCCGGTTACGTGGGCTGGCGCCACGCCTTCACCCCGAAGCTGCGCACCAACCTGATCTACGCGCGCAGTGATTACGACAACGACGGCAGTCTCGGCCCGCTGGTCACCAAGAGCGTGCAGAGCATCCGCGGCAACGTGTTCTACACGCCGATGCCCAAGGTCGATGTCGGCGCCGAGCTGATGTACGGCGTGCGCGAGATCGAGGATGGCCGAAAGGGCGATATCAGCCGCCTGCAGTTCACTACGAAGTACAGCTTCTAAATGCGTGCCGACCAACGGTCGGCACCTACCAACAACGATTGCTTCGGAGGGGAAGCGTCCCATGTCAACAACACCTGCACCGGCGAAAGCCCAACTCACCCAGGGACACAAGAAGGTCATCTTTGCGTCCAGTCTGGGGACCGTCTTCGAGTGGTACGACTTCTTCCTGTACGGCTCGCTCGCCGCGATCATCGCCAAGCAGTTCTTCAGCGGCGTCAATGAAACCACGGGGATGATCTTCGCCCTGCTGGCGTTCGCGGCCGGCTTCTTCGTGCGTCCGTTTGGCGCGGCCTTCTTCGGCAGCCTCGGCGACCGCATCGGCCGCAAGTACACCTTCCTGGTCACGATCCTGATCATGGGCATCTCGACCTTCCTGGTCGGCGTGCTGCCCAACTACGCCTCGATCGGTTTCGCCGCCCCGGTGATCCTGATCATCCTGCGCCTGGCCCAGGGCCTGGCGATGGGTGGCGAATACGGTGGTGCCGCAACCTACGTCGCCGAGCACGCACCGGCCGACAAACGTGGCCTGTACACCAGCTTCATCCAGTGCACCGCCACGCTCGGCCTGTTCATGTCGCTGCTGATCATCCTGGCCTGCCGCTACTTCCTGGGCAATGAAGCGTTCGAAGCCTGGGGCTGGCGTATTCCGTTCCTGGTCTCGATCGTGCTGCTGGGCATCTCGGTGTGGATCCGCCTGCAGCTGAGCGAATCCCCGCTGTTCCAGCAGATGAAGGCTGAAGGCAAGGGCTCCAAGACCCCGTTCCGTGACAGCCTCAAGGACGGCAACCTCAAGCTGATGCTGCTGGTCCTGCTCGGTGCCGCAGCCGGCCAGGCCGTGGTCTGGTACGGCGGCCAGTTCTACGCGCTGTTCTTCCTGAGCAGCATGCTCAAGGTCGACGCCACCACCTCCTACCTGCTGATCGCCGCAGCGCTGGCGCTGGGCGTGCCGTTCTTCATCTTCTTCGGCTGGCTGTCCGACCGTATCGGCCGCAAGAAGATCATCCTCGCCGGCTGTCTGCTGGCCGCGATCACCTACATCCCGATCTTCAAGGGCCTGACCCACTTCGCCAACCCGGCCATCGAAGAAGCCCGCACCAACTCGCCGGCGCTGGTCAATGCCGATCCGAACACCTGCTCGTTCCAGTTCGATCCAGTTGGCCTGCGCAAGTTCACCAGCTCCTGCGACGTGGCCACCGCGGCCCTGACCAAAGCCGGTGTGCCCTATGAAGTGAAGCCGGCACCGGCTGGTACGCTGGCGACGGTCAACGTCGGGACCACTGCGGTGACCTCCTACGAGGCTGCAGGCCTGACCAAGGAAGACCTCAAGGCCAAGGGCGATGCCTTCGGCGGCGAGCTCAAGAGTGCATTGGGTGCGGCGGGCTACCCGGCCAAGGCCGACAATGCGCGCATCAACATCCCCGGCACGATCTTCATGCTCTGGCTGCTGGTGCTGTACGTGACCATGGTCTACGGCCCGATCGCCGCCTACCTGGTCGAGCTGTTCCCGACCCGCATCCGCTACACCTCGATGTCGCTGCCGTACCACATCGGTAACGGCTGGTTCGGTGGCTTCCTGCCGGCGATCTCGTTCGCACTGGTGGCCGGTACCGGCAACCTCTACTACGGCCTGTGGTACCCGATCATCATCGCGTTGATGACGGTCGTGGTCGGTGGTCTGTTCCTGCATGAAACCAAGGACGTGGACATCACCAAGTAACGGTGATCCACACGGCAGGACGAAGGGGCCGCGATGCGAATCGCGGCCCTTTCTGTGTCCTGGGTAGTGCCGGCCGCTGGCCGGCTCTGCATGAGATTCCGGAGACGCGTGCATGGCTGCCGGCCAGCGGCCGGCGCTACCGATCCCGCCATCACGCAGCCTGCCGCTATAGTCGGCCCATGAGCGATGCCCAAACCGATCCTGCCGCGCTTCCCGCGATTCTGCAGCGCCTACGTACCGCGTGGCAGGCCAAGCGCCCGACGCTGGAACAGCGCCGCGATGACCTGCAGCGCCTGCGCGCGGCCCTCAAGGCCCGCCTGCCGGAGATGGCCACGGCGATCTCGGCCGACTTCGGCCACCGCTCCACCCACGAATCGCTGATCGCCGACGGCATGACCGTGCTCGGCGACATCGACCATCTGTGCAGCCACCTGCGCGGCTGGATGCGGCCGCGCCGGGTCGGGGTCGGCTGGCGGTTCTGGCCGGCACGCGCCCAGACCCGGCCGGTTCCTCTGGGTGTGGTCGGGGTGATCTCGCCCTGGAACTACCCGGTCAACCTGGCGTTGATTCCGCTGGCGACCGCGATCGCCGCCGGCAACCACGTGATCCTCAAGCCGTCCGAGCACACGCCGCGCACCAGCGCCTTCCTGCAGTCGCTGCTGGCGGAGGTGTTCCCCTCCGATCGCGTGGCGGTCGTGCAGGGCGATGGAGACCTTGCCAGCGCCGTGGCCGGCTCGCCGCTGGACCACCTGGTGTTCACTGGCTCCACCGCCATCGGCCGCAAGGTCATGGCCGCGGCCGCCGAGCACCTGACCCCGCTCACGCTGGAGCTGGGCGGCAAATCTCCGGCCATCGTCTGCCGCGATTACCCGTTGGAGAAGGCGGCCGCGCGGCTGGCCACCGGCAAGTTCTTCAATGCCGGCCAGACCTGCATCGCGCCGGACTACGTGCTGATCGACGGCCATCGCCAGCGCGAACTGGTGCAGCAGCTGCAGACGCAGGTGCAGGCGCGCTATGGCGATTTCAGCGAGGCCGCCGATTACACCCGGATCATCCACGACGGCCAGTACCAGCGCCTGCGTGGCTATCTCGAGGAGGCCCGCGCGCGGGGCGTGCCGGTGATCGAACTGGCGACGGTCGATCCCGAGCGTGCGCAGCGCGAGCGGCTGATTGTGCCGACCATCGTGCTCGATCCGCCGGCGGACCTGGCGCTGATGCGCGAAGAGATCTTCGGTCCGATCCTGCCGGTCTGCGCGTATCCGGATCTGGACGCCGCCATCGCAGAGGTGCAGTCCCGTGACCGCCCGTTGGCGCTGTACGTCTTCAGTCACGAACGTTCGCAGGTGGAACGGGTGCTGGCGCAGGTCGTGGCCGGCGGCGTCACCGTCAACGACACCCTGCTGCATTTCGCGGTCAATGGCCTGCCGTTCGGCGGGGTCGGCCCGAGTGGCATGGGCGCCTATCACGCGCGTGCCGGTTTCGATGCGATGAGCAAGCAGCTGCCCATCCTGTGGCAGTCGCGCTGGGCCGCCAGCGATCTGCTCAAGCCGCCGTATTCGAAGATCGCCGGGATGTTGAAGGCGATGGTGCGGTGAGGGCCGCCGCCATGGACGCCCGCTACAGACGCCTGAGCGCGGCCAGGAACGCGTCGGGATCCTCCGGGGATACCAGCAGCGTGTAACCGGCCGTCGTCGGCAGGATCACCACCTTCGCGGGATCGGTCACTGCTGCAAATGCTTTCCCCTTGCCGGTGCGGAACCACCCCAGTGAAAGGCCCGGCATGCCGATGCCATTGGTGCGTAGACCCAACGCAGTGTCATCGCTGCCGGGCAGCCGCCGTCGTGCGCCGGCATGATCGATCTGTGCCATCGGAACGGAAACGGAATACGCGCCGCCACCGACGGTCAGGGTCGTGGCGTCCGCCGTCAGCCGGATCGCGCTGAGTTGCCAGACGCCAAGCAGGCCGATGATGACGGCCAGAGAGGTGGCGCCGAGCGCGGCCAACTGGGACATCCTGTCCTGCCCGAGGAAGTAGACCGCCGCGCCGACCAACAGTAGCGGGACGACGCCGATCAGCAGCACCGCAGCGAGGGTCTTGTAATTCAACGCGTGGATCGCGAATTCAGTGGGCATGAATGCTCCTTCGGGCATATGTCGCGGTCACGGGCGACATCTCGAGAATCTTCCTCCAGTCGACAGCGATGCAAGTGGGGAAGCTCCTCGCTTTCATGTGCGAAAGCACCTACAGAACTGCGATTCATCTGCAACATTTGCAGTGTGATATTCCCTTGGCCACTGGACAACGTGTTGCGCCGCTGGCCCCGGCGCCTCCGCTAGCGAGTGGCGCTGCGGGTCAATCAGGTCATGTGGCGCAAAGCACCCTCAACCCCCCGGCTGCGGCGATCGGTCTTCGTGGAACCACGCATGGGCCGCAGCTTCCAGATCGCCTTCCTCGGCGATCACCGAACCGTCCTCGTCCAGCAGGGTGTAGTGGCGCTGGTCACCGCCCAGCGCGGCGCTGCCATCCAACCCGAGCAGCAGGGTGTAGAGGGTGTCGGTGGTGAAGACATCGAGCATCTCCCGCAACAGCTGGGTCTGCTCGGGCGACAGGTCCATCGCGGCGATCCTTGCTGCGCAAGCCGTGCCTGGGGTCCATGCCATGGCGAGCAGGTTCGCTTTCTCCGCGTACCACCTTGTTACGAAGGCATCTGCGTTCATTGAATATCTGCGCTGCCGGGGGTGGGCCACAGCCTAGCGGGGGACGCAGGCGTGTGGCAAAAATCTGGGTGCCCGGACGCGAGAGCCTGCCGGCCAGCAGCCGGCAGGGCGTGCGCCCACCGACCAACGGTCGGTGGCTACCGGTAGAATGCCCGCATGAAAATCGCCTCCTGGAACGTCAATTCGCTCAACGTGCGCCTGCCGCACCTGGAACAATGGCTCACGGCGTTCGCGCCGGACGTGGTCGGTATCCAGGAAACCAAGATGGAGGACCACAAGTTCCCCGACGCGGTGCTGGCCGGGCTGGGCTACCGCAGCGTGTTTGCCGGGCAGAAGACCTACAACGGCGTCGCGCTGCTCTCGCGCGAACCGGCGCAGGACGTGCAGATCGGCATTCCCGGTTTCGAGGATGAGCAGAAGCGCGTCATCGCCGGGACCGTCAACGGCGTGCGCATCATCAATCTGTACGTCGTCAACGGTCAGGACGTCGGCACCGACAAGTACGCCTACAAGCTGCGCTGGCTGGAGGCCGTGCATGCCTGGGTCGAGGCCGAGCTGGCCAGGTACCCGGAACTGGTGGTGATGGGCGACTTCAACATCGCCCCCGATGCCCGCGACGTGCACGACCCGCTGGTCTGGAACGAGAACCACATCCTGACCTCCACCGCCGAGCGCGGCGCCCTGAACAAGCTGCTGCAGCTGGGCCTGCACGATGCGTTCCGCCTGCACAGCGAGGAAGAAGGCGTGTTCAGCTGGTGGGATTACCGGGCGGCCGGCTTCCGTCGCAACCTGGGCCTGCGCATCGACCTGACCCTGGTCTCCGACGCGCTCAAGGCGCGCGCGCTGGCCTCGGGCATCGACCGCGAGCCGCGCACCTGGGAGCGCCCCAGCGACCATGCCCCGGCGTGGGTAGAACTGGCGCCGTAAACAACAAGGCCCGGCAGTGCCGGGCCTTGTTGATCGAATGAAGTACGTTAGCGCGTCAGCGGATGCTTTTACGGGTGAACAGATTCACGATCGCCAGCAGAATGACTGCGCCGATCAGCGAATAGATGAACGACCACAGCGTGATCGCTTCATTGATGCCACCGCCGAAAAAGTAGCCGGCAATCAGCGCGCCGACGATGCCGACCACGATGTTGAGGATGATGCCTTGCTGCGCGTCCCGCTTCATGATGATGCTGGCAAGCCAGCCCACGATGCCGCCGACGATCAACCAGATGATGATGCCCATAGCGTTGACTCCCTCTGTGCGGATGCGACCTGTGCAGTTGACGGCACACCCCGTGAAGTCGTCGTGCAGCCGGCATGGCGGGGGCGTGGCATGACCCTGCCTGCGACCTTGGACGGCCCCTGGCGCTTCGGCCCGGTCACGGTCTGGCGCCTGCCGCATGTGCCGGGCACCCGCGGCGAGCCCCAGGCCCGGGTCCTGCTGGCCGAGCAGCTGGGCGGGGCGCCGCAGGACCTGCCGCTGCAGCGTGACCCGCGTGGCCGCCCGGCGCTGCATGGCCCGTTGGCCCATGTGGGCACCGGGTGGAGTCACAGCCACGGCCTGCTGCTGGTCGCGATGGGTGAGGGGGTGCGGCTGGGCGTGGACCTGGAACCGCTGCGCCCGCGCCCGCGGATGCTGGAGATCGTGCAGCGCTTCTTCCACCCGGCCGAGATCGCCTGGCTGGAATCGCTGGACGAGAACGCCCGCAACCACTGGTTCTTCCGGGTGTGGTGCGCCAAGGAGGCGCTGCTGAAGGCGCAGGGGCAGGGCATCTCGTTTGGTCTGCACCGGCTGCAGCTGGCCCCCGGCATCGACGGAGGCCTGCACCTGGCCTGGTGCGACCCGGAACTGGGGCCCGCCGAGCGCTGGCACCTGCATGAGTGGCAGGCGGCGGATGATTTCCGCGCGGCGCTGGCCTGGCATGCGGTGTGAGATCGAGGGCGTGGCCAGCGATTGGGTGTGCGGGCGGAGGCAGCCGACCAACGGTCAGGTATGCGAGCAGCGGCAGCAGACCAACGGTCGGCTCTACCGACCTGCGATAATGGTGCCATGACTGAACACATCCTCCCCGCTGGCGTGGCCGACGCGCTTGAGCGCGGCCTGGCCGCCATGCAGCTGGACGCCGCGCTGGCACCGCCGCTGCTGACCTACCTGACCCTGCTCGACCGCTGGAACCGCACCTACAACCTCACCGCGATCCGCGACCCGCTGGAGATGGTCACCCGCCATCTGCTCGATTCGCTGGCGATGCAGCCGTACCTGGAGAGCGGCACCCTGGCGGACCTGGGCACCGGCCCCGGGCTGCCCGGCATCCCGCTGGCGATCGCGCGCCCGCAGCTGCAGGTGACCCTGGTCGAAAGCAATGGCAAGAAGGCCCGCTTCATGCGCGAGGCCGTGCGCCAGCTGGGCCTGGGCAACGCCCGCGTAGCCGAGTCGCGCGCCGAGGCGCTGGCCGAACCGGCCGCCTATGACTATCTGACCGCGCGCGCGATGGACACCCTGGCCGGGATCATCCGGGTCGGTGGGCACCTGCTGCGCCCCGGCGGCCGCCTGCTGGCGATGAAAGGCGTGTACCCGCACGACGAGATCGCGCAGCTGCCGGCCGGTTGGTCGGTCGAACAGGTGCTGCCGTTGAGCGTCCCTGGATTGACCGGCGAGCGCCATCTGGTGGTGGTCACCGGCCCGTGAGCCGGTGACTCCCGCGCCCGCATCGCCCGCCCCAGCGTCGTCCCGACGCCCTCCCGCGGTGGCCCCGTGCGGTGCCATCGGCGTGCCCGTGGGCGTCGTTGCGGCATTGCGGCGCGTGCCTGCCGCGCATCTCACAGTGCATGACACGCCCCATATACGCATAATGACCAGTCCCACTCCCTGCCGATGAGGCTCACCCGCATGGCCCGCATCATCGCCATCGCCAACCAGAAAGGTGGCGTCGGCAAGACCACGACCGCCGTCAATCTGGCCGCCTCCCTGGCTGCTGCACCCAAGCGCGTGCTTCTTGTCGACCTCGATTCCCAAGGCAATGCGACCATGGGCAGCGGCGTGGACAAGCGCGAAGTCGCCGCTTCCACCTGTGATCTGCTGCTGGGCGAAAGCACCGCAGCCGAGGTCCGGGTCAAGACGCCGGAGGGCTTCGACCTGCTCCCGGGCAACATCGACCTGACCGCCGCCGAGATCCAGCTGATGGACCAGAGCGAGCGCGAGCAGCGCCTCAAGCGCGCGCTGGCCCCGATCCGCGACGAATACGATTACATCCTGATCGACTGCCCGCCGGCGCTGTCGCTGCTGACGCTCAACGCGCTGGCCGCCGCCGATTCGGTGATCGTGCCGATGCAGTGCGAGTACTACGCGCTGGAAGGCCTGAGCGCGCTGGTGGAAACCATCGAAGCGCTGCGCGCCAACCTCAATCCCGCGCTGGAAATCGAGGGCGTGCTGCGCACCATGTTCGATGTGCGCAACAACCTGGCCAATGCCGTGTCGGCCGAGCTGACCGAGCACTTCGGCGAGCAGGTGTTCCGCACCATCGTGCCGCGCAACGTCCGCCTGGCCGAGGCGCCCAGCCATGGCCAGAGCATCGTCGGGTACGACCGTGCCTCGCGCGGTGGCGTTGCCTATCTCGGCCTGGCCGGCGAGATCATCCGTCGCAACAACCAACGCAAGAAGGCCGACAAGGCCATGGAGACCGCCTGATGAGCACCAAGCCTGCCCTCGGCAAGAAACGCGGCCTCGGCCGTGGCCTCGACGCGCTGTTGGGGCCCAAGGGGGCGGTGACACAGGTGCAGGCAGCGGCCGTGGTCGAACCGCAGCCGGGTGAACTCCTGCGCAAGCTGCCGGTGGGCCATCTGCAGCCGGGCAAATACCAGCCGCGCCGCGACATGGACGAAACCAAGCTCGCCGAGCTGGCCGAGTCGATCAAGGCCCAGGGCGTGATCCAGCCGATCCTGGTCCGCCAGCTCGGCCCGGACAGCTTCGAGATCGTGGCCGGCGAACGCCGCTGGCGCGCGTCGCAGCTGGCCGGCCTGGACGAAGTGCCGGTGGTGGTGCGCGAGCTGGAAGACCGCACGGTCATCGCGATGGCGCTGATCGAGAACATCCAGCGCGAAGACCTCAACCCGCTCGAGGAAGCCGAAGCCCTGCAGCGGCTGATCAGCGAATTCGCCCTGACCCATGCCGAGGCCGCCCAGGCCGTGGGCCGCTCGCGTGCGGCGGTGTCCAACCTGCTGCGCCTGCTGGAGCTGCCGATCGCGATCCGCCTGCTGCTGGAAACCCGCCGGCTGGAAATGGGCCATGCCCGCGCCCTGCTGACCCTGGCGCCGGAACTGGCCAGCAAGCTGGCCCAGGAAGCGGCCGACCAGGGCTGGTCGGTACGCGAAGTGGAACACCGCGCGCAGCAGTTCGCTGCCGGCAAGGTGCCCGGCGCGCTGCGCAAGAAGCCCTCCGCCGCTGCACCGCAGGCCGACATCGCCTCGCTGGAAACCGAACTGTCCGAGTCGCTGGGCGCCCGCGTGGCGATCAACCACGGCCGCGGCGGCAAGGGCAAGCTGATCATCCATTACACCGACCTGGACACGCTGGATGGCGTGCTCGACCGACTTCGCGCACAGAAGGGCTGAGTCCCCCGCAGGCGTCAGAGGATTTCCCCCCAGCAATGAACCCCACCAAGGTCGACCGCAACCATCTGTTGCGTCTGACCGACCTGCCGAATGTCGGGCCGGCCTGTGAGAAAGATCTCCGTCTGATCGGCATCCGCGTGCCAGCGCATCTGCGCGGTCGCGATGCCTATGACATGTACGCGCAGCTGTGCCTGCGCACGGGGGTGATGCACGACCCCTGCGTGATCGATGTATTCCTGTCGGTGCTGCGTTTCATGCAGGGCGAAGCGCCGCGGCCGTGGTGGGATTTCAGCAAGGAACGCAAGGCCACCCTGGCCAAGGAAGCGCCGCTCAGCCTCTGGTGAAGCGGACCACCGGGACGTGTGCAACGCCACGCGGGCGTCCCGGGAAAGCACTGTATTGATACGTGGCAAGTAGGACGGACGGACCCCATGACCATTCTCGTGACCGGCGCTGCCGGCTTCATCGGCGCCAACACCTGCAAGGCCCTGCTCGCGCGCGGTGAGCGCGTCGTCGGCCTGGACAACTACAACGACTACTACGATCCGCAGATCAAGCGCGATCGCGTGGCTGCGCTGTGCCCGCAGGCCGATATTCGCGTGCTCGACCTGACCGACCGCGACGGCCTGGCCGCGCTGTTCGACGAGGTGCAGCCGACCCGGGTCATCCACCTGGCCGCCCAGGCCGGCGTGCGGTACTCGCTGGAAAACCCGCATGCCTACGTCGACAGCAACCTGGCCGGCTTCGTCAACATGCTGGAGCTGTGCCGCCATCGCGGCGTGGCCCATCTGGTGTATGCCTCGAGCAGCTCGGTGTACGGCGATTCGGCCACCCCGCCGTTCTCCGAAGACCAGCGCATCGACAAGCCGCGCTCGCTGTACGCCGCGACCAAGGCCGCCAACGAGCTGATGGCCTACACCTACGCCCAGCTGTTCGGCCTGCATGCCACCGGGCTGCGCTTCTTCACCGTGTACGGCCCGTGGGGCCGCCCGGACATGGCGCCGCTGCTGTTCTCGCGCGCGGTCCTGGCCGGCCGTCCGATCGACGTGTTCAACGACGGAAAAATGCAGCGCGACTTCACACATGTCTCCGACATCGTGGATGGCATCCTCGGCGCGCTGGCGCATCCGTCCAGCGACACGGTGCCGCACCGGGTGTTCAACCTCGGCAACCACACGCCGATCGAACTGGAGCACTTCATCGGGGTCATCGAGTCCGCCGCCGGACGCCCGGCGCAGAAGGTCTACAAGCCGATGCAGCCCGGCGACATGGTCCGCACGATGGCCGATACCACGCGGGCGCATGACGCGTTCGGCTACGAGCCGGCGATGCCGATCGAGCGCGGTCTGCCGCCGGTGGTGGCCTGGTGCCGGGATTATTTCGGGGATCACGCCTGACACACACGCCTCGATTCATCTTCGGATAACCTCGGGTGCGGAAAATGCGCGCTCTTTTTCGATCCTGGCCATTCGCAGAGCCCGACCATGAGCCAACCCCAGTTGTCGGTCGTCGTCCCGGTCTTCAATGAACGCGACAACGTCACGCCCCTGATCAACGAGATTACCACCGCGCTGCGCGGGCAGGTCGATTTCGAAATCGTCTACATCGACGACCATTCGCGCGACGACACCCTGGCGGTCCTGCAGGCCCTGAAGGCCATCACGCCCGAGCTGCGGGTACTGCACCACGTCACCCAGAGCGGGCAGAGCACCGCGGTGCGCAACGGCGTCAAGCACGCCCGCGCGCCGTGGATCGCCACCCTGGACGGTGACGGCCAGAACGATCCGGCCGACATCCCGAAGCTGCTCGCCGCGCGCGCGGCGGCCGCTACCGAGGTCAAGCTGTTCGCCGGGTGGCGTGTGAACCGCCAGGATTCGGGCAGCAAGCGCTGGGCCAGCAAGTGGGCCAATGCGATCCGCGCGCGCATGCTGCACGACGATACCCCCGATACCGGCTGCGGCATCAAGCTGTTCGAGCGTGCGGCGTTCCTGGAGCTGCCGTACTTCGACCACATGCACCGCTACCTGCCCGCGCTGATGCAGCGGGCCGGCTGGAAGACCACCAGCGTGCCGGTCAACCATCGGCACCGCACCGCGGGTGTGTCCAAGTACAACAACCTGGGCCGCGCGCTGGTCGGCATCCGCGACCTGCGCGGCGTAGCCTGGCTGATCACGCGCAGCAAGCGCACCGCCGTGGAAGAGCGCTGATGGAACTGCACTGGCTCGACCAGCCACTGACGTGGCTTTACTGGACCGGCCTGCACGTCACCGGCTGGAAGTTGATCGGCTACACCGGCGCGCTGATGTTCGGTGGCCGCTGGCTGGTCCAGTTCATCGCCTCGCGCCGTGCCGGCAAGCCGGTGATCCCGCGCCTGTTCTGGTACATGAGCGTGGTCGGCAGCCTGATGACGTTGAGCTACTTCCTGTTCTCGGCCAAGCAGGACTCGGTGGGCGTGCTGCAGAACCTGTTCCCGGCGTTCACCGCGCTGTACAGCCTGAAGCTGGATATCGACCATCGTGGGTGGAAGCGGGACAAGGCGGCGCATTGAGGGCGTGCCGACCGACCAACGGTCGGTGGCTACCGGATGGGGCCAACGTAGGATGGGGGCCGGCGCCGTAACGGGGGCCGGCGTCGGCGACATGGGCCGCGCGTTTGCGCGGTCACCGACCAACGGTCGGTGGCTACCTCGCGCCTTCGGCGCTGGGGTCCCAGCCTGCGGCCGGTCCCCGGTCCTGCCCGCGACGCGGGCAGGACCTTTGATCCATGCGCAGCCCCTTCGCCGGGTGCCATCATCGGGGTTTGCCGTCCCCCGGGAACCCTGATCGTGAAATCACCGCTCGTTGCTGCGCTGCTGCTCGCCTTGGCCCTTCCTGCCGGCGCCGCCCTGGCCGCGCCTCCAGCTGCCCCGGCCGCCGCCCCGGCCAGCCTGGCCACCGAAAGCCCCGCCGATGCGCAGTTCCGCGCCATCTACGAGAAGGAATGGGCCTGGCGCGAAGCCGGTGGCGGTGAGGCCAGCGAAGACGGCGACGGCCCGGCCAACGCCACCCGCATGCCCGATGTCGGCGCGGCCGCGCAGCAGGGCCGGCTGAAGGTCTGGGACGACGTGCTGGCCCAGCTGGACAAGGTCGACACCCAGGCGCTCTCCGCCGAGAACCGCATCAACTACGCGATCTACCGCGACCAGGTGTTCAACCTGGCCGCCGATGTGCGCCTGCGCGCCTACGAAATGCCGTTCAACGCGGACTCCTCGTTCTGGTCCAACCTGTCCTTCATGGCCCGGCGCGAGATGAAGACCGCGCAGGACTACCGCAACTACATCGCGCGCCTGAACGATGTGCCGCGCTACTTCGACCAGCAGACCGACAACATGCGTGCCGGCCTCAAGCGTGGCTTCAGCGTGCCGCGCGCGGTGCTCGATGGCCGCGAGGTGTCCATCGCCACGGTCTCCGAACTGAAGGACCCGACCCAGTCGCCGCTGTACGCGCCGTTCAAGAAGCTGCCGGCCAGCATCCCGGCCGCCGAGCAGGCACAGCTGCAGGAGCAGGCCCGCCAGGCCATCGGCGGCAGCGTGGTGCCGGCCTTCGCCAAGCTGCGCACCTTCTTCGTCAGCGAGTACGTGCCGCAGGCGCGCACCACCCTGGCCGCCGAAGCGATGCCCGGCGGCAAGGCGTACTACAAGCAGCAGATCCACGAATACACCACGCTGGACCTGACCCCGCAGCAGATCCACGAGATCGGCCTGAAGGAAGTGGCGCGCATCCAGGCCGAGATGGACGGCATCATCAAGCAGGTCGAGTTCAAGGGCAGCTTCGCCGAGTTCCTGACCTTCCTGCGCACCGACCCGCAGTTCTATGCCAAGACCCCGGACGAGCTGCTGCACCGCGCGGCGTGGATCTCCAAGCGCGTGGATGGGGTGATCGGCAAGTACATGACCCTGCCGCGCGCGCGCTTCACCATCGTGCCGGTACCGCCGGATATCGCCCCGTTCTGGACCGCCGGCCGCGGTGGCATGGGCACCTACTGGCTCAACACCTACAACCTGCCGGCACGGCCGCTGTACAACCTGCCGGCGCTGACCCTGCACGAGTCCGATCCGGGCCACGCCCTGCAGGGCGCGCTGGCGGCCGAGCAGGGCGAGCAGCCGGCGTTCCGCCGCAACAACTACATCTCCGCCTACGGCGAAGGGTGGGGCCTGTACTGCGAGAAGCTCGGCGTGGAGATGGGCATCTACGAAACCCCGTACGAGGATTTCGGCCGCCTCACCTACGAGATGTGGCGTGCCGCGCGCCTGGTGATCGATACCGGCGTGCACCACAAGGGCTGGACCCGCGAGCAGGCGCTGTCCTACCTGCGCGACCACACCGCGCTGAGCGAGCATGAAGTGACCACCGAAGTGGACCGCTACATCTCCTGGCCGGGCCAGGCGCTGAGCTACAAGCTCGGCGAGATCGCGATCGTGCGCCTGCGTGCGCAGGCCGAGCAGGAGCTGGGTGACCGCTTCGACGTCAAGGCCTTCCACGACGCCGTGCTGAGCCAGGGCTCGGTGCCGCTGCCGGTGCTGGAGGCGCAGATCCAGGCCTTCATCGCCCAGCGCAAGGCCGCGGCCAGCTGAGCCGCGCCGGGGCCGGACGTCGTGCCGGCCCCGGGCAACGTGAACCAACCTGCCGGCCTGCGATTGTGTAACGGCTTCACGCCCGGCTACCCTGCGGGCCATGTTCCGTCGTGCCCGCCCGCGTCCGTCCCTGCTGCTCCGCCTGCTGATGCTGGTGGTGGTCGGTGTGGGCGTGTTCGGCAGTTCGCTGGCCTCGGCCCTGGCCGATATCCACCTGAGCGTGCATGCCGACAGCAGCGAGCTGCATGGCAGCGATGACACCGCCGGCACCGCCTCCAGCGACGACGACGGCAACGAAGACTGGCTGCATGCCCTGGTGCATTGCGGCCACTGCCATGGCCACGGCGGCGTGCTGCCGATGGCGGCGATGGCCTGGAGCCTGCCCGTCGCCCCCAGCCACGGCGTCCCTGCCGGGTTGGTCGCGCAACTGCGCACCCAGCCGCCCGAGAACCTGCTGCGTCCTCCGATAGCGATCTGATGCCCTGCGGCCGCGTGCCGCCGTTTGCCATCTGATTGTTTTCTGGAGACTCCCATGTGGATGCGTCTGGCAGCGTTGGCTGCCATTGCGTTCGTGCCGTGCGTATACGCACAGGGCACGACACCTGCTGCACCGTTGACCCTCGACGACGCCATCGCGCGCGTCGCCCAGTACCACCCCGACCTGCGCCTGGCGCAGGCCCAGCGCCCGGTGTGGGAAGCCCGCCGTGACGCGGCCGGCCTGTCGCCGCCGTTGACCGTGGGCGTGGAACTGGAGAACGCGCTCGGCACCGGCGAGGCCCGCGGCGTCGATGCCGCCGAGGTCACCGTCACCCTGGCCGGCGTGCTGGAGCGGGGCGGCAAGCTGGATGCCCGCCGCGCCGTGGCCCAGGCCAACCTCGACAGCCTCGCCCCCCAGCGCGAAACCGCGCGGCTGGACCTGATGGCCGAGGTCGCCCGCCGCTACCTGGCGGTGACCGACGCGCGCCAGCAGCTGCGCATCGCCGAGACCGATATCGAACAGCGCAGGCGCGCGGTGGCCGCCGCGCGGCTGCGCCTGCAGGCCGGCGCCTCGCCCGAATCGGTGCTGATGACGGCCCAGGCGATGCTGGCCCAGGCCGAACTGGACCGCGATCGCGCTCGGCAGATGGATCAGTCCGCGCGTGCGGCACTGTCGGCGTTGTGGCGCCAGCGTGATCCTGGCTTCGATGTGGTGAGCGGCGACCCGATGCAGCTGCCCGCGCTGCAGGACTTTGCCGTGCTCGCCGACGAACTCCAGCGCACGCCGGAACTGGCGGTGCTGGCCGGTGAGCGCCGCATCCGCGAAGCGCAGGTGCAGCTGGCCCGAACCGAAGCACGGCCCGACGTCAGCTGGCAGGTGGGCGTGCGCAACAGCCGCGATACCCGCGATACCTCGCTGGTAGCTGGTTTCAGCCTGCCGCTGGGCAGCGTGCGCCGCGCCGAGCCGGAGATCCGCGCGGCCGAGGCCGAGCTGGCGCTCAACAGCGTGGAGCGCGAGGCGCGCGCGCTGCAGCTGTACGCCACGCTCGCTGAAGCGCATGGCCGCTACCTGACCTCGCGATTGGAAGTCACGCGCATGGCGCGCGACGTCCTGCCCCAGCTCAAGCGCGCCGAGAATGCCGCCGAGAAGGCCTGGCGTGCCGGCGCCATCAGCTACATGGAATGGGCCCAGCTGCAGGCGATGCGGATCGAAGCACGCCAGCGCCAGCTGGAAGCGGCCATCGCCGCACAGACCGCCCTCATTGAAATCCAGCGGCTGACCGGCCAGAGCATGGTCGCCGCCACCGACACCGTGTCCACGGAGGACCGCCGATGACCGCTTCCCTGACCCGTACCGTGCTGGCCGGCAGCCTGTTGATCGCGCTGATGGCGCTCGCCGGCTGCGGCAGCAGTGACCCCGCGGCAGCGCCGACCAAGGCCGCTGCGACGGACGCCGGCCATGGCGAGGCCGGGCATGCCGATGATCATGACGACCATGACGCCCCGGAAAGCACCACCATCGCCGCAGCGATGGCCGAACAGGCCGGCATCCGGGTGGCGCCGGTGGTGGCCGGCACCATCGCCGACGAGCACGACGTGCAGGGCCTGCTGACCCCGGTCGATGGCCGTGTCGCGCAGGTGATGGCGCGCTTCCCCGGGCCGATCCGCTCGCTGCGCGCCAATGTCGGCGACCGGGTGCGCGCCGGCCAGGTGCTGGCCAGCATCGAGAGCAACCTGAGTCTCACCACCTACACCGTGACCGCACCGATCGGTGGCGTGGTGCTCGCGCGCCAGGCCCAGGTCGGCGGCGTGGCCGGCGAGGGCACGCCCTTGTTCGAGATCGGTGATCTGTCCACGTTGTGGGTGGACCTGCATATCTTCGGCAACGACACCCAGCACATCACCGCCGGCGTCCCGGTCACGGTGTCGCGGATGACCGACGGCGTCAGCCAGGCCACCACGCTGGAGCGTGTGCTGCCCGGTACCGCCACCGCCAGCCAGAGCACGGTCGCCCGTGCCACGCTGCGCAACGATGATGGCCAATGGCGGCCCGGTGCCGCGGTCAAGGCCCGCATCGTGGTCGCCACCACCCCGGCCGCGCAGGTGGTGCCGCTGAGCGCCCTGCAGACGATGGACGGCAAGGACGTGGTGTTCGTGCGCGAAGGCGAGACCTACACCGCGCGTGCGGTCACGCTCGGTGCGCGCGATGCCGGCAAGGTGGAAGTGCTCGATGGCCTGACCCTCGGCGAAGAGGTGGTGGTCGAGCAGAGCTACGTGGTCAAGGCCGACATCGGCAAGGCGGGGGCATCGCATGAACATTGACGCCTCGCCACGCCCCGCATCCGGAGGGCGCCGTCATGCTTGAGCGCATCATCCGCGCCGCCATCGCCCATCGCTGGTTGATGATGGCCCTGACCCTGGTGCTGATCGCGCTCGGCAGCTGGAGTTTCACCAAGCTGCCGATCGACGCCACCCCGGACATCACCAACGTTCAGGTGCAGATCAACACTGCCGCGCCGGGCTACTCGCCGCTGGAGACCGAACAGCGCATCACCTATCCGGTGGAAACGGTGATGGCCGGCCTGCCGGCGATGGAGCAGGCCCGGTCGCTATCACGCTACGGCCTCTCGCAGGTGACCGTGGTGTTCAAGGACGGCACCGATATCTACTTCGCCCGGCAGCAGGTCGCCGAGCGCCTGCAGCAGGTCAAATCGCAGATCCCCGAGGGACTGGATCCGCAGCTGGGGCCGATCTCCACCGGCCTCGGCGAGATCTTCATGTACACCATCGACGCCGATCCCAAGGCGCGCAAGGCCGATGGCACGGCGTACACCGCCACCGACCTGCGCACGCTGCAGGACTGGGTGATCCGCCCGCAGCTGCGCAACGTGCCGGGCGTGACCGAGGTCAACACCATCGGTGGCTTCCAGCGCCAGGTGCACATCACCCCGGATCCGGCACGCCTGCGCGCGCTGGGCTTTACCTTGGAGGACGTGGCGCAGGCGGTGGAAACCAACAACCAGAACGTCGGCGCCGGCTACATCGAACGCAACGGCCAGCAGTTCCTGGTGCGCATCCCCGGACAGGTCGCCAACCTGGAGGAGATCGGCAACATCGTGCTGGCCCGCCGCGAAGGCGTGCCGATCCATGTGCACGATGTGGCCCAGGTGCAGGACGGCCCGGAACTGCGCAGCGGCGCGGCCACCCAGAACGGCCATGAAGTGGTGATGGGCACGGTGGTGATGCTGATCGGCGCCAACAGCCGTGATGTCGCCCAGGCCGCGGCCGCGCGCCTGCAGCAGGCGCAGGCCAGCCTGCCCGAGGGCGTCACCGTCACCGCCAGCTACGACCGCACCGCGCTGGTCGACCGCACCATCGAGACCGTCGCCAGGAACCTGGTCGAAGGCGCCCTGCTGGTGATCGTGGTGCTGTTCCTGCTGCTCGGCAACTTCCGTGCGGCGTTGATCACCGCGGCGGTGATTCCACTGGCGATGCTGTTCACGCTGACCGGCATGGCCCGGGGCGGTGTGTCGGCCAATCTGATGAGCCTGGGCGCGCTGGACTTCGGCCTGATCGTCGATGGTGCGGTGATCATCATCGAGAACTGCCTGCGCCGCTTCGGCGAACGCCAGCACCTGCTCGGCCGCGACATGACCCGCGAAGAACGCTTCGCCGAAACCGCCAGCGCCACCGCCGAAGTGATCCGCCCGAGCCTGTTCGGGCTGGGCATCATCACCGCGGTGTATCTGCCGATCTTCGCGCTCACCGGCGTGGAAGGAAAAATGTTCCACCCGATGGCGATCACCGTGGTGCTGGCCCTGACCGGTGCGATGGTGCTGGCGCTGACCTTCGTGCCCGCCGCGATCGCGCTGTTCCTCGGTGGCCGTGTGCAGGAGAAGGAAAACCGCCTGATGGCCTGGGTGCGTCGGCGCTATGAGCCGATGCTGGCCTTCGCCCTGCGGCGCGGCCGCTGGATGGTCGCCGGCGCGCTGGTGCTGGTGATCGGCTGCGGCCTGCTGGCCACGCGGCTGGGCAGCGAGTTCGTGCCGAACCTGGACGAAGGCGATGTCGCCATGCACGCCATGCGCATCCCCGGCACCAGCTTGACCCAGTCCATCGAGATGCAGAAGCAGATCGAGAACCGGCTGGTGCAGTTCGCCGAGGTGGACAAGGTGTTCTCCAAGATCGGTACGCCGGAGGTCGCCTCCGATCCGATGCCGCCGTCGGTCGCCGATACCTTCATCATGATGAAACCGCGCAAGGCCTGGCCGGATCCGCGCAAGACACGTGCGGCGCTGCTGGCCGAACTGGAAGAAGCGGTCGAGCAGTTGCCCGGCAACAACTACGAGTTCACCCAGCCGATCCAGATGCGCACCAACGAGTTGATTTCCGGCGTGCGTGCCGACGTGGCCGTGATGCTGTTCGGCGATGATCTGGACACGCTGCTGTCGGTCGGCAAGCGCATCGCGGCGGTGGCCGACAGCGTGCCGGGTGCGGCCGACGTGCGGGTAGAAGAGACGAGCGGCCTGCCACTGCTGACCGTTACCCCCAACCGCACCGCGTTGGCCGGGTATGGCTTGAACCCGGGCCAGGTGCAGTCGACCGTGGCCACCGCGGTGGGTGGCCAGGTGGCAGGGCAGCTGTTCGAAGGCGATCGCCGCTTCGACATCGTGGTGCGCCTGCCCGAAGCGCTGCGCCAGGACCCGGCCGCGCTGGCGGACCTGCCGGTGTCGTTGGAAACCGCACTGGCGGACGCGGCCGATGAATCCAGCAGGGCGGGCAGCTGGACCAGTGGAAGTGCGCGCACGGTGCCGCTGCGTGAGCTGGCGACGCTGAGCAACAGCGAAGGGCCGAACCAGATCAACCGCGAGAACGGCAAACGCCGGATCGTGGTCACCGCCAACGTGCGTGACCGCGACCTTGGTGGATTTGTCGGTGATCTGCAGCAGGCGATCGGGCGCGATGTGCAGGTGCCCAACGGCTACTGGATCGAGTACGGCGGCAGTTTCGAGCAGCTGATCTCGGCCAGCCAGCGCCTGTCCATCGTGGTGCCGGTGACGCTGGCGATCATCTTCGCGCTGCTGTTCTGGGCGTTCGGCTCGGTCAAGGATGCGGCGATCGTGTTCAGCGGCGTGCCGCTGGCGCTTACCGGTGGCGTGCTGGCGTTGGCGCTGCGCGGCATTCCGCTGTCGATCTCGGCCGGTGTCGGCTTCATCGCACTATCCGGCGTGGCGGTACTCAACGGCCTGGTGATGATCAGCTTCGTGCGCAGCCTGCGCGAGCAGGGGATGCCATTGCCGCAGGCGGTACGCGAGGGTGCCTTGGGCCGTCTGCGCCCGGTGCTGATGACCGCATTGGTGGCCTCGCTGGGCTTCGTGCCGATGGCCTTCAACGTGGGCGCCGGCTCGGAGGTGCAGCGTCCGCTGGCGACCGTGGTGATCGGCGGCATCGTCTCGTCCACGCTGCTGACCTTGCTGGTGCTGCCGGTGCTGTATCGGTGGCTGCATCGGAAAGGATGAGGCGGCACGGGTGGTCGGGTAACCCTTCATCGATGGGGTAGCACCCGACCGTTGGTCGGGTGATTCTTCAGGCGGCACAGAAAATTCCGTGCGCGCCGTGGCCGCTGCTATCAAGGTGACAACCACGCCTCGATGGCAGCGACGCCGGCGCGGACGCCGTTCTCGGCCGTCATCGCCTGACCCAGCGCGCCAGCGCGGGCGCGGGTATTGGCATGTTCTGCAAAGGCGATGGCCCGGCTCAGTGTCCCTGCGTCCAACCGCTTCGGCGACAGCGCCGCCGGTGCCACGCCCAACTGCTGCAGCCGGTCCGCCCAGAAGAACTGATCCGCGGCGAACGGCATCACCAGCGAGGGCACCCCGGCCCGGCAGGCCGAGTGCGTGGTGCCGCTGCCACCGTGGTGGATGACGAGCGCGCAGCGCGGGAACAGGGCTTCGTGCGGGGTCGGCCCGAGCACGAACACGTTTTGCGGAAGCGGGGCGCTGGGCAGCCCGGCCCAGCCCGGAAACAGCAGTACCCGCCGCGGCGCCAGGGCCGCCAGCAGCGCCGGCAGCACCTGGTCGCGATCGAAGCCGGTCATGCTGCCGAACCCGAGGTAGACCGGGGCGGGGCCGGCGTCCAGGAAGGCCTGCAGGGCCGGGGGCGGCTGCCAGCCGTGCTCCGGTGCTCGCCACTGGCCGCAGATTCGGTGGTTGGCGGGCCAGTCCGGCGGCGGGGGCAGCAGGCTGGGCGAGATGCCGTACAGCATCGGTAGATCCCGCCAGGGCGAGGCGCGCACCGGCATGCCCAATGCCCGTCGCGCGGCGTTGACCGGACCGCGGAAGGTGCGCCACACCGCCTGGTTGACCAAGGTGTAGCTGAGGCGATTGAGCGCGCCGGGCAGGCGCAGCCGTGGCAGGAACGGAGAGGGGAAGCCGGCGGTCGGGGTCAGCGGAATCATCCCGGTGCCGATCACCGGCAGCCCATGGTGTTCGGCCACGGCCAGGCCCACGAACGCGGCCAGCCCGCCGGTCAGCACCGCATCGCACCCGGCGGCCGCCGCGTCGGCCTGGCGCATCCAGCCGGGCACGTGCCGTTGCGCCATCCGCGCCAGACCCCGCGAGGCCGCAAGGCGGGCGTTGCCGCGCGACACCAGCGCCACCACCTCGTCATGGATGTCGCCCTCCAGCGCGGCATGCGGGACGCCCAGCTGGCGCGCGGTATCCAGCGTGCCGCGCTCGGCCAGCAGAAGCACCTCATGGCCGGCGCCGATCAGCCCATGACAGAGCATCACCAGCGGGCGGGTGTCGCCTTCGGTGCCGTAGGTCAGGGCGAGCAGCTTCATGAAAGGCTGAAGGCGAAGGGCAGTAAAGGGGCTGGGGTCGTCATCGTCACATCCGCGTTGCAGGCCCGGGCAGCCTAGCGGAGCGGCTGTCACGGGGCCGGGATGGCGCGCTTGGGCCAGGCCGGCTTGCCGCAGGCCCCCGGAGCGGGCATAATGCGCGGCTCGCTGTGTCCAAAAACCTTTGGATCGGTGGCCGGGAACACGTCATCCGGCCCGCCCTCGACAGCGTAACCCTTTGATTCTCATGACGTGTGGCGGGAAACCGCCGAGGCCGCCGTCGCCCGGGCTATGGGCTGACAACTACTTTATCGAGGTGCGCAATGTCCCGCGTATGCCAAGTTTCCGGCAAGCGAGTGCAGACGGGTAACAACGTCTCGCACGCCAACAACAAGACCCGTCGTCGTTTCCTGCCCAACCTGCACGAGCGCCGCTTCTGGGTTGCCAGCGAGAACCGCTGGGTCAAGCTTCGTGTTTCCGCGCATGCCCTGCGCACCATCGACAAGAACGGCATCGACTCCGTTCTGGCTGAGCTGCGTTCGCGCGGCGAAAAGGTCTGAGGAGTAAACGATCATGGCAGGCAAGCGCGATAAGATCCGTCTGATTTCGACGGCCAACACTGGCCACTTCTACACGACGGACAAGAACAAGAAGAACACCCCCGGGAAGATGGAATTCCTGAAGTACGATCCGGTCGTGCGCAAGCACGTCCTGTACAAGGAAGGCAAGATCAAGTAATCCGCGAGGATGCTTGAGCTTCCCGAAAAAACCCGCCCCTCGTGGCGGGTTTTTTCATGGGCCGCGCCCGGGCCCGCACCCGGCATGACCGGTTGCATGCAGCGACCCATGGCAGAATGCGATTCCCCTCCCGACGGGCGACGCGATGCTGTTCGAGTGGCTGCTGGGTTCGTGGTTGTTGATGCTGGATTGGCTGATCCGGCTGGCCGCGCTGTTCTGGATTCCCAGCCGCACCACGCCCGGTGCCGCACGCAGCTGGCTGCTGCTGGTCGGCTTCGTGCCGCTGCTCGGGCTGCCGCTGTACCTGCTGTTCGGCCACCCCTGGCTGTCGCGCCAGCGCGTGCAGCGCCAGGCCGAGGCGTCCCAGGTGATCCGCGAGGAACAGGCCCTGCAGCCGCCGCTGCGCTGGACGCCCGCGCCGGATACCGCCACCGCCGAGATCGTGCCGCTGATCGAGCGCCAGGGCGATTTCATGCCCATCCACGGCAACGCGGTGGATCTGCTCAACAACTACGACGCTTCGCTGCAGGCGCTGATCGAAGACATCGACCAGGCGCGCGAGCGCGTCCACCTGCTGTACTACCTGATGTTCGACGATGCGGTCGGTGAGGCCATCGTTCAGGCACTGCAGCGCGCCGCGGCGCGTGGCGTGCACTGCCGGTTGCTGCTGGATGCTGTCGGCGCCAAGCGCGGGCTGCGCCACTATCGCCACCGCCTGCAGGCGATCGGTGTGGATGTGCGCGCGATGTTGCCCGGTGGCCTGCGCTGGCGCCGCAGTGGCCGCATGGACCTGCGCAACCACCGCAAGATCGCGGTGATCGACAACCGCGTCGGTTACATCGGCTCGCAGAACCTGGCGCGGGCGCAGTTCGTGGCCGGGTTCCCGAACAAGGAACTGGTCGCGCGCGTGCGTGGGCCCGTAGTCGCCCATCTGGAGGCCGTGTTCGCCAGCGACTGGTACATGGAAACCGGACAGCGCCTGGATGTGTTGACCGCAGTGCCGGTGTGCTCGGCCGATGTCCCGACCCAGCTGCTGCCCAGCGGCCCGGCGTATCCCTTCAGCAACGCGCGTGATGCGGTGAACGCGCTGATCCATCTGGCCCGGCGGCGGATCGTGCTGGTCACGCCCTATTTCGTGCCCGACGAAGCGACCTTGAGCGCGCTGCGCATCGCTGCGCTGTCCGGCGTGCAGGTGCAGCTGATCCTGTCGGCCAGCACCAACCAGCGGCTGACCTCCTGGGCGCAGGAGGCCTACTACGACGAGCTGCTGCGCAGTGGCGTGCGCATCGCGCTGTATGCGCCGAACTTCCTGCACGCCAAGCACCTGACCGTCGATGAAGATATCGCGCTGGTCGGCTCGATCAATCTTGATATCCGCTCGTTCGCGCTCAATGCCGAGATCGGCATGCTCTGCTACGACGCCGGCATGGTGCGCCAGCTGGCGCAGATCGAAGCGGACTATCTGGAGCAGTCGCGCCAGCTGGATCTAGCGACGTGGCGCCAACGTCCGGCCTGGAAGCGCAGCCGCGAAGGCATCGCGCGGCTGGCCGATGCCTTGATGTAGTCCGCTGTGACGCACGTGGACGGTCGGTCCACGTGCATCGCCTACAATCGGGGCATGACTGCGTCCGATACCCATCGCCAGTGTGATCTGGCCATCGTCGGCGGCGGCGCTGCCGGCGTCCTTGTCGCACTGCAGGCGCTGCGCCATGCCGAGCGGCCGTCACGCATCGTGCTGTTCGAGCCGGCCTCGGTGCTGGCCGAAGGCATCGCCTACGCCACCCCGTGGCCCGAGCATCTGCTCAACGTGCCGGCCGGCAAAATGAGCGGGCTGCCGGACCAGCCCGCGGATTTTCTCGATTACCTGATCGACAGCGAGGCGATCGCCGATGTGCCGCGCGAGGTGCTGGCCGAGCAGTTCGTGCCGCGCCGCCATTACGCTGCCTACCTGCGCCAGCGCCTGGAACAGGCGCGCGAACGCAGCGTGGCGGTGCTGGAGGTGGTCGAACAGCCGGTCTTCGCGCTGGTTCCCCACGTACAGGGCGTGCAGCTGCGGCTCGACGACGACGTGACCTGGAGCGCCCAGCGCGTGGTGCTGGCCTGCGGCAACAGCATGCGCCCGCTGCCGGTGCCCGGTGCCGACGCATTGCCGCCCGCGCAGGCGGTGGAAGCCTGGGATTACGACGGCGTGCGTGTCCTGGCCGGCGATGACGATCTGGCCATCATCGGCTCGGGCCTGAGCATGGCCGACAGCGTGGTCGCCCTCGCCGCCGCCGGTCACCGTGGGCGCATTTTCGTGCTCTCGCGTCATGCGTTGCTGCCGTTGCCGCAGGCGCATGGCGCATCCGTCACCTTCGATCCGCAGCCACTGCTGGCGATGTCGCTGCGCCAGCGCATGCGGGAGCTGCGTGCGCAGGCCGATGCCGCCGTGGCGCGGGGCATCCCGTGGCAGAGCGTGATGGACCGCGTCCGGCCGATGGGCCAGGCGCTGTGGCTGAGCTTGAGCGAGGCCGACCAGCGCCGTTTCCTGCGCCACGTGGTGCGCTATTGGGACGTACACCGCCACCGCATCGCCGAATCGGTGCACGCCCAGGTGGCCGAACTGGAGCGTCGTGGCCAGCTGCAGCGCCACCGCGCCCGCCTGGACACGCTGCTGGTGCAGGAAAGCGGGCTGCAGCTGCACGGCCGCAGCCCGGACGGTGGCCTGCCGCCATTGACCGTGGGCGCGGTAATCAACGCCACCGGGGTGGAGACCCGCGCGCTGTCCATGCGCAATCCGCTGATCCGGCAGCTGCTGGCCGACGGGCATGCCCGCCCGGGCCCGCATGGCCTCGGCCTGGATACGGTGGAGGAGGGCGGCCTGATCGATGGCCACGGCCAGCCGCAGCCGGCGATCCGGGTGGTCGGCTGCCTGCGCATCGGCACCCTGTGGGAAAGCCTGGCGATCCCGGAGCTGCGGGTGCAGGCCGAACAGGCGGCGCGCGGCTGAACCCGTTCGATCCGCGCGCCGGGTAACGGCCCGGAGCGACCCGCCCGAGGGTAAAATGGGGACATGGATGTTTCCCACTTGCTCGACGGGTTGAACCCCGCCCAGCGCGAAGCTGTGTCCGCCCCGCCCGGCCACCATCTGGTGCTTGCCGGTGCCGGTTCCGGCAAGACCCGCGTGCTTATCCACCGCATCGCCTGGCTCAATGAAGTCTGCGGCGTGCCGACCCATGGCATTTTTGCGGTGACTTTCACCAACAAGGCCGCCGGGGAGATGCGTCACCGCATCGACCTGCAGCTGCCGCAGGGCAGCCGCGGCGCCTGGATCGGCACCTTCCACGGCCTGGCCCACCGCCTGCTGCGCCTGCATTACCAGGACGCCAAGCTGCCCGACAGCTTCCAGGTGATGGACTCGGACGACCAGCTGCGGCTGGTCAAGCGCGTGGTCCAGCAGCTGGAGATCGACGACGGCAAGTTCCCGCCAAAGCAGATCGCCTGGTGGATCAACGAGCAGAAGGACGAGGGCCGCCGCCCACAGCACATCCAGCCCGAGCCGCATGATGCGTGGCTGGAGACCATGCGCCAGGCCTACGCGGCCTACCAGGAGCGCTGCGACCGTGCCGGCCTGGTCGATTTCGCCGAGCTGCTGCTGCGCGCGCATGAACTGCTGCGCGACAACCCTGCCCTGCTGGCCCACTACCGTTCGCGCTTCCGCGAAATCCTGGTGGACGAGTTCCAGGACACCAACGCCATCCAGTACGCTTTCGTGCGCGTGCTGGCCGGCGACAGCGGCCACGTGTTCGTGGTCGGCGACGATGACCAGGCCATCTACGGCTGGCGCGGCGCCAAGGTCGAGAACGTCCAGCGCTTCCTGAAGGATTTCCCGGGTGCGCAGACCGTGCGCCTGGAGCAGAACTACCGCTCCACCGCCAACATCCTCGGCGCAGCCAATGCGGTGATCGCGCACAACCCGGACCGCATCGGCAAGGAGTTGTGGACCGACAGCGGCGACGGTGATCCGATCGATCTGTACGCGGCCTACAACGAAATGGATGAGGCGCGTTACGTGGTCGAGCGGGCGCGCCAGTGGGTGCGCGACGGCGGCAGCTACGGCGATGTGGCCGTGCTCTACCGCAGCAACGCGCAGTCGCGTGCGTTCGAAGAATCGCTGCTCTCCGAGCAGGTGCCGTACCGCGTGTATGGCGGCATGCGCTTCTTCGAGCGTGCCGAAATCAAGGACGCGCTGGCATACCTGCGGTTGATGACCAACCGCAACGATGACGCCGCCTTCGAACGCGCGGTCAACACGCCGACGCGCGGCATCGGCGACCGCACCCTGGATGAAGTGCGCCGGTTGGCGCGCGCCCAGGCGATCTCGCTGTGGGAAGCGACCATGCTGACCACCCAGGGAGATGCGCTGGCCGCACGCGCACGCAACGCGCTGGCCGGCTTCCTGGTGCTGGTCAATCAGCTCCAGGCCGAAGCGGACACGATGACCCTGGCCGAACGCATCGACCACGTGCTGATGCGCTCGGGCCTGCGCGAGCACTGGTCCAAGGAAAGCCGCAACGCGCTGGATTCGGAATCGCGCGCGGACAACCTGGACGAACTGGTCTCGGTGGCCTCGCGCTTCGTGCGTCGCGAAGATGACGTCGAAGAGACCCAGGACATGAGCGAGCTGGTCGCCTTCCTCGCCTACGCCTCGCTGGAGGCTGGCGAAGGCCAGGCCCAGGCCGGCGAAGAGGGCGTGCAGTTGATGACGCTGCACGCCGCCAAGGGCCTGGAATTCCCGCTGGTGTTCCTGGCCGGCATGGAAGACGGCCTGTTCCCGAGTGCACGTTCGCTGGAAGAAAGCGGCCGGCTGGAAGAAGAGCGTCGCCTGGCCTACGTGGGCATCACGCGCGCGCGCCAGAAGCTGGTGCTCTGCTACGCCGAATCGCGTCGCATCCATGGCCAGGACAACTACAACGTGCCCTCGCGTTTCCTGCGCGAGATCCCGCGTGAGCTGGTGAACGAAGTGCGCCCCAAGGTGCAGGTCTCGCGCGGCACCTCGCTGGGCGCCAACCGGGTGATGGGCCACGCCGCGCTGGAAGCACCGCCGCTCAAGCTGGGCGCGATGGTCAACCATCCCAAGTTCGGCGAAGGCATGGTCACCGACTATGAAGGCAGCGGCCAGCACGCCCGCGTGCAGGTGGAATTCATCGAAGCCGGCAGCAAGTGGCTGGTGATGGCGTATGCCAACCTGACGGTGATCTGATCACCGTCGGGGGCCGGGAATTCCTGTAGAGCCGAGCCATGCTCGGCTCCACAACAGCGGTCGGTCGTCAGCCGGTGGTGAACGTCTCCACGGCTGCCACCACCCCGGCGCGTTCCATCAGCTCTTCATGCTGACGGTTCTGGATCAGCACGTAGCGCCCTTCCTCCGGCGACAGTACTTCGATCACCTCGTCGCGATAATTGGTGATCTCGATGAAGCCATCGCTCACTCCGTTGAGGTTTTCGATCTCGGCCATCAGTGTCTCAAGACTCACGATGGCCCCGTTCTTGTCCGCTCCGCCGCCAGTCCGGGGGTTGTCGAAATACAGGCTGATCTTCGGTTGCCTGATCCTGCGCCAGTTGTTGACGTCGACGATGTGATGCGTGGACCACTTGAAATCCTCTTCTGATTCGTTGCCGCTGAACTCGCACTGGAAGATCGGCAGACACAGGAACAGGTCGGTTCGATTCGCACTGCGGTTCAGGAGCCCGTGATACGTGCTGGGAACCGCTATCGCGTGGGTGAATCCATAGATGTTTGGTGGAATAGCAAAAATCGTCGGTCTGTCACGAGACAGGTGGGACGGAGCGCTCAGCCCTACGCTGCAAGCGAACTGCGGATCATGGATGTCCTTCGAGGTGATCGCCAGATCATGCCCGTCGGCGTTTCGCAGGCAGCAATAAAGCGTGTACGTCGCAACGACGTATTTGCCAACGTAGCAACCATGGGCTTCGCCGACCTCGCCAAATTCCCTCAACAGCTCATCTCTGGTGATCATGGTTATCTGGACGGTGGGGAAGCCCATGATGGCTGTCGGAACCTTCGTCAGCAATGCAGTTTGTTTAGATTGTCCTGTGGGGTCAGATCCCTTTTCCGATGGAAAAGGAATCCGCCCCCGATTACGCTGCGAGCCATGACCCGCAACGTACTTTTCCTTTGCAGCCAGAACCGCCTGCGCAGCCCGACGGCCGAGCAGGTATTTGCCGATTGGCCCGGTATCGAGACCGCCTCGGCAGGGCTGCTGGCCGACGCCGAGGAAGTGCTCAGTCCGGAACTGTTGCAGTGGGCCGACCTGGTCTTCGTGATGGAGAAGGCGCACCGCAACCGGCTGTCCAGTCGTTACAACGCATGGCTGGGCGGCAAGCGGGTAATCTGCCTGGATATCCCCGACGACTACGAGTACATGGACCCGGTGCTGGTGGAGTTGCTCAAACGTAAGGTGGCGCCGTTCCTGCGTTGACCGCGCTGTTGTAGCGCCGAGCCATGCTCGGCCGCTTACTGCCGAAAGGCAGTCGAGCACGGCTCGACTCTACACATGGGAGCCGGCCAGCGGCCGGCACTACAATGGGCGGCATTCCTTTCGCGCAGGCCCCCGCCATGACCGATTCGCCGCTGCACGTCACCGTGAAGTTGAACGCCAAGCTTCAGCCCGAGCATCGCCACGAGCTGTTCGAAGATCCGCTGGATGCCCTGCTGGGCACTGCCGAACTGGGCGAGATCACGGGCGGTGGCACCGCGCTGACCGACGACGGCGAAGTGGACTATGGCGATATCGAGATCGCGTTGAACGATCCGGCCTCGCTGCCCGGCGTGATCGAGCTGCTGCAGCAGCTGGGTGCACCCAAGGGCTCGCTGATCCAGCGCGAAGGCGTTGCCGATCAGCCGTTCGGTGTCACCGAGGGCCTGGCGTTGTACTTGAACGGTACCGACCTGCCCGATGAGGTCTACGAGCAGTGCGATTCGAACTACGTGTTCGAGCAGATCGTCGAGCGTATCGAAGGCCACGGCGAGATCTGCAGCTGGTGGCAGGGCCCGACCGAGACGGCGCTGTATCTGTATGGCGCCTCGTTCGACACGATGCACGAGCGTATCGCCGATCTGCTGGCGAGCTATCCGCTGTGCCAGGGCGCGCGCGTGGTACGCACCGCCTGATCGATCAACACGCCGGCGCGTGGCCTGCCGCATAGCGCAGGCCACGGCGCAGCTGCGCCCGCACATTCGGCTCGGCATACACCGCCGCGTCGTGGCCCAGCCCGGTGTACCAGCTGCGGCCGCCATCGAAGGGCCGGCACCAGGCGATGGGATGATCGGCGCCCATGGTGCCGCCGTCGTAGCGCGATTCGTCCACCGTCGCGATGACCTGCACCATCCCACGGGGATTGCGCCGGTAGTTGTAGAGCTCATCGCGGATCGGCCAGGCCACTCCGGAAGCCTTCCCGTCCCGTTCGGGCTGCACCAACGTGTCCTGCAGACCTTCCGGGTGTTTGTGGAACCACGCGCCCACCAGCTCGCCATACCACGGCCAGTCGTACTCGGTGTCCGCGGCAGCGTGCACGCCCATGAAACCGCCGCCGTTGCGGATGAACTGCTCCATCGCGGCCTGCTGCGTGGCATCGAGCACATCGCCGGTGGTGTTGGCGAAGACAACGGCGCGGTAGCGGGCGAGGGTGTCGGCGCGGAAGTCGCGCGGATCCTCGCTGTGATCCGCCCTCAATCCGGCCTCGGTGCTCAGCTGGCGCAGCGTCGCCACGGCCACTGGAATCGAGTCGTGGTGGAACTTGGCGGTGCGGGTGAAGATCAGGATGCGGTCGGCGCCGGGTGGGGCGGCAAGCCCGGCCATCGGGAGCAGGAGCAGCGAACACAGCAGGGCGATGAGCAGTCGGCGCATGCGCGGAGTCTGTCACGGGCCGTGGCGCCTGGCGTCCTGCGCTGCAGCACGGGCAACGCATGCGTGCGCGATCGGGCAGGGGGCGGGGCGGGCGGGCACGCTTCATCCCGGATCCTCCCCGGCTCATCCCGGATTTCACGCGCTTCGTCGCGTGCCGCTTGTCGCTTCCAAGGGCGGCGCCCAGAGTCTGCCCCTGTCCGCTGGGAGCGCACTCGTGAACAAGGGAATTCCGTATCTGCTCGCTGCACTGGTCCTGCTGACGTGGTCGGCAGGCTGGGCCGAGCCGGTGCTGGCCCTGGTCCACCACGCGCAGAGCTGCCTGGCCGGCGGCGGCGACTTCGATCTGCTGCGCCTGCGCTGCCAGCCACAGCCCAGCGTGGTGTGCATCGGCCCCGCAACGTTGTGGTTCTGGCTGAGCGGCGTCGTCTTCGCGGTGGTGGCACTGCTGGGCACGCGGCGTGGCGCACGCTGACACGCACGTGGGCAACCGGCATCATCGGGCTCTGTCTGATGGAGGCCACATGGGTCCGAGCGAAAAGGAAAAGATGCTGTCCGGGATGCCGTATCGTCCGGGCGACCCGGAACTGCAGGCCGAGATGGCGGCGGCCAAGGTCTGGATGGTCCGTTACAACGCGGCCCTGGCCGAAAGCCCGGCCGTGCGCCGCGCGCTGTTGCGCGAGCAGCTCGGTGCGGTCGGCGAAGGCGCGGTGATCCGGCCGCCGTTCCACTGCGATTACGGCAGCAACATCCGCCTGGGCCAGGGCGTATTCCTCAACTACAACTGCGTGATCCTGGACGTGGCCGAGGTCAGCATCGGCGATGGCACCCAGATCGGCCCGGCGGTGCAGATCTATGCGGCCGACCATCCGCGCGATCCGCAGGCACGCGCGCAGGGCCTGGAGTCGGCCAGGCCGGTGCGCATCGGCCGCAATGTCTGGATCGGCGGCGGCGCGATCATACTGCCCGGCGTGACCATTGGCGATGACGCGGTGGTCGGTGCCGGCAGCGTGGTCACCCGCGATGTACCGGCCGGTGCGACGGTGGTGGGCAACCCGGCACGGGGAGTGACTGCACGCACCCACGGCGATTGATCCAGCTCAAGGCACCGCGTCCACATCGGGTGTGCAATGGTGATGTTCCCATTGCCACCCCAAGGAGCTCTGCCATGTACAAGCGCATCCTGATCGCCACCGATGGTTCGGAGCTGGCTGAAAAAGGCTTGGCCAAGGGCCTGGAGCTGGCCAGGGACCTCGATGCCGAGGTCGATATCGTGACCGTCTCCGAACCGTGGGCGGTGGGCATGTACGACGCCATGGGCTGGAGCGTGGGCTACATGAACTCGCCCGAGTACAAAGCCGACCGCGAAGAGACCGCGCAGAAGGTGCTGCAGCCGGCCAAGGCCGCCGCCGAGGCGCAGGGACTGCGCACCACCACCGTGCACGTGCTTGACCGCTATGCCGCCGACGGCATCATCGATACTGCCACTGAACGCGGCAGCGACCTGATCGTGATGACCTCGCATGGTCGCCGTGGCGTCACCCGTGTGCTGCTCGGCAGCCAGACCGCCGAAGTGCTGGCACGCAGCACGGTACCGGTACTGGTCATCCGGTAACGGGGAAAGCGGTAGTGCCGGCCGCTGGCCGGCTCCTAGGTTGGCCCGATGCAGGCGCAGCCGGCCAGCGGTCGGCACTACCTCCCCCTTCGTCGCAAAGCGTGCGCGTCCCATCCGTCGCGCGGCGCGAGCGCCCGATCAATCGCGCATCGTGCGCGTCCGATCAATCGCGCAGCTTCAACGTCTGCGATTCATCCAGCGTGCCATCGGGCTGCAGCACCACATAGCGCTCGCCGTGGCGGTCGAACAGTACCGGGATCGGGTCGCGGAACAGCGGGCGGCGCACGAAGCGCAGCTGCCAGCCGAAATGCTCCAGCGTTTCCACCGCCTGGCGCTGCTCCGCCGTCAGGCCGGCGCGCAGTTCAGCCGGGTTCGGGGCAGTGCGGCGTTCGGGTGTGGTCATCGAGCGTAGGCGTGCAGGGACGGGCGTGTTGCCCCGGCCACCGCGTGCGGACACGGGGCGGCCGGGCGGACAGCGCCGCGGTTCACCAGCTGTAGAGCTTCCAGTAGACCGGGGAGACGCCGTCCTTGTCACTGTCCATGCGGCCATCGCCGTTCTGGTCATACATGTAGAACGGGGCACCGCGCGACGGGGTCACCTTGACCATCCGCAGCTGGCCACCCACCCGGTATTCCTCGATGGTGTCGCCGTTGTCCTGGACCGTCTTGACCACGTCGGCACCGGTGACATCGACCGGGGGCCTGCCGCCGCCACCGGTGGCACAGCCGGCCAGCGCGAGCAGGCCTGCGAGCAACAGAATCTTCATGGGCCGGGAGTCCTTGGGCGAAGAGGGCCTGATTATGCCCGATGGATCGTGAGCCCGGTGCCGACGACGGTCAGGGCCGGGCGCGTAGAATCGTCGCATGAGCCGATTAGTCCTGATTGACGGGTCCAGTTACCTGTATCGCGCGTTCCACGCGCTTCCGCCGCTGACCAACGCACACGGTGAACCCACCGGCGCGTTGTTCGGTGTGGTCAACATGCTGCGCGCCACCCTGAAGGAGCGCCCCGAGTACGTCGCTTTCGTGGTCGATGCGCCCGGCAAGACCTTCCGTGACGACCTGTACGCCGACTACAAGGCCAACCGCCCGCCGATGCCCGACGACCTGCGCCCGCAGATCGAGCCGATGTGCCGCATCGTCGAAGCGCTGGGCCTGAGCATCCTGCGCATCCCCGGCGTGGAAGCCGATGATGTGATCGGCACGCTGGCCCTGCAGGGCCACCGCGATGGCCTGCAGGTCACCATTTCCACCGGTGACAAGGACTTCGCCCAGTTGGTCCGCCCGGGCATCGAGCTGGTCAACACCATGACCGGCAGCCGCATGGATTCGGACGCGGCGGTGATGGAGAAGTTCGGCGTGCGTGCCGACCAGATCGTCGACCTGCTGGCGCTGATGGGCGACGCGGTGGACAACGTGCCGGGTGTGGAAAAGTGCGGCCCCAAGACCGCTGCCAAGTGGCTGGCCGAGTACCAGCACCTGGACGGCGTGATCGCCGCGGCCCCGACCATGAAGGGCAAGATCGGCGAAAACCTGCGCGCGGCGCTGGAGCGCCTGCCGCTCAACCGCGAGCTGGTCACGATCCGCACCGACGTGCCCCTGGAGGTGACGCCGCAGACGCTGCCGCTGCGAGAGCCGGATGTGCCCTCGCTGAGCGAGCTGTACCTGCGCTACGGTTTCACCCAGGCCCTCAAGGAGCTGGGCGGCCCGGTGCCGGCCTCCGCCGCCGCCAGCGATGCCCCGGTCAGCCTGCGTGGCACCGCGGCCGGCTACGCCCGCGGCACGGCGGAGGAGGCGGTGGTGCCGGTCGACCCGGCGCTCTCCGCCCCCGGTGAGTACGAGATGGTGCTGACCACTGAACAGCTGGACGCCTGGGTGCAGCGCCTGGCCACGGCCGAGCTGATCTCCTTCGATACCGAGACCGACGCGCTGGACGCCATGCGCGCCAACCTGGTCGGCATCAGCCTGGCGGTCGAGCCGGGCCGGGCGGCCTACATCCCGGTCGGCCATGATTACCCGGGTGCGCCGGCCCAGCTGCCGCGCGAGCAGGTGCTGGCAGCGCTGCGCCCTGCCCTGGAAGACCCCACCAGGAAGAAGCTTGGCCAGCACGGCAAGTACGACCTGCACGTGCTGCGCCGCCACGGCGTGAACCTGCAGGGGTACCACGACGACACCATGCTGGAGAGCTTCGTGCTCAATTCCACCGCCACGCGCCATGACATGGACTCGCTGGCGATGCGCTACCTGGGCTACACCACGATCAAGTTCGAGGAGGTGGCCGGCAAGGGCGCCAAACAGATCTCGTTCTCGCAGGTGGGCCTGGACGAAGCGTGCCGTTACGCTGCCGAAGATGCCGACGTGACCCTGCGCCTGCACCACGCGCTGCAGCCACAACTGCAGGCCACGCCCTCGCTGGACGGTGTCTACCGCGACATCGAGATGCCGCTGGTGCCGGTGCTGGCGCGGATCGAAGCCAATGGCGTGCACATCGACATGGCCGAGCTGCGCCGGCAGAGCCAGGACCTGGGCTCGCGCATGCTGGCCGCCCAGCAGAAGGCCACCGAGCTGGCCGGGCGCACCTTCAACCTGGATTCGCCCAAGCAGCTGCAGGCCGTGCTGTTCGACGAACTGCAGCTGCCGGCACTGGTGAAGACGCCCAAGGGCCAGCCCAGCACCAACGAAGAGGCGCTGGAGGCGATCGCCGAGCAGCATGAACTGCCGCGGGTGATCCTGGAGTACCGCGGGCTGGCCAAGCTGCGCAGCACCTATACCGACAAGCTGCCGGAGATGATCAACCAGGACACCGGGCGGGTACACACCAGCTACCACCAGTCCGGCGCCGCCACCGGCCGGCTGTCCTCGTCCGACCCGAACCTGCAGAACATCCCGATCCGCACCGAGGACGGCCGCCGCATCCGCCGCGCCTTCGTCGCCCCGCCGGGCCGCAAGATCCTGGCCTGCGATTACTCGCAGATCGAACTGCGGATCATGGCCCACCTCTCCGAAGACCCCGGCCTGGTGCGGGCCTTCGAGCAGGGCGTGGACGTGCACCGGGCGACCGCGGCCGAAGTCTTCAGCCGCAGCCTGGAGGAGGTCACCTCCAACGAACGCCGGGCCGCCAAGGCGATCAACTTCGGCCTGATGTACGGCATGAGTGCGTTCGGGCTGGCCCGCAACCTGGGCATCGACCGCGGCCAGGCCCAGGATTACGTGGCGCTGTACTTCAGCCGCTACCCCGGCGTGCGTGATTTCATGGAACGGATGCGCCAGCAGGCCCGTGACCAGGGCTACGTGGAGACCCTGTTCGGCCGTCGCCTGTACCTGAACGACATCAACGCCCGCAACCAGGGCCTGCGTGCCGGGGCGGAACGCGCCGCCATCAACGCCCCCATGCAGGGCACGGCGGCCGACATCATCAAGCGCGCCATGGTGAAGGTGGACAGCTGGCTGCTCGACCACAGCGACCAGGCCAAGATGATTCTGCAGGTACACGATGAACTGGTCTTTGAAACCGAAAGCAGTTTCCTCGATACCTTGCGTTTGAAAGTCGTTGAATTGATGTCGTCAGCGGCCGAACTGCGGGTACCGCTGGTGGTGGATGCCGGCGTCGGTGATAACTGGGATGAGGCACATTGAGGCCTGAATCACAGTCAAAAGGCTGAATTGGTTCATTGCGCCGCGATAATCTGACTGTTGGATGAATGTTTCCGGGAAGAGGGGCGGATTAATTGGGCCCCTTCACGAACTATCAATGTTCGGAGTGCTTTGATAGACCTCGACAGGCGCAATGCCTGTTGTGGATCTCTCCCATCCCCTGGAGCAGATCTCGGAACGGGGGCTCCTCCCCAAGCGCCCGTTCCCCGGCCCCGCTAACCTCCCCCTGGTTGGCGGGGCTTTTTATTGGTTCTTCTCCCATCTGAGGGGAGAAGGCGCACGGCCGACCAGCTAGATTTGTAGTTGTCGAGAAAACAAACCGAGGCCGGCCGTGGCCAAGCTGGATTGTATGCCGTTGCTGGGAGGCTGGGCG
>NZ_JAMYED010000013.1:0-16269 GCF_033843685.1 Stenotrophomonas sp. RG-453
GCTGGCTGGCCTGCTCAACCGCACCGCGCTTGAACTCGGTGCTGAACTTCCTTCGCTTCGACATGAACACTCCTCATGGCCTTGATCGGCCTTCTCGTAAGTGTCCGTGAAAACGGGGGTGAACCCCCTTCTGACCCCACCTTGAGGTCGGCACTGGTGCCGACCGGCACGGCCGGCGGGCGCTTGAAACCGACGCCGATCTTGAGCACAGCGATGTCGTGCGCGGGGCTCGTCCCCACCAGTGCGGCCTGGTAGTCGCGGCCGTCGGCCAGTTTGACGGTGGCTTCGGACGCGCCCTGGATGACGTGGAAGTTAGTGACGACGTGGCCGGCGTCGTCCCAGATGAAGCCCGAGCCAGTGCCGCGCGGCACGGAGAAGACGTTGCGCGTCCAGACATCGCGTACCAATTGTGCGGTAGTGATGTAGACCACCGAGGCGCGCGATTTCTCGAACAGTTCGATGGTGGCTTTCTCGTCCGCCGCCAGATCGCCACGCGCCGTCACAGTGCGTTCTGCCGCCTCGCGCGGACTGAACCAGGCCTCGATGGCGGGCAGGAACTGCCACAGCAGCATGAGCGCGGCAATACAGGCGGTGATGAAGAGCCAGCGCCGGACGAAGTGGTCCGGCGCGGGACGTTGGTACGGGTCGGGGTAGGCCATGAGAAGTCTCCTGTTGATAGGCAATCAGCGCCACAGCCCGCTCGGGCGCCAGCGCGGTGGGCGCGGCGTCAAAGCGGATTCCGGCAAGAAATGGGGCGCGTGGAGTGGCAACGCTGATGCTGGCCCAGCCGCCAACGTCAGTAGGCGTGAGATGCGTTCTTGCGTGGCCGGATGCGTGCGCAACCAGAAGGGTTCGGGATTGCCCCATCCCGGCCACAACCAGGCGCGCCAGGAGCGGCTGACCCGCTCGACTTTCGCCAGCGCGGACGCAAGCCCCTGCGGGTCGCCAGTCAGTTCCGCAGCGAGGCGGTCAGCGTCGAACTCACGCACGCGAGACAAGCCGAGCTGTGCGAGCAGGGCCAGCTGGGGCGATGCGGCCAATAACAATAAACCAGGCCAATAGACCTCCGCCGCGCCAACCAGCAGCGCGGGCAGGTTGAGCAGGATCGCGATTTGTCCCATGAGGGCCAGCAGGCTCGTGAGGCGACTGACGGAATCCGCCAGCCTCATGACGCGCAGATCCTCATTGGTGATGTGCGCGATCTCGTGCGCGAGCACACCCGCCAGCTCGCGTGGGCCAGGCGGCGCAGCAAGCCATCGGTGAGGGCGATCGATGCCTCCTGCTTCGATCCGGTGGCGAAGGCGTTGACGACGGCACTGGGCACGTAGTGCGGTGCGGCACCGGCGTTGCGGGCAAACCGGCACGGGCGGGCAGCTCGCGCAACAGGGTCGACATCTCGTGGGCTTCTTGCGGGTGCAAGGCCCGTACGCGGTACAGGCGCAAGCTCAGCGCCGACGCGGCTACCGGTTCCAGCAGCAACGCACCTGCAACGGCAAACAGCGCGAGCCACAGGCCGCCTTCCCCAAACGGCAGTCTCCCTGCTGCGGCTGCGATGCCGACCAGGGTCAGGACCAACAGCCCGGTCTGCAGGCGGTTGAGCCAGCGGTGTTGCAACAGCGCCGTGCGCGGATCACTGGGATGATGACGGGTCATGCTCAGAGGTCTCGGCGGCGCGGTCGCCGCGCTTGCGCAGCAGCCAGTAGGTCGCACCCAGAGCCAGCGTGGCGCCTGCCAGCGCGGCTATCTTTGCGGGGCTCGCCTCGGGCTCGAGGATCACGAACTTGCGCGCCAGCGCGATCAGGCCGATGAGGATCACGGTCTTGACCTGGATGATGCTGTCCCGACGCAGCGCCACGCGCACAATGGAATGCTTGAATTCCATCGCGATCAAGAGCGTCATGATCATGCCGAACACACTCTGGAATACCTTGTGATCCAGGGGATTGAAGGCATCGAGGACCAGCAGCGTGAAGACGATGGCGATGAGCTGGAACAGCGACACCACGATGATGACGGCAATTACCGCCGACAGAACGAGGGCGACGACCTGCTCGAAGCGCTCGTATAAACTCATGATGGCCCATTGGTCACTGAACACCTGAAATGGATTGCGGCCTGTTGACTTCATGCAGATGGACTCCCTGCGACATTGCCGCTGTCGAGACGGCGGCGCATCGCACTGATGTTTCGTTCGACGAGCTCGGCCGACATGCCAAGCGACGACATCACTTGTTCCGCCAGCCCAAGGCCTGCGGCAAAGGATTGCTGGTACACACGCACGTTGGGCGTGGCGCGAAATGCATCGGCCGCGGTCGTTCTTCCGCATGACACCCACAAGGTCAGCGCCGGACGGCGCTCGGCAATCGCCTGGGCGATGCGCAGCACTTGCTGGGCATGGGCGAACGTGAGCACCACCAGACGCGCTTGTGCCAACCCGGCAGCCAGCAGGGTATCGGGCCGACCCGCATCGCCATGGAACACCGGCACGCCGGCGGCACGCTCGGCCTCTACCTTCTGCTCGTCTGCTTCCAGCAGCAGATGCGCCACGCCGGCGTGGCGAAGAATCTCACTGACGGTCAGGCCAAGCTCGCCCGCGCCGCAAATGATGACGTGGTCTCGAAATCGCGCTGTCTGCGCAGTGATCTCAACTTCTTCAGCCTGGGGTGGCTGAATGACGCCGCCGGTGCGGCTCAAGAACCGGGCAAGTACATCGTGATGGCGGATCAGCAGCGGTGCCAAGGCCATGCTGAGCACCAGCGCGACCAGCATGGGTTGTACGACGGTCGCGGGAATCAGATGCTGCTGCAAGACCATGCCCAACAACAGCAGGGCGAACTCGCCGCCATGCCCCAACGCTATGCCCGTGCGCCAGGCATCGAGGGCGGATAGGCGCGTCGCCCGCAAGGCCAGGGTGTTGAGCCCGATCTTGACCGGCACCAGCACTGCCAGCCACGCCAACACCGTCAGCGGTGCCGAAAGAATCTGTGCTCCGTCCAACTGCAGGCCGATGGTCACGAAGAACACCCCCGACAACACATCGCGAAACGGTTTGAGGTGGCTTTCCATGTGGTGACGGAAGTCGCTCTCGCCCAGCACCATGCCGGCCAAAAACGCACCCAGGGCGGCGGATACGCCGACCGCGTGTGCAGCAGCGGCGGCAGCCACCACCACGCACAAGGAAACCAGCACGAAGGATTCTTCGTGGCCCTGCCGCGCCACCCAGCCCAGCAGGCCATGCAACAGACGACGGGAGGCGAGGGCCGCTGCCGCGAACAACATCAGCACGCCCAACACTTCGAGCAGCACGCTCTCGATCTTCGGCGACTCGCCGCGCGCCCAGATCGCCAGCAGGGCCAGCAGGGGCACGCTGGCCAGGTCCTGAAAGACCAGCACGGCGATGGCGCTGCGGCCGTGGCGGGTGGTGAGCTCGCCTTGGTCGGCCAGCTGTCGGCTGACCAGCGCCGTGGACGACATGGCCGCCGCAGTGCTGAGCAACGCAGCGCTCTGAACTGGCTGTCCCAGCCACATCAACATCAAGGTCAGTGGCGTGGCGACAGCGATCATCTGCAAGCTGCCGGACGCCAATACGGTTTTACGGGAAAGCCAGAAGTGCCCGAGGGAGAACTCCAGCCCAACCATGAACAGCAGCAGGGCCACGCCCAGCTCGGACAGAAAATCAAGCGCTTCTCCCGGCGCGACTACACCGCTGACCGACGGGCCCAGCAAGGCGCCGATGGCGAGGTAACCCAGCAAGGCGGGTACTCTGAACGCCGCCGTCGCCACCGCCGCGAGGCTGCATGCCGCCAGCAGGATCAGGGTGGCGCCGAGCAAGTCCTGCATCGGTCAGCGCCCCACCTGTGCAGATGCCCAGCGCACGATGTCCTGCGCGCCCAAGGCGCCGGCCTGACGCCCGATCTCCCGCCCACCCTGGAACAGGGCGAGCGTCGGAATGCTGCGGATGCCGAACTGCGCGGCCAGGTGGGGTTCTGCCTCGGTATTGACCTTGGCCAGCCTGACCCTGGGTTCGAGCTGGCGCGCCGCTTGCTGGAATTGCGGGGCCATCATCTTGCACGGCCCGCACCAAGGTGCCCAGAAATCGACCAACAGTGGCAGGTCGCTGCGCTCCACGTGGCGCGAAAACGTCGCCGTGGTCAACTCGATGGGTTCGCCCGTGAACAAGGGCTGCTGGCAGCGGCCGCAGTTGGGATGTTCCGATAGCTTCGCAGTCGGTACGCGGTTGATGGACTGGCAATGCGGACAGACGAGGTGAAGATCATTCTTCATGGTTCGCCTCCTTGGACCACAGTGAGGCTGCCGCGCTTCGGGTCACAGACAATGCCGACCAATCAACGCCTTGGAGCCAATCGTTCCCGTCTTTGCTTACTCCGGCCTCTTCCAAATGAGCAGCGATGAACGCTTCGGCCTGCATCAGCCACCTTTGGACAGTATCTTCCTTACTAGGAATCAGCAGGATTTCAGAGACGCTGCTGGCATCCAGCCCGTCCACACGGATAAGCAGAAAAATGCGCCGCCACAAACGCGGCATGTCCTTCAGCAGGTCGAATGCAAAAGCGAACTCGCTCGACCGATCAACTAGCTCCTCCTGTTCCGCGATCGTTGCGGCATCGGGATGCTGACTGTCAGCGATGATATCGGCCAGCCTGAGTGTGTCGTCGGGCTGATAAAATTCGAAGACTTCCTCTTCCACCATGGCCTCGGCGACGTCCTGGGCATCCGCTTCGACCGGCGCGTCCAGAGAAACGAATTCGCCAAATTGCCGGCTGTTTGCCACTTCGTGATCCAGGACGGCGAACAGATGCTTCAGAAGACCGAAGTAAGCCGCTTTTTCTTCCGGCACGGATTGCCATTCCACCTCAGCTTGGACAATCGCTTCATCCACCACGTCGCGCAGCGTCGGATAATCGCGCGGTAAATCGCCGACGGCACGCAGATAAGCCAGCTCACGCCTTGCGACAGCCTCAAGTTTCGACAGTAGAGGCATTCGGGTCACTTTGGCCTCATGGGCGGCTGACGCGGGTTTTGCGGCAATTCGCACCTTAAGCTCGCGCAAGCGAGCGCGTCGTGCTTTGCGCTTGATTTGGTCCTGAGCATGCAGCCGGTCAAAATGCTTCTTGGCCTGACGGAACAACGACTGTGCGAGCTTCCGCGCGAGGGGCGTCAGCTCGTCATGTGATGCAGTAACGCTGACAATCTTTTTGCCGGGCAGGTGCATATAGCCACTGGCCAGAAATTGCCGCTTGATCTTGTCGCGATCAAGGACGATTTGAAGTCGCACTGAATCTTTAGTGTGTTTGTCGAGCAATGGCTTGAGGGCGTGCTCGATCACATTTCCCAAAGCTCTCTGCCATGGTTCATGAAACTCTTTGTCGATAGCTCGATAGCTATATTGCATCTGCATGCATGACTCCTTTGATGTCATTTCTATGGAGGCACGAACCGAAAATGCTCATATCCATAGAATTTAGTTTGACCCGCTCTTATCCCTGGCGCGTTTTGCGAAGACGCCAACTCAAGAACAAAAGCGTGACACCAGAGACTGCCGCATAGAAGCCCAACAGCCAGCCTGCGGCCAGGAATGACTCGACCGGACGGGAAAAAAATATCCACAAGACGATAGCGCCAAGGACAATCGAGAGCAGTCCACTGAAGGCAAGCCAGATTTCACCCTTGATTTCTTGACGCAGCCGAACGGCGGCGGATATCTCCAGCACACCGGTGAAAATCGCCCAGAACCCCACGCTAGCCCATAAAAAAGAAGCCATGACCATCGTGCCGACCCAAGGAGCAACCAGGACGACGACGCCGGTAAGTATGCCGACAATGCCGCTGAACAGCAGCCAGCCCCAGCGCTCTTTTTTCTGGATATGGCGCACCGCTGCAACCAAGTTGAAAGCGCCATTGACCAAGGAAAATGCTCCGAACACTAAGGTCATGGCCAACAGAGCCGATTGCGGCATCCAGAACGCAAGGGCTGCGAAAATCAATGCCAAGACACCGCGCAACGCAAAAATCCACCAATTTTCGGTCAATGAACACAGTGTTTTGGTGGGCTCATCCGCACTGGAATCGGCGATGGTGTCTGTGTTCATGCTATATCTCCTAAAGATCTAGTGGGGTGAAAAAGTAAACACTCCTGAGCCAAGAGAGGGGCGCGACGCGCCCCTCTTACGCCCTATCCAGCGGTTTCAGAACAACTTGGACAGCTTTGCCTTGATTTCATCGAGCCAGCCTTTTCCGCTGCCTCCCCCAGCCGTCTTTTGCTTGACTTTCTTGAGTTCAGCATATAGGGGCTCAAAGTCCTTCTTCTTTCCATAGCCCAGCAGTTCTGCCATTTCCAACTGCTGCCGCGCTTCTTTCAATAATGTCTCCAGGCGCTCATTGGACGCTTCGCTCCGCTGACCATCTTCTACCAAGGTCTCGGCGCGCTTCAGGAGCAGCCTGGCGCGCAGGGCGGGCAGCGGATGCACGCTGCGCGTCTCGACCAGCGTGCTGAGCGCTGCCTGCAGCGCGGCTTTGGCTTCTTCAATCTTGCCCTGATCGATCAGCGGCACGACTGACTTCACGGCTGCGGGATAGGACGCCAGAGGGATGTTGGTGACCGCGATCACGATTTCACTGGCCAGCAAAGCCAGCACGTGACGTGCCTGTTGCACCTCGCCATGTTTGAGGGCATCCAGCGCCTCGTCGGTCATCGCCTCAATGGTTTCCGTGTTGGCGAACAAGTCGTGCACGATGGTGCGCACATCAACGGGGGCCAGGGCGAGCGTGGGTTCGCGCGCAACGATCAGCTCCAGCTTTCCCGTCACTTCGGCCAGCGTTGCCAATGCGCGTGCAGCGTCCTTGCCGTCAAGTGCGGCCAGCGCTGATTTGGTCAGCGCCAAGGCCGAGACGGCCTCATCGAGGACTTGTTTACGTTTGTCTGCCGCCTGCGAGTCCGTTTCCTTCTGAACCTCAGGCTGTACCTCCGTGACGACTTCAGGCTTGGCCTCTGGACTGACAGGAAGGCTGCTTACCGCGGCCTGTTCGTTTATTTCTTTGTTCGTCGCATTGGGATTCGATGTTTGCTCATTCATGGTGATATGCCTCGTATGAGTTAGTGAAAATAGGCGAATCTATTGGGGCTGACTGCGAACATCGCGAGACTGACCGACCGAACAGTCGGCCCCTTCATCACCTCAAAACAGCTTTTGGAGGCGCGTCTTCAACTCGTCGAACCATCCCTTGCCGCTTTTTCCTCCGGCGGATTTCTGCTCGATAGCCTTCACCTGATCGAAGATGGGCTTGAAGTCCGCCTTCTTGCCATAACCCAGGATCTGCGCCAGCTCGATTTCCGTGCGCACGTAGGCCAGCAGGGCGCTGAGCTCCTCGCTCTGTTTGGCATTGCGCTTGCCGGTCTCGGCCAGCTTTTCCGCTTTTGCCATCGCGGCTTCGGCCCGTAGCACGGGCAGAGGAAAGGCGACCGAGGTCCTCACCAGCGTGTTCAGCGCTCGGGCGAGCACCGCCTTGGCATCGTCAATCTTGCCGCTGTCGATGAGCCGTGCGGCCGAATTGATCGCTGCCGGGTACGTTGCCATCGGCAGGTTGTCGGTTTCGATCACGATTTCGCTGGCAAGATTGGCAATAATGGGCCGTGCCTTTTGCACCTCGCCATCATCCAACAACTCCCGAGACAACTTGACCGCTTTCTTGACCGATTCCACGTTGGCGTGGATATCGTGGGTGATGACGCGTACATCGACCGGCGCCAAAGCAAGTTTTGGGTCACGCGCCAATACCAGTTCCAGCTTTCCGCTGGCCAGTTCCAGCGCAGCGAGCGCCTCCTTGGTCTTCCTTGCATCAAGGAGGATCAATGCCTCATGGGTCTTGGCCAGCGCAGTGATTGCATCTTGGGCGAGTTTGGCGCGCTTTTTATCGGCTTCCCGGGCGGCCTTGTCATCTACCTGTGGCTGCGCCGCTTTGGATGCGGCAGAGGGTGCTGCAGCACCTGGGCTAGAACCTGCCGCCGATTGGGCCAGAGCCGGTCCGCTCAGTCCGACGACGACCGCCAGGGCAAGTGCGGAGAAGGTTGATTGGGGCTGTTTGATATTCATGATCTTGGGTTCCTAGTTAAAGTTAGTTGACTGAGATTTCAATCTGTTTCGGTTTGGCTTGCTCGGCCTTGACAAGCCGCACTTCCAGCGCGCCGTCTTTCATCGAAGCCGTCACCTTGGTCGGATCAACGTTGTCAGGCAAGACAAAGCTGCGCACAAAGCGGCCATACGCACGTTCGATGCGGTGGAACTTCTTGCCCTGCTCCTCTTTTTCCAGTTTGCGCTCGCCGCTGATGGTGAGCACACCGTTTTCCGCGCTGACGCGCACGGCATCCTTGGGGACCTCCGGCAGATCCAGTTTGAGGATGAATGCGTTCTCATCCTCGCTGATGTCCACCATTGGTGCCCAGTCCGCCGTGGTCATGGCTTCGTTGCCGGTACGGGCGCCCTGTCGCTGGGGTGTCCGTCCCAACATCGTCGCCAGGCGGTTTTGCAATTCATCCAGTTCCCGGAAGGGGTCCCACGGAGTCAATGCAGACATATCGGTTCTCCTTGAACAATTCCGGCGAATTGGATGACGCACTGAACAGAGCCGTCGGTTTACTCTGAATGGTTCTTACTACAGTTTTCAGTTCCGAACAAGTCCTTGAGTCAATTGACGGATATCGCTTTCGTCGAGCGTTTCCCGCGCCAGCAGCTCGCGCGCACAACGCTCCAGCACCGCGCGGTTGGTGTCGAGGATCCGGTAGGCGCGCTCGAACACGCCCATCACGATGTCGCGGATGGCCTGATCGATGCGCGCCTGGGTCGATTCGGCCACCCGGCAGCCGCCGTGGGCCAGTTCCGGTGTATCGAGAAAGCGTGGCCGCTGCGCCTCGAAGGCGATGTAGCCCAGTCCTTCGTCCATGCCAAAGCGGGTGATCATGTCGCGGGCAATGTCGGTGGCCCGTGCGAGGTCATCGGCCGCCCCGGTGGACAGCTCGCCGAACACGAGCTTCTCGGCCGCACGACCGCCCAGCACGGCGATCTTGTGTTCCAGAGCGGCGCGCGTCATCAGGAAGCGGTCTTCGGTGGGGCGTTGCAGCGTGTAGCCCAGCGCGCCGATGCCGCGCGGGATGATCGAGATCTTGTGCACGGGGTCGGTGCCGGGCAGCGCCAGCGCCGCCAGCGCATGGCCCATCTCGTGATAGGCCACGGTTTCCCGCTCCTTCGGATTGAGCACACGGTTCTTCCTTTCCAGGCCGGCCACGATGCGCTCGATGGCGGCGGTGAAGTCTTGCAGTTCCACAGCCTGCGCCTTGCGCCGCGTCGCGTTCAGCGCTGCTTCGTTCACGAGATTGGCCAGATCAGCGCCGGAAAAGCCGGTGGTCAGCGCCGCCACCTGTTCGAGATCGATATCCTGAGCCAGCGTCACCTTCTTGACGTGGACTTTCAGGATGTCCAGCCGTCCCTTCTTGTCGGGCCGGTCCACCAGCACCTGGCGGTCGAAGCGACCGGCGCGAAGCAAGGCCTGATCGAGGATCTCCGGCCGGTTGGTGGCAGCGAGGATGATCAGCCCCACCGAACTGTCGAAGCCGTCCATCTCCGTGAGCAGCTGGTTGAGGGTCTGTTCGCGCTCGTCGTGGCCGCCGATGGGGCCGCCGACACCGCGCGCGCGGCCCAGTGCGTCGAGTTCGTCGATGAAGATGATGGCCGGCGCCTGCCCGCGCGCCTGCTCGAACAGGTCGCGCACGCGCGCCGCACCCACGCCGACGAACATCTCGACGAACTCCGAGCCTGAGATGGAGAAGAACGGCACCCCGGCCTCGCCCGCCACGGCCTTGGCCAGTAGGGTCTTGCCCGTGCCCGGTGGGCCGACCAGCAACACGCCCTTGGGAATGCGCGCCCCGAGCCGTCCATACTCCTGCGGATTCTTGAGGAAATCGACGATCTCAACCAACTCCGCCTTGGCTTCATCGACGCCAGCGACATCGGCAAAGGTCACGCCAGTGTTCTTCTCCATGAACACCTTGGCGCGGCTCTTGCCGATGCTCAGGAACCCGCCCATGCCCTGCTTCTCGGCAAAGCGGCGGAACAGGAAGAACCAGACGCCGAAGAAGGCCACCCCCGGCAAGATCCAGGACAGGATGTCGCGCAGCCAAGTGCTTTCCACCACGCGGGCATAGGGCACGTCGTATTTCGACAGCCGCTCGGCGAGATCGGGCTCGACGCGCGTGGCCACGAGTGTGGCTTTGCCACGACTGTCCGGCGATTTCAGACGCCCGGTCACCGTGCGGTCCGACACCAGCACCTCGGCGCCGCCCCCCCCGGCCAGCGCCTTTTCGAATTCGCTGTAGGGCACGGGCTCGACGGTCTGCGCCGCCTGCAAGTAGTTTTGCAGCGTCAAGAGCAACAGGCCGGCGACGATCCAGTAGCCGATGTTCCATTGATCTTTCTTTTCCAAGGGCCGTGTTCCGCGAAGGTCGTGTCGCTAAAGAACGGGGGTGAACAGACGGGCCGCGCCGTCACGCAAACGGATGGCCAGCGAGCGGGAGCGCAGTGCCACCACTGATACTTCGTCGGACTCATGAAGGGCGGCATCGAAGAGCGCCTCCAGCTGTGTGCACAGCGTGGCGTCGTAGACCTCGACATTGAACTCGAAGTTGAGGCGCAGGCTGCGCGCGTCCCAGTTGGCCGAACCCAGGCAACACCATCGGCCATCGACCAGCATCAGCTTGGTGTGATCGAAGGGGCCCTGCCGCTCGAAGATGCGTACACCGTGCTCCATCACCTGCCAGTAGTGGGCGCGCGCAGCCCACTGCACCGTAGGATGGTCGCAGCTCGCGGGTGTCAGCACCTCGACACGCACGCCGCGCATCGCGGCCGTGCTCAGCGCCGCGATCATCGGCTGATCGGGGACGAAGTAAGGTGTCCAGATGCGCACCGAATGCTTCGCGGCGCTCAAAGCGCCCATGAAGGTCCAGCGCATCCGGTCCAGGGCGTCATCGGGACCGGCCTCGATGCCGCGCGCCCAAGAGTTTCCTTGTTCATCAGCCGTTGCGGGCGATTCGCCCCAGAAACCCTCGCTGAGCCGCTCGCCCGTGGTATCGCACCAATCATCGGTGAAGCACCCCATCAGATGCGCAACCACTGGCCCGCGCAGACGAAAGTGCAAATCGTGACAGGCCTGGCCCGGCGCATCGGGCCGCCAATACGTGCTGCAGATGTTCATGCCACCGGTGAAACCTGTCTCGCCATCGATCACTAGCAGCTTGCGGTGATTGCGCAGATGCGCGGCATGCAGGCGCGCGGGAATCAACGTCGGGTTGAACGTCGCCGCCGGAACGCCGGCGCGTTGCAAGGCGCGGTAGGCGCTGCGGTGCGTCCAGCGGGCAGAGACGTCGTCGATCAGCACCCGCACTTGCACGCCGCGCTCATGAGCCCGGCGCAGCGCATCGACGAACTGCGCCCCGATGCCTTGGCTGTCGAAGATGTACGAGGCCAGGGCGACGCTGTACCGCGCCGATTCGATGGCGGCGAGCATGGCCGGGTAGGCCTGCTCGCCATCGACAAGCGGCTCGGTGCGGTTGCCGCCGGTCAGCGACTGGCCGGTGGCGCGTCCCACCAGGTGCGCCAGACCGGCAAGCGGCGCCGAAACAGCCTCGGGCATCGTGGGCGAGAGGCCTTGCCGAACAGCATGATCTGCTCCCGGAAAAAGCCGCCGCGCCCGCCGCTGGTAACGGTTGATGCCGAACAGCCCATACAGCAGCGAACCGCCCAGCGGCAACAAGGCGATCAGCAGTACCCACAGCGTGGCCGATCGCGGGTCACGCTTGTAGATGATCGCGTGCCCCGCTGTGGGGATAGCGACCGCCAGCGACACGAGGGTGGCTGCCAATGTCAGCCCGTTGGGGTCGGACACGACAGCCTCCCATCGCTCAAGATTCGCCGCCCGCTGACTTCTTCTTGCGCTTAGGCTTGCTCTCGCCGTTCGGCGGTGCCTCGGCCACGTTCGCGGCATCGGGCTTATCAGGCTCGGCCGGCTGCGCGGGTGGCTCCTTGCGCTCGAAGACGACGCGTTCGGCCTTGTCGTCCCAGCGGGCGCTGGCGTGATCGCCCTTGCCGATACCGCCACCCAGCATCTCGCGCGCCAATGCGGTCTCCAGTTCGCTGCGGATCAGCCGCTTGAGCTCGCGCGCTCCGAACTCGGGTTTGTAGCCTTCCTCTGCGAAGTGGTCGATCAAGGTCTGATCGAAGCTGAGCGTCACGCCCTGGCTGGCGGCGTTGCGGGCCACGCGATCGAGCTGCAGGCCGACGATATGGCGGATCTCCTCCTTGCCCAGCGCATGGAAGACGATGATCTCGTCGATACGGTTGAGAAACTCGGGCCGGAAGTGGCCGCGCAACACGTCCATCACCTCGGCCTTGGTCTTTTCGTACTCCTCGCCGGCCGCACCACGCGCCTTGAGACGACGCTGGATGATGTCCGAGCCCAGATTCGAGGTGGCGATGATGATGGTGTTGGTGAAATCCACCACCCGGCCCTTGCCGTCGGTGAGCCGGCCGTCGTCGAACACCTGCAGCAGGATGTTGTAGACGTCGGGGTGCGCCTTTTCGATCTCGTCGAGCAGCAGCACGCTGTAGGGCTTGCGGCGCACCTTCTCGGTGAGCTGGCCGCCCTCGTCGTAGCCCACATAACCCGGAGGCGCGCCCACCAGGCGTGCCACGCTATGGCGTTCACCGTACTCGGACATGTCGATGCGCAGCAGCGCACCCTCATCGCCATAGACGGACTCGGCCAGTGCCTTGGCGAGTTCGGTCTTGCCCACACCCGTCGGCCCGAGGAACAGGAAGGTGGCCACTGGCTTGCTGCCTTCGCGCAGGCCCGCGCGCGACAGCCGCACGGCATCGGCCACGGCACGTACTGCTTCGTCCTGTCCCACCAGGCGCTCATGCAGCCGCTGTTCCAGATGCAGCAGCTTCTCGCGTTCTTCCACCGTCAGCTCGTTGACCGGGATGCCGGTCAGCCGCGAGACGATCTGCGCCACGTGCTCTGCCTTGACCTCGGCGCTGCCCGAGGCGCGCTCGCGCTCCCAATCCTCGACGAGCTTCTTTAGTTCGGCCTCTTTGGCCTCGATGCGCTGGCCGAGCTCGGAAGCCTTCTCGTACTGCTTGCGCGAGGCCACGTAATCCTGTTCGCGCCGTAACTGATGCAGTTCGGCCTCCAGCTCTTGCACGGCCACCGGGCGGGCCGTGGCCGACAGCTTCACGCGTGCGGCCGCCTGGTCGAGCAGGTCGATGGCCTTGTCGGGCAAAAAGCGCGCGGTGATGTAGCGATCGGACAACTCGGCGGCGGCAATGATCGCGTCCTCGGTGATGCTGACCTTGTGGTGGGCCTCGAAGGTGTCGCGCAGGCCGCGCAAAATCATCATGGTCTGCGCTACCGTCGGCTCGGGCACCATCACCGGCTGGAAGCGACGCTCCAGCGCGGCATCCTTTTCGATGTACTTCTGATACTCGTTGAGCGTGGTGGCGCCGATCAGGTTCAGCTCGCCGCGCGCCATCATCGGCTTGAAGACGTTGGCCACGTCCAGCCCGCCTTCGCCGCCACCTTGGCCGGCACCGACGATGGTGTGCACCTCGTCGATGAAGAGAATCAGCTCCCCCTGGTGCTCGGTCACTTCCTTGAGCACCTTCTGCACGCGCTCCTCGAACTCGCCGCGGTACTTGGCGCCGGCCACCATGGCATTGATGTTGAGTTCGACCAGGCGCTTGTCACGCAGCGTTTCGGGCACTTCGCCTGCGACCATGCGCTGCGCCAGCCCTTCGACGATGGCGGTCTTGCCGACGCCGGGTTCGCCGATCAGCACCGGGTTGTTCTTCTTGCGCCGGGCCAGCACTTCGATGGTCGTCTCGATCTCCTGCGCGCGACCGATGACCGGATCGAGCTTGCCCTCGCGCGCCATCTTGGTGAGGTCGCGCGAATACTTGTCGAGTTCCGGCGTATTGGTCGGCGTCTCGGCACGGCCGTCCTCGGCCCCCTTGCCGACCACCTTGCTCACCTGCTGGCGCAGCGCCTGCGGCGTGAGCCCGTAGCGGCGCAGCAGGTTGGCTGCCAAGCCTTCGCCTTCTTCGGCCAGGCCGATCAGAAAGTGCTCTGGCCCCACATAGGAATGACTCAACTCGTTGGAGGCCACGAAGGCTCGGCTGAGCGCATCCTTGACACGTGGCGACACGCCGATCTCGCCTTCGAACGGCTTGTCGCCACGCTTGGCTTCGGATTCGATCTGCCGTTTGAGGTCATCGACCTTGATCTTGAACTGCCCTAAGATGGTATTGACCACGTCGCTGTCGGTCAGCGCCAGCAGCAGGTGTTCGGTATCGACTTCGGGCCGGCCGAACTCGGCAGCATGTTTGGCGGCTTCCTGCAACAGGGCCTCAGACTGTTCGCTGATACGGCTGGCCAGCCCACTGCCGCGGCGGCGCGCCGTGCCCGCCGTTGCGGGAGCGGATTCGCCGAAAGACGCATCGACCACTTCGTCGGCATCAGCCGCCACGGACGGTGCATCGTCACCGATGCGGAAGAAGTCGCTGCCGAGGAAGTCTTCGAACAAACCGCTGCGCGAGCCAAACAGAGCCTCCAGCGGCGAGACGGTGCGCTTTTGCTGGCGCGCCAGTTGGCGATAGTGATCGTCACACAACAGCATGGTGCTGTGGCGACCATTGAGATTGGCTTCCACCCGCACCGTGGCGGGTTGGCCGCAGACTTGGCATTGTTTTCTGGCCATGCTGATGCTCCTGAGAGGGTTAACTGGGCGAGGCACCGCAGATCAAGGCGCCTCGCCCTTCACTTGGTTTCTTGCAAAGGACTAGCCGGTGGGCGTCAGCCATTGATCGGGATCGAGCGCCCCTGCGTGGGCGTACTGGCCTCGCGCTTGTCCATCGTTATCGTGAGCACGCCGTTCTTGAAAGCGGCCTTGATCGTGTCCTGGTTGGCATCGGCCGGCAGGTTCAGAGCGCGCTGAAAGCTGCCGTAGGAGCGCTCCACCCGGTGGAAACCACCGTCTTTGGTTTCCTGCTCCTGACGCTTTTCACCGCGCACCAGCAACACATCGTTATCGAGCGTGATTCGAATGTCCTTTTCCTCGACGCCGGGTACTTCCAGGGCGATCGTGTACTGCTTGTCCGTTTCCTGGATGTCCAGCGCCGGCTTCAGCATGCCCGGCCACTCCGACGGCCAGCGTGGCATGGCCAGCGTCGGGAAACCGAATCCTCGAAACGCGTCGTCAAACAGGCGGTCGATCTCGCGATGCAATTGCAGAATGGGACTGACGGGCCCACCCGCCACCGACAGGTCATTGCGCTGCACCGGCAGCGAGGCAGTGCTCTGTTGTTCTTCCTGCTCCTTCTTGAACCAGTTCCAGGGAGCCAGTTTCTTTAAATCAATGTCCATGTCACACCTCAAGAAGAAAAATTGAAGACTCTCGCTCACTCCGTTTGCCTGCGGCGACGGACAGCGCGCCCAGACGACACGGAGTGTTCCGCTGACTTTGGCTGCTCATCTGTGCGTATCACCTCCTTCTTTCTGCCTGCTTGGATCTGATCATTGATCCATCGATCGATTTCACTTTGACGAAACCGCCACGTCCCGCCGACCTTGAAGGCCGGAATTTCCCCGTGCGCGGCGAGCCGGTAAAGCGTCCGCTTGCCGACTTTCAAGTAGGCAGCCAACTCGTCGAGTGTGAAGATCGCCTGCTGGCGCGCTGTCATACCACCCCCACAAGTTCCGTCGTCACGCGGCCTCGCCTGAGGAAGTTCTTGCAAGACTTTGCAAGATAGTGCGCCTAGAATGCCGAAAGTCAAGAGTCAACATCCAGCGATCTGCTGGCCGATTGATGTGACTCAAATCTTCAAGGACGGTATGCCAGGGCGGGCCGGTCCGGCGCAGGGGACGGTGGGTTGATCGGGACCTTGCGGGCGCCGCCCACGGCCGCAGATCAAACACCGATCCTCACGTTGTAACCGAGCGCCCGCAGCCCCTTGCTCGTGCGCATGTTCCTTGGCGGAAACTCGTCTTGGTGCGCCCAACCGACGATTTCCCCGAGGCTGCTCGGGTTCTACCCCGAAATCACGGACGGTTGTAAAAGGGCTGAGAACTTCTGGTCTTGCCTGGCGACCCTTCGTCGCATCCTCGGGTTGTGGAACCGCTCGATGTATTCGAACACATCCGCCCTCGCGG
>NZ_JAMYED010000014.1:0-7104 GCF_033843685.1 Stenotrophomonas sp. RG-453
GCTGGCTGGCCTGCTCAACCGCACCGCGCTTGAACTCGGTGCTGAACTTCCTTCGCTTCGACATGAACACTCCTCATGGCCTTGATCGGCCTTCTCGTAAGTGTCCGTGAAAACGGGGGTGAACCCCTTCGAGCGGAGTTCCTTGATGGCTTGGTACGGCAAGGTTCCGTCGGCCATGTTTCCCACGGTGCGCCTTACGTTCTCTTCGATGTCGGCTGCGCTAGGAACGGGCTCCATTACCGTCATGCCGAGTGAGCGCCGCCGTGCGTTGTTGGCCGCAATGGTTTGTGCCTGCTGCTGGAGGTACTGCCTGTAGGCCCCTGCGTTTTCCCTCATGCCAGGCTGGGTAAGGACAGCCGCACCTCCGGTTGAGTCGCTCAACAGCGCGCCCTCCATGGCTTTGAGCCTTGGCTGGTCAAAGATTCGGGAGATCTCAGGTGCCCCGCGGATACTACCGTTGACCTGACGCATTGCCTTTGCCGTGTTTGATACCGGAATCATGGTTTCTGCCGGAAGGTGCTTGTCCAACTCGGCGTACAGGCGATCCGAGACGGCCTTGGTCCGATCAACGAAGCCGCTCGGCCCGTATATTCCCTGTTGCACCGTCGTCCCCACCTGGGTTGGTGTCAGGTCAGCGCCACCGGGGGTGATTTGATTGGAGAGGCGATCTGTCGTGGCTTTGGCAGCATCGGCCTGTTCTCCCCCCAGCACGGCAATTCGTCCCGATCCACCTGGCGAATTGCCCAGGTAAGTTTCGAGCGCCTGCGCCGACCTGCTACCGGTCGCCTGTCCGACACTCGGGGTGGTCCCAGCCGCCGCGAACTCGTCCACACGCTGTTGGATAGCGGACGTATCCGCGCCGCGCAGACCTCTCCGGGCGGCTCCTGCGGTCAAGGCAGGAACGGTGCCCGTGGCGGCAACTCGCCCTCCAGTGAGCAGATTCGCGACTCCGCTTGCGGCGCCCGGGCTGAAGCCTCCGACAAGCCCCGCGCCCAACTGAGCTCCGGGCGATCCGCCAGCCTCTCGAGTAGTACTAGCAGCGGCGGCACCAGCGGCTGAGGAAGCAGTCTGCAGACCCGGTTGCACCGTCAGAAGCTGAGCCAAGCGGTTTTCAGCCACCGGGGCAGCGCTGCGCAAGGCCGGTGAAACGCCGGCCTGTGCCGCGCGCGGGAGCAACCCCGCCAAGGCATTCACACTCCCACCCGCTCCTAGCGTCAGGCCAGTGCCCGTCAGGGCCTCGCCCACGTCACCCAGGATGCGATCACCGGAGGTCTGCGCCTTCGGAAGCCCGATGCGGTCGGCCAATGCTGCAGCCTCTTCTCGGTACGGGCGAGCCTCCTGCTTTCCCAACTGCCGAGCGATCGGATTCGCCACGTAGTTGTTGAAGGCGTCGCCGCCGACCGCACCTAGCAGACTGCCCACGCCTTGAATCACAGATCGTGCACCGAAAGCCGTATCGCGGCCGCGGCCATACTCCCACCCATCAGGAGCATTGCGAAACGCTGTGGAGTCGACTGTAGAAGTGACGCCACTGAAGTCCGGCCGCTCCGCCGTCACAGTGGGTAGGGTAGGAATGTCCTGATAGTCACTCCAAGGTCCTTGCTCTTGGATTGACGAGTTAGGAGTTGGGCCTGGCGCCTGGAACTCTTCCCACGGAAGCGTACTGCTCATTAGAGCTTCTCCCAGCTGTTGCGGTCGCCTGGCTCACCGCCCAAGTAGCGATAGCCGTTCCGAACCTCCCCAACCGAAGGAGGCTGCGGGCGGCGGCCTTCCCGCACTTGCGGGGTTTGCCGCTCCTGGTACTGGCTGTTGAAGGCTTGCCGCATTCGCCCTTTAGCCGCACCCGCGTAGTCTTCAATTTTCTTGAGGTTGGCCTTGAAACTCTCAACCGACTGAGAGTTCATAAGAGCCGCCAGGTTGCTTTGCAGCAACTGGTTTTCCGTGTCGGACACGGAGCCAAGCGCGCCCCCGGTCTTCGACGCTTCGCGCATGGCTTGAAGCACACCGAAGCCTACCTGCGACTTGAGTGATTCAAGCTCAGCGCGGGCATTAGCTGCATCAGATCCAAGAACGTCGGGAATTGAACCGCGGATGCCAGTGATGCTTGCAAGGCCGCGGTGGCTAGACAACTGGCGAGCCTGGGCGGCCAAACGATCGAGATTGCTCTCAGCATCCCGTAAAGAGGCCTCCGCAGCAGGGCGGCCGGACAGACGCTGAGAATCTGCCTTCTCACGATCCATCTCTCTCGCCTTCTGTGCGTCGATCTGCGCTTGCTGCTCAGCAAGCCGCCGTTTCTGTTCGATGTCCGTTTCGAAGTTCTGGTTTTGTGCATTGATCCGTGCCCGTTCTACGGCAGCGGCTTCGTCTTCAGCCCGACGGCCAGTCAAAGGCGTGCCGGGCTGATCGCCGAATGCCATCTGCGCCGGCGGCTCCTGGCCCGAGGCAAGCGACTGGCGAATCTGCTGCTGCACCTGCGGCGGGAGGCTCGGATCGATGTAGGTCTGCTGGCCGTTGATCTGCTGATAGCCGCCCTGTGGGGGCTGCTGCGGTGCCTGCTGAAGATTGGGGGCATCAAGTGCTGCGGTCGTGTAGCGCTGGGTGCGCTTGTCGAAAGTGACTTGAGTCGGCGTCCCGTTCACATCGATGGTCAGGGTCTGGCCGGTTGCACCCGGATCGTTGTCACCCAGAATCTGCGTCGAACCATCCCGCATGATCGCCACGCGCTGGCCGTTGCCGTCCACATAGGTCGACTGAACACCCGAACCCGCACCGCCCCCGCTGTAGGCCTGCACCAGCGATTGCGCAGCCTGATCAATCACAGGTGCGGTCTGAGCGTTGTACTCAGTGGGGAGATCGGACAGACCAAACTTGGACAGGGTCGGGATGAACTGCTGGTACAGACCGGGCCGAGCCTGTTCCGGCACCGAAGTCAGCAGCTTGGCCATGTTGATCATGGTCTTGTTCCGGCGATCGTCGCTGTTGCCGAGCTGCTTATCGAGCGCACCCGCCGATCCAGCATCCACCGCGGCGGCCTGACCCAGAATCTCCTGTCGCTGCTCCTGCGGGGCCTGATAGGCCAGCGACGCAAGCTGGTTGAGCTGGTTCGTGTCTCGCTGTGCCTTGATCTGCTGGCCGAACTGGAAGCCGCCAGCCAGGCTGTTCATGAACTTCTCTTGGAAATCTGCCACGTCTGGGCTCTCCTGTTCTGGGATAGCTAACGGCACAGGTGCACGACTGATGCCGCAGCAAAAAAAAGAAGGGTGGCGAGCACTTCACTCGCCACCCGGGCCCGCCCTTGGGGGACGCGGGGCCCTACTACTTAGGACGGGATTTGGGCGTTCTCGCCTCCCGCATCCATGGCAGTCCATGGACGTCTACGGCACTTAGAGAGTGGCGCCCATCGCCTTAACGACGCTACGACTTGCCCGGCTCAGCCAGTCCATCAGTCGCCGCTCAGCGGCCATCACCTGGGAGCGGCAATATGCTTCGCGCTTGGCAACCTCCTTCGCCACCTCCCGGAACGGGCGGCGATTGCCCATCAGCCTGGTCGCTGCCTCTCGGGCAGCCCAGTCAGGGTGGCCACAAGCCGCCATATGCAGCGAGACGGTTTCCCAACAGTTCCGCTTGCCGGTGCTGTAGAGAAGCAACCATGCCTCCAGTGGTCCGTCCAGATGAGCGTCCACCAACGCATGCAGCGCGAATCTCGAGGGTCGGGTAGCTGGAGTGGCTACAAGCACCTTGGAGGCGTTCCATGCTCGCATCTGCCGGGTACGGCTCTTGGACCCTGTCGCGCGCATCTCCGCGGCCCCATCGAACTCTACAATCGCGTCCCTATCGGCTGGCTTGAACAACTGAAGTGCCTTCTCCCTAGCCTGAAGCCCTTCGGGCAGATAGCCACTAGCCGACTGCTGCACTCTGCCGCGGCGGCATAGGGACAGAGTCGCCCCCCTATCTGGAGTTGGCTCTCCGTCTGCACCCGACCAGCGGGTCAGGGGAACGCTCATCGAGCTGGATACACCGAAAGCGCAGGCGAGTGCCTTGGCCGCAACGTCGATCGCCTGTTCGTCCTGCAGTACAGCCAGGGATCTTTCCCAGTCGTAGTCTTCCGTCCCCTGCTCAACCTGGCCCATACACCACCTCCAGCGGGCCCAGGATTGCCCCGCTTGCGGACCGTGTGGCGAACCGGTTCGGGAGACGAACGGGTTGCGTTTGGGCCGCCCAGATCAGAGGACTTAAATCCAAGACAGGGAAGCAGGCGAAGCACGCTCCGCTTGGTATATATCTAGAAGGGTGTACACATAGCGACCTCGACGGGTTGTGGATAACCCGCTGACTGGCCTGCATAGCGACCTCATAGGTCTGTATGTGGGCCAACCTATCGAGCAGTTGGCCTGCATAGCGACCACATTGGCCCACATAGCGACTAGCCATCGCGATTTCTCCACAGATTCGGTGGAGTGACAGTCGACGGTTCCAGATGCTTTTCGGATTCGTCGATCGCGTAGTACGTCAGCGCGTACAGGCTGCACATGTTCTTGCCACCCTTGCGGGTCTCGATGATCCAGCCGCCCGCCAGTAGCTCCAACTTGGCCCCGTGGACCGTCGCCTTGCTCCTCCACCCACGCGTAGAGAGCATCGACCAAGCAATGCTCAGGTCACCGTTCTTTCCCGGACGGTACTGTCGGGCAAGCTCCAGAAGCAGCTTCACGGCATTGCCGGAGAGGCGGCCGAACTCCTCAGAGTCGGATATACGGTGTTCGAGCATCAAGAACGGCGCGCCCTTGGCGCGCCCCGTGAGCTTCTGTCGACGCTTGTCGGGGTTTCCCCGAGGGTAAGCCGGTGCGTGACCGGCATTGCCTGCTACAGGCCGCGTGGCGCGGTCCTGGCTTGTACTGTGCATACGCCCCCCAAGGGCAAGTGAGCGCAGCCCTCAGGCGCGCTTAGGGCGACTACGTGGCAACTTGGTGTCTTCTGTCAGGTGCTTCCACGTGCGGCCCTTCCGAATAGACCGGATCAGCGAAGGAGTGACCGATAGCCGTCTGGCCCAAGCCTTCGTGGGCACGATCCCTTGGGTGCTCATCACCGCCAATACTTCAGCAGGTGTCAGCTTGCACGTCGGGGATTGGCTGCCGTACTGCCGCAAGCACCTCTCACGCTGGCGGCGACGGTTCTCAGCACCGCTGACCGCCTGCAGATTGCTCACCCGGTTGTTGGACTTGTCCCCATCCAGATGGTCAATCTCCATACCTTCCGGAATCGAACCATTGGCCGCCTCCCATACCAACCGATGGGCGTACCAGGTTCGGCAGCAAGCCCGTCCCAGGCTTTGAATGATCCGCACGTATCCGTCGCGGTACTGCGCCCCCAACCTCGTCCCCGACTCGCTCCACACCAAGCCAGAGGCGGGGTCGACGAGGTAGCCGGAGGCTCTATGCAATAGGGTCGATCTGGACTCACGCTGCATGGGAGCCCCCCAGCTTCTGTTGGGCCGGGGTAATCCATTGGGAGGCATGCCACTCAAGACGGGGCTTACGTTCTCGGTAAGCCATTCCCTGGCCAATCCAGACCGCGTTCTGCATCCGCAGTTCCTCCTGCAGCTTCAGCTGTTCTGTCGACAACTCCGTTTCTGCGATTGGCCCGAAGACGCCAGTAATGCAGTGGTTCACCAAACGATGTTCCGTGGCGTAGTCGAAACCTTTCGGATCCTTGCCAAGGGATATCAGGGTGTCGTGCAGAATCCGGCACATGACCGTACTGGCCACTCGTTTCGCACGACAGGTGTCCAGGCGAGCGCTACTGGCCAAGAATGCCTCAGCCAAGACGTCCGCGGCCTGCTCTTGGAACAGAATCACACGCGCCCGGATGGACTCTCTCACCTTGTTCGGGTTGACGGTCGCCAGCCAGAACGGGACCCGCGATAGCGGAAGGGACTGCATCTGCCTACCCTTGCCATCGCCGGCAACCATCCCCCTTAAGGTGGACAGTTGTCGCGACAACACTGGATGCGTCTTAAGCTTGTCTAGCTGCTTGTTCCAGTCCAGCCCCATTCCCTCCACGATCGGACGCATGGCCACGTATGGCTGACCTTGGTGGAGCCGACCCACAAGCAGGGCGCCATTGAAGTCGACTTGGACAATTGCAGTTGCCATCAGGCGGCCCTCCCTTCGTCGCAGCGTGCGTCGATCCACGCTTGGACCTCTTCAGAGTTCCAGGCGGACACTCTGGCTGCCACCCGGATCGGGCGCGGGAATCGGTGATCCTTTGCCAACTTGTAGATGAGGGACCTGGACATTCCGCACGCCGCCATGACGTCAGGGAGACGCATCAGCACGCGGCCCTTCGAGGCTATGCGGCCTGCCTGAATTGCTTCGCTGGTCATCGATCCCCCTCCTTTTGCTGCTTCCACGCGCGGCGCGCCGGCTCTGGAACCCGGTACTCAGTGAGTGAATAGGAGCCGTAGCTGTCCCGGCGTCGGACGTTGACTGAGATGAGGAGACCGCGCTCAATCAGGCTTTGGGCATCCTTGCGGGTCGGCCTCGATTCGCCATGCGGGAAGTCGGACGTCCATCCCCCGAAATCGAGGAGCCGCTCTTGGGCGGAGTTAAGGGCGGAGAAATCGAACCCGGTCATTGGGCAACCTCCAGCCTCGAGGCAACCACTCGCTGGAGATCTTTCTCAGGAATAAGACACCGGCTTCCGATCTTCACCGGACGGACTTCACCCGCTTTGATCAGCTCGTAGAGGGTGGTTCTGCTTACGCCAATTCGTCTGCATGCATCAGGAATTCGATGCAGCAGGGGATCAAGTGCGCTGGAGGATGTGACCATTGGCTCGTACCCTTAAGCTGGGTACGAACTCATGTCCGCACCCGCCCGTAGTTGTCCGGGCGGATGTAAAAGTATGCATATGGACTTAGGTCTAGAAGGCCTGAATGAGGGCCTCATTTTTCCCGTGAGATTTGCTCTCTTGGGAAGTCCCGGGGTTCACCCCCGTTTTCACGGACACTTACGAGAAGGCCGATCAAGGCCATGAGGAGTGTTCATGTCGAAGCGAAGGAAGTTCAGCACCGAGTTCAAGCGCGGTGCGGTTGAGCAGGCCAGCCAG
>NZ_JAMYED010000015.1:0-3154 GCF_033843685.1 Stenotrophomonas sp. RG-453
GGGTAAAAACCCTGGCGATGACCTACTCTCGCATGGCTTAGGCCACACTACCATCGGCGCAGCTGCGTTTCACTTCCGAGTTCGGGATGGGATCGGGTGGTTCCACAGCGCTAATTTCACCAGGGAGACAGTTGGAGCGTCGCCATCCTAAGGAACGGATTAAGGCGCCTGCCTCTCGTAAGTCTTGTGACGTAGCGTGCACTTGGGATCTATCGACATGTCATGTCGGCCAAGGCAACTTGAGGTTATATGGTCAAGCCACACGGATCATTAGTATCAGTTAGCTCAATACATTGCTGTACTTACACACCTGACCTATCAACCACATAGTCTATATGGTTCCTTCAGGGGGCTTGTGCCCCGGGAGATCTCATCTTGAGGCGCGCTTCCCGCTTAGATGCTTTCAGCGGTTATCGCTTCCGAACATAGCTACCCGGCAATGCCACTGGCGTGACAACCGGAACACCAGAGGTTCGTCCACTCCGGTCCTCTCGTACTAGGAGCAGCCCCTCTCAAATCTCCAACGCCCATGGCAGATAGGGACCGAACTGTCTCACGACGTTCTGAACCCAGCTCGCGTACCACTTTAAATGGCGAACAGCCATACCCTTGGGACCGACTACAGCCCCAGGATGTGATGAGCCGACATCGAGGTGCCAAACACCGCCGTCGATATGAACTCTTGGGCGGTATCAGCCTGTTATCCCCGGAGTACCTTTTATCCGTTGAGCGATGGCCCTTCCATACAGAACCACCGGATCACTAAGTCCTAGTTTCCTACCTGCTTGATCCGTCGATCTTGCAGTCAAGCACGCTTATGCCTTTGCACACAGTGCGCGATGTCCGACCGCGCTGAGCGTACCTTCGAGCTCCTCCGTTACTCTTTAGGAGGAGACCGCCCCAGTCAAACTACCCACCATACACGGTCCCCGATCCAGATTATGGACCTAGGTTAGAACGTCAAGCACGACAGGGTGGTATTTCAAGGATGGCTCCACCACAGCTAGCGCCATGGTTTCATAGCCTCCCACCTATCCTACACAGACGAACTCAACGTTCAGTGTAAAGCTATAGTAAAGGTTCACGGGGTCTTTCCGTCTTGCCACGGGAACGCTGCATCTTCACAGCGATTTCAATTTCACTGAGTCTCGGGTGGAGACAGCGCCGCTGTCGTTACGCCATTCGTGCAGGTCGGAACTTACCCGACAAGGAATTTCGCTACCTTAGGACCGTTATAGTTACGGCCGCCGTTTACTGGGGCTTCGATCAAGAGCTTCGCCTTGCGGCTGACCCCATCAATTAACCTTCCAGCACCGGGCAGGCGTCACACCCTATACGTCCACTTTCGTGTTTGCAGAGTGCTGTGTTTTTGATAAACAGTCGCAGCGGCCTGGTTACTGCGGCCCTCTTCAGCTATAGCTCGCATGAGCCACCAAAAAGGGCGCACCTTCTCCCGAAGTTACGGTGCCATGTTGCCTAGTTCCTTCACCCGAGTTCTCTCAAGCGCCTGAGAATTCTCATCCTACCCACCTGTGTCGGTTTACGGTACGGTCTGCGTAAGCTGAAGCTTAGGAGCTTTTCCTGGAAGCGTGGTATCAGTGACTTCGCCTTAAAGGCTCGTCTCGGTGCTCGGTCTTAAAGGATCCCGGATTTGCCAAAGATCCAAACCTACCGCCTTTCCCCCGGACAACCAACGCCGGGTACACCTAACCTTCTCCGTCCCTCCATCGCACTTACGCGAGGTGCAGGAATATTAACCTGCTTCCCATCGACTACGACTTTCGTCCTCGCCTTAGGGGCCGACTCACCCTGCGCCGATTAACGTTGCGCAAGGAAACCTTGGGCTTTCGGCGTGCGGGTTTTTCACCCGCATTATCGTTACTCATGTCAGCATTCGCACTTCCGATACCTCCAGCAGACTTCTCAATCCACCTTCAACGGCTTACGGAACGCTCCTCTACCGCGTACATATAAATATGCACACCCCAAGCTTCGGTTCACTGCTTAGCCCCGTTAAATCTTCCCCGCAGACCGACTCGACCAGTGAGCTATTACGCTTTCTTTAAAGGGTGGCTGCTTCTAAGCCAACCTCCTGGCTGTCTGTGCCTTTCCACATGGTTTTCCACTTAGCAGTGAATTTGGGACCTTAGCTGTGGGTCTGGGTTGTTTCCCTTTTCACGACGGACGTTAGCACCCGCCGTGTGTCTCCCATACAGTCCGTCTCGGTATTCGGAGTTTGCAATGGTTTGGTAAGTCGCGATGACCCCCTAGCCATAACAGTGCTCTACCCCCGAGAGGATACATATGAGGCGCTACCTAAATAGCTTTCGAGGAGAACCAGCTATCTCCGGGTTCGATTAGCTTTTCACTCCTAATCACAGCTCATCCCCGTCTTTTGCAACAGACGTGGGTTCGGGCCTCCAGTACCTGTTACGGCACCTTCACCCTGGCCATGACTAGATCACCCGGTTTCGGGTCTACTGCCCGCGACTATGCGCCCTTATCAGACTCGGTTTCCCTTCGCCTCCCCTATACGGTTAAGCTTGCCACGAACAGTAAGTCGCTGACCCATTATACAAAAGGTACGCAGTCACTCTTTCGAGCTCCTACTGCTTGTACGCACACGGTTTCAGGATCTATTTCACTCCCCTCTCCGGGGTTCTTTTCGCCTTTCCCTCACGGTACTGGTTCACTATCGGTCGGTCAGTAGTATTTAGCCTTGGAGGATGGTCCCCCCATGTTCAGACAGGGTTTCACGTGCCCCGCCCTACTCGTCTTCACTGGAGTGGCCCTTTTAAATACAGGGCTATCACCTTCTATGGCCAGCCGTTCCAGGCTGTTTTTCTAGAACCATTCCAGCTTAAGGGCTAGTCCCCGTTCGCTCGTCGCTACTCAGGGAATCTCGGTTGATTTCTTTTCCTCTGGTTACTTAGATATTTCAGTTCACCAGGTTCGCTTCCAGCAGCTATGTATTCACTGCAGGATACCCGCAAGCGGGTGGGTTTCCCCATTCGGACATTACCGGATCAAAGCTTGTTGCCAGCTCCCCGATACTTTTCGCAGGCTGCCACGTCCTTCATCGCCTCTGACCGCCAAGGCATCCACCGTGTGCGCTTATTCGCTTGACCATATAACCGCAAGTTGCCTTGGGTTA
>NZ_JAMYED010000017.1:0-1310 GCF_033843685.1 Stenotrophomonas sp. RG-453
GGTTCTTCACCCAACTCCGGGGAAGGCCGCCCGGATCTTCAGGAAGAAATACGCGTCATCTCGGTATCCGTAGGCAACGCGCTTGATGACCTTGATCTTGTTGTTGATGCCTTCCACCAGGTTCGTCCCGAGCGGCCATCGGCAGTGGGCCAGGATGCCCGGGAGATAAGGCTGCAGACGGCGGACAAAGATGCGCAGCGGCTCCAGCCCGCTTCGCAGGGCGCGATGCTTCCATGACCGCCAGGTCTTCTCCGCCCAACTCTGGCTTCGGTAGCGCCACAGCTGCTTCAGGTCGTCTTTGAGCAGATAAGTGGTCAGCAGGGCTTTGTTGGCGGCCAGCAGCTCCTCGAGTTGGACGCGCTGCTCGGCCGAGACGTTTTGCCGGTTGCGCAGCAGGAGCCAGCGCGAGGTCTTCACCACCCGTCGCGCGGGCTTGTCGGTGCGTAGGCGATTGGCCTCGTCCACCCGCACCCGATCAATGACTTCGCGCCCGTACTTGGCCACCACATGGAAGAGGTCGTAGACCACTTCAGCATTGGGGCACTGGGCTTTGACCTCCACATCAAAGGCCGAATTCATGTCCATTGCTACGGCTTGGATGCGTTCGCAACCGACCCTGCCGAGTAGCTCAAAGAAGGGACGGATGTCAGCGCGGCTGCGTCCTCGGCCGACCCAGAGCACGCGCTTGCGCGATGGCTCGACGACCACGGTGGCGTAGCGATGCCCCTTCTGGATCGCAAACTCGTCCATCGCGATCACGCGTACGTCCGATAGGTCCACTGGGCCCAGCGTCTGCATCAGATGCCTGAAATCAAGCGCTTTGACCGTCTTCCAGTCCAGACCATGCCACTTTGCGGTGGCATGGATCGAGGTGGTGGCACACATGCGTGCCACGCTCTGCGCAAGCCGTTGCGTTACCCGGGCATGCCGCTCCAGCCAATCCAAGTGCTCCAGTTTCGGCCCGCAGCGAGGACAGGCCAGCCGCTGCCGCTGGACTTCCAACTCCACCGGCTCGTCGAACACGGGCAAGTCACGGATGCGCCGGAGCGTCTGGTCGTGGATGGCCACGACCCACTTGCCGCAGCCACTGCAGCGTCGTCGGCGGCGTGAATCAGGCAACAGCGAAAGCACCAGCCACGTGGCTCCGCCACGTGCCTCGCGGCGCCATCCATCCAGGCGATACCCCGCCCAGCCTCCCAGCAACGGCATACAATCCAGCTTGGCCACGGCCGGCCTCGGTTTGTTTTCTCGACAACTACAAATCTAGCTGGTCGGCCGTGCGCCTTCTCCCCTCAGATGGGAGAAGAACC
>NZ_JAMYED010000018.1:0-1227 GCF_033843685.1 Stenotrophomonas sp. RG-453
TGGCTCTTATCTCTTGCCGATCTGGCACTTTAGGTGCCGAGAGCCCGGCGTGGGCGACCGTGTGGCTCTAGGTCTTGCGACCGCTCGGTAGCTTGGGTCCCCACGCCGGTTTCTCCCTGATCCGCCCGAACAGTTGATCGAGTTGGCGCTCGGACTGATAAGACTGGGCAAGCGGGGGGAGCTCTCGACCCTGTCAGCCTAGCGGAGTTCTGCCATGTATGGGATCGGGATCGATGTAAGTCAGGCCACGCTGGATGTGGCCGTCCATGAACAGGCGTTTGACCAATTCAGCAACGACAAGCGCGGCTTTGTGCGGCTGATTCAATGGCTGAAACAATGGCCCATCACGCAGGTCGTTCTGGAAGCCAGCGGCGGCTACGAGCGTGCCGCCCTGGCGGCTTTGCACGAGGCTGGGCTTCCGATGGTCCGCATCAATCCCGCTCGGGCACGCCGCTTCGCCCAAGCTACGGGACGTGCTGCCAAAACCGATCGACTCGATGCAGCGGTGCTGGCGCAGATGGCTCACCTTTTACCGCTCACCCGCTACGTGCCACCGGCCCCGTGGCAGCGGCGTTTGGCCGAATTTGCGCAGTGCCGTCGTCATCTGGTGCAGATGCGCGTCAGCGAGATGCAGCGCTTGCGGCAGCTGACCGATCCAGTCCTGATCACGATCAAGCAGCGCCATCTTGCCCAGCTGTCTGAAGATCTTAAACAGCTGGACAAGGCCATTGCCGAGCAGCTCGCCGCGCAGCCGGGCTGGAAGAACATCGGAACGCTTAAAGGCGCTGGACCGATCCTGGTCAGCACCTTGGCCTGCGAACTGCCGGAGCTGGGAACACTGGGGAGCAAGGCCATTGCCTCGCTGGTCGGCCTGGCTCCCATGAACCGCGAGAGCGGTACTTGGCAGGGCAAGCGCAGCATCACCGGGGGCCGGGCCGTAGTGCGCGAAGCGCTCTACATGGCGGCGCTAACTGCCATCCGTTACGAGCCCAAGCTACGTGACTTTTACTCGACCCTGAAAGCCAAAGGAAAGGCGAGCAAGGTCGCCTTGGTAGCTGTCATGCGCAAGATGCTGGTCATCCTCAACGCCCGGATGCGCGACGCCCAAAGCGAATCGATCCCCGCCTGAAGCGCGCCGGGGCACATCTCCAACGGCTGCCGGCCAGCGGCCGGCACTACCATGCCCGTCCGGTGGGGGGCTGAAGCTCCTCCAGCAACACAGTTGCT
>NZ_JAMYED010000019.1:0-1225 GCF_033843685.1 Stenotrophomonas sp. RG-453
GGGGTTCACCCCCGTTTTCACGGACACTTACGAGAAGGCCGATCAAGGCCATGAGGAGTGTTCATGTCGAAGCGAAGGAAGTTCAGCACCGAGTTCAAGCGCGGTGCGGTTGAGCAGGCCAGCCAGCCGGGCGTCAGCTGTGCCCAGGTGGCCCGGGAGCTGGGGATCCGGGATGCATTGCTGACCCGCTGGAAGCGGGAGGCCCAGAGCCGGGGCCAGGTGGCCTTCGGTGGCACCGGGACGCCCCGGGACGAGGAACTGGCGCGGCTCAAGCGCGAGCTGGCCCGGGTGAAGAAGGAGCGGGATTTTTTGCGAGAAGCGGCGACGTTCTTTGCCAAGGGATCATCCTGAGGTATCAGGTGATCGAACGTTGCCGCGATGAGTTTCCAGTGCGACTGATGTGTCGTTGCCTGCGGGTCTCGGCCAGCGGTTACTACGACTGGAGTAAGCGCTTGCCCAGTGCCCGGGAGCGCGACAACCAGCGCTTGCTCGGCCGGATCCGTGAGTTGCATGAGGACAGCCGGGGCACATTGGGCGCCGGCCGGATGCATGAAGACCTTGCCGAGGAAGGCGAGACGGCGAGCCTGAACCGGGTGGCGCGTCTGATGGCGACCGATGGCCTGCAGGGTTGGCCGCGACCGAAGCGGCGAGGCCAGCGCGGCAAGCCGGCGCTGACGCCGCCGGGTGTGCGCAACCTGCTGGAGCGGGACTTCACCGCGTTGGAGCCGGAGACCAGGTGGGTCACCGACATCACCGAGCTCAAGACCCGGCAAGGCAAGCTGTATCTGTGCATCGTGCTGGACCTGTTTGACCAGCGGGTGGTGGGGTGGTCAATGCATCATCGTCAGGATCGTCAGATGGTGATCAGGGCCGTGCAGATGGCGGTCTGGCAGCGCCAAGGCAGCCATCCACTGATCCTGCACTCCGACCGTGGCAGCCAGTTCCGAAGCGGCGACTACCAGCGTTACCTGGCGGCCAACGGCTTGGTGTGCTCGATGAGCGCGGTGGGCCACTGCGGTGACAACGCCGCGTGCGAAGGCTTCTTCGGCCTGCTCAAGCGCGAGCGGGTCTACCGCATGACCTACCCAACGCTCGATGCCGCGAGGGCGGATGTGTTCGAATACATCGAGCGGTTCCACAACCCGAGGATGCGACGAAGGGTCGCCAGGCAAGACCAGAAGTTCTCAGCCCTTTTACAACCGTCCGTGATTTCGGGGTAGAACCC
>NZ_JAMYED010000020.1:0-578 GCF_033843685.1 Stenotrophomonas sp. RG-453
ATTCAGAGTTTCACGTCGGCCTGGCCGATGTGGATAGTCCCGTATATGGGGCCTTAGCTCAGCTGGGAGAGCACCTGCTTTGCAAGCAGGGGGTCGTCGGTTCGATCCCGACAGGCTCCACCACACGCCGCGAGTTTATCGACGCGGTAGCAATGAGCTGAACGGACATTGGGTCTGTAGCTCAGGTGGTTAGAGCGCACCCCTGATAAGGGTGAGGTCGGTAGTTCGAGTCTACCCAGACCCACCACTCTGAATGACTAGCGCATACAAAGAATTTATTACGGATCAGCATTGTGGCTGGTACGTGTTCTTTTAAAACTTGTGACGTAGCGAGCGTTTTGAGATTCTATCTTAGACGTGTCGTGAGGCTAAGGCGGAAGACTTAAATGTCTTCTTATTAATTGAGTCGTTATATTTCGTATCTGGGCTTTGTACCCCCAGGTCATATATATAACCCAAGGCAACTTGCGGTTATATGGTCAAGCGAATAAGCGCACACGGTGGATGCCTTGGCGGTCAGAGGCGATGAAGGACGTGGCAGCCTGCGAAAAGTATCGGGGAGCTGGCAACAAGCTTTG
>NZ_JAMYED010000021.1:0-492 GCF_033843685.1 Stenotrophomonas sp. RG-453
TCTGTGGGCTGTCCTGCGCGACGATCGCGGCCACGGCGGCGCTGATCCACCAATCGTGGTCTACCACTACGCGCCAGGACGCAGTGGCAAACATGCCGAGCATATCCTCGACGGCTTCGACGGCATCCTTCAGGTCGATGGATACCAGGGCTATCACAGGCTCGCACGACCCGAGCGTCAAGGCGGCGCGCCGCTGCGGCTGGCCGCATGCTGGTCCCACTCCAGGCGCGAGATCATTGCCGCGACTCCGAAGGCCGGCTCACCCATCGCCGAAGCCGTCCTCGCGCGCATCGCCGCGCTCTATGTAATCGAGAAGGAGATCCGTGGCTCCGACGCCACGATCCGACAAAAGGCGCGCAACGAGCGATCACGGCCGCTCGTCGCCGAACTCGAGAGCTTCCTGCGCGAGCAAGCTGCCCGCCTGTTGCCGGGCAGCGAGATGGGCAAGGCGATCGCCTATCTGCTGAACCATTGGGATGGCCTCACTTTGTT
>NZ_JAMYED010000022.1:0-486 GCF_033843685.1 Stenotrophomonas sp. RG-453
GGGGAACGATCCCACGCATGGCGGCATCGGCCGCGAGGCCTATGCCGCGCTCTACGGCAAGCCCTCACTTGCGACGGCGCAATGGAGCGTCTGGGCTTCCGGCTTCGCCGGATCGCAGGTGTCGACCGGCGGCAGCGGCGGCGCCAGCCGGAGCTTTGGCACCGTGGTCGGTGCCGACTATGCACTCTCGCCGCAGACGCGGATGGGCTTCGCGCTCGCGGGCGGCGGCACCGGCTTTGCAAACAATTTTTCGAGCGGCCGCTCCGATTTGTTTCAGGCTGGCGCCTTCGCCAGGCATTCGATTGGATCGGCCTATGTCACAACCGCGCTCGCTTACGGGTGGCAGGCCATCACCGGCGATTACCAGGTGACGCCGGCAGGCACCGGCCAGCTCAACGAGGCCATCAACGCCAACGCCTATTCCGGCCGGCTCGAAGGCGGCTATCGTATTGCCACGCGCTGGCTCGGCGTCACGCCCTATGCAGC
>NZ_JAMYED010000023.1:0-480 GCF_033843685.1 Stenotrophomonas sp. RG-453
TGATTATAGCAGGAAAAAACGGCTTCTGCCACTAATTTGGTTAAAAAAACCATTCTTGAGTTGGATTAAAATCTTGAACGCTTTGAACAAAGTTTTTTACTGCAATTTTTTAAAAAACGTTGCTTAAAAAGCAACGTTCTTGTTAATTATTTTTAATGATTACCTTCGTACCATCTGGGATGTGATCCATAATCCACTTAGAATCAGGTACACTCAAACGGATACAACCATGTGAACCTTGAGTTCTTCCCAATTTGACTGCTTCTTTTAAGTTATAGCTATAATCAGCTTTAGTTGGCACAGAGTGGAACAAGTACACGTTATCAGGACTCCAACTAGTCCAATTATTAGCTCCTTCACCTAAGTTATAATTGAAAAAGCTGTCTCCACGACCATTTTGGATCCTAAAAGTTCCAGTTGGGGTCAATGACTTGCCCTTCTTGTAGATTCCACCAGTTGATAACATGGTATACAAAACCT
>NZ_JAMYED010000024.1:0-473 GCF_033843685.1 Stenotrophomonas sp. RG-453
GTGTGGTGGCGCTACCGCGGCGAGGATCTCAGCCACGTCCGGCGCGCCACGTCGGGCGAGATCGCCCGTGCGTTCGTGGTCTCGATCCCTGCCCTGGCCCTGCCCTTCGTGATCCGTTACGCCGTGGTCGAAGGCATCGCCACCGCGACCGAAGTATCGACCATCGGCATCGTCTATGCGCTGGTCATCGGGCTGCTGATCTACCGGCAGTTCGACTGGCGGCGGCTGTTGCCGATGCTGATCGAGACCGCCTGCCTGTCTGGCGCGATCCTGCTGATCATCGGCACCGCGACCGGAATGGCCTGGGGCCTGACCCAATCCGGCTTCTCGCGGGCGCTTGCTGCCTCCATGACCGGCCTGCCCGGTGGCTCCGCGACCTTCATCGCGGTCTCGATCCTGGCCTTCGTGATCCTCGGCAGCGTGCTGGAAGGCATACCGGCCATCGTGCTGTTCGGGCCGCTGCTGTTTCCGAT
>NZ_JAMYED010000025.1:0-472 GCF_033843685.1 Stenotrophomonas sp. RG-453
TCCTATGCCCGTTGCTCCGGTCTCACCATCAGACATCAATATCTCTAACTTAGATTTATAAGATCGAACGATGCGAAAACCCTTCGACGACTTGCGTGTCCTCCCGGCACTCGTCGCCACCGTGAATGAGACTATGGCTGCGCTGAAGGTGGGGCGGGCGAAGCTCTATGAACTTTTGGCCGCCAACGAACTGGAGAGCTATCGTCAAGGGTCTTCCCGCCGAATCACCTGGCGCAGCATCGCAGGCTATTTGGAACGTCGGCTCGAGGAAGAGGAAGCACGACGGCAGAATGGCACGTCCGCCCGTGGCCGACGTGCTCGGGAGGGACTTGCGAGGTGAGCGGGTTGGCCGAGTTGGATATCGATCGGGTTACGCCCTTCTACCAATGGAGATCAGGCTCGCGACGGGGAGGGGCTTGCTTGCTATGCACACTCTACGGAATAACCTGGAAGCAAGTGTGCCCCATAACGC
>NZ_JAMYED010000026.1:0-466 GCF_033843685.1 Stenotrophomonas sp. RG-453
GCGCAGCTTGTTGCGCACCCGCTGCACGCTGTCGGGCGAGCGCAGATTGATATCGACGATGAGGCCGGACAGATCGCGCGAGGGCTGCTCGGGAATCTGCTGCGTGGTCACCGTCGAGACCTCGCCGACCGCCTTCAGGATGCTGGCGAGCTCGCTGCTCGCATCGCTCCGGTCGGAGGCGAGCAGAAGCCGGCGTTTGGCGGCGGATTTGGCTGGCGCGTTCATGGGTTCCCCAAAAGCACGGGAGTGTATTTGGGATCAGCCTATGCCTGATCAGGTTCTCCGGGCCTTAAGAGGCGTGCTCAAGGGAGCCTTGCGGAATTGGTCGCAATTTTACGGATCAGCGCCCGCGCGTTCGGTCAGAACAGCAAAAACAACCCCATGCACAGTAGACCGGCCATTGAAATATTTGAGATTTTTAACCCCACTGTCATCGCCCGGCTTGACCGGGCGATCCAGTACACCG
>NZ_JAMYED010000027.1:0-455 GCF_033843685.1 Stenotrophomonas sp. RG-453
GGACAAGCTGTTCGCCCAGCTCGACAAGGCCCACGCGATCACGGTGCACAACGTCAAGCGCGAGCTTGGCGCCTATGCGACCGACGAGGAGGTGACGCAGCTCCTGGGCGTCGTCGGCGTCGAGGCCTATTGTGCCGCCGGCGGCCATGTCACCGAGGATCTGTTCGGGACCTCGCACATCATCAGCGACGATGTGCTGCTGAAGCAGCTGGCGCGGCAGATCCTGATCGCCAGATGCGAGGATCTGACCGCGGCGGGCTGGGGTTGGGCGGAGATCCTGTCCGACCTGCCGCAAAGCGCCCGGGCTTGGCCGACGTCGGAAGTCAAAACCGAAATCTACGAAGGCGACGAAGAGACACGCCTCCGCGAGATCCTCGCAAGGTTCAATGAGATCGAAGAGATGGACGAGGTCTCGGATGATATCGAGCAGGAGCAAGAGCGGCTCGGAATCGAGG
>NZ_JAMYED010000028.1:0-453 GCF_033843685.1 Stenotrophomonas sp. RG-453
TCCTCAGACAATACGTCGGCGGCCGCCGACCATTGCGGGCCACCTCGCGCCACGATAAGGACGGTTCCCAGCGTTTCCATGCAATCCATCTTGACGAATTGAAAACATTCTTAGCATAACGCGCAGAGCTTTCAATGGGCGTCAGATTCGGAAGCGAAGCCTTGTAACCGGACCGGCCGGCGGCTCTATGGCTCGCCCCACGGCACTGATATCTCGAAATTGGCAAGGTCGCTCAGGCTGTCGACGATCGCAAAGGCGCCCTGGAATTCTTCATCCCCAAAATAGCTGCTCCGCGTGATCAGAGTTCGAAGTCCAGCGCGCGAAGCCGCGACAAAGCCATTGCGAGAATCCTCAATAGCCAAGCATTCGGAGCTCGAGAACCCGAGGAGGCTGAGTGCCCTGAAGTAGGCATCCGGGGCCGGTTTCTTTTGGGAAACCTCGTCACCCGCGACG
>NZ_JAMYED010000029.1:0-451 GCF_033843685.1 Stenotrophomonas sp. RG-453
GTTCTGCGCATGAATGGCGGACGTGGCCGCATCCGCCACGGACAGGATGAACGATCCGGAGGAAAATGAGTTGAGTGCCGCGGAAAGTACGCCGCGGGAGCGGCCGAGCGCGGCGATGGCTTTCTCGTTGCTGTTGACTTGGTCGCGTGCGTCGCTTCCCTGCCCCGACGCTATCTCCATCAGAATGTCCAGCGGGCCGGATGCATAGTAGCCCTCGCCAGGGGCCTCGGCGGTGGTCTGTGCATCGGTTTGTACGGAAGTCTGAGCCGTGCCGGAATTGGTGTGGATGGCAATCAGCGAGGAGCCGTATTCCGCACCCAGAAACGCCGCGAACAGACACGCGATAACAATCAGCCAATAACTTCGCTTTAGAGTCTTCCGCGCCTGTGCCTTGAGTGCTTTTCTCTCTATCGTTGCTCCCCTGCTTAGTAGCCACTCCCAACTCTAGTGG
>NZ_JAMYED010000030.1:0-432 GCF_033843685.1 Stenotrophomonas sp. RG-453
GTTGCAGCCTGCATGCTGGTGATTTGTTGACCTATCTCCCCGGTCGCCTTCGCGGTCTGTTCGGCGAGCGCCTTCACTTCGGACGCGACCACCGCAAAGCCACGCCCCGCTTCACCTGCACGCGCGGCCTCGATGGTGGCATTGAGCGCCAGGAGATTCGTCTGTCCGGCGATGGAATTGATTAGATCAACCACATCGCCGATCCTGGCGGCAGCTTGTGACAATTCTCCGACACGCGCGTTGGTCGTTCGGGCCTGATTGACAGCATCACTTGCCATTCGGGCCGATTCTTGGACCTGCCGACTGATTTCGTTGACGGACGACGATAGCTCCTCCGTCGCGGAAGAAACCGATTGTACGTTGGCGGATGCCTCCTCCGATGCAGCGGCAACAGTCGTTGCCAACTCCTGCGAGTGATCAGCGGTGTTCGTG
>NZ_JAMYED010000031.1:0-431 GCF_033843685.1 Stenotrophomonas sp. RG-453
GCTCGGGCACGAAACTCTCCTGCATCGCGCCGCGCTTCGGCTCCGAGATCGTCAGCCACAGGACGACCGCAAGCAGGATGCCGGGCAGGCCCGCGACATAGAACGCCGATCGCCAGCCATAGTGCTGGTTGACATAGCCGCCGATGAAATAACCGAGGAAGATGCCGAGATAGGTGCCGATGGCGTAGATGCCGAGTGCGCGCGGGCGCTCGTTCTTGGTGAAGAGATCGGCCACGATCGATTGCGAGGCGGGCGAGCCCGCGGATTCGCCGATGCCGACGCCGATGCGCGCCAGCGCCAGCGAGGTCACGCTCGAGGCGGCGCCGCACAGTGCCGTCATCGCGCTCCAGAACGCAAACGCCATGGCGACGATGTTGCGCCGGTTGAGCCGGTCGGCGACACGCGCGATGGGGATGCCGAGCAGGGAATAG
>NZ_JAMYED010000032.1:0-422 GCF_033843685.1 Stenotrophomonas sp. RG-453
TCTCGAAGTCGTCGCCGACGGCGTCGAGGAAGGCCGGCGCACCTTCGCCAACATCCTCAAATATGTCCGCATGGGCGCGAGCTCGAATTTCGGCAACATGCTGTCGATGGCGGCGGCCTCGATCGCGCTGCCGTTCCTGCCGATGCTGCCGACGCAGATCCTGCTCAACAATCTGCTCTACGACCTCTCCGAGCTCGGCATTCCCTTCGACCGCGTCTCGAAACAGGCCACGGCGCAGCCGCAGGTGTGGAGCATGTCGCGCCTGGTGCGCTTTGCGGCGATCATGGGACCGCTGTCGTCGGTGTTCGACATCGCGACCTTCGGCGCGCTGCTGTACCTGTTCAACGCCTCGCCGGAAGAATTCCGCACGGCCTGGTTCGTCGAGTCGATGGCGACGCAGATCCTCGTGATCTTCATCATCC
>NZ_JAMYED010000033.1:0-419 GCF_033843685.1 Stenotrophomonas sp. RG-453
GTCTCGCTGCGCTCCACATGAGCCGACCCTCCCCCTCCAGGGGAGGGTAAGCAAGCGGCTTCGCATGCTGTCAGTCCCAAGTCATCCAAGCTTGCGCCAAGAGGGCGCAGTCCGGAATGACGGCGGTGCGATTAGTTCGTTGGCGGCTTCGGCCAGGGCCGCTGCGGGCCGCGCAAGCCTTCGAACGCCTTGGCCATGCCGAGCACGCCGATATCGTCGAAGCGGCGGCCGACGATCTGCACGCCGATGGGAAAACCCTTGGCGTCGAAGCCGCCATTGATGGAGATGGCAGGATTTTCCGACATATTCCACGGCACGGTATAGGCGATGTGCTCGAACGGCTTCATCGGATCGTTGGTGGGCGAAGCCCAGTCCGCGGGGTAGTTCACGTTCGGCGCGGTCGGCGAGATCACATAGTC
>NZ_JAMYED010000034.1:0-409 GCF_033843685.1 Stenotrophomonas sp. RG-453
AGTCCATCTTGTAGCGGTTGAGATACAGCATCGAATCCGGCGAGTTGGCGCGCGCGCCCATGCCGTTGTCGGTGATCACCCAGTAGCTGCCGTCGGGCATGTGCTTGATGCCGGAATGGCCCTGCAGCGGTTGTCCCTTGAACGGCAGCGACACGCCGGTCGGGCGCTCATACGACTTGCCCAACACGGTGCCGAGCGCGTCGACGCGCTTGCCGGTGGTGTATTTGCCGGAGGTCTTGAGATCGGCGGGGGCGTCCGCCGGTGCGTCGATGAAGGTCGCGGCCGGCATCACCACGTGGCCGGCGAGCTTGGCCGGGAATTCGCCCTCGGTCTGCGCAAGCGCCGTGCTCGCGGTGAGAATGATTGTTGCAACGGAGGCAAGAAAGGTCGCGCGCATGAGCGTCTCCTG
>NZ_JAMYED010000035.1:0-407 GCF_033843685.1 Stenotrophomonas sp. RG-453
CGCTCGGCTACGATCGCCCGGAGAGCAAATGCAAATTGAAGTGAGGACGCAGATGTTGCGCATGTTGCGTGTTGGGCTTCTCTCCGGACTGGTGCTGGCGGCCGCGCCCGCGCACGCGTTCATCGCCTATGTCTCGAACGAGAAGAGCAACACGGTCTCGGTGATCGACACCGACAGCTGGACGGTGACAAAAACGATCAAGGTCGGCCAGCGCCCGCGCGGCATCGACTTTACGCGTGACGGCAAGTTCGTGATGGTCGCCGTCGGCGACGACGACACCATCCAGGTGATCGATGCGAAGACGCAAGGAGTGGTGGACAGCCTGCCCTCGGGCCCCGACCCGGAACTGTTCGCCCAGGATGCGGCGGGAAAAGTTCTCTATGTCGCCAACGAGAACGACAATACGG
>NZ_JAMYED010000036.1:0-385 GCF_033843685.1 Stenotrophomonas sp. RG-453
GGTCCACGGATCGCAGGGTAGCGAAGGGGATCGCGCAGGCTCCCGAGGGGCGACGGATTTTTCCGGGCCTGTCGGTGGAGGAGAACCTGACGCTCGCCACAGTGAGCTGGCGTCGCTGGGGCCAATCCATCGCGGCCGATCTCGATCGCGTGTTCGAGCTGTTTCCCCGGCTGAAGGAGCGGCGCAAGCAGCTTGGCTGGTCGCTGTCCGGCGGAGAACAGCAGATGCTGGCCATCGGGCGCGCGTTGATGGCACGGCCGAAGCTGCTGCTGCTCGACGAGCCTTCGCTCGGCCTGGCGCCGCGGCTCGCCGAGGAAGTCTACGAGCGTGTCAAGGTGATCAGCAAGACCGGTCTGACGATTCTCGTCGTCGAGCAGAACACCGT
>NZ_JAMYED010000037.1:0-341 GCF_033843685.1 Stenotrophomonas sp. RG-453
CCGCCTCGTCAACACCTTTTTTCAAGGCCGTTTCACCGAAGTGAAACGTTGTTGCCGATGCTGCTTCGTCGTGCGACCCGAAGGTCTTTTCGTCGAAGCGAGCCGCCTATTATGTCAGGCTTTTCGTATCTGTCAACACCTTGTGAGGATAACTTGAAGTTCTTCTCGAAGATGTTGCTGTAAGTGCATAAAAAGCATGTGCTTACATAAAAAGGAAAACCCCGCTGCGTGAGCAGCGGGGTTTTCGGGGTAAAAACCCTGGCGATGACCTACTCTCGCATGGCTTAGGCCACACTACCATCGGCGCAGCTGCGTTTCACTTCCGAGTTCGGGATGGGATC
>NZ_JAMYED010000038.1:0-318 GCF_033843685.1 Stenotrophomonas sp. RG-453
AGAAGGTGTTGACGGAAACGAAAAGCCTGACATAATAGGCGGCTCGCTTCGACGAAAAGACCTTCGGGTCGCACGACGAAGCAGCATCGGCAACAACGTTTCACTTCGGTGAAACGGCCTTGAAAAAGGTGTTGACGAGGCGGAAAAGCCGGCTATAATGGGCGGCTCGCAACGACGGAAACGTCGGGGCGCACGGAGGAAGGCGCTGAGGCCGACTCCAAAGTTCTTTGACAGTATGCGCAGGTATCTTGTGAAGGCGCCTGCAGGAAGGATGATTGTCCATCTTGCAGACGTTTGATCAAGCAACATATCAATTGT
>NZ_JAMYED010000039.1:0-277 GCF_033843685.1 Stenotrophomonas sp. RG-453
ATTCAGAGTTTCACGTCGGCCTGGCCGATGTGGATAGTCCCGTATATGGGGCCTTAGCTCAGCTGGGAGAGCACCTGCTTTGCAAGCAGGGGGTCGTCGGTTCGATCCCGACAGGCTCCACCACACGTTGCGTGTTTATCGACGCAAACGGCAATGAGCTGAACGGACATTGGGTCTGTAGCTCAGGTGGTTAGAGCGCACCCCTGATAAGGGTGAGGTCGGTAGTTCGAGTCTACCCAGACCCACCACTCTGAATGACTAGCGCATACAAAGAATT
>NZ_JAMYED010000040.1:0-255 GCF_033843685.1 Stenotrophomonas sp. RG-453
GACGTAGCGAGCGTTTTGAGATTCTATCTTAGACGTGTCGTGAGGCTAAGGCGGAAGACTTAAATGTCTTCTTATTAATTGAGTCGTTATATTTCGTATCTGGGCTTTGTACCCCCAGGTCATATATATAACCCAAGGCAACTTGCGGTTATATGGTCAAGCGAATAAGCGCACACGGTGGATGCCTTGGCGGTCAGAGGCGATGAAGGACGTGGCAGCCTGCGAAAAGTATCGGGGAGCTGGCAACAAGCTTTG